>NZ_JBDGLE010000008.1:0-190475 GCF_057655995.1 Brevundimonas sp. Soil_N_31
CCTGCTTTTCTTCACGTCCGTCTCCTTGATGAAACGGACTCTCACTCAAATCGGGGGATCAGGAAGGGAGCACGTCAGCCGCACAAGCAGATCGCGAAACATAGGGCTGCGTACGTAGGCTTGGCCCTGACCATCATTCAGGCGTTCCTGCTTCACGGCAAGCGTGACGACTCTCTCACAGCGATCGGCTCCTTCGATGATTGGTCGAGGCTTTGTCGTGAGCCGCTCATCTGGCTGGGCGAGCCGGATCCTGCTGGAAGCCTGATCAAACAGGTCAAGGACAATACCGACAACGAGTCTCTGGACGTGTTCTTAAAGCTGTGGCGAAAGCTCTATAGTGATGAATCCATGACCACGCGGGAAGTCATGGCTGAAGCGCGCACTAAGCCGCAGCTTCTCGAAATACTTCACGAACTCCCCATCACCGATCGCGACGGCATTAACCCGAACAAGTTAGGCCATTATCTGAAGGACCACCGTGGCGCTCGAGTGAACGGTCTTCGGATCGAAGATGGAGACAGCACCGAGCGCAAATCTTGGCGTGTCCTGACGGATGAGGAGTAGCCCTCGCTGACCCAATGCCCCGCGACGGGCGCATTCTAAAGAGGAGAAGAGGGGCCCCTCTTTCCCCCTTTGATTTCGGTGCCGCGCTCGTCCGGTGCGCTCCGAAACGCGAGCCCCTGAGCCCCGCTCCGGGCATCACATAGCCCGGCCATCGCCCCGTCCCAACCCCCGCCCAGACGGGTCACCCTGGGGCAAATGCGGGTCCGCCCCGCTCCAGACTTCCCCCTCCACCGCAAGCCGCCTCCCGCTGCGCCCCCTTCGGCACCGCGTGATGGCACTCGTCTGACCCCAACTCACCACAAGGAAAATCACCCATGCCCAAGGCACATCTGACTCAAGCCTTCGTCGCCAACGCCGGTTGCGAAGTCGGCAAGAAGAAGACCGATTGGTACGACACCCACATCCCCGGCTTCATCCTCGAACGCCGCGTCAGCGGCAAAGGTACCTACTACCTCCGCTACAACGACGTGAGCGGACGACAACGGCAGCACAAGATCGGTGGTGTCGAGGACGTAACCTGTGCCGCAGCCCGAAAGAAGGCCCAGGAACTGCGGTCGGAGGTGGTGATGGGCGGTGACCCCGGCGCGAAGAAAGCGCTGGCTAGGTCAATCCCCCTCTATGGAGAGTTGGCCGAGAAGCATCTGGCCTTCGCCAAGCTCCACCTCAAATCTTACCACGATCTGGAGTCGTGCATGCGGATCCACATCGTCCCGAAGTGGGGAAAGACCCGTCTCACCGACATAACCAGCCAGTCGGTCGGCCAGTGGTTGAACGAGAAGCGTGTCGGCGGTCTGGCTCCGGCCTCGGTCGAGAAGATGCGGGTGATCCTGGGCCGATCCTTCGTCCTGGGGGCCAGTTGGGACATACCAGGCACGGAAAGGAACCCGACACGGGGCATCCCGAGAAAGCCCCTTAACAACAGCCGCGAACGCTTCCTCACGCCGGAGGACACGGTTCGGCTGAAGGCGGCGGTGGCGGCGTCTCAGAACACCCAGCTTCAGCACATCGTCGGCCTGCTCCTCCTGACCGGGGCGCGGCTGCGAGAACTGCTGGAGGCCAAGTGGGAGAATGTGGACGTGGCGCGTAGGTCCTGGTTCATCCCGACCAGCAAGACCGGCAAGTCGCGCTACGTCCCGCTATCCACGCCAGCTGTGGCGATCATCGAGAAGCTGCCCCGCTTCAAGGGGTGTCCATGGTTGGTGCCGAACCCGGAAACCCGCCTTCCGTTCGTGTCGATCAAGCACAGTTGGCAGAATGCTATCAAAGAAGCAAAGCTTCCAGGACTTCGACTTCACGATCTACGCCACAGCGCAGCTAGTAACATGGTCAACAGTGGGGTGGATTTATTCGCCGTCGGTAAAGTTTTAGGTCACGCCAGCTATCAGTCCACTCAACGTTACTCGCATTTGGCGAATGATACTCTACTCAAGGCTGTCGAAGCCGGTGCGCTAAAACAAGCCGCCTTCTGACCCGCGCGCTTCACCCGCATCCTGACATCACGTCGGGGTGCGGGTGGGGCGCTATTTTTTTTGGTCGGATACAGGCTTGAGCTTGAACGCCCCGCTCAACCCTCGCCCACAGCCAGGCGTCATCGAGCCATTGAGCGAGCGCGCCGTCTGGCGATCTGGGCAAAGCGAAGCTCGATCATCTGCCGATTGATGTCCTGGGGGTCGAATGGGCCGCCATACAAATCCAGCACGTTTCGGTGTTCGGGATGTTGCGGGCGACCAACCGCCTCTAGGAATTCCTCGAAGCCGGGCGTTCCACCGACGTCCTCGGGTGGGCAGCGTCCGATCCCTTCGATGAAAGCTGGATAAGTCAGGTCGGCTCGGGCTGGCTCGACTCCTTCGATCCGGACTGCGTGATGCCAGTTGTCGCCGAAGTCATAGGTGTAGGTCAGGGCGGCTTCATCGCGCGCGATCAGGTCGGCGAGCTTGACGCCGGACGCCCGGAATGTCGGCGGGTCCGTAATGTATTCCGCGTCCGGCACCCCATAGCGACGCTGATGGGAGTCGAACTGCCACAGGTGGTAATCCTGCCAGCCCATACCCGCCTGGATGAGGTCGTGTAGCCCTTTGAGAGTCGTGGTCACGGGCGTGGCGAAACGCCGCCAGATCGCGGGCTGGACGCCATCAAGGCTTACATGGACGACGGCGATTGCAGGAGCGTTGGTCATAATGGAAGCTTAAGGCGGTGCTTCGCCAAGATCACTGGGCTTCTATCTGCCACCCAGGTGAGGCGGTGGCTGTGTCTGGGACCGAAGGCAGCGAACACGCTTGGCTCAACGACCCCGCCTGCAGGTATGGCGCAGGTCGAATTTCCGCGTCGGACTGAGCTAACGATCGTAAATTAGGAAACGGTCGGATCACCCCCTAAGCCCAATCTGGGAAGTCGGTGGGAAGCCCTGTTTTCACGACACCCCAATGGCGCTCAAATCCTTACTACGGCAGGGTTTCACGGCTTTCCTGCCAAGAAATTCGTAATGAGGGGGTCAGGTGTTCGAGTCACCTAAGCGGCACCACTCCTCCTTTCGCCCTTCAAAACACACCCACGCCTCGGGCGGCGGCATCCGCACGCTCACCGGGCGTCAAGCCGCCAGGGCGCGGAGCGGTCGGCTCAGGGCAAAGTCGGATGGGGCGAAGCTGCGGACCTCGTGGTTGCCGCGATAGAGGTCGATGCGCTCCAGACGCGGCCAGTCGCGCGCGACTTCGGCCACGCCCCGCACGGCCTCGACCTCGGTGGCGCCGGGCAGGACGCACAGCTCGGGCGTGATCGCCTCGGGCGTGTGGATCAGACAATAGAAGACGTCCATGGGCGCGCTCCCGACCTTCAGTCGCCGTCCCCTTGCCCAAGATTGATGACAGGCAGGCGCTTGAAAATGCGACGCTTTGGAGAAGTCGCATCAAGGATGCTCGACTGAGAGGTCGCGCCCACGACAGAAGCCGCCTTGCACGTATAAGCATATCTTTATATGTCTGGCGGCCTTATCGTCACCCAGGAGCCTGCCTTGGCCCGTTCGTCGTTCCTCTTCACCTCCGAGAGCGTCTCGGAAGGCCATCCCGACAAGGTTGCGGATCAGATTTCCGACGCCATTGTCGACCTGTTCCTATCCAAGGATCCCGAGGCGCGGGTGGCCTGTGAAACCCTGACGACGACCAATCTGGTGGTTCTGGCGGGCGAGATTCGCGGCAAGGGCATCATGGACACGGAAGGCAACTGGGCGCCCGGCGTCGAACAGGAGATCGAAGAGACCGCGCGCGGCGTGGTGCGCGACATCGGCTATGAGCAGGACGGCTTCCACTGGAAGACCTTCCGCTTCGAGAACAACCTGCACCCGCAGTCGGCCCACATCGCCCAGGGCGTCGACGCCGGCGAAGACAAGGACGAGGGCGCGGGCGACCAGGGCATCATGTTCGGCTACGCCTCGAACGAGACGCCCGAGCTGATGCCGGCCACCCTGCAATACAGCCACAACATCCTGAAGGCCCTGGCCGACGCCCGTCACGCCGGGACCGAGCCAGGCCTGGAGCCCGACGCCAAGAGCCAGGTGACGCTGCACTACGAAAACGGCCGCCCGGTGCGCGCGACATCCATCGTCGTCTCGACCCAGCACAAGGCCAATCTGAGCCAGGATCAGGTCGCCGCCATCGTGAAGCCCTATGTCGAGAAGGTGCTGCCGCAGGGCTTCATCACCGCCGACACCGAGTGGCACATCAACCCGACCGGCACCTTCGTCATCGGCGGGCCCGACGGCGACGCCGGCCTGACCGGCCGCAAGATCATCGTCGACACCTACGGCGGCGCGGCCCCGCACGGCGGCGGCGCCTTCTCGGGCAAGGATCCGACCAAGGTCGACCGCTCGGCCGCCTACGCCTGCCGCTACCTGGCCAAGAACGTCGTCGCGGCGGGCCTGGCCGACCGCTGCACCATCCAGATCAGCTACGCCATCGGCGTGTCCAAGCCCCTGTCGGTCCACGTCGACCTGCACGGCACGGGCAAGATCGATGAGGCGGTGCTGGAGGCCGAACTGCCCAAGCTGATCGGCGGCGCCTCGCCGCGCGCCATCCGCGAGCACCTGGGCCTGAACAAGCCCATCTATCGCCGCACCGCCGCCTATGGCCATTTCGGCCGGACGCCGGACGCCGACGGCGGCTTCTCCTGGGAAAAGACCGACCTGGTCGACGCCCTCAAGGCCCTGGCCGCCTGAGACCTCTAAGCGGTTGAAAATTCAACCTGAAACGGGGGCGTCGCGGATCAGTCCGCGGCGCCCTCGACGCATTGGCGGACCGGCGTCCCAATCCCGCGCTTGCATCGCAGCGCGTCTGGTCCTTTAAGCGCGCCGAACGCCTCCCCCAAGCGTCCCCTGACCCTTGCGTCTCCTGAAAGGATTCACCGACCGATGAGCAAGCCCGCCCCCAAGAAAGTCGTCCTCGCCTATTCGGGCGGGCTGGACACGTCGATCATCCTGAAGTGGCTGCAGGAGGAATACGGCGCCGAGGTCGTGACCTTCACCGCCGACCTGGGTCAGGGCGAAGAGCTCGCCCCCGCCAAGGAGAAGGCGCTGAAGCTGGGCATCAAGCCCGAGAACATCTTCATCGACGACCTGCGCGAAGAGTTCGTGCGCGACTTCGTCTTCCCGATGTTCCGCGCCAACACCGTCTATGAGGGCCAGTATCTGCTGGGCACCTCGATCGCCCGCCCGCTGATCTCCAAGCGCCAGATCGAGATCGCGCGCATGGTCGGCGCGGACGCCGTGTGCCACGGGGCAACCGGCAAGGGCAACGACCAGGTCCGCTTCGAGCTGGGCTATTATGCGCTGGAGCCCGACATCCGCGTCATCGCCCCCTGGCGCGAGTGGGACTTCAAGTCCCGCGAGGCCCTGCTGGACTTCGCCGAGAAGCACCAGATCCCGATCTCCAAGGACAAGCGCGGCGAGGCCCCCTTCTCGGTCGACGCCAACCTTCTGCACTCCTCGTCCGAGGGCAAGGTGCTGGAAGACCCGGCCGTCGAGGCGCCCGAGTTCGTGCACCAGCGCACCATCTCGCCCGAAGCCGCGCCCGACACGCCGACCGTCATCACCATCGCCTATGAAAAGGGCGATCCGGTCGCCATCGACGGCGAGGCCCTGTCGCCCGCCGCCCTGCTGACCAAGCTGAACCAGCTGGGCCACGACAACGGGATCGGCCGTCTGGACATGGTCGAGAACCGCTTCATCGGCATGAAGTCGCGCGGCGTCTATGAGACCCCCGGCGGGACCATCCTGCTGGCCGCCCACCGCGGCATGGAGTCGATCACGCTCGATCGCGGCGCCATGCACCTGAAGGACGAGCTGATGCCGAAATACGCCTCGCTCATCTACAACGGCTTCTGGTTCAGCCCCGAGCGCGAGATGCTGCAGGCCGCCATCGACCACAGCCAGCAAAAGGTGTCGGGCGTGGTCCGCGTCAAACTCTACAAGGGCAACGTCACCATCATCGGCCGCGAAAGCCCCAACAGCCTGTACGATCAGGATCTGGTGACCTTCGAGGAAGGCGTCCAGGCCTATGACCACAAGGACGCCGAGGGCTTCATCAAGCTGAACGCCCTGCGCCTGCGCGTCCTGGCCAAGCGGGACGGCCGCGAGGGCTAAGCCGCCCCTGACAACCCAAGCCTACCGGGGCCGGGCGATTCTCAGGATCGCCCGGCTTCTGTCATCCGTGACCCAGATGGAGCCGTCCGGCGCCGTCGCCATCGTCACGGGAGAGCCGCGCGGGTGGCGGCCGGCGATCCTATCCCAGCCCGGCGTCAGCACCTTGCCGTTCACGCTGGGCGCGCCGGCGGGGTAGGGCAGGGCGCCGCGCGGATAGATGGCGTAGCGCCCGCCGATATCGGTCAGAGGCCGGCCCGCCTCGTCCGTCTCGACCGCCACGATGCGTCCGGCAGCGCGGCGGAAGCCGTGCCAGGTCATCAGCAGCCGCCCCTGCAGCTCAGGGAACATCGCCCCGTCGTAATAGATCAGGTCCAGCGGCGCCGCGTGCGGCGGCAGAAGGGCGATTGGGCGCTCACGCTCGCCGCAGCGCGCCTGACGCGCCGGCCAGCCAGGCAGGGGCGTCACCAGATCGACGCAATAGGGCCAGCCGTAATGGCGCCCCTGGGTCAGCACGTTCACCTCGTCATAGGGGTGGTTCGGCGTGTCCAGATCGACCGAGTTCTCGGCCTGAAGCACCGTTCCCGACGCATGGCGCACCAGGGCGATGGAGTTGCGCAGCCCGCTGGCGAAGACGGTGCTTTCTTCCGCCCAGCGGCCGTTCCCCAGATAGGCGTGGCGCCGCACCTGCGCCGTCGCGGCGTCCTCGACGCAGGCCCCGCGCGCATCCGTCTTCGGCTTGCCCGCCGCGTCCAGACAGCGGTCGCTGGGCGCCCCGACATTGACCAGCAGGTCGCCGTTCCCGTCGAAGACGAAGCTGGACAGCGGGTGGCGGTTGTCGTGCAGCCGGTTGTCCGGCAGGTCGCCGATGACGGTGCGGACGCTGGCCTGCGCATCGGCCGCGTCGGGATCCAGCGTCAGGATGCGGTTCATCTCGGACACATAAATCCGCCCGTCCGGCCCGCGCTTGACCGTGTGCGGCATCGAAAGGCCGCTCGCCAGCCGCCGCCAGCGCGCCGCCGCGCCGTCGGCCGCAAACGACAGCCGCCACACCGCCCCCTTGCCCGCCTCCCAGGCGCCCAGGTCCGTGACCAGCCAGTCGCCGCCCTCCAGCGGCATCAGACCGCGCGGCATCCGCGGCCCGTCCTGGCCCGCCCCCTGCCACACCAGACCGAGGCAATAGCCCTCGGCCATGCGTACGGCTGTAACGGCACGGCCGTCGCAATCCCCCTGCACGGCGTAGGCCCGGACCGCCGCCTGCGCCAGGGCATGCGGCGCGAACGCCGTTGTCGAAAGAAGAACAGCGGCGGCGATCAAACGGAGCATCATGATGGTCAGGCCAGATCCTGAATCTCTTCTTCCGTCAGTTCGCCGGGCACGATTGTGACGGGCAGCTTTCGACCGGTGAAGCCGGCGCCGTGTTTCAAAACGGCGGAAATCAGGGGGCCAGGGCCGCGCCCGTTGGCGCCGGCGGCCAGGATCAGGATCTTGATGTCGGGATCGTCGCTGACCGCCTTGCGGATGGCGGCCTGGGGATCGCCTTCCTCGATCAGATAGACGGGCGGGGCGCCGGACGTCTCGGCGACTTTTTCCCCCAGCCGGGCCAGCAGAGCCTCGGCCTCCTCGCGCTGTTGGCGACGGATTTCGTCGCGGACGCCGGACCAGTGCTCGTCCGATCCGCCGACCAGGGCGCGCAACAGCACCACATGGCCCCCGGTCGAACGCGCGCGGCGTGCGGCGTAGGCCAGGGCGGCGTCCAATTCGGGAGTGTCGTCGACGACGACGAGGAACTTCCTGGGCATGGGCCCTCCGGTTCGCTGAACAGCAGGGGGCCACCTAAACCGACCCCGCCCCAAACGCCAAGGCCCGCCCGCCTCGCCAAACGACGAAACGGACGGGCCCTGATTGCGGCGCCGACGCGAGCCGCTCCTGTTCGAGCGCCTCATGCGCTCAAGCAGCGAACCGCCGCGCGGCGAGCGATAGCGCACTAAAAGCGCTCAAGCAGTGAGCGACCGCGTCGCGAACGTAGCGCGTGACGCCGGGCTCACGCCCGGCGTCACCTCGCTTAGGAAGCCGAAGCCAGCACCTCGCGGATCTCGCCGTTGGCGATGGTCAGCTTGGCGAAGGTCCAGCCGGAGCCCGAGGTCTCGATCTCATCGACCGAGGCGCGCAGGGCCTCCACCTGATCCATGCGGGCGCCGATCCAGGCGTCGACCGCCTGTTCGGCGCTGTCCTCGCCGGCGCCCGCCGCCTGGGCCGAGGCCTTGGCCACGGCGCGGGTCAGCTGCTGCTGCTCGGTCATCAGATCCTGGATCAGGCGACGCACGGCCAGGCGATCGAAGCGATCGCCGGACGGCACCGACCCGGCCGCCACGCGCAGGCGGTCGAAGTCGAAGGCGGCGCCGACCTGGTGATAGACGCGGGCCATGGCCGGGGCGTCCCAACCCAGTTCGCCCGACAGGTCGCCGATGTCGGCCGTGGCCACCATCGGACGCAACATGGCGATGTCGCGGGCCAGATCTTCCGGCGCGCCCAGACCGATGAAGGTCTGGACCCGGCCTTCGTAGCGAGCGTGCTCATAGCGCGACAGCACTTCCGGGCCGGCGGCGCGCAGGGCGTCGGCGGCGGGCTGATAGGCGGCGATCATGCCGCCGACCGTCGTCTCGGTGCGGGCCGCGCGGCGCGCCAGCCAGAAGGTCTGGCGACGCAGGACCAGGGCGATCTCCTGATAGAGGGCCGTCTGGGCCTCGGCCGGGATCTTCAGGTCCAGGGCCGACACCGCCTTCCAGGCCTCGTCGAGGCGGAAGACGTGGCGGGCGGTCTCAAAAGCCGTGACCATGGCGGCGGTGTCGCATTCCGCCGCCGCGCGCAGGCGGTCGGGGAAGGTCGGCCCGGCCATGTTGACGATCTCGTTCGACAGCACGGTGGCGATGATGTCGCGGCGCAGGCGGTGCCCCTTCATGTCCTCTTCGAACTGGGCCAGCGGCGCCGGGAAGTACTCCAGCAGCAGGCGTTCGAAGAAGGCGTCGTCCGGCGCCGTCGAGCCGACGATCTCGTCGAACAGCTCGAGCTTGGAATAGGCGGTCAGGACCGCCAGCTCCGGCCGGGTCAGGGCCTGGCCTTGCAGCTTCATCTCGGCGATGCGGGCGTCGTCGGGCAGGTATTCGACCGCCCGGTTCAGCTTACCGATCGACGACAGGTGCTGCATGAAGGCCTGCTGAGCGTCCAGCGCGGCCGCGCCTTCGGCCTGTTGCAGGGTCAGGGCCAGGGTCTGGTCGTAGTTGTGGGCCAGCACCTTGTCCGCGACCTCGTCGGTCATCGACTTGAGCAGGGCGTTGCGATCCTCGGCCTTCAGATGGCCCGAGGCGATGGCGCCGCCGGTCAGAATCTTGATGTTCACCTCGTGGTCCGATGAGTCCACGCCGGCCGAGTTGTCGATGGCGTCGGTGTTCAGACGCACGCCCGCGCGGGCGGCTTCGATCCGGCCGAGCTGGGTCGCGCCCAGGTTGGCGCCTTCGCCGACGACCTGCGCACGGATCTCGCCGCCGTTGATGCGGATGGCGTCGTTGGCCTTGTCGCCGACCTGCAGGTTGGTCTCGCCGGCGCCCTTGATGTAGGTGCCGATGCCGCCGAAGTAGAGCAGCTCGGCGCGGGCCTTGAGGATGGCCTGCATCAGGGTGACCGGATCGACGCTGTCGGCCTCGATGTCCAGCAGCACCTTGATCTGCGGCGTCAGGGCGATCGACTTGGCCGAGCGCGAGAAGACGCCGCCGCCTTCGGAGATCAGGCTCTTGTCATAGTCCTGCCAGCTGGTGCGCGGCGTCTCGAACAGGCGCTTGCGCTCGGCCCACGACTTCGCCACGTCCGGGTTCGGATCGATGAAGATGTCGCGGTGATCGAAGGCGGCCACCACCTTGATCGCCTTGGACAGCAGCATGCCGTTGCCGAAGACATCGCCGGACATGTCGCCGACGCCGACCACGGTGAAGGGCTCGCTCTGGATGTCCTTGCCCATCTCGCGGAAGTGGCGCTTGACCGCTTCCCAGGCGCCGCGCGCGGTGATGCCCATTTCCTTGTGGTCATAGCCGGCCGAGCCGCCGCTCGCGAAAGCGTCGTCCAGCCAGAAGCCGTAGGACTGGCTCACGCCGTTGGCGATGTCCGAGAAGGTCGCCGTGCCCTTGTCGGCGGCCACGACCAGATAGGGGTCGTCGCCCTCCCAGGCCACGACATTGGTCGGACGCACCGGGGCGCCGTCGCCGACAATGTTGTCGGTGATGTCCAGCATGCCGGACAGGAAGGTCTTGTAGGCGCGGATGGCCTCGGCCTGGGTCTCCTCGCGCGTGCCGCCGACCGGCAGCTGCTTGGGATAGAAGCCGCCCTTGGAGCCGACCGGCACGATGACCGAGTTCTTGACCTGCTGGGCCTTCACCAGACCCAGAACCTCGGTGCGGAAGTCGTCGCGACGGTCCGACCAGCGCAGGCCCCCGCGCGCCACCGGGCCGAAGCGCAGGTGCGAGCCCTCGATGTGCGGCGCCCAGACGAAGATTTCGCGGAAAGGCTTGGGCAGGGGCAGGTCGGCCAGTTCCTGACCGGCGATCTTGATCGAGATATGGGCCTTGGGCGTGCCCTCGGCGTCGACCTGATAGAAGTTGGTGCGCTTGATCCCGTCGATCAGGGCCGCGATGCGGCGCAGGGCCCGGTCGTGATCCAGGCTCTTCACGTCCTGCAGCAGGGTTTCGATCTTGGCGTCCAGTTCGGCCACGGCCGCCTCACGCTCGGCGACCGAACCACCGTGCGCCGGGTCGAACTTGGCCTTGAACAGCGACAGGATGGCGCGCGCTGCGTCGGGGTACTCGCGCAGGGCGGCTTCCTGCACCGACTGCGACGGGTCCAGGCCCGTCTGCTGGCGATAGCGGGCCAGGGTGCGGATCAGGGCCGCCTCGCGCCAGTCGACGCCCAGCTCGAGCACCAGGCGGTTGAAGCCGTCGCTCTCGGTGCGGCCGTTCCACACGGCCTTGAAGGCCTCTTCGAACGGGGTCTTGAGGTCGGCGAACACCAGGTCGGCGCCGCGCGGGTCTTCCAGCAGGAAGTCGTGGATGTAGATCGGCTCCTGGCCGATCGTGCGCACGACGTGGTCGGATTCCTCGAGCGTCTTCAGGCCCATGTCGGCCAGGATCGGCAGGACGTCCGACAGCGGCACGGCCGAACCGCGGCGATACAGCTTGAAGCGGAACTGCAGATTGGTCTCGTCGGCCGTGCGGAAGGCGCGCACCGCCACCGGCTCGGCGTTGACGCCGTCGGCGGCCGAGCCGTCGTTCAGACGGTCGAACTGCTCCAGGTCGGCCACGGCCTCGGCCGCGTCATAGCGGGCGCGGAAGGCCACGCCGAAGCCGTCGGCCCAGCGAGCGCTGGTCGGGCCGACGGCGGCTTCATCGACCCCGGCCAGGCGCAAGGCGCGCTCGAAGCGATCGATCCAGCTGCGGCCGGCCTCGGCCACCTCGGCCTCCAGAGCCTGCAGGTCCGGGGTCGGGTGATCGCCGGGCGTCACGCCGATGATGTAGTGGACGCGGGTCAGCGGCTGATCGGTCAGCTGCGGATACCAGGCCGAGACGCGACCGCCCCAGGCCTGGGCCAGGATGCCGCCGATGCGCTGGCGCAGGCCCGCGTCGAAGCGCTCGCGCGGTATGAAGCACAGCACCGAGACGAAGCGGTCGAACGGATCACGGCGCGTGAACAAGCGGATGCGCGGACGGTCGTACAGATGCAGAATGCCCAGCGCCGTATCCAGCAGCTCGTCTTCGCCGATCTGGAACAGCTCGTCGCGGGGATAGTTCTCGAGGATGTTCTTCAGGCGCTTGTGGTTGTGGCTGCCCGGCGTCTTGCCGGCGCGTTCCAGCGCATTGGCGACCTTGCGCCGGATCAGCGGCACTTCCTTGGCCATCTTGTCGTAGGCTTCGGCGGTGAACAGGCCGACGAAGCGGGTCTCGCCGGTCGCCTTGCCGTCGGCGTCGTAGCGCTTGATCCCGACGTAGTCCATGTAGGCGCGGCGATGCACGCGCGAGCGCATGTTGGCCTTCGCCACGGTGACCGGATCGCTCTCGTCCAGCTGGCGCTGCATGGCGGCGGTCAGGACGGCGGGCTCGGAGGCGCGGCGCAGGACGCGGCGCTCGGGATCGCTGAGCACGCCCAGGCCGTCGCTGGACTGGTTCAGGGGCGCCTCGGCCTCATACGAACCCGAAGCGTCGCGCGGATAGTCGTAGTCGCGCGCGCCCAGGAAGACGAAGTGATCGCTCTTGGCCCAGCGCAGGAACTCGAGGTTCTCCTTCAGCACCTCGGGATCGACGCCCTTCGGCGGGGCGGCTTCAAGACGCTGGACGGCGTCGCGCATGGTCTGGACCATGGCGCCGTGGTCGCGCACGGCGACGCGCACGTCGGCCATGGCCTGAGCCAGGCCCTCGCCCAGGGCGTCGCGGCGCTCCTGCGGCAGGTGGTCGATGACGACGATGATCAGGGAGTCGCGACGGCCGGCCTCGACCTCGACGATCGGGTGGAACAGGGCGCGGACGGTGACGCCGGCCTCGGCCAGCTCGCCCAGGACGCTGTCGACCAGGAAGGGGCCGTCGTCCTGCAGGATCAGAATCTGATCATAGCCGGTGTTGACGCCGGCGGCGTCGGCCAGGGGGCCGACGGTGATGCGGGCGGGCTCGCCCGCCTTGCGGGCCTCGGCGCCGCGCCAGGCCCCCGCCAGCAGGACCGCCAGGTCGTCGCCGCCCAGTTCGGGCGTCTCATCGGCCGAATAGTCGTCGAAGGCCTGAGCCAGCAGGGTCTTCTCCGCCGCGCCCGGCGGCGCCGCAATCCGCGCGTAGGCCGCCTCCAGCGCTCCCAGGTCGGCGGGAACGGCGGGAACGATGCGCGAAGCAGCGGACATGACTCAGGTCTCGAACGGCGCGGTGGAAAACCGCTGGGGAAAACAGCCGCACCTTAGCGTCCCCGGCGAGAACGGCTAGGCCGCCGACGCCCCGAAAGACAGGGAATTTCAGTGTGCACCGCAGCATGTGGCGCAACGGGCCCAGTTGTGGACCGTTTGTATCTCCAGCACCGTCAAGTCGAGCAGGAAAAGCCCCAATTCCGCCGTGATCGGACGGAAGCAGCCTCAGCAATGTGCTGTGAGACAGTCCCCTGAAACGAACAAGGCCGTCGAACGATGTCCGACGGCCTGCTCGGTCCGGCGCTTAGGAGGGGGAGGGGAAGCGCCGGCCTCAGACGCCGCGGCCCGGGAGGGGGAGGGGAGGGCCGCGTCGTGTGAGGATGAGATAGGCGACGATTACGGCCATTCAAGGACAATTGAAGGATTATTTCCGGCTTTCGTCCTGCGGCGGGACGTCGCGGCCAAGAATCCGTCCGAGCCAGGAAGATCCGCCCTCCTTTTCCGATTCCCTGCCGCGCTTCTGCGCATAGGGCTCGCCGTCGCCGGACAACAGCACGGCGATCCAGCGCGAGCCCTTGAACTCGGCCAGGATGGCCATGGCCATCACCGCCAGCGGGGTCGACAGGAACATCCCCGCCACGCCCCACAGCTTGCCCCAGAAGGCCAGGGCCAGAAGGACGACGATGGGGTCGATGTTCTGATTGTCGCCCTGCATCCGCGGCTGGACCAGGTTACCCACCAGAAACAGCAGGGTCTGAAGACCGACGAACAGGATCAGGGCGGGCCAGTAGCTTTCGAACTGGACCAGGGCGAACAGGGGCGGGGCGCAGCCCGCGACGGCGCCGCCCAGCACCGGAATAAAGCCGACGATGAAGATGACGAAGGTCCAGAACTCGGCGTTCTGAAGCCCGACCGCCCGCATCAGCACCCAGGCCACGGCGCAGATCATGGCCCCGGTCACGGCCTGGACCCACAGATAGCCCTCAACCCCGCCGCGCACGCGCTCGAACACCTCCAGCGCCTCCTGGCGCGGGCCGCGTTCCGGGAACATGCCGACCATCTTCTTGCGGAAGCCCGCCTGCGACGCCAGCAGGAAGCCCAGGTAGATCATGACGAAGAAGGCGCCGGTGGCCGCGCCCTGCACCTGGAAGGCCGCGCTGGTCAGCCAGCCGCGCACGTCAATGCCGGCGATCATGTCGTGCAGGGTCGGCGGATCGCTGACCCCGACCAGGGCCGAGACGTCACGGCTGATCTGATCGATGCGCGGGCCGATGCTGCCCGCCACGCCCGAGGCGTCGGTGAAGAAGCCGGCCGCCCCGTCGACGATGATCCAGATCGAGGCCAGGAAGCCCAGCACCACCAGGATCAGGGCCGCCGCCCCGGCGAAACGCGGCGGAATCGGCGTGCGCCGCTCAAGGGCGCGCTTCACTCCGTCGATCATGATCATCAGGAACAGGGCCATGGCCAGGGGCGTCAGAATGTCCCTGAGCCAGTAGAGCGCCGCCCCCGCCGCCACGACGGCGATCAGCACCACCGCATTCGTGGCCGGGGAGGAGTGACTGACGGTGATCGGAAGCTTCATGGCGGAACTGTCGTCGTGACCGGGAACGGCGTCAATCGCTGTAAACCGCCGAGGTTCCGCCTTGCGGCGACGGCCCGGTCGATTAAGCATGGAACAGTACGCAGGAGACCCTCTTCATGACCGACGCCCCCGCCCTGTTTCTCGGCCAGTCCTTCGAGGGCGCGCCCGAGCGGCTGCTGCTGAATCGGGCCAACCGCCACGGCGTCGTCGCCGGCGCCACCGGCACGGGCAAGACCGTGACCCTGCAGATCATGGCCCAGGGCTTTTCCGAAGCGGGCGTCCCCGTCTTCTGCGCCGATGTGAAGGGCGACCTGTCCGGCGTCAGCCAGGACGGCGGAGTCGAAAAGTTCGCCGAGCGCGCGGGCAAGATGGGCCTGACGCTGAACGGCAAGTCGGCCCCGGTCGTCTTCTGGGATCTGTACGGTCAGAAGGGCCACCCGATCCGCGCCACCGTGTCCGACGTCGGTCCCGTGCTTCTGGCGCGGATGTTGGAGCTGAACGACGTGCAGGAGGGGGTGCTGACCGTCGCCTTCCACGTCGCCGACAAGGAAGGCCTGCTGCTGCTGGACCTTGAGGATCTGCGCGCCCTGCTGGCCTATGTCGGCGAGAACGCCCAGACCATCGGCCGCGAGGTCGGCAACGTCTCGCCAACCTCCATCGCCGCCATCCAGCGCGCCCTGCTCCAGCTCGAACAGCAGGGCGGCAAGGCCTTCTTCGGCGAACCGGCCCTGCGTCTGGAGGACATGATGCGGACGGCGCTCGACGGCCGGGGCCAGGTGAACGTGCTGGACGCCACGCGGCTGATGAACAGCCCGCGCCTGTACGCCGCCTTCCTGCTGTGGCTGCTGTCCGAGCTGTTCGAGCAGCTGCCCGAGATCGGCGACCCGGAGAAGCCGCGCCTGGTCTTCTTCTTCGACGAGGCGCACCTGCTGTTCAACGACGCGCCCAAGGGCCTGCTGGAAAAGGTCGAGCAGGTGGTGCGCCTGATCCGCTCCAAGGGCGTCGGCGTCTATTTCGTCACCCAGAACCCGGCCGACATCCCCGACAGCGTCCTGGCCCAGCTGGGCAACCGGGTGCAACACGCGCTGCGCGCCTATACCCCCGCCGAGCAGAAGGGCCTGCGCGCCGCCGCCCAGAGCTTCCGCACCAATCCCGCCTTCGACACCGCCGAGGCCATTCAGGCCCTGGGCGTGGGCGAGGCCCTGGTCTCCACCCTCGATGAAAAGGGCGCGCCGACCGTGGTGGCCCAGACCAAGATCCGTCCGCCGGATTCGCGCCTCGGCCCGGCGACCGAGGCCGAGCGCGCCGCGACGCTGGCCGCCAGCCCGGTGCGCGGCGTCTATGACACGGCGGTCAACCGCGAGTCGGCCGAAGAGGTGCTGAAGGCCCGCCGCGCCCAGGCCGACCGCATCGAAGCCGAGACCGCCACTGCCGCCGCCGAAGCCAAGGCGGCGGAAAAGGCGGCGCGTTCGGCCCCGGCGCCCGCCCGCGAACGCGCGGCGCCGCGCGCACGGACCTCCAGCCGCCAGACGCCGATGGAGGCCCTGACCAAGTCGGTGCTGCGCACCGCCGGCTCGACCATCACCCGCGAACTGCTGCGCGGCGTGCTGGGCAGTCTGAAGAAGCGCTAGGGCTTCAGCCCAACTCGACCGGGCGGCCGTCCTTATAGACGTCCGTGACCTTGATCCCGGCCAGGCGGTCGGGATCGACGGTCATGGGGTCCGCATCCAGCAGGATCATGTCCGCCAGCTTGCCGGCCGTGAGCGAGCCCTTGCGGTCGTCCTCATAATGCTGCCAGGCGGCCCACAGGGTCATGGCCTTCAGCGCGACATCGACCGGCACGCGCTCATCCGGCCCCAGAATGTCGCCCGAGCGGGTGCGGCGCGTGACCGTGGCCGACAGAACCCTCATGGCGTCGGGATTGGCCACCGGGGCGTCGTGGTGGCTGGTGAAGTGCATCCCGCGCCGCCAGGCCGAACCGCAGGGCGAGATCAACTCCGCCCGGCGCGGTCCCAGCACGGAATCCCGGTGCCAGTCGCCCCAGTAGAAGGTGTGCATGGGGAAGAGGGAGGGGACGATCCCCAGGGCCTTCAGCTCGTCCAGCTGGTCCATCCGCGTCGTCTGGCCGTGGATCAGCACCGGGCGGCGGTCGCGGACGGCGTGCTTGCGGCTCGCCTCGCGCACGGCGGCGATCATCAGGTCGATGGCGGCGTCACCGTTGGCGTGAACTTCGATCTGCCAGTCGTTGGCGAAGGCCAGGTCCAGGGCGTTCAGGGCCTGCTGCTCCGTCACCGCCGGATAGCCGCGCCAGGAGGCGGGCTGGCCCTCGGGCGGGACGAAATAGGGCTGGGACAGCCAGGCGGTCTTGGCCTGGGGCGAGCCGTCCAGCGTCAGTTTGACCCCGCCGATACGATAGCGCCCCTCATAGTTCCGCCGATACAGCGGCGTGGCCATGACGTCGGTCGAGGTCAGGATGTCGGGAAACGACAGGATGTCGATGGGCAGGGCGCCTGCCTCGGCCAGGCCCGCGATCATGCGGCAGGTGTCGGTGGACGACCGTCCGTCCTGGGCCGTGGTGTAGCCGAAGCGGGCGTAGTAGCGCGCGCCCTCGACGATCATCTGACGGTTGGCTTCGGCGTCCAGGCGGGTGAACAGGGCGCCCATGACGGCGAACAGGGCGGTTTCCTCCAGCACGCCGTTCGGCTCGCGCGAGCCGTCCTTGCGTCGGATCACCCCGCCGTCCGGGTCGGCCGTGTCCGCCCCGATCCCCGCCGCCGCCAGGGCCGCGCCGTTGGCCGCGCCCAGATGGCTCGACTGATGCAGGAACAGCACCGGCACGACGTCGGATATGGCGTCCAGTTCGTCCCGCGTGGGGTGCCGCCGCTCCTTCAGCTGGGAGTCGTCATAGCCGAAGCCGATGATCAGGCCGGTGTCGCGCACCAGCGCCTCATGACGGTTCATCCAGTCGCGCGTGATCCGCTGCAGGGCGGCGATGTCGTTCCCTTCGCCGTCCGGCGCAGGCAGGAGGTTGGCGTAGCGCGCCTGCAACCCGACCATGGAGACGTGCCCATGCGGATCGAAAAAGCCCGGCAACAGGGTCCGGCCGTCAAGGTCGACCAGGCGCGCGCCTCGTCCCGCCGCCGCCCGCACCGCGTCCAGGGCGCCGACCGCCAGGATGGTCTGCCCGCGCACCGCCACGGCCTCGGCCGACGGCTGCGCATCGTCCATGGTGCGGATCGGACCGCCGTGAAAGACGGTCGTCGCCGCCGCTTGGGCCTGGGCCGCCCCGCTCGCCGTCAGGCCGCCGACGGCGACCCCGGCCATGAACAGGCGGCGATCCATCGGATAGGCAAGGGTGCGTGTCATGGCGTCCTCCCGGCGACGGCTTCACCGTAGCAACCTTTTGCGACGTCGCGCGGTTCCTAGCCGCGCGGGATCAGCCGCCACATGCGCAAGGGGTGGCGCACGGCGCCCGCCTCATGCCCCGCCGCGTCGCCCCGGCCGATGTAGAGGTCGGCGCGCACCGGGCCGCGAATAGCCGAGCCGGTGTCCAGCGTCATGACCAGGCCGCGATAGCTGGCGCGAGCGCCGCGCAGATTGCCGCCGTCCGCCTCGATCCAGGCCGCTTCGCCATAGGTCCAGCGTGACGGATCGACCGCCACCGAGCGTCGTGCGGGCAGGGGCACGCCCGCCGCGCCCGTCGCCTCATTGCCGTCGTCAGGGCTGGTGGTGAAGAAGATGTAGCGCGGGTTCAGCGCCATCACCCGGCGCGCCTCGGGTCCGCGATGCGAAGCCAGCCAGCCGCGAATGGCTTCGCCCGACGTGCCGTCGCGGGGCAAGAGGCCTTCCTCGGTCATCGGTCGGGCGATGCCGACGAACTTGGCCCCGTTGTCGGCGGCGTAGGCGGCGCGCAGGCGGGCGCCGTCGGGGAAGGTCAGGGTTCCCGAGCCCTGGATCTGCAGGAAGAACAGATCCTCCGCCTTCATCCAGGCCAGGGCCGAGGACTGGGCCGAGCCCGCCTCGATGGCGGCGCGATCGCCGACGCTGGACAGATTGGTCGGGCGGCTCAAGACCGGGGCGTCGAACTCGGCGTCCGGAACGCGGCGGGCCGGATACTCGGGCGCGAAATAGGCGGTCAACAGGCCGCGCCCGCCGTCGTCGGTGCGCACCTCGGCGGCGGTGAAACGGCTTTCCAGAAAGGCGCGGGCGTCGCTGGGATTGGCGCGGGCGGCCAGGGCGCGGGCGTCGCGGCAGGTCTCAATGGCGATGCGCGACGGGCCGCAACCGGCGGCGTAGGCGCGTAGGGCCGCCAGGTGGTCTTCCTCGGCCCAGCCGGGCAGGGCGGCCAGGCTGAGATCTCCGGCGGCCGGCGGAACCGGCGGCGACACCGGCGGCGGCAGGGGGACAGGATCAGGCGTCGGCGGAACCGGGCGCGGCGTCGAGGCGCAGGCCGCCGCCAGCAGGGTCAGGGCCAGAACGCCGGACAGACCGCCCAGTCGCCCAAGCGGAGCCGTAAGGAGACGGGCCGCGCCCGTCTGATCGAGGGGCGCGGACCGTGCGATCATCAGGCGGTCGCCGGCTCGACGCGGGTCAGGGCCCAGTTGGGGTCCGAGGCGCCCAGGCGGCGCTCGAAGGTCCAGATCTCGGCCGTGCGGCGCTCTTCGGTGACGGTCTCGCCGCCCGAAGGCGTGACCGAGCCGCGCACCTCGGCCAGGAAGCGCACCTTGGCCAGGGCGCGGTCGCCCTCGGTCGTGGCCAGCTCCAGATCGGCGCGTGGGGCGTGGACCAGTTCGACGCTCTCGGCGTCGCCGCGCGCCTCGCGCGCCGCAATGCCGGCCTCGAACGAGCCCATGACCTTGTCGGTCAGCAGCGGACGCAAGGCGTCGCGGTCGCCCTTGGCGTAGGCGCGGACGATGGTCTCATAGGCCTGGCGCGCGCCTTCCAGGAAGCGGTGCGGGTCGAAGTTCGGCTCGCGCGCCTTCAAGCCTGCGATGGCGGCCGTCAGCGCGGGGTCGACAACGGGGCCGCGCACGGCTTCAGGCGCGCCGGCAGGGGCTGCGGGAACCGGGACGGGCTTGGGATTGTCCTCGGGCTGACGGCCGACCTTCTTGCCCAGCACATTATAGAGTTGGAACAACAGCACCGCCGCGATGACGGCGAAGATCACGATCTGAAAGGTCACCGGCACGGTGGGTTCCTCGACTGGTCAGGCCTCATCTTCCCGACAGGGAAGCGCCTCGGGTTTCTCCCCAAAGGCGAAAGGGCAGCTCATACAACGTGATTAGGGGTCGATCCGGGCGGGCGCAAGGCGAAGCGAGAGGCGAACGCGGGTCTCGACGTTGCGACACAGGGTCTCGCCATGCTACCGCCGCCCCCTCAGACCCGCCTCCAGGGGGAGCGGGACGCCTCATTCCTATAAGACGGTTTTCAGACTCATGACCGACGCCACGCCGCCCGCCGACGCCAACGGCCAGACGCCCGACCAAGCCCAGCCGCAGGGCGGCCAGCCACAAGGCCCCGGCTTCCGCATCCTAGCCCAGTACGTCCGCGACCTGTCGTTCGAGAACCCCAAGGCCCCGGACAGCCTGCGCATCGACGGCAAGCCCGCCATCGACATGGGCGTCGAGATGAACGCCCAGGGCCGTCCCGACGGTCTGTTCGAAGTCGATCTGAAGCTGTCGATCAAGGCCACGGCCGACGATCAGTCGCCGGTGTTTCACGTGGAACTGCTCTACGGCGGCCTGTTCGCCCTGCAAGGCGTCCAGCCCCAGGACATCGAGCCCCTGCTGCTGATCGAGTGCCCGCGCTACCTCTTCCCCTTCGCGCGCCAGGTCATCGCCCAGGCGACCTCTGACGGCGGCTTCTATCCGCCCTTCATGGTCGATCCCATCGACTTCGCCGCCATCTACGTCGCCCGCCAGCAGCAGATCGCCGGCGCCCCGGCCGAAACCGGCCAGGCATGATAAAGGGTCGCTAACGCGAGGCGCGCGGCGCCTCGCTGCTTGAGCGACTATCTTATGTAGAAGGGGCGTCCGGTCGGGCGCCCCTTTTTCTTGCGCAGGAGGGCCCATGCTCAAGGTCATCGCCGAGGACTTCATCAAACCCGAGCATGTCGAGGCGGTGCGGCCCCTCTATGCCGAACTGGTGCGGCTGACGCGGCGGGAGCCCTTGTGCCGCGCCTATGACCTGTTCGAGGATCGCAAACAGCCCGGCCATTTCATCTTCATCGAGGAATGGCCTGACCAGGCCGCGCTCGACGCCCACTGCGCCAGCGAGCATTTCCGGCGCCTGGTCCCCCAGATCGACGCGCACCAGGCCCGACCCGGAACCTACATATTGATGAGCCCCGTCCCGACGGACGCGCCCGATCAGGCGGCTTCTTCAGCCTCGGTCGTGACCGTCACGCCGTAGCCCGCCCACAGGCTGAAGTCCTTGATCGTCGCCTTGAGGAAGGCCAGGTGGGCGGCCTCTTCCTCGGCCGTGACGAAAGAGGGCAGGGGACGCGGCCGGGCGCCGTAGGCGACCCGCTCCGCCGTTTCGGCCGCGCCGCCGCGCGTCGAGGTCAGGTCGAGCGCGCGTTCCTTGCCGCCGCGCAACTCCAGATAGACCTCGGCCAGCAGACGGGCGTCGATCAGGGCGCCGTGCAAGGTGCGCTCGACCAGGCTGATCTTGTAGCGTTTGCACAGGGCGTCCAGCGAGTTGGCCATGCCCGGAAACCGCTTCTGGGCCAGGGCCAGGGTGTCGATCCAGCGGTCCTGCGGCGGCGGCTTGCGGCCGATGCGGCCGATCTCGAAATCGATGAAGTTGCGGTCGAAGTTGGCGTTGTGCGCGATCAGGGGCGCATCGCCTAGAAACTCCATCAGGTCATCGACGACCTCATGAAACTTGGGCGCGTCCTTCACCTTGTCGTCGGTGATGCCGTGCACCTTGATGGCGTCCGGCGGGATCAGCCGCTCAGGGTTGATGAAGCGGTGAAAGGTTCGCCCCGTCGGCAGCAGATCCTCGATCTCGATACAGCCCACTTCGATCAGCCGGTCGCCCGTCTTGGGGTCGAAGCCGGTGGTTTCAGTGTCGAGAACGATTTCGCGGGCCATGCCCCTTAATGCCGGGGTTCGGCCTTAAGCGAAAGGGTTCAACCCTCCAGGGCGCGACGGATCGCCCGCGCGACCGCCAGGCTGCGCTGCGCCTCCTCGTGGTTCTCGTCCTCCAGATGCCAGGCGGCGGAGAGGCAGGCGTGGCAGAAGCCCCAGGCCATGACCGCCTGGGCGGGCCGCCCGACCGCCGGCCCCAAGGTTTCGGCCAGCCGCCGCGCCCGTGCGGGATCGGTCCGGAGATCCTGCCGCTCCAAGGGATTATAGAGCAGATTGGCCGCGTCATAGGCCGGATCGCCCAGAACGCCATGCGGGTCGATCGCCAGCCAGCCGCGCGGGCCGTGCAGGATGTTGTCGTGATGAAGGTCGCCGTGCAGCGGCCGGATCGGCGTCCCCTCGGCCATCAGGCCCGCCGCCATAATCGCCGCCTCATCGAACAGACCGCCCCGTCTCGTCGCCTCAAGCCTCAGGGCGGCGAAGCGGTCCGTCATGGTCTGAAGGCCCTCGGCCGGACGATCCGAAGGCCCATGGAGCGCCCTCAGCACGTCGGCGGCGATGCGGGTCGCGGCCTCATCGCCCTCCGTCTCCAGCACGGCGGCCAGCATGTGATCGCCGGCGTCCTCCAGCCACTGCCAGGGGCCCTGGGCGCCCAGCAGACGGATCGCGCCCGACCCGTCGCGCCAACGCAGCCAGGCCAGGGCATGAGGCGCATCCGGCGCCGCCTGCGGGCTCAGGCGCTTGACCACGCTGGTGCGGCCGTCGGGCGCGACGGCCCGCCAGGCCGTTCCGCCCACGCCCTCGGCCAACAGGCTCAGACGGCCCAGGCCCCAGGCGGACGGCGGCGCGGGCTTCCAATCCGGTTCGAGAACCTTCGCCACGACCGCCCGCACCTGATCACGCGCCGCCTCCAGACCATGTCCGGTATCGATCAGGAAGTCGGCGCGGGCGCGCTTTTCCGCGTCCGGCGTCTGGCGCGCCAGGATGGCGTCGAACCGCTCGCGCGTCATGCCGGGGCGGGCCAGGACGCGCTGGGCCTGAATCTCGGCGTCGGCCGTGACCACCGCCACGGCGTCGACGAAGGCGTCGCCGCCCGTCTCGAACAACAGGGGGATGTCGACCACCGCCAGACGCGCCCCGCCTTCCGCCGCCGCCTTCAGCGCCTCGGCGCGGTCAGCCGCCACCAAGGGGTGGACGATGGCCTCCAGCCGCTGAAAAGCGTCCTCGTCGCGGCCCAGGGCCTCGGCCAGGCGCGGCCGGTCGACCGCGCCGTCCACGACTACGCCGGGAAAGGCCTGCGCCAGCGGCGCGACCGCCGCGCCGCCGGGGCCGTAGAGGCGGTGAACGGCGGCGTCGGCGTCCCACACCACGGCGCCTTCGTCGGCGAACATCTGGGCGGTCGTCGACTTGCCCATGCCGATCGAGCCGGTCAGGCCCAGGACGATCACGCCGTCTCTCCCAGATGGCTCAGCAGCAGGGCGCGCAGGTCCAGCGGCGGCGGCGGGCGGCGGAAGATGGCCTCGAACGACGGCGCCGCCTGGCCGATCAGCATGGCCAGCCCGTCCACCGTCGTCAGCCCTCGCGCGCGGGCCGCCGCCAGCAGGGGCGTGACCACGGGCTTATAGGTCATGTCCATGACCACGGCCGAAGGCTTCAGCGCCGCCAGCGAAACATCCGGCGCGACGCTCAGGGCGTTGATGACCAGATCGGCGCCTTCCAGAACGCCCGCGTCGGGGGCCACCGACACCGCCGGACCGAGATCGGCGGCCAGGGCCTCGGCCCGTTCCCGCGTGCGGTTGAGAATGGACAGGGCCGCGCCCGCCTCGATCAGGGCGCCCGCGCCCGCCCGCGCCGCGCCCCCCGCGCCCAGCATGACGACGGAGGCGCCGTTCAGCTTCAGCTTCGGCGCCTGTTCGGCCAGGGCGTAGAGCACACCCGCGCCGTCGGCGCTGTCGGCCCGCACCCGGCCGTCCTCGAAGACCAGGATGTTGGCCGATCCCGTCATCTGCGCCGCCGCCGCAGCCTCATCCGCCAGGGCGAAGGCCTGCTCCTTGAACGGCGCCGTGACGTTGAGGCCCGCGACCAGCCCCGCGCGCCCCGCCGCGACCAGAGCCTCAAACCCCGCCGCATCCTTGGGCGCAAAGGCGACGTAGGCGCCGTCGATCCCGCCGGCCTCCAGCCAGGCGTTATGGATCACCGGGCTGAGCGAATGGCTGACCGGATTGCCGACGATCCCGCCCAGCAGGGTGGCGCCCGTGATGCGGCCGACTGGCGTTCCGCTCATGACGCGATCACGCCCGCGCGCCGCAGTTCGGCCAGAACAGGCCACAGCGGCAGGCCCAGAACGGTGAAGTAGTCGCCCTCGACCGCCTCGAACAGCTGCGAGCCCAGCCCCTCCAGCCGATAAGAGCCGACGCAGGCCAGCAAGGCCTCGCCCTCCGCCGCCAGATAGGCGTCGAGGAAGGCGTCGGAAAAATCGCGCACCTTCATCTCGACCGTGTCCACGCCGGACCAGACCACCTGGCCGTTGCGGGCCAGGGCGGCGCCGGAATGCAGTTGGTGCGTGCGGCCGCGCATGGCGCTCAGGCGTTCGCGCGCGGCCTGAAGCGTCGGCGCCTTGGACACCAGCCCCCCCTCGAACGACAGGGTCTGGTCCGCGCCCAGCACCCAGGCGTCAGCGTCATGGCGCGACACCGCCAGCGCCTTGGCCCGCGCCAGTTCGACCGCCAGCTCGACCGGGTCGACGCCCGGCGTCTTCAGGGCGTCCTCATCCACGTCGGCGACCTGGACGGCGAAGGGCACGCCGGCGTCGGTCAGCATAGCGCGGCGCGCGGCGCTCTTGGAGGCCAGGATCAGGCGTTCGCCGTCGGTCGTCGTCACATCGGGGCTCCCAGCTTGCGGCTGCGCCGCTCGCTCAGCAGGTTGATGATGGCCGCCGCCGTCTCTTCGACCGAGCGGCGGGTTACGTCGATGGTCGGCCAGCCGCGCCGTTCAAAGGCGCGGCGCGCCTTGATCGTCTCTTCACGCACAGCGTCATGATCAACGTACTCAGAGGCATGTCCCGCATTCAGCCCGTCCAGGCGGTTGCGACGGATCTGAACCAGACGATCAGGTGAAACCGTCAGCCCCACCACGAGAGGATTTTTCAGCGCCGTCAACCGTTCGCCGTCCTCCTGACCCGGGACCAGAGGCACGTTCGCCGCGCGAATGCCCCGGTGCGCCAGATAGATGCAGGTCGGGGTCTTGGAGGTCCGGCTGACCCCGCACAACACCACGTCCGCCAGCTCCAGCTGATCCAGCGCGCCCTGGCCGTCATCATGAGCAATGGCGTAGTCCAGCGCGCCGATGCGGTTGAAATACCCCGTGTCGAGCGCGTGCTGGGCGCCGACCTTAGCCGAGACGTCCGCACCCAGATAGCGAGACAGAGCCCCGACCAATGGGTCCAGCGCCCCGATCTGCGGTGTCTGCAAGCGACGGCAGCCTTCTTCAAGCTGTTCACGCAATTCCCGATCCACCAGGGTGTGCAGAACCACGCCCGGCGCAGCCGCCACCTCTTCCAGCACCCGTTCCATCTGTTTGGGAGAACGCACCAGGGCGTAGATATGCTCGATTGGAATGACGCGGTCAAAACGCGCGATCACCGCCTTGGCCATGGCGTTCAGCGTCTCGCCGGTCGAGTCCGACACCAGGTGGATATGAAAATAGGTGGCCAGGCGCGAAGCGCCGATCGGGCGGGCGGGGCTCATGAGGACGGCGTCTCCTTCTGGGCGGCGGTCGGATCATCCCTGCGCCCTGTTGAAAAGCCGGGGCGCCGTTCGTGAAAGACCGGGCGCCGAATCCTCTAGCAAGCCTGGCCGCCGGTCGCGAGCGGGGATCGCGGGCGCCGTTGTGGTGATCGGCGCCGGAGTCGTCCGCCTGGGCGCCGAGGATTCATCCCGTGCTGGGGGCAGGACATTTTGTCCAACAACGGCGCCCGCGGATTCACCCACAACGGCGCCCAGAGGCAAGCCAGAGTCTGACGGGCGTTTCACGGCTTATCCCCATGACTCACACCCCGCCTTGTAAACGCCTGGGTTTCCACGCCGCGATCAGGGGACAAGAGGCAGTCGAACCGGGACTGCCCGCAGTTATCCCCGCGCTCCCCGGCCCTGCTTCCACCTACCAATTCTTTCAATTCTTAAATCTGAATAGGGATTGAGGCTTGGGGGTGTGCATCCTAAAGCCCGAAGCATGAGCACGCCCCTTCTAATCCAGGCTCTCCAGGGCCAAACCCTTTCCCGCCCGCCCGTGTGGTTCATGCGTCAAGCCGGGCGCTACCTGCCGGAATACCGTGAGCTGCGGGCCAAGGCGCCGGACTTCATCGCCTTCTGCCTGAATCCGGAAATGGCGGCGGAAGCGACCCTGCAGCCGATGCGCCGGTTCGGCTTTGACGCCGCCATCGTCTTTGCTGACATCCTGTTGATCCCCGGCGCCCTGGGCCAGAAGGTGTGGTTCGAGGCGGGGGAAGGGCCGCGCCTGGGCGCTCTGCCGTCGGTGCAGTCCATGGCCGACAAGGCTCAGCAGGCTGGAGAGGCCCTCAAGGCCGTGGGCCAGACACTCAGCCTCGTGCGCGCGGAACTGGAGCCTGAACGCGCCCTGATCGGCTTTGCAGGGGCGCCGTGGACGGTCGCCACCTATATGCTGGACGGCGAAGCGCGCACCATCGGCAAGGGCGAGCGCGCCGCCGCCCGCTCCTACGCCTATACCCACCCCGAGCTGGTGGCGGGTCTGCTGGACGTGCTGGTGGAATCCACCGCCCACTATCTGAAGATGCAGCAGGACGCCGGCGCCCAGGTTCTGAAGATCTTCGAGAGCTGGGCCGAGGGCCTGCCCGACGATCTCTTCGAAAGCCTGGTGCTGAAACCGCACCAGAAGCTGGTGGCCCGCGCCCGCGAACTGGGCGTCACCGTGCCGTTGATCGGCTTTCCGAGAGGCTCGGCGGCGCTGGCCGAACGCTATGCCCGCGAATGCGACGTGCAGGGCGTGGCGCTGGACACCGCCTGTCCTCTGGACGTCGGCAAGCGCGTCCAGGCGATCAAGCCCATTCAGGGCGCGCTGGACCCCTTGCTGTTGCGCGCGGGCGGCGACGCCCTGGACCGCCGCGTCGATCAGCTGATGGAGGCCTGGGGCCAGGGGCCGTGGATCTTCAACCTGGGCCACGGCATCCTGCCGGACGTGCCGATCGCCCATGTCGAACAGGTGTTGAAGCGGATCGGCGCCCAATGACCCGGACCGCCACAACCCCCGAGGGACGACCCAACCGGCGCGTGGCGGTCGTTCTGACCAATCTGGGCGGTCCCGATCGCCCCGAAGCGGTCAAACCCTTCCTGTTCAACCTGTTCAACGATCCGGCCATCATCGGCCTGCCGGGGGTGTTCCGCACGCCGCTGGCGAAGTTGATCTCCAGCCGTCGCGAGACCTCGGCCCAGGCCAACTACGCCCTGATGGGCGGCGGCTCCCCCCTGCTGCCCGAGACGCAGAAGCAGGCCGAGGCCCTGTCGCGCGCCCTGGCCGACGCGGCGCCGGGCGATGACAGCCGCGTCTTCATCGCCATGCGCTACTGGCATCCGCTGACGGAAGAGACGGCGGCGGCGGTCAAGGCTTTCCAACCGGACAAGATCGTCCTTCTGCCCCTCTATCCGCAGTTCTCAACCACAACGACGGCCTCGTCGCTGAAGAAGTGGAGCGAGTGCTACGATGGGCCGGGCGAGACCCACGTCGTCTGCTGCTATCCGGACGCCGAAGGGCTGATCGAGGCCCAGGCCCGTCTGATCCGGCAAACGCTGGACAGGGCCGAAGGCAGGCCGGTGCGCGTGCTGTTCTCGGCGCACGGCATTCCGGAAAAGCTGGTCGCGGCCGGCGATCCCTATCAGGCCCAGGTCGAGGCCACGGTGGCCGCCGTGGTCGCGCACATGAGCCTGACCGACTGGGGCATCTGCTACCAGAGCCGGGTCGGGCCGCTGAAATGGCTGGGGCCGGCCACGCCGGACGCCATCGAACAGGCGGCCAAGGACGGCGTGGGAGCCGTCGTCGTCCCCATCGCCTTTGTCTCCGAGCATATCGAGACCCTGGTCGAACTGGACATGGAATACGGCGAGCTGGCGCATAAGGTCGGTTGCGCGCCCTATCTGCGAGCGCCGACGGTCAGCGCGGATCCGATCTTCATCACCGCCCTGGCCGATGCGGTCGGACGGGCGCTGGAAACGCCGGGGACCGCCCCGCAGGGGGCTTCGCAGGGTGGGCCATGCGCCCACTTGAAAGCCTGCCCGTCTGGCTGTTCAAGGGCCTCCAAGGCGGCCTGAGGGGAAGCGACATGGACTATTACAATCTGGCCCGCGGGCTTCACATCCTGGCGGTGATCGCGTGGATGGCCGGCATGCTCTTCCTGCCGCGCCTGTTCGCCTATGACGCCGAGCAGAACGCCAAGCCCGAACCCCTGCGCGGCGAGATGCAGGCGCTGCTGCGTGTCTGGCAGACGCGTCTGCTGCGCATCATCATCAATCCGGCCATGATCCTGGCCTTCATCTTCGGCGGCTGGCTTTTGTGGCTGCGCAGCGGCGACGGCGCCGACTGGTCGTTCGCGCACCAGCCGTGGATGATGACCAAGCTGATCGGCGTCTTCCTGCTGGCGGGCTGGCACGGCTTTCTGGCAGGGCAGCGCAAGAAGATCGCGGCGGGAACGTCGAAATATTCCGGCCGCTTCTGGCGTATGACCAATGAGATCCCCTTCGTCCTGGCCATCATCATGGTGTTGTCGGTGACGATGGAGTGGAGTTTCTAGAGGCCCTAGCGCGAGCGGCGCGGTCGCTTGCTGTTTGAGGACCCTTGACCGGCACTGGTCTTTCGTGGTTCCGCTGCGGTGAACCGTGCGGCCGATCCGTGCAGTGCGGTCCCTCTCTTTTCGCGACGCCTGCCGGTTTGAGCCTGCGGGAGACCGTCGCCTTCCCTCCCAGCCCTTGCGGCTGAAGCCATCGACGACCTTCTGCTCCTGGACGCCTCGCGGCGTTCGGGCGCGCGAACGAGCACGCCATCATGACCGATACGCCTGACACGCCGGAAACCGAAGTCACTGAAAACGCAGTGGAAACACCTGCTGAGCGCCCGCGCCGCACTCTGAGCCTGGGCGGCAGCCGTGGGGCGGCTCCGGTCGAGGAAGCCGCGCCCGAAGAACCCGTCGCGCCTGTCGCTGAAGACGACGACCACGGCGTCGACACCACGGCCGAGGAGGATGACGAGGACGATGACGGCGAGCCCATCGTCCCTAACGGCCGCATCACCCTGCAGGAACTGAACGAGAAGACGCCGGAAGATCTGGTCGCCTTCGCCGAAGGCCTGGACATCGAGAACGCCGGCAACCTGCGCAAGCAGGATCTGCTGTTCGCCATCCTGAAGACCCTGGCTGATGAAGAGGTCGAGATCATCGCCTCGGGCGTGCTGGAGATCCTGCCGGACGGCTTCGGCTTCCTGCGCAGCCCGGACGCCAACTATCTGCCGGGGCCGGACGACGTCTATGTCTCGCCGTCGCAGATCCGTCGCTTCGGCCTGCGCTCGGGCGACACGGTGCACGGCGCCGTGCGCGGCCCGCGTGAGGGCGAGCGCTACTTCGCCCTGCTCAAGGTCGATACGATCAACTTCGAAGATCCGGAGATGGTCAAGACCAAGGTCCTGTTCGACAACCTGACGCCGCTCTATCCCGAAGAGCGGCTGCACATGGAGATCCAGGATCCGACGCTGAAGGACCGCTCGGGCCGGGTCATCGACATCGTCGCCCCGCTGGGCAAGGGTCAGCGCTGCCTGATCGTTGCCCCGCCGCGCGTCGGTAAGACGGTCATGCTGCAGAACATCGCCAAGTCGATTGAGCGCAACCACCCGGAAGTCTTCCTGATCGTCCTGCTGATCGACGAGCGTCCGGAAGAAGTCACCGACATGCAGCGCACGGTAAAGGGCGAGGTCGTCGCCTCGACCTTCGACGAGCCCGCCACTCGCCACGTCGCCGTGGCCGAAATGGTCATCGAAAAGGCCAAGCGTCTGGTCGAGCACAAGAAGGACGTGGTGATCCTGCTGGACTCCATCACCCGCCTGGGCCGCGCCTACAACGCCACTGTCCCGTCGTCGGGCAAGGTTCTGACCGGCGGCGTCGACGCCAACGCCCTGCAACGTCCCAAGCGCTTCTTCGGCGCCGCGCGCAACGTGGAGCAGGGCGGTTCGCTGACCATCATCGCCACGGCCCTGATCGACACCGGCAGCCGCATGGACGAGGTGATCTTCGAAGAGTTCAAGGGCACCGGCAACTCGGAAATCGTGCTGGACCGCAAGGTCGCGGACAAGCGCATCTTCCCGGCCATCGACGTGCTCAAGTCTGGCACCCGCAAGGAAGACCTCATCACCCCGAAGGATCAACTGGCCAAGACCTATGTCCTGCGCCGCATCCTCAACCCGATGGGGCCGCAGGACGCGATCGAGTTCCTGCTCGACAAGCTGCGCCAGTCCAAGAACAACGCGGACTTCTTCCAGTCCATGAACACCTGATTGGGGCCCCTAGCGCCTCGCGCGCGGCGCGAGGCGCTAGGGGCGCCGTCATGTTTCACGTGAAACAAGTGAGGGCGTTATGAAGCTGAACATCGAGATCGACTGCACCCCGGCCGAGGCCCGCGCCTTTCTGGGTCTGCCGGATGTGACGCCGCTCAACGACCATCTGGTCGCCGAGATGCAGAAGCGCATGGACGCCAACATGGCCGCGATGCAGCCCGATGAACTGATGAAGACCTGGACCAGCTTCGGCGTTCAGGCCCAGGACCAGTTCCGCCGCCTGATGGAAGCCGCCGTCACGGGCGCGGCAAAACCTTGAGCCTGACGGCGTGAGCGACACCATCTTCGCCCTCGCCACTCCGCCGGGGCGGGGGGCCATCGCCGTGCTGCGACTGTCGGGTCCAGCCACCGAAACGACGCTGACGGCGCTGGGGGCAGGGGGGCTGACGCCCCGCCTGGCCTCGGTGCGCAGTTTGCGCCAAGAGGGCCGTCTGATCGACGAGGCTCTGGTGCTGCGCTTCGTGGCTCCGCGCTCCTATACGGGCGAGGACTCGGCCGAACTGCATCTGCATGGCGGTCGCGCCGTGGTGGAGGCGGCTAGCACCGCCCTGATCGCTCTGGGCCTGCGTCCGGCCGAGCCCGGCGAGTTCACCCGCCGCGCCTTCCAGAACGGCCGCATGGATCTGGCCCAGGCCGAGGCCGTCGCCGACCTGATCGACGCGGAAACGGACGCCCAGAAGTCTCAGGCTCTGGGTCAGCTCGACGGCGCCCTGTCGGCGGCCTACGCTGGTTTCCGCCGCGATCTGCTGAAGGCCCTGTCCCTGGTTGAGGCCGAGATCGACTTCCCCGACGAGGAAGTGCCTGACAATCTGGCGCGCACCGCCGGGCCGGTTCTGGACGCCCTGGCCGCCGATCTGCGCGCGGCCCTGGCCGATTCCGATCGCGGCCGACGGGTGCGCGAGGGCTATCGCATCGTCCTGATCGGCGAGACGAATGCGGGCAAGTCTTCCCTGTTCAATGCCCTGGTGGCGCGCGAGGCGGCCATCGTCACCCCGATCGCCGGGACGACGCGCGACGTGCTGGACGCCGACATCATGATCGGCGGCTACGCCGTCACCCTGTCGGACACGGCGGGTCTGCGTGACAGTGACGATCCGGTCGAGGCGGAGGGCATCCGTCGCGCCCGCTTGCGCGCCGAGGGCGCCGACCTGCGTCTATGGGTTCGTTCGCCCTCCACCGAAGGCGATACGGATCCGGCTTTCGGTTTCATCTGTTCCTCGGACCTTCAGGTGTTGAACAAGTCCGACCTGGGCGCAGTGGCGACGGCGCCCGATCTCGAAGCCTTGAGCGTCAGCACGACGACGGGGCAGGGGCTGTCTGAACTGCATGACTGGATCGCGGCTCGCCTGGCCCGCGACCTGTCCGGCGCCGACTTCCCGGCGGTGACGCGTGAGCGCCATCGTCGTCGCTTGGCTGAAGCTCTGGCCGCGGTTGAGGCAGGGCGTCGTGCGCTCGATCTGGCGCCCGAGATGGCGGGTGACGACCTTCGTCGCGCCGCCGAGGCCCTGGCCCGCGTCACCGGGGCCATCGGGGTGGAGGACATTCTGGGCGAGGTCTTCTCCTCCTTCTGCATCGGCAAATAGGCCCGGCTTTCGCCTGTTTCACGTGAAACAACGGTTCTCGAGCCGGTGGCGATTTCGGCTCGAATGGACTATGTGGACGCCATGAGTTCGACCCCCGATCACACCTTCGATGTCGTCATCATCGGCGGCGGCCACGCCGGATGCGAAGCCGCGACGGCCGCAGCGCGCGCGGGCGCCCGCACCCTGCTTCTGACTCAGAAGCTCGAGACGATCGGCGAGATGAGTTGCAACCCGGCCATCGGCGGCTTGGGCAAGGGCCATCTGGTGCGCGAGATCGACGCCCTGGACGGCGTCATGGGCCGCCTGGCCGATGTGTCGGGCATCCAGTTCCGCCTGCTGAACCGGTCGAAGGGCGCCGCCGTGCGCGGCCCGCGCAGCCAGATCGACCGTCGCCTGTATCGCGAGGCCATGCAGGCCGAACTGGCCGACTACCCGAACCTGACCCTGATGGCGGGCACGGCCGAGGGTCTGATCCTCAACGGCGACCGCGTGGCCGGAGTGAAGACTGGGGCGGGTGAGACCATCCGCGCCGGGGCCGTGGTGCTGACGACGGGCACCTTCCTCAACGGCGTCATTCATCGCGGCGATCTGCGCATTCCGGCCGGCCGCTATGGCGAAGACCCGTCGACCGGTCTGGCGGGCGATCTGCATTCGGCGGATCTGATGATGGGGCGCCTGAAGACCGGCACGCCCGCGCGTCTGGACGGGCGAACCATCGCCTGGGATCGGCTGGAGATGCAGCCCGCGGACGATCAGCCTGTGCCTTTCAGCTTCCTGACCGACCGGATCGAGGTGCCGCAGATCGCCTGCGGCGTCACCCATACGACGGAAGAGACGCACCGCATCATCGCCGACAACCTCGGTGAAAGCGCCGTTTACGGCGGGCGTCTGTCGGGTCGCGGGCCGCGCTACTGTCCGTCGATCGAGGACAAGGTGGTCCGCTTCGCCGACAAGACAAGCCACCAGGTCTTCCTGGAGCCGGAGGGTCTGGATGATCCGACCGTCTATCCGAACGGCATCTCGACCTCGGTGTCGGATGCGACCCAGCTGGCCTTCCTGCATACGATGCCCGGCCTGGAGCAGGTCGAGGTCTTCCGCTTCGGCTATGCCATCGAGTACGACTATGTCGATCCGCGCGAATTGACTCCGGCGCTGGAGGTCAAGAAACGCCCCGGCCTCTATCTGGCCGGCCAGATCAACGGCACGACCGGCTATGAGGAGGCGGGGGCTCAAGGGTTGATCGCCGGCCTCAACGCCGCCCGCGCCGCCGCCGGTTCCGATCCGCTGATCCTTGGCCGAGACCAGGCCTATATCGGCGTCATGATCGATGACCTGGTGACGCGCGGCGTCACCGAGCCCTATCGCATGTTCACCAGCCGAGCCGAGTATCGCCTGACGCTGCGCGCGGATAACGCTGACCAACGTCTGACGCCGATCGGAATCGCGGCGGGCATTGTCGGCGCCGAGCGGGCCGAGGTATGGCTGGAGAAGTCGGACCAGTTGGACCGGGCGAACCGTGTTTCACGTGAAACGCAGTTCACGCCCAAGGAGGCGGGGGCCCTTGGCATCACCGTAAACGCGGATGGCCAGCGGCGCTCGATCCGTGATCTGCTCGCCTTCCCGAATGTGACGCTGGATCAGTTTGTCGCCATCCGCCCCGAAATCACGGACTGGTCGCCTGCGGTGCGGGATCAGGTCGAGATCGACGCCGTCTACGCGAGCTATCTGGATCGCCAGACGCAGGATGCGGAAGCCTTGCGGCGGGAGGAGGGGCTGTCGCTTCCCGCTGACCTCGACTACGCCGCTATCGGCGCGCTGTCGAACGAGGTGCGCGAAAAACTCGCCCTGATCCGCCCGCTGACGCTGGGCCAGGCCGGACGCATTGAAGGCATGACGCCGGGGGCTCTGACGGCGCTTCTGGGTCATGTGAAGAAGGTCAAGGACGTGGAAGCCGACCTGGCGGCGGTGGTCGCCTGATGCCGGACGCCATCGATGCCTTCCGCGCCCAGACGGGCGCCAGCGACGCCAGCATCGCCGATCTGCACGTCTTCCTCGGCATGCTGACCGAGGCCAATGAGGTGATGAATCTGGTCGGTCCGGATACTCTTCCCGACTTCTGGAACCGTCACGCCTGGGACAGCGCCCAGCTGCTGAGCCTGGCGCCGGAGGCCAATACCTGGGCTGATCTGGGGGCCGGGGCGGGCTTCCCCGGCGTGGTCCTGGCCATCCTGCTGAAGGGACGGCCGGGCGCTCATGTGTGGCTGATCGACAGCCTGGGCAAGCGGTGCCGCTTCTTGCAGACCATCGTCGATACGCTGGATTTGCCCGCCACCGTCGTCAATGGTCGGGCTGAGGAACAAGCGATCACGGTCGACGTCGTCACGGCTCGCGCTGTGGCGGCGATGGAGAAGCTGTTGGGTTATGCACAGCCCTACTTCCAACGCGGTGCAAAAGGGCTGTTTCTCAAGGGAGAGAAGGCCGAGGCTGAGTTGAAAGAGGCCCGCCGGGTCTGGCAGTTTGAGGCTGAGCTTACGGTCTCGCGCAGCGATCCGCGCGGCCGCATCGTTTCACTGGGGGGTCTTCGCCGTGTCCGTTGAGTCCGTAAAGCCGCCCCGCGTGCATGAAACCCGCGTCCTGGCCGTGTCCAATCAGAAGGGCGGGGTGGGCAAGACCACGACGGCCATCAACCTGGGCACCGCCCTGGCCGCGATCGGCGAAAAGGTGCTGATCGTCGATATGGACCCGCAGGGCAATGCCTCGACTGGGCTGGGTGTTCCACGTGAAACACGCCGGGTGACGATCTATGACGTCATCGTCGACGGCCGCCCGGTGGACGAGGCCGCCATTGAGACCGCCGTGCCGGGCCTGTTCATCGTCGCCGCCGACGCCGACATGTCGGGGGTCGAGATCGAGCTGAGCCAGGCGGATCGTCGTTCCTACCGTCTGCGCGACGCCCTGGCGAAACAGGGCGGCAATGGTCATTCACGGTATGACTATGTGCTGATCGACTGCCCGCCGTCGCTGAACCTGCTGACGCTGAACGCCATGGCGGCGGCGGACGCCGTTCTGGTTCCGCTGCAGTGCGAGTTCTTTGCCCTGGAGGGCCTGACCCAGTTGATGCGGACCATCGACATGGTGCGCCAGAGCCTGAATCCGGCGCTGGAGATTCAGGGGCTGGTCCTGACCATGTACGACCGTCGCAACGCCCTGTCGGGGCAGGTGGCGGCAGACGTGCGCGCCCATTTCGGCGACAAGGTCTATGACAGCGTCATTCCTCGCAACGTCCGGGTGTCCGAGGCGCCGTCCTTCGGCAAGCCGGCGCTCATCTATGATCTGAAATGTGCGGGCAGCCAAGCCTATCTGAAGCTGGCCCGTGAACTGGTGGCGCGCGAGCGCCAGCGTCGTCAGGCCCTGGCCGCCTGATTGGCGGTCTGATCCCAAAAACAATAACGGAATCGATATCTTGTCCGAACGTCAGCGTGGTCTGGGCCGGGGTCTCTCGGCGCTTCTGGGAGAAAACACGCAGGAGCCAGTCGCTGTTGACGCGACCGGCCCGGCGCCGGCGGGCGTGCATCGGGCGCCGATCGAGGCGCTGAAGCCCAACCCGGACCAGCCGCGCAAAATCTTCACCAAGACGGATCTGGACGAGCTGACGGCCTCCATCCGTGACAAGGGCGTGCTGCAGCCCATCCTGGTGCGATCGCAACCGGGCGAGCAGGGCGTGTGGCAGATCATCGCCGGCGAGCGCCGCTGGCGCGCCGCCCAGGCCGCCCGCCTGACCCAGGTGCCGATCGTCGTGCGCGAGATGGACGACATCGAGGTGCTGGAAGTCGGCGTCATCGAAAACGTCCAGCGCGCCGACCTGAACCCGATGGAAGAGGCCAACGCCTATGCCGTCCTCATGGAGCGCTTCGGCCGCACCCAGGACGCTTTGGCGGGGGTGGTGGGCAAGAGCCGCAGCCACGTCGCCAACACTCTGCGTCTGCTGCAACTGCCCGAGGCGGTGCGCGAGCATGTGGTGCGCGGTGAGCTGTCGGCGGGTCACGCCCGCGCCCTGATCACGGCGCCGAATGCAGAGCAATTGGCGGCGGAGGTTATCGCCAAGGGTCTGAACGTGCGTCAGACCGAGGCTCTGGCCCGTCGCGCCGTCGAGGGCCAGAAGGCGCCCAAGTCCAAACCCGCGCTGACCGGCGAGGGCGCCGCCGACATCGCGGCGCTGGAGCAGGATCTGTCGGACGCCCTGGGCCTGAAGGTCTCACTGGCGGACAAGGGCGGCAAGGGCGAGATCACGGTCAAATACGGCACGCTGGAACAGCTTGACGATCTGTGCCGTCGCCTGATGCGCGGCTGATCCATACAAGCGAAAAAGCCCGTCCTGGTCGAGCCGGGACGGGCAAGTCGGGGATGAGAGCGGGTTCGCGGTTCGCTGGTCGGCGGCGCGCAAAACCCGTTCGATGATCGAGGGATCGATCAAAGGCATAAAACACTTCTATATACTTTTCTGTCAATACTGCGGGCTTGGCTCAATCGACAGGCCCGACCGGGCGCTAAGGCGGCGAGTTGAGACCAGGGTGAGAAGGCTCTTTTTTCGGCTGTTTCTGCTAAGGTGTCGTCCATGATCGAGAACCCTGAGAAGTCGAGCGCCGCTGAAGCTCTCAAGCGAGTCCTGGCGGCGAAGCGGGCCGCAACACAGGATGGCGGCGCCTTCAGCAGCGCCGCAGGCGCGCGCAAGTCCGAAAAGACGATGCAACGTCAGGCTGCGGCCTTGAACAAGCCGGCTTTCCGTCGCGCCTCCAAAAGGGGCTGAGGGCAGGGCGCGGCTTCAGGGTTGCGGAGCCGCCGCCTGACGGGCGACGCGGAACTGTTCCAGGCGCGCCTCCTGTTCGGCCAGGCTGGGCACGCCCGCAGCGGCGCGTACGGCGGCGGGCAATAGGTCGCGATCATAGGGCTCGAGCGTCGGCTCGCCGCCGTTCATCATGCGAGTCTGGGTGCCGTAGATCTGTTTCCGGTCCACCGATTGGAGGAAACGGTCGAGTGAGGCCGCTGCGATCCAGGCCGCCTGCTTCGATCCCTTGGCGACGCCGGTGACGGCCAGGCTGTGCGCCAAAAGATAGTCCTCAGGCGTCGAGCCGTGTTGGAAGACGAAGGCGGCGGCGCGGAAGTCTTCTCCGGTCTGCAAGGCGCCCGCATCGAGCAGGGCGCGGGTTCGCTCACGGCGGGCGGCGTCGTCGGCGTTCATCTGCTCGACGAAGGCGCGATCACGGAACCGGGCCGGATCAATGTTCTGACGAACGGCTTGATCGGCGACGAAGATGGCGGCCATTTCGGCATTGTCGGTCGGTACGGATGCTTCCTGGGCCAGCGCCAGGCCAGGCAAGTTCAGAAGAACGGCGGCGGCGACGGCGGTGCTGAACAGACGCATGAAGATTCCCCGAGGTCATCCCGGCTCAATGCCGAGGCGATAGGATCAGAACGCCGAATTGCCGTTGTGTCGAGTCGGCGTCATGTCGCTCGGGTTCATCGTCTCAAAGTCCCATGCGCTTGGCGCGGGCGGCGATCTCCAGCAGCAGGCGTTCGGCGATCAGGGCCTCGGGCATGCCCGTGGTCTTGGTCATGACGTCGGCGGTGTTGACGCTGTCCTGCACCTCGTCGAGCAGTTCGAGCCGCCAGGCGCGCGATTGGCGCAGCATTTCCGCTTCCTGTTTCCAGAACACGCCGGCGGCCTTGGCGGCCTCCTTGGCGCCTGCGCCGTTGGCCTGCAGGACATTGATCCGGCGCAGCTTTCCGAGATGGAGCGAGGCCATGCGCACGGCCATGACAGCGCTTTCGCCCTCGGCCAAAGCGCGGCGCAGGCCCGCCTGGGCGGGGCCCGGCCGGCCGCCGAAGGCCTGCAGCGCGGCGTCGGACAGGGAGGCGTCGGGCTCGACCCCCAGGTGGGCGTCCAACTCCTCGACGTCGATGGTGCGGCTGGAGCCCGGGCCGATGTAGAGGATCAGCCGCTCGATCTCCTGACGCATCAGGCCGCGCTCGCGGGGCAGGCGGGCGACAAAGCGATCCAGGGCGTCGGAAGACAGGCCCACCTTGTCGGCGCCCAGGGCCTCGCGCGTCATGCGGGCGACGTCGCCGACCTCGTCTTCATAGCAGGCGATGGCGACCGCCCCCTGGGCCTTTTCGGCGGCCTTGCGCAGGGCGGATTCGCGGCCCAGCGCTCCGGCTTCGATCACCAGCATGGCGTCGGGGTTGTAGGCGCCTTCGGCGTGGGCGGTCAGGGCGGCGGCAACGGCCTTGTCCACGCCTGCCTTGCCGTCCGACATCCGGATGCGCACCAGGCGCCGCCCGCCGATCATGCTGAGCGCCGTCAGCGCCTCTTCCAGCCGCACGGCGTCGCCGTCGATGTCGGCCTCGGTCAGCAGGGTGACGTTAAAGGGGTCGTTCAGGTCCGGGGTGATCGTGCGGCACAGCGTCAGGGCGCGCTCGGTCACGCCCGAGCGGTCCTTGCCGTGGATGACGGCGGCGCGGACGCCGGCGTCCGGCGCCTTAAGGAAGCGGTCGACGTCGGGCCGCTTGGACAGGATCATGCGAAGGCCATCAGCGCCCGGCCAGGACGCGCATCATGTCCAGGCGGATCAGGCGGGCCAGGTCGGCGGCGGCCCGGTCCTCGCCGTCCTGTTGTGCGGCGATGGCGGCGTAGGGCTGATCCGCGGCGGCGTAGGTGACAGTCGTGGTCTGCACGCCCTTTATCGCATCTCCGCCGGCGGCGGGGGTCAGGGCCCAGGCGGCCTTGACCGTCAGCTCATAGCGGCTGGCCGTATCGTCGATACGACGGCCCAAGGGGCGACGGCTCTGCTCGACCTCGGTCGTCAGGCGATAGAGGGGCGAAAGACCGCCTCCATCGCGACCGAAGGCGTCTTCCAGATGTTCGCGCAGCCGATACCCCAGGCGGTCGTCCGGCGTGGTCACGGCGATGCGCGACAGGCCGCCGCTGACGCCGGTCTCGCCGTACATGGGCGTGAAGCCGCAGGCGGACAGCAGGCTTGCGCCCGCCAGGACGCCGAGCAAAGCCAGGCGGCGCATCAGTCGGCCACCAGATTGACGATACGGTCGGGCACCACGATCACCTTGCGGACGCTGAGGTTGTTGGCGGCAAGGTAGGCCTGAACCGTCGGATTGGCGAGAGCGGCGGCTTCGACCGTCGCATTGTCCGAACCGCGCGGCAGGACGACCTCGCCGCGCCGTTTGCCGCCGATCTGGACGGGCAGGGTGACCTGGTCGTCGGCGGCCAGGGCCGGGTCATAGACGGGCCAGGGCGCGTCCAGCACCATTCCGGCCTCGCCCAGCTGGGTCCAGGCTTCCTCGGCCAGGTGGGGGGTGAAGGGCGCCATCAGCCGCGCCAGGGTGGACAGGGCGGTCTTCTTCGCCTCGGCGCCGGCCTTGTCGTGTTGACGGATGGTCGCCAGGAAGGCGTAGAGCTTGGCCACGGCCGAGTTGAAACGGAAATGCTCGACGCCTTCGCTGACGGCCTTGATGGCCTTGTGCGTCTCGCGGATCAGGGCGGCGTCGACATCGGCGTTTGCGGGCGCGGCGGCGTCGAAGGCGGCGTATTCGCCCCAGACGCGCTGGACGAAGCGGGCGGCGCCTTCGACGCCGCCGGTCGACCATTGGATGTCGCGTTCAGGCGGGCTGTCGGACAGGATGAACAGGCGTCCGGCGTCCACGCCATAGGCGGTGATGATGTCCTGGGGCGCGACCACGTTCTTCTTGGACTTGGACATCTTTTCGATGTCGCCGATCGTCACCGGGGCGCCGGTGGACAGGCGGGTGGCGACGCGCTGGCCGTCCACGGTCTCGATGCGGATGTCCGACGGTTCGATCCAGCGCGGTTTGCCGCTGTCCTCATGACCGTCGAAATAGGTCTCGTGGATCACCATGCCCTGGGTGAACAGGCCGGCGAACGGCTCCTTCACGTCCATCAGACCGGCGTCCGACAGGGCGCGGGTGATGAAGCGGGCGTAGAGCAGGTGCAGGACCGCGTGCTCGACGCCGCCGATGTACTGGTCGACCGGCAGCCATTTGGCGGCGGCGGCCTTGTTGATCGGCTCGGCCGCCTTGGGATCGGCGAAGCGGGCGAAATACCAGCTGGAATCGACGAAGGTGTCGAGCGTGTCCGTCTCGCGCCGGGCGGCGGCGCCGCACGACGGACAGTTGACGTGTTTCCACGTCGGATGGCGGTCCAGCGGGTTGCCCGGTACGTCGAAGGTGACGTCCTTGGGCAGTTCGACCGGCAACTGGTCGGCCGGAACCGGCACGACGCCGCAGGCCTCGCAGTGAATGACCGGGATGGGGCAGCCCCAGTAGCGCTGACGGCTGACGCCCCAGTCGCGCAGGCGATAGATGGTCGCGCCTTCGCCCGTTCCGGCGGCCTCGATGCGGCGGATGGCTTCGGCCTTGGCGGCCTCGATGTCCAGACCGTTCAGGAAGTCGGAATGGAAGATGGAGCCGGGGCCGGTATAGGCCTCGTCCGCCACGGCGAAGTCGTCGCCCGCGCCCTCGGGGCGGACGACCGGGATCACCGGCAGGTCGTATTTGCGGGCGAAGTCCAGGTCGCGCTGGTCATGCGCCGGGCAGGCGAAGATGGCCCCGGTGCCGTAGTCGGACAGGATGAAGTTGGCGATCCAGACCGAAACCTCGGCCCCGGTGAAGGGGTGGACGACCTTCAGCCCCGTGTCCCAGCCGATCTTCTCGGCCTGTTCGATGTCGGCCTGGCTGGCGCCGCCCTTGCGGCATTCGGCGACGAAGGCGGCGACCTTGGGGTCGGCCTCGGCCAGTTGCTTCGAGATCGGATGATCGGGGGCCAGACCCATGAAGCTGGCGCCGAACAGGGTGTCCGGGCGGGTGGTGTAGATCTCCAGTCCGTCATTGAAACCAGCCGGGGCGGCGCCCGCCCAGGCCCATTTCATCTGCAGACCCTTGGACCGGCCGATCCAGTTTTCCTGCATCAGGCGGACCTTTTCAGGCCAGCGGCCTTCCAGCTCGGCCAAGCCGTCGATCAGATCGTCCGCATACTGAGTGATGCGCAGGAACCACTGGTTCAGCTTGCGCTTCTCGACCACGGCGCCCGAGCGCCAGCCGCGCCCGTCGATGACCTGCTCATTGGCCAGGACGGTGTTGTCGACCGGATCCCAGTTGACCACGCCGTCCTTGCGATAGACCAGGCCGCGCTTGAACAGCTCCAGGAACCAGGCCTGCTGCTTGCCATAGTATTCAGGATCGCAGGTGGCGAATTCGCGGCTCCAATCCAGCGACAGCCCCAGCAGTTTCAGCTGGTCGCGCATCGTCGCGATGTTGGACCAGGTCCAGTCGCCGGGGTGGACGCCGCGCTCCATGGCCGCGTTCTCGGCCGGCATGCCGAAGGCGTCCCAGCCCATCGGATGCAGAACGTCGAAGCCCTGCGCCCGCTTGTGACGCGCCACCACGTCGCCCATCACATAGTTGCGGGCGTGGCCCATGTGAATGTTGCCCGACGGATAGGGGAACATCTCCAGGACGTAGTATTTCGGACGGCCGGTGTCGGCGTTGGACACCGAGAAGGCGTCGGCCGCAGCCCATCGGGCCTGCTGGCGGGGTTCGGCGGTCTTAGGCTCGTAACGGGCCACGGCGTATCCTGAGGCGGCGCCTCAGGCGCGAAGCTTGGGGCGGGCCTGAGGACGCGTTGAAGACGAAAGGTGAGGGGCGGCCGAACTTTAGCGACGGGCCGCGTTGGCGAGGTTGAGCTGGCGCGCCTTGGTCAGGATGGCGTTTTCCAGATCGGTTTCGGTCTGGGCCGCGACCGGGGCGGAGACCCAGGCGCCGGCCGCGTCCTTGACTTCCTTGGTCACGGCGACGTTCAGGGCGTCGGCGCGCAGGCGGCGATCCAGGATGAAGACGGTCGCCTTGAAGCGCTCGTTCGGCGCCTGCGGATTGACGTACCAGTCATAATTGACGACGCCGCCCCACGGATCGGCGTTGGCCAGCGGCATGAAGGACAGGGTGTCCAGGGTGGCGCGCCACAGATAGGCGTTGACGCCGATACCCAGCTGAGCTTCGGCCGAAGGCGCCTTGGCCTTGGACTCGCCGCCGACGAAGGGCAGGCTGGAGCAGCCGCCGAGCAGCAGTCCCGAAGCGATCAGGGCGACCGCAGCGCCGCGAACAAGAGCCATTCCGTGTCTCCGCAAAAGGGTTGGACGCCATGACGCCGGGCGGCGTCGGATCGTCGTCCGACGTCGCCGCGAACGCACGCGCCGCAGCGACGCTCTATAACACGGCGAAAAGGGGCGATGACAAGGCGAACCCGCGTTCTGAGCCTCCAATATCGATCAGGGAATGCCGTGACGGCGTGACGCAGGCGCCACAGCCGCCGCCGGACTCGTCGAGAACCTGCGCCTTGGACGTCTGACGCGTTGACCCCGGCGCATCAGTCCATATCTTATCCCCAGGCCGGATGGTTCCGGTTCGTCAACGATGGATCGACGACTCAAGTCGGTCTTCTGGGTGGGTGGAATGCGTTTCGTCGCCGTCATCGCTGGATGCGTGGGCGCCCTGGCTCTGGCCGGGATGACGAACGACGCCTCGGCTCAGACGCGTGGCCGTGCGCCCGCCGTCAGCCTGGCGGACATCGCCGCTCAATCCTCGGCCACGCCAGCGTCTCCAGCGCAGCGGCGCGGCCTGCGTTGGAACGAGAACGGCCGCTGGGGCCTGAACTTCAACCTGAACCAGCCCGTCGGCCGCGAAGCCGACTGGGGCGACGTCGAGGCCGGGGCCTATTACCGCCTCAGCCCGCGCCTGCGCGTCGGCGCCGCCGCCAACCTGGCATCGCCGGAAGTCGATCCGGCCCGTGCGCCTGAAAGCGCCGCCGATCGCCGCGCCGCCCCGCGCGTGCGCCTCGAGACCATCTTCAAGTTCTGATCCTAGCGCCTCTCTCAGCGAGAGGTGAACGCCGCCTGGATCGCCTCTACGCCCGCCAGACCGCACGCGCCTGATTCGCTGAGGGCTTCGGCGTTGCGCGCCGTGATGCCGCCCAGGGCGTAGGCCGGGCAGGAGGCCAGGGCCGCCAGGTCGGAGAAGGCTTTCACCCCTAATGCGGGCTTGGCCGCCGAGGCGCCGCCGGCCGGGAAGACGGGCGACAGCACCAGGGCGTGCAGGTCGCGCGCGCCGCGCACCGTCGCTTCGGAATGCGCCGCGCCGGTCAGCAGCCAGTCCGGCCGCCGTCCCGACAGGGCGTAGGCCGAGGACAGGGCGCGTTCGGGCAGATGCACGCCGTCGGCCTCCACCCGCTCGGCCAGGACGGCGTCCAGTCCGACCAGCAGCAGTCCGCCCGCCGCCCGGGTCGCCTCGCGCAGACGAAGCCCGGTTTCGACGGCGTCGGCGGCGCCGAAGGCGCGGTACACGACGCCCGCGCCCGCAGGCAGGCGCGCCGCCGTCTCCCACGGCCGGGGCGTGCGCTCGGGGTCGGTGAAGAACAGCAGGGGCGGCAGGGGGCGCGGGCTGACAGGCGCCGCCGTGAGGGGTACAGACTGCGACAGGGCCTGGGCCGTCGCCCACAGGGTGCGCGCGTCCTCGGCCATGAGTTCGGACAGGGTCATGACCGCCACTACGCCCGCTTTCGCCGTTTCGTCCATCGCCGACCGCTTCGCCGAGGTGCGCCGCCGCATCCATGACGCGGCCCTGGCGGCGGGCCGCGACCCCGCTTCGCTGGTGCTGACGGCGGTGTCCAAGACGCAGGGCGACGCCGCCCTCGACGCCGCCCTGGCGACCGGCCAGCGGGTCTTCGGCGAGAACCGGGTGCAGGAGGCCAAGGCCCACTGGGGCGAGCGTCGCGCCGACCTGCCGGATCTCGAGCTGCGTCTGATCGGCCCCCTGCAGACCAATAAGGCGCAAGATGCGGTCGAACTGTTCGACGTCATCGAGACTTTGGATCGCGAACGCCTCGCCGACGCCCTGGCCGCCGCCGCGCGTAAGACGGGTCGTCGTCCCCGCGTCCTGGTTCAGGTCAATACGGGCGCTGAGCCGCAGAAGGCGGGCGTCCTGCCGGACGACGCCGACGCCCTGATCGCCGCCGCGCGCGACGTTCATGGCCTGACGGTCGAGGGGCTGATGTGCATTCCCCCGGCCGATGAAGACCCCGCGCCGCACTTCGCCCTGCTGGCCGCGATCGCTGCGCGCAACGGCCTCTCGGTCCTGTCGATGGGCATGAGCGGCGACTATCTGACGGCGATCGAGGCGGGCGCGACCCATGTTCGGGTGGGTTCGGCCCTGTTCGGGGAACGAAATATGGTCCCTGTGGCCTCTTAGGACGCAATATCGCGTTTGGCGCCCTTGGCGTCGGGCCCAAGCCTCGCCATTCTAAAGAGACCATGCGCACGCCCAAGACCATTCTGATCATCGATGACGACAACGACCTGCGCGAGGCTTTGGCCGAGCAGTTGGCGCTTCACGAGGAATTCCGCCCGGCCCAGGCCGCGACGGCGACGGACGGCGTGCGCCAGGCCAAGGAGGCGCGGGCCGATCTGATCCTGCTCGACGTCGACCTGCCCGACCTGGACGGGCGCGAGGCCTGTCGCCTGATCCGCAAGGCGGGCGTCTCCACTCCGGTCATCATGCTGACGGCGCAGTCGTCGGATTCGGACGCGATCCTCGGCCTCGATTCCGGCGCCAACGACTATGTCACCAAGCCCTTCCGCTTTGCGGTGCTTCTGGCGCGTATCCGCGCCCACCTGCGCAGCCACGAACAGTCCGAGGACGCCGTCTTCCAGGTCGGCCCCTATGAGTTCCGTCCGGCCTCCAAGCTGATGGTCGACGACAAGGGCAAGAAGGTCCGGCTGACGGAGAAGGAAACCAACATCCTCAAGTACCTCTATCGCGCCGGGGCCAAGCCGGTGTCGCGCGAAGAGTTGCTGACCGAGGTCTGGGGCTACAACGCCGGGGTCACCACCCACACCCTGGAAACGCACATCTATCGCCTGCGTCAGAAGATCGAGGTCGAGCCGGGCCAGGCCCGTCTGCTGCTGACCGACGCCGGCGGCTACCGCCTCCAGCCCTGACATCCAGATGAGCGAGCGTCGCCCGACCCCGCCGCTGGTGGCGCTTCGGGCGTTCGACGCAGCCGCCCGCCTCGGCAGTTTCCGCGAGGCGGCCGAGGAGCTGGGCGTCACCCCCGGCGCCGTCAGCCGCCATGTGAAGGCGCTGGAGATGCGGCTGGGCCTGCGCCTGTTCGATCGCTTCAACCGTTCGGTGCGCCTGACCGCCGACGGCAAGCGCCTGGCTCAAGGCGTGGCCGACGCCTTCGAGCGGCTGGAAAGCGCGCTGGAGGCCGTGCGGCCGGGTCGTTCGCGCCAGCTGCGCATCACCGCCCTGCCGTCGCTGGCCAGCAAATGGCTGTCGCCGCGCCTGCATCGGTTCAGCGAGGAAAACCCGGATCTCGATCTGATCGTCTTCGCCGAGGACCGCATCGCCGACCTGTCGAACGGCGAGGCCGACGTGGCCCTGCGCTATGGCCAGGGCCCCTACCCGGGCCAGGTGGCGCGGCGGCTGGTCAATGAGAGGCTGATCCCGGTCTGCGCCCCGTCCTTCGCCGCCGCGCGGCGGTTGAATCAGCCGTCCGACCTGCTGGACGTGGTGCTGATCCACGAGACCTGGCACGACATGCCCTACGCCGACCGCATGGGCTGGAAGGCCTGGTTCGAGAGCGCTGGGGTTGATGACCCGCGCGTGAACCATCTGCGCGGCCCGCACTTTAGTCACAGCCATCTGGCGCTGGAGGCGGCTCTGTCGGGACGCGGCGTGGCGCTGACCTCGGCGCCTCTGGCGGCGGACGACCTGCGCGAGGGGCGGCTGATCCAGCCGGTCGATCACGCCCTGACTAACGACCTGGCCTATTGGGCGGTGGTCCTGCCCGAACGAGCGGACGAACCCAAGCTGCGGCGCTTCCTCAACTGGATCGTGGCCGAATCGCGGCTGGATGAAGACGCGGATACGGTTCGGGTGACTTGAGGTCACTTGAGGCGGCCTAACCGTGGTTTGTTCCCGGCGGCCGCGCTTCCTATCTTGAGACCGTTCGGAACTCCCCCGCCGAAAGGAACCAAGTCATGAAACTCGTGCATCCCCGCGCTTCGAGCTTCTCGTTCGAAGGCATCGTCGTCTTCACCGGCAGCGTCACCCTGATCCTTCTGGGCGTGCTGGCCGGCGCCAAGCTGCTGGGCGCAGCCTGAGCTTAAATCAACGCGGGCGCCATTCGCTGAGAAGGGCGCCCGTGGCCCCATCTTCGAAGGCCAGCCGGTCCAGCCGCAGCGCGGCGACGCAGACCGGACGGCTTTCGGCGTCCTTCTGGACGCAGTGGACGGCCTTGCCGTCCGCGAAGGCGGTCAGCCGCCCTTCCAGCCGCAGCGCATAGCCGCCCGGCGCCGGCGTCGGCGCGACGCCCTTCTCTCCCCGAATGACATGGACATAGGCCTGGCCCTGACGACGGCCCAGGCGCGAGCCGCCCGTCTCGAACACGGCGGCCAGCCCGGCTGTGCGTTCGGGCTGGACGATTGGCGGCGCCGTGACGTCGTCAACGGTCTTGGCCTCAGCCGTCTTGCCCTCGGCGGGCGTCTTGATCGCCGTTTGAGCCGGCGAAGGCGCGAGATCCGGGGCGGGAGCGGCCAGAGCCGCTGACGCCGGACAGGCGTCCAGACCGCTCCATGGCCGGGCGATCCAGAAACCTTCGACCGCCTCCCACTTGTCGACCGCCCCTTCGCGGGTCGCGGGAACCAGGGCCGACGCGCCCAGGTCTTCCGGCGTGACCGTCAGGGTCAGGCTTCCGTCCGCATTGCGAACGAGGCGAGGCAGGCCGCCGACCTCGCTGACGACGGCCGCCTCGCCGCCGCAACCGAAGGGCAGGCGCACTGACACCGTTCGGCCGGTCAGGGCCGCGTCGCGGGTCTGGCCGTCGGCCAGGGCGGTTCCGGCCTCGGTCAGGGCGGCCAGCAGGGCGGCGCGGTTCAGCGTGGAGTCCAGCACGACCGTCGGCGGCGGGGCCGGCTCCGCAGGCGCGGCCGGTTCCGGCGGACGTTGACACCAGGTCAGAAGCGGCAGGGCCGCCGCCAGGGCGAGCGGCGCGGCGAGACGGGTCGTTGTGATCGACATGGAACCAGCCTAACACGGGAAACGCTGATTGACGCCCCGACCCGTGATCGTGGTCGCGGCTGGGCTGAAAGAGGGGGTCTTGCGCGGGTGACGCTGGACCAGATTATCGCGCTTATCGTTCTGATCGCCGTGGTCGGGGTGATGATCCACGGGCGGATGCGTTCGGACGTGGTGGCGCTCAGCGGCGCGGCGGCCTTGCTGCTGTTCGGCGTGGTGCGCCCGGTCGAGGTGCAGAGCGCCTTCGCCAGCCCGGCGGTCATCGCCCTGGCCGGCCTGTTCGTCATCGCCTACGCCATCGAGCTGTCCGGCCTGCTGGGGTTGATGATCCGCAAGGCGACGTCCTTGTGTCGGCGTTTCGGCGCGACGGGCATCTGGGTGGTGATCGGCCTGTGCGGCTCGGTCGGCGGCTTTCTGAACAATACGCCGGTGGTGGTGCTGGCCGCGCCGGTCGTGCGCGACATGGCCAAGTCGCTGAAGCTGTCGCCCAAGCGGTTCCTGATGCCGCTCAGCCATGTGACGGTGCTGGGCGGGCTGCTGACCCTGATCGGCACCTCGACCAATCTGCTGGTCAACGACATGGCGCGCAACGCCGGTCAGCCGGTGTTTAGCCTGTTCGAGATCACGCCCGTGGGCCTGGTCATCGCCCTGGTCGGCGGGTTGTGGCTCTATTTCTTCGGCGCGCGTCAGCTGGGCCGTACGGCGACCGCCGAAGAAGAGGCCGAGGCCGAACGCGAGCGACAGGAGGCCGAGGCTCGCGCCTTGGCGGACGCCCGAACCCGGACGAAGTCGCCGCGCCTGGGCCGCTGGCGTCTGCCTTTCGCCCTGCCCAGCCTCATGCATCTGGGCGAAAGCCGAAGCCAGCGCGACGGCACCGGCGACGCCCATCTGGGCGACGTCGACCTCTACGCCTCGGCTGACCGGCCCTTGCAGTGGAAGCGGGCGCTGATCGCCCTGGCGGTCTTCGTGATGGTGGTGGCGGCGGCGGGGCTGGGGATCGCGCCGATCGCGGCGGCGGCCTTCGCCGGGGCGGTGGCTCTGATCCTGCTGGGCGTGCTGACGCCGGAAGAGGCCTATTCGGGCCTGAAGCCGGACATCCTGCTGCTGATCGCCGGCATGGTGGTGGTCGGCACGGCGATCGAGGTGACGGGGCTGGCGGCGCAGGGGGCGGGCCTGCTGATCGAGGTGATCCGCCCGTTCGGGCCGCTGGGCGCCTTGATCGTGCTCTACGGCGTGACCCTGTTCGCGACCGAGCTTCTGTCCAACGCCACGGTGGCGGTGCTGGTGACGCCGATCGCCGTCGCCCTGGCCGAGAGCCTGGGGGTCGATCCGCGCCCCTTCCTGGTGGCGGTGATGATGGCCGCCTCGGCCGCCTTCGCCACGCCCTTCGGCTATCAGACCAACGTCCTCGTCTATCAGATGGGCGGCTACAGCTACATGGACTTCGTCCGGGTCGGCACGCCGCTGAACCTGATCACCTGGGCGGCGGCCATGGTCGCCATCCCGATCTTCTTCCCCTTCTGAGGCGGCCTCAGACGTCCAGGTCCATCACGACCGGGGCGTGGTCGCTGGGCCGTTCCCATTCGCGCACTGTGTCCAGAATGCGGGCGCTGCCCTTGACCACGGCGGGCGTCAGCCCGGGCGAGGTCCACAGATGGTCGAGGCGCAGCCCCCGGTTCGACTTGCGGAAATCCTTGGCGCGATAGCTCCACCAGCTGGCCAGCTTGACCGGGTCGGGGATCTGGTCGCGCACCACATCGGCGAACCCGCCCGCGTCCTGAAGCCGATAGAGCGCCTCGACCTCGCCGGGGGTGTGGCTGACGACCTTGGACATGAAGCGGTGGTTCCAGACGTCGTTCTCGCCCGGCGCGATGTTGAAGTCGCCGGCCAGGACGAGAGGGCGCTGGCGGTCGCGGGTCTTCATCTCGGCGGTCAGCCGCGCATAGAAGTCCATCTTGTGATCGAACTTGGGATTCAGTTCGCGGTCCGGCAGGTCGCCGCCCGCCGGTATGTAGAAGTTCTGCACCTCGACGCCCTCGACCACGGCCGAAACGCAGCGGGCGTGGCCTTCGCGGCAGACATCCAGCTTGGGGCTGTCGACGATGGGCAGGCGGCTGGCGATGGCCACCCCGTGCCAGCCCTTCTGGCCGCCGATCCGCAGGTAGGGCAGGCCCATGTCGATGAAGGCCTGACGCGGAAACTGGTCCTCGGTGCATTTGATCTCTTGCAGGCACAGGACGTCCGGGGCGTTCTCGGCGACGAAACGGGCGACCTGATCAATGCGCAGGCGGACCGAGTTGATGTTCCAGGTGACGATGCGAAGGCTCATGCCAGCGGGCTTAGCAGCTTGGCGGGGCGGGGTCTAAGGCGGTTGTCGCGCGCATTAAAAAAGCGCCCGGAGCGACGTCCGGGCGCATGAAGTTCGTCTCTCTCGCCGCCAGGCGGGGATGAATCCGTGGCGGGCGGGACGGCCGCCGCCGTCCTGTGCCCAAAGTGTCACGCCCGGCGAAAAAGGTCAAACTGTCACAAATTCGCCCTGCTTCTTTTTCTGGGCGGCGGATCAGTTGCGGCGATTGCGACGCGTCGGGTCGCGCAGCTGGAACAGGCTGGCGGCCAGGCCCGGCGCCGGTTGCAGCGTGGTCAGCTGGACCCGCGTGCGCGAGCCTTGCGCGTCGGTGATGGTCCATTCCTGCAGGCGCACGGGCGAGCCGGCGAAGGCCAGGATGACCGAGCCTTCGTTGGGGCGGCGAGCATCGCGGGCGGTGATGGCGAAGGCGCCGGAGTCCATGCGCGTGATCCGATCGATCTTCACGCCCTGATCCAGCCGGACCTCGCGCGCCAGGAAGGTGGACAGCGGGGTCTGGCCCAGCGGCGCCTGGCGGAAGACGTTCAGGCGCGGATCCCAGCGGCTGACGTTGTTGCCGTCGGCGACGACCAGCAGGCCCGCAGGCTCGGTGTACTCGAACCGCATCTTGCCGGGGCGTTGCAGATAATAGCGGCCGGTGCGACGCTGATTGTTCGGCCCGGTCTCGACGAACGTCCCCTGGGCCGTGGTCATGGCGGTCAGATAGGTCTGGGCCTGGCGCAGCACGGCCTGATCGTCGGCCGACAGCCCGGCCTGCGCCAGGACGGCGGCGGGGGCGGTGGCGAGCGCGACCAGGGCGGCGGAGCCGAGGCCGAAGGCGCGGCGGGAAATGCTCATGTCTTTTCTTCTCCCGTTCTGAACGGTTTTCGACCCGATGAGGGTGACGACTTCATCCGGCAGGCTGATGACGCCAGCCTGACCATATTCCGGCGCTCCGATGAAGCGGTGTTCATTTCTCCTCCCCATTTTATGGGGAGGTGGATCGGCGGCATCGCCGCCGAGACGGAGGGGCTGCTTGGTTCTGCTGACATTAGTCTTTTGCAGGCAAGGTTGTTCCCATTTCTCTCGGCGTAAACCCCTCCACCGCTACGCGGTCCCCCTCCCCACAAAGTGGGGAGGAAAGAGGCGCTGAAGCAGCGAGCCGCCGCGCGGCGAGCGATAGCGCCCGGCGGCAAAGCCGCAGCCTCGGCGCAGCCGATCACACCATAGGCGGTGGACCGGCCAACACCTCGCGTTTGCCCGCATGGTTTGCCGGGCTGACGACGCCTTCCTGCTCCATGCGTTCGATCAGGGTGGCGGCGCGGTTGTAGCCGATCTGCAGACGGCGCTGGACGTAGGAGGTCGAGGCCTTGCGGTCGCGCGTGACCACGGCCACGGCGCGGTCATACAGGTCGTCGCCGGTGCCGCCGCCGTCTTCGCCCATGGCGCCGTCGCCGTCGCCGTCCGGCTCGTCGGTGATCAGGTCGAGGTATTCCGGCTCGGCCTGGGCGCGCAGATGCTTGCAGACCTCCTCGACCTCCTGATCGCCGACGAAGGGGCCGTGCAGGCGGGTGATGCGTCCGCCGCCCGCCATGTAGAGCATGTCGCCCTGACCCAACAGCTGTTCGCCGCCCTGTTCGCCCAGGATGGTGCGGCTGTCGATCTTCGACGTGACCTGGAAGCTGATCCGGGTCGGGAAGTTAGCCTTGATGGTGCCGGTGATGACGTCCACCGACGGGCGCTGCGTCGCCATGATCAGGTGGATGCCTGCCGCGCGCGCCATCTGGGCCAGACGCTGGACGGCGCCTTCCACATCCTTGCCCGCGACCAGCATCAGGTCGGCCATCTCGTCCATGACCACGACCAGATAGGGCATGGGCTCAGGGCGGATCTTCTCGGACTCATAGACCGGGCGCCCCTGTTCGTCGAAGCCGGTCTGGACGGTGCGTTCGAAATGCTCGCCCTTTTCCTGCGCCTCGCGGGCGCGCTCGTTGTAGCTGGCGACGTTGCGGACGCCGAGCTTGGACATCCGGCGATAGCGGTCCTCCATCTCGCGCACGGTCCACTTCAGGGCCACGACCGCCTTCTTGGGATCGGTCACGACCGGCGCCAGCAGATGCGGAATGCCGTCATAGACCGACAGCTCCAGCATCTTGGGGTCGATCATGATGAAGCGGCACTCGGCGGGGGAGTGACGATACAGGATCGACAGGATCATGGCGTTGACCCCGACCGACTTGCCCGAGCCGGTGGTGCCCGCGATCAGCAGGTGGGGCATCCGCGCCAGGTCGGCGACGTAAGGCTCGCCGCCGATGGTCTCGCCCAGCGCCAGCGGCAGCAGATGGCTTTTCTTGTCGTATTCGCCGGACGCCAGCAGGTCGCGCAGGAAGACCGTCTCGCGCTTGGCGTTGGGCAGTTCGATGCCGATGGCGTTGCGCCCCTGAACCACGCTGATGCGGCAGGCGCGGGCGGACATGGAGCGGGCGATGTCGTCGGCCAGGGCCACAACGCGGCCGTGCTTCACGCCGGGCGCGGGCACCAGTTCATACAGGGTGACGACGGGGCCGGGGCGGATCTGGTCGATCTGGCCGCGCACGCCAAACTCCTGAAGCACGCCCTCCAGCATCTTGGCGTTGGCCTTCAGCGATTCCTCGTCGACGGCGCCGCCGCGCTGGCCGGGTTTGGCCAGTATGCCGAGCGGCGGCAGTTCGAAGCCGCCCTCATTGGCGAAGTCGAAGGCCTGCTGGTCCGTGTCGCTGCGGACGGGCTTGGGCGCCTTGACCGCCGCCACCTTGGGCTCGGCCGGGCGGTTCGGCCGGGCCGAGGGCGGAGCGATGGGGGCGGGCGCCGCGTCCTCCCACGGCGGGGTGTAGGCGTCGGCCTCGTCGGCATAGGCGTCTGCGTCATCATGGGCCTCAGACGGAGGCGCGAAGGCGGACTGCGCGGGCGTTGGGACGGGCGCGGCGAGGGGATCGTCGGCCTCTATCTTGTCGGCCTCGGGCAGGCGATGGCGCGGCTTGCGGGCCGGGACGGCGGCCTCGGCGACGGCGCGCGGAGCTTTGCCCGGTTTGGCGGTCTTGGCCGGTCGGGCGGCGCGGGCCTCGGCGCCCTTCTGGGCGGCCCAGCCTGCGGTGTCGGTGAAGTCGCGCAGGCGCAGGCCCACGGTGTAGGCCAGGCTCCACAACGCCAGCGCCAGGAACAGCAGACCTAGAATGATGCGCGCGCCTGGCACCTTCAACGCGCCCAGGCCATTGGCGGCCAGGCCGGTGACGGCGTCCCCCCACAGCCCGCCCATGCCCGCTGCCAGCGGCCATTTGGCGGGCGCCGCCGGGGCCGACAGGGCCGCCGACAGCAGCAGCACGCCCGCGATGGCGCAGAAGATCTTGAACGGCGTCGGCTGCAGCCGGTGCTGCAGGGCGTCGCCGATCGCCACCGCCAGCCCGAAGGCGATCACCAGCAGGACCGCGGGCCAGGCCGCCAGCCCCAGCGACTGCATGATCAGGTCGGCGAAGGTCGCGCCCGCCCCGCCCAGCCAGTTGGTCGGCGCCTGCGCCGATGCGGCGTTCCAGCTGGGATCGGCCGGGTTCCACGAGATCAGGGCCACCAGCAGAAGGGCGGCCAGCATGGCCTGCAGCACGCCCCTGAACCGCACGGCGAAGGGCGCCGCCCAGACGATGCGGGCGGTGCTCCAGACGCGATGGCCGAGCGCGAGGGCGGCGGACATGAAGGCGGACCTCTGAAAACGGGACTCTGGCCCTTAGTGCCTCGCATAAGGTTAAAGCGGCATTTACCAGCCCGGTCTTTGCTGGCGCGGATGAGCCCTTATGTCCCAGTGCGCCTGCGGGCTTGAGGTGGCGTGACGCGCGATAGGGGCCTAGAACGACAGCATGAGCGGATCGGACGACTACGACATCATCATCGCCGGCGCAGGGCTGGTCGGGGCGACCTTTGCGCTGGCGGCGGCGCAGGGCGGCCTGCGGCCCGTCATGGTGGACCCTCAGCCCTTCGACGCCCAGCTGGCGCCGACCTTCGACGGGCGGGCGACGGCGATCTCCTACGCCAACTTCCGCATGTTGAAGGCCTTGGGGCTGGGCGAGGCGCTGGAGCCGCACGCCTGCCGCATGGACCGCATTCTGGTGACGGATGGCCGCCGTCCCGGCGCGGCCAGCCGTAAGCCCTCGGCCGCCTATATCCGCTTCGACGCGGACGAGATCGGCGACCGCAACGGCGGCGAGCCGCTGGGCTATATGGTCGAGAACCGCCGTCTGCGTTCTGCGCTGGCCGAACTGGTCGAGGCGCAAGGTCTGGAGGTCCGCGCCCCCGCCGCTGTGGCCGATGTTGCGGTCGGGCCGGGGCGGGCGACGGTGACGCTGAAGGACGGCTCCACTCTGTCCGCGCCGCTTGTGATCGGGGCCGAGGGCCACAACTCGACCGTGCGTCGCGCGGCGGGCATCGACGTCTTCGGCTGGACCTATCAGCAGAGCGGCGTGGTCTGCACCGTCCGCATGGAGAAGCCGCACGGCAACGTCGCCCATGAGTATTTCCTGCCGGACGGCCCCTTCGCCATCCTGCCGCTGACGGAGAACCGGGCCAATCTGGTCTGGACGGAAAGCACCCGCCGGGGCGAGGCGTTGCGCTCGGCCTCGGACGAGGCTTTCCACGCCCATATGACGCGGCGGTTCGGCGACTTCCTGGGAGGGCTGACGATCGAGGGGCCGCGCTTCGTCTATCCCCTGTCGCTGCAACTGGCCGAGAGGCTGACGGCGCCGCGCATGGCCATCATCGGCGACGCCGCCCACGGGGTGCACCCGGTGGCGGGGCAGGGTCTGAACATGGGCCTGAAGGACGTCGCCGCCCTGTCGGAGGTGCTGACCGAGGCCGCGCGCATCGGCGAGGACATCGGTTCGGAACTGGTGCTGGAGCGTTACGCCCGCTGGCGCCGGTTCGACAATGCGGCGCTGGCGGCGGGGTTCGACGGCTTCGTGCGCCTGTTCTCCAACGATATCGCCCCGGTGCGGCTGGCCCGCGATCTGGGCATGGCGGCGGTCAACCGCATCGCCCCCCTGCGCCGCGCCTTCATGCATGAAGCCGGCGGGGCGACGGGGGATCTGCCCCGCCTGCTGCGCGGCGAGAGCTTGTAAGAGGGCCTGCTCGGCTCAGTCGTGGGTGTGCAGCAGCACGTCGGCGTCGTCGCGGCGGTCGGCCTCTTCCACCGCGCAGCGCAGGGCCGAGGCCCGGTTCTGGAACAGGCCGAAGAAGAGCCCGTCCGAGGAGGTCAGCCGCCAGACGCGGCCCAGGCGACGAATCTCGAACAGGACGGGCCGGGCCTTGGCGCGGGCGGCGGTCATGAGCGAGGCTCGGTCTGGAGCAGGCCGTCAGCCTGACGCTGCAGCTGGCGGGCGATGCGCGCGGCGGCCTCGCGGTCCTTGAAGGGGCGGGTGGCGCAGCCGTCCAGGGTGACGCACCAGCCGCCGTCGCGGGCGACGACGCCATAGGCGCGCGGGCGGTGAGGGGCGGCGGGGCGCCCGTCGGGATAGCCGCTCATCATCGCGGGCGGCTCCCGTTGCGAGGCGTGCAGCCCAGGTAGAGGGCCAGCACGGTCTGGACCATGCGCCAGACGCTGGGTGCGGCGGGCTCGGGCGGTGCTGGGCGGCTCAGCGACTGGTTCAGCAGGGCGCGGCGGCTCATGAGGGGCTCCTTCATGAGACGAAGAAACACCCGACGGCCATAAGGGCGCGATGAGGAAAGCGGGGCGCCGCCTAAGCGCGGCGTAAGGTTCAGTCCAGCGGGCGGGCGTCTTCGGCCAGCATGATCGGCACGCCGTCGCGGATGGGGAAGGCCAGCTTGGCGCCCGCCGAAACCAGTTCGTTGCGCTCGCGGTCATAGGTCAGGCGGCCGCGCGTGACGGGGCAGACCAGCACCTCCAGCAGGCGGGGATCGACCGAGACGGGGGTGTTGAAGGCGTCGCTCATTATTTAAGTGCCCTATCGCTCGCGCCGCGGGCGCTCGCTGCTTGAGGGCGTCGGGCGCCCTGTTCTGTTGGTCGTGTGTTTATCGCGTTGGGCGCGCTCAGACTACTGCATCGCCGGACCCGGCTCGTCGTCGTCGGGGGCGACGGCTTCGATGCGCAGGAGGGCGGTCAGGGCCGCTTCGCGCTCGGTCAGGGTCAGGGCCTCCAGCAGGGCCTGTTTCTCGGGCGGATCAAACGGCAGGGCCATGGCCAGGCTGTTGACCAGGGCCTCCTGCGGCGCCGCGCGGGCGGTGTCCCAGTCGATGTCCATGCCGCGTCCCGTCAGATAGGGCGCCAGGGCCGAGAGGAAGGGCTCGCGGTTGAAATCCTCGGCCGGGTCCGGAGCGCGCAGATCCGTCTCATAGGGCAGGAAGTCGACCCGCGCCTGGCGATAGGGGGTGCGGACCTGCATCTCGGTCGCCACGGCGAAGCGGCACACCCCGGTCAGGGTGATCAGATAGCGCCCGTCCGAGGTTTCGGCGAAGCTGGTGATCCGCCCGGCGCAGCCGACGCGGGTCAGGGGCGGGCGCAGGCCCGCGGGGCCGACCGGCTGGATCAGGCCGATCATCCGGTCGCCCGCCATGGCGTCGTCCACCATGTTCAGATAGCGCGGCTCAAAGATGTTCAGCGGCAGCTGGCCCCGCGCTAGGAGGATGGAGCCCGGCAGGGGAAACACCGGGATCACCTGGGGAAGTTCGCTGGCCTTGACGTAGCCCTGAGCCATGATCGCGCCGTTAGGAGAACAGGATGGAGGACAGGCGCCGTCGTCCGTCGCGGGCGACTTCGCTGTTGGGGCCGGCGGCCTCGAACACCGTCAGCAACTGCTTGCGCGCGGCCTGGTCGTTCCACTCGCGCTCGGCCTGGACGATAGTCAGCAGGTGGTCGACCGCCCCCTTCAGATCGCCCGCCGAGGCCAGGGCCTGGGCCAGGTCGAAGCGGGCCTCGTGGTCGTTCTTGTTCGCGGCCAGCCGGGCCTCCAGCTCGGCGGTCGCGCCCGTCGGGGCGGCCGAGGCCAGCGACAGCTGGGCGCGCACGGCCTGAACCGTCGGTTCAGTGGAATCGGCGGGGGCCATGGCGATGGTCTGGGCCGCCTGTTCGGCGTCGCCCTCGGCCAGATAGACGCGGGCCATGCCGGCGATGGCCTTCTGGTTGTCCGGCTCCATCGTCAGGACGTGGGCGAAGGCCTGGGCGGCGCCGCCCAGATCGCTGAGGCCCAGCGATTCCTCGCCCAGCGACAGCAGTTGCTCGACGTCGGTGTTGACGCCTTCTCCGCCGGTCAGCTTGTCGATGAAGGCCTTGATCTGGCTGTCGGGAATGGCGCCCTGGAAGCCGTCGACCGGCTGGCCGTTGACGAAGGCGTAGACGGTCGGGATCGACTGCACCCGCAGCTGGCCCGCATAGGCCGGGTTGGCGTCGACGTCGATCTTGACCATCTTCACCGCCCCCTTGGCGGCGCGCACGGCCTTCTCCAGCGCGGGGCCGAGCGTCCGGCACGGTCCGCACCAGGTCGCCCAGAAGTCGACGATGACCGGCTGATGCTTCGAGGCCTCGATCACATCGGTCATGAAGGAGGCGTCCGTGCCGTCCTTGATCAGGTCGGGCGGGGTGGTCAGGGACGGGTCGGCGAAGGTCATGGTCGGGTCCGCATGGGGGTCGAAGGAAGGTAACGGATCAGATGGCGTCGGGATGCCTCGCCATCAAGCCGAAAGCGCGCCTTGCCGCAGGCGAAGGCGAGGAGAGCGGAAAAAACAGAGTCCAATTCGTCTGAATCGTCTGAAATCTGTCGCCGATCAGAGACGAAGCCAGCCTGTGATAGCGGGCGGGTGCGTCAGAAGCGGGTGTCCGTCAGGGCCTGGCCAGACGCGGGATGGCCCAAGCCATGAAGTCTACATCGGACTTGTAGGCGGAAGTTGTCATTTCGACGCCATCACAGGCCATGGTGACTACGGATGATGGGACATTGGCGATATCGCCGGGTTCGACGACGAGATCTTCAGAATTGACGGAGCGAAGAAACGACCCGTCTGGAGCCTTCACTTCCAAGCCAGTCAGAGAAGTACGGTTTGCTTCACAATCTATCGCCACCCTCGCCAGGGCGTAGCCGCCGAGGTGAGCCAGCGTCCCACTATTGACCGCAGCGACGGTGACGATGCGATGTTGACGCGGGCCGGTGATATCGGCTGTGTTCACCGCTAGGATTGCGTTCCCCGGATCGTCGGTGACATGCCTCCAGGCGCCGCTGGTTGGTTCGGTCGCCACCAAGATCGACATCCAGAGCCATCCCATCATGTCCGCGCGCCCCTCTTGCTGTGGAAAGAACACATAACACATAACGCAGGTTGGTGTGTGGGCTGGCTGTTTTCGACCTACGCGCGGTTGAGAACGGGAGGGCGAATAGGACGTGTCCGGCTTCGGCGGTAAGAAAGGGCGTTCTACAGCCGGTCCATCCGCAGCCAGCGGGCGTCGCCCAGCCAGGCGGTCTTGAGGGCCTGGTCGGCGGCGGCGGCTTCGGCGGCGCGGCCTTGGGCGGATTCGGCGCGGGCCAGGCCGTAGAGGGCCCAGCCGTTGTTCGCCGTCTGGGCCAGGGCCAGGCGGAAGGCGTCGGCGGCCAGGTCCGGGCGTCCGGCCTGATAGAGGGCCGCGCCCAGAGACTGATGCACCGGATAGTACCAGAAGGCGGGCTCCATATAGGGCAGGGCGGCCTCCAGATCGGCGGCGCGGCGATAATGCTCCGTCGCCTCGGCGGGGCGGCCGCGCGCCATGGCCATGCGCCCGTAGGCCACGGCCTCGGCCAGGGCCAGAAGATCGGGCGCGGGCACGCCCTGGGCGACCATGTCGGCCAGGGCGGGGGAGGCCTTCAGCGCGTTCAGCGCCGCCATTTCGCGGTCGAAGCTTCTCTGGTCGTGCAACCGGGCGTGGGCGACGGCGCGGGCGTAGTGGCGCATGGCGGCGGCGTAGGGCAGGCGGGCGTCGGGCGCGGGCGCGGCCAGAACGGCGCGAGGCTCGGCGAACTGGGCCAGGGCCTGATAGGGGGCGGCGTCGATGACTTGGACCCAGGCGATGCGGGCCGAGGTCTCGGGGTCCAGCACGGTGCGCAGACGCCGCGCTTCGCGCAGGGCCGTGTCCATGTCGCCGGCCATCTGGGCCGAGGCGACGATGAAGTGGATGTTGTGCGGATAGTAGCCGTAGCGGACCAGGCTCTCGTCGTTGGTGTCGCGGATGAAGACCTCGTCCGCGCGCGCCGCCGCGAGGTTCAGGCGCATGGCCTCGGCGTAGTGCCCGCGCCGCACGTAGATGTGGCCGGGCATATGCACCAGATGGCCGGCGCTGGCGGGGCGGGAGGCGGTCATGCGGTCGGCCGCCGCCTCGGCCCGCGCCGGATCGGCGGCCTCCATCAGGTGGATGTAGAGGTGGGCCGCCTGCGGGTGGGCGGGACTGCGGTCCAGGACCGTCTCGATCAGGCGGATCGCCTCGCCGATGCGGCCGACGGGGGTGCGCTGGTCGGCCTCCCAATAGTTCCAGGGCGTGGTGTCCATCGCCGCCTCGGCGGCCAGGACGGCGACGTCGTCATTGTCGGGAAAGCGGCGCGCGGCGACCAGCATGGCGTCGGCGTAGGCGGCGTCCAGGGCGGCGCGGTCGGCCGCCGGATCGTCGGAGTAGCGCAGGCCCAGGGCGTCGATCAGCGCCTGCTCGTGCGGCGCGGCCCCGGCGCTCAGGACCAGGGCGCGGTTCAAGGCTTTGAGCGCCGCCGCCCGGTCGCGCTCGTCCATCGGCGCGTTGATGTTGGGGCCCAGGGCCATGGCCTCGCCCCACCAGCAGGCGGCGCATGCGGGATCGCGGCTCTGCGCCTCGCGGAAGGAGCGCACCGCCCCGGCGTGGTTGAAGCCGTAGGCCAGCGTCAGCCCCTGGCTGAAATAGGCCTGGGCGCCGGCGTCGTCGGTGGTCGCCTTGAACGGCGAGGCCGTCAGGTCGGGATAGAGGGGAATGGGCTGCGCCTGACTGGCGGGCGCGGCGACGGCCGAGGCGACCAGCAGGCTGCGGGCCAGGGCGCCGCCGCCGGAACCCGGCCCGCAGACGCCGCCGAACAGGCGCTCGAGGCGCAGCGCCGTTGCGGCGTCGGACGTAGGGAGGGCGGTCATCGGCCCGGCCAGAACCAGACCCGCTCCGCCCACGGCGAAGGCTTTCCAGAACAGTCTCATGCACCGTCCCCTTTCAGGGCCTGACACGATGAACGTCCGCCGCACAGGCGCGCGTGATGAAATCGAGAACGGCGATATTACGCCTCAGCGCGCCCCTTAGACAGGGCGATTCTGGGAAACGGGACTTTCCAGTTCGTCTGCTCGCGGCGATGTCAAAAATCGAATGGCAGTACTGGCCCCACATTCATGATGGCGTGGGTCACGACCACGAGGCCGAGAGAGCCGGTTCGCAGCCAAACGCTTCCTAATGCCAAGCCGCCCAATACCTGGAGAAGCAGGTGGGGAGCGTAGGCTTGGGCGGCATGCTGCAACAAGGCCCAATCTCCAAGCGCTACGGGCTGGATCAGGGCGAGAGGCGCGTGCCCCAGTCCGAACACGACGCTCGACACGAATACGGCATGAAACCGCGACCGGGTGAGGTCCAGTAAGGCAGTAAGAAGCAAAACGCGGAAGACGACTTCCTCGGCAGCCGCGGCGACAAGCAGAACGGGGCCATGGAGGACCAGGTCGCCCACCGTTAGAATCTCGGAGTCTGGCGGGGCATTTGCGAACTTCAGGTAGCTGACGCCTATGGCGAAGCCGAGCGCGGCCACGCTCCCCAAGGACAGTCTGAGTCTGGACGCGCGTGTCAGTCGTGCGGGCCATCTGACAAGGCCGAGGGCAAGGAAGGTCGCCGGGATAAGCGTCCAGCAGAGAAGGCCGACTATGGCGCTGGTCTCATTGGCGTGGCCCAGGAGTTCCAGAAACCAACTCAAACCCAAGTGAATTGCGAGCGTCGCGCCGATCATGGCTCCGACGCGGCCGACCTGATCCGGTGGGGAGCCTGCGCTCCAGAAGGTTGTCGAGCCGGCAGTCGCGAAATGCAGGCCGATGAAAATCAAGCCAAATAGGAGAGCCACGAGCAGGGCGAAAACGCCGTAGATCGTTCCGGCGAATTCAGGCTCCACGACCCCCGGCGCCGAAACCAAAACCCAGAAGGTGAGCGCCGCCAGCGCGAGAGCGAAAAACGGCGACAGTCTGTGCGCGATCATGAGCGTGTCCGCAGGGGGAGGGGCCAAGGATATCCACGTCCTTGCTCTCAATCTTACGTAACAGAATTCTTTCTACGGACCAGAGCAACCCCTACTGACGCCTACGATCGGCCAGACCATTTGCCTTGCATCAGTCCAGGGCGTCGAAGTCCACCACGATCGGCTCGCGGTCGAGCAAGGCCAGCGCGCGGCGGAAGCTGTCCTGGCTCAGGGCGGTGGTGGCGATGTTGGCCAGGGGGTGGAAGTTGACGACAGCCGCCTCCCACAGGCGGCGGTCCAGGACGAAGGTCACGCGGCGGTCGAGGTCGTTGATCAGGCCCAGCGCCGTGACCGAGCCGGGGCGCACGCCCAGCGTCTCCCACAGCAGGGTCTCATTGCCGAAGGACAGGCGGTCCGCGCCCATGGCGCGATGGGCGCGCTTCAGGTCGATGACCGTGTCCTGGGCCGCCGAGATCAGCCACAGGCGACCCTTCTTGTCCTTGAGGAACAGGTTCTTGGTGTGCAGGCCCGGCAGGTCGGCCTTGAGGTCCAGCCCTTCCTCGACGCGGAAGACGGCCGGGTGGTCGTGGGTGGTCTGTTCGATGCGGTGCTCGGCCATCCAGGCCAGCAGGCGGGCGCGGTCATACGCGGGCTCGTGCAGGATATCGGAGGCGGGATCGGCGGCGATGGCGGTCATCTCGGTCTTGTCGGGCGGGCGGCGAGGGCGATAGGGGAGGAAGCCGACCCTCAGGGTCGCCGCCTTATTCGTCAAGCTTGGGAGCCGCGTCTTGGAACTGGAATGCTATCCGATGAATGCGCGTCCGTGCGACCTGGCGCCGGGCCGCCAGTCGCGCAACTGGATGGACGCCTTCGCCAGCCGTCACCCCTATCGCTGTCTGCCGCTGACCATGGCCAACACCACGGGGTGGGAGATCCTGTGTCCCTTCGGCTTCACGGCCGAGTGGAACGGCGGGCCGTCGCAGACCGATATCAAGATCACGCCGGACCGGCCGCAGCCCGAACTGGACCACTTCGTCACTTCGCACTTCTCGCGCGGGGTGCTGACCATGCACCCGCAGTATCTGTTCCGCACGCCGCCGGGCTGGGGGCTGATCGCGCAGGGCTCGCCCAACCACGTCAAGGACGGCATCCAGCCGCTGAGCGGCCTGATCGAGACGGACTGGCTGCCCTTCCCCTTCACCATGAACTGGATCTTCACGCGGCCGGGCCGGGTCAAGTTCGAGAAGGGCGAGCCCTTCTGCTTCATCCTGCCGGTCGAGCACCGCAAGGTGGAGCAGTTCGAGCCGGTCATCCGCTCGCTGGAGTCCAACCCCGGCATGAAGGGGCAGTTCGAGGCCTGGAACCGCTCGCGCACCGACTTCAACACCCGCCTGGCCTCGGGCGACCCCGACGCGGCCAAGGAGGCGTGGCAGCGCTTCTACTTCAAGGGCGAGGTGCCCGAGGCCCTGGGCACGGCGCCGGCGACCCATGCGAACAAGCGCCGCCTGAAGAACCCGCGCATCGGCTGAGGCCAAGCGCCTGATGCAGCAACGCCCGCCTCCGTCGGCGGAAGCGGGCGTTGTCATGTCTAGCGCCGCTCAAGTCGCGAGCGTTAGCGGCCCGCTTAAGAAGCCGGACGGGTCACGCGCGAGCCGAGGTTGTTGATGACCTCGCGGGCGTCGAAGGCGTTGGGGTCGCCGGCGGGCTTAGGCCCGCGGCCCATGACGATCTCGGCCGTGGCCTCATAGCGGTCGACCTGGCGGATATCGCGCTCCCGGCCCCAATAGGGATCCCAGGTGCTCCAGTAGCCGCGCTGGTAGAAGCGCCATGACGGACCCCAGTAGGGACCGTAGCGGTCGTAGTAAAAGGGATCCGGCGTCGTGTAGAACCGGGTATCGCGGTCGGTGGCGCGGGTGACGGTGGCGAACCAGTCGTAGCCGTTCTCGACCGTCAGTTCAGCCGAGCGCAGCAGCAGGGACATCTCGACCTGGTCGCGCGAGGTGACCGAATTGCCCGAGAAGCTGACGGCGTAGCGGTTGGACTCCAGGCGCTGCTCGGCATAGCCGCCCTGACCCTTCGAGCCGATCGGCTGGTAGGGGGTGGCCGTCGCGCAGGCGCCCAGGGCGAGCGCGCCCGCCAGGGCGATCAGCACCGGGGTTTTGCGAAGCTTCATCATGGAAAACTCTCCTTGAGCGTTCATTGAACGCCCGTCGGTCTGAACGAGGGGTGAATGGTCAAGTTCCAAACCGCTCATCCCGCACCCATCACAGACGCGAGACGATGAGAACGGCGGCGAGGAGCAGAAGACATCCGACCACAATGCCGAAACCCTTGCGGAAGCGCGGCGCGGTCATCTGTCGCGCCAGGGCGGCTCCGCCCAGGCCGTAGGCGGACATGCCCAGAAGATCGAGGCTGATCGTGCCGACGGCGAACAGGGCCAGCTGCGGCGCGACGGGGCGGCTGACATCGAGGAAAGGCGGCAGGACGGCGGTGAAGAAGAGGATGGCCTTGGGATTGGCGATCTGGACCATGAAGCCGTCGATCAGGGCGTTGCGGCCGCGCCGGACCTGGGCGTGATCGGGTTCGGCGGCGGTGTTGAAGGCCCCGTGCAGGGCCTTGATCCCCAGCCAGGCGACATAGAGGGCGCCCAGGACGGCGATGATGCGGAAGACCTGAGGAAAGGCCGCGACCAGCGCGCCCAGGCCCAGGGCGGCGGCGGCGAACCAGACCAGGGTGGCTGCGTTCATGCCCAGGACGGCGGTCAGGGCGGCGGCCTTGCCCTTCTCCATGCCCGTGGCGACGGCGAAGATGTTGGCCGGGCCCGGCGTAACGGCCATCACGGCCATGACGCCGAGAAAGGCCAGATAGAGATGCGGATCAACGGGAAGCGCGGCCATAAGGCCCTTTCGGGCCCGGCGCGTTCTGCGTCAAGCCGTCGCGGGCGCCGACGTCAGATTTCGGCCGGGATCGGCGGCGTCGGCGGAACGGTCAGGGCGGCCTCGACTTCGTCCATGGCGTCCAGGGCCTGATCCATGCCGTACTGGGCGATCAGCCCGTAGGTGATCATCTGTTCCGGGTCAGCCTGGGCCCAGGCGCCGTTGGTCGCCAGGCCTTCGATCGCAGGTTCGACGCCGGCCATGGCCTCGCGGACGATCGCCTCGACGTCGATCTCGGCCAGTGCGGCTTCGGCGATCAGGCCGGCCTGGCGGGTCGCCTCGGCGGTAAAATCGACCACGTGCGGTTGATAGTCGGACCACAGAGCCGCGACGCGCAGGCCTTTCTGGGTCTCGGTCAGGTTCTCGTCCGCCTGGATGCGTTCAGCGCGCGCGCCGAATTCCTCCATCTTCTGCTCGAAGGCGGCGGCGGCGTTTTCGAGCTGGATATCAGCGGAGGTTTTCTGTTCTTCAGCCACCGCAGCGGAAACCGGCAGCAAGGCGAGGGCGGCGGCGAGCGAGAGGGGGGCGAGCGAGAGGGCGCGGACCATGGGAAGCTCCTTCGGCGGACGCTGCAAGGTCCGCCGAAGGGCGCGAACGCTCAAGTGAAATCGCGGTAAGGCGCGAAAGACGACGCCTCAATCCGTTGGATCAGTCCGCAGCGGCGGGAGCAGGCGGAGCGGTCACGGCCTGGGCGACGGCTTGACGGATCTGGGCCGGAATGGCGCGGATCTGGGCCGGGGCGGCTTCGGCGGCGGCCAGGATTTCGGTCTTCTTCTCGGCGTTCTCTGGCTTCTCGGCGAAGGTGCGGAAGAAGGCGCCCAGGTCGTCGGCGAAGGCGTTGAAGGCGGGTTCGTAGCGGGTGATGATGGCGTCGGTACGGGTCTTCTTGGTCTCGGCGTCCAGAGCCGGATCCTCGATCACGGCGTCCAGTTCGGCCTTCATCCGCTCGGCCTCGGCGTTGAAGGCCTCGCCCCTGGCTTCAAAGGCGGCTTCTTCCGGCGAGGGGGTGCGGGCGGGCGCAGGCGCGGCGGCCGGCGGCGCTGGCGGGGCGTCCTGTGCGAAGGCGGGGGCGGCGCAAACGGTCAGGGCCGCGACAGCGGCGGCGAGAGTCAGGCGGGACATGAGGGGGGCTCCGGCAGGCGACGGGCGCGCCCGTCAGACTAAGAACTCGCCGGCCGGGAGCGACCGGAGATGGGGCGCACGGTGGGGGCGTCGCGGACGAAGCGCAAGCGTGACCTTGCATGAAAGTGCAAGAGGCCGGGCGGCGGGGCTCTTGAACCGGCGCGCGTCAGGGCGCATCTGCGGGCCATGTTCATCCAGACCGAAGCCACGCCCAATCCGAACGTCCTGAAGTTCCTGCCCGGCCGCGAGGTCGCGATGGAACAGACGCTGGAATACCGCACTATCGACGAGGCGGCGGCCTCGCCCCTGGCCGAGGCTCTGTTCGAGCTGGAAGGCGTCGAGGGCGTCTTCTTCGGCGCCGACTACGTGTCGGTCACGCGCGCGGCGGACGGCCCGGACTGGACGGCGATGAAGGCGCCGATCCTGTCGGTGGTGATGGATCATTTCGTCTCGGGCGCGCAGCTGGTGCGGGCGGGCGTGGCGGCGGTCGATGACGACGGCGCGCCGGACAGCGAGATCGTGGCCGAGATCAAGGGCCTGTTGGACAGCCGCATCCGTCCGGCCGTGGCCCAGGACGGCGGCGACATCCTGTTCGACCATTTCGACGAAGACACCGGGGTTCTGCGGCTGCGGATGCGCGGCGCCTGCGCCGGCTGTCCGTCGTCCTCGGCCACGCTGAAGGCCGGGGTGGAGCAGATGATGCGCCACTATGTTCCCGAGGTGACGAGCGTCGAACAGGTGCTCTGAGCCCTTTCAGGGTGTTTCACATGAAACGCTCGCGCCGGGCGACGGCGCGAGGCATGGTGACGGCATGCGCGCATCCGACGATCAGACCGGACATGAGGCCCGCCTTCTGGGGGAGGCCTTGGCGGCCTTGCGCCGCGAACGCGGCCTGAGCCAGGCCGAAGCCGGCCAGAAGATCGGCATGACCAGCCAGGGTTGGGGACTCTATGAAGCCGGCAAGCGTCCCGGCCTGTTCCGACCCGACGTGCAGCGACGCCTGACCGGGGCGCTGGACATGACGCCCGAGGATCTGGCGCTGGCTATGCTGGGCGCGCCGGCGACGCCGATACCGACGCGGGACGTGCGCGGCCTTGAGGCGCGGGGGAGGGCGTTCGACGGCGCGGTCGCCGACCGGCGGCGCCTCCGGCTGGAGACCGATGAACTGGCGCCCTGGGCGGCGGCGGGGACGGTGCTGGAGTACGCCCCCGGGCGCTGGCCGCGACGGGACCAGGGATGCGTGATCGAGACCGAAGACGGCCACGTGCGGGTGCGGATCTATGAGCGCGCCGACGAGGACGAGATCATCGTGCGCGGCGCGGGCGGGCTGGACGGAATCGAGCGCATGGCGCGCGCAGCCGTGCGTGCGGTGTCGGCTGTAACGGCGCGTCTTGATGAGGAATGAAACGAAATAGTTGCGTTCTGCGGTGGGTTGTGAAACGTTGTGATTGCAATCGGAGGTGTCGTCATGTCGCGCAGCGTTCAACAGATCGACCAGGCCGTCGGCTTGAGGATCGCCGCCCGACGGTCCGCCCTGGGCCTGTCGCAGTCGGCGCTGGCGCGCGAGCTGGGCGTCAGCTTCCAGCAGGTTCAGAAGTATGAGGCGGGCGCCAACCGGGTCTCGGCGTCGCGTCTGCATCAGGTGGCGACGGCCTTGGGCTGTTCGGTGGCCGACTTCTTTCCCGTCCGGCCGGATGCGGTCGAGACGGAGAATCCGGCGGCGGCCCTGCTGGGCAGCGTCGAGGGGCGGGGTCTGGCCGACGCCTTCCCCCGTATCGCCGACCCCGAGGTGCGTCGCGCCCTGACGCGGGTGGTTCAGGCTCTGGCCGAACCGGCGCCGCTGGCGGCGGCCTGAACGACGCGCTAGGGACAGGCCATGAAGGTCATGGTCATCGATACGGCGCTGGGCGCTTGCGTCGCCGGGGTGTTCGCGGACGGCGGAGTCGACGCGGGCGCGGGTTTGCACGTTCTGGGACTGCGCAGCGAACAGATGACCAAGGGCCATCAGGAGCGACTGGGCGGTCTGGCCCGCGACGCGGCGGATGAGGCGGGGGGCTTCGACGGCGTGGACCGCATCGGGGTGACGGTAGGGCCGGGGTCGTTCACGGGCCTGCGCGTGGGCCTGGCTTTCGCCCTGGGCCTGGGGGCGGCGCTGGATCGACCGGTGATCGGGGTCTCGACGCTGGACGCCCTGGCCGCCTCGGTCGAGGCCGAAGGGCTGGTCGCCGCCGTGATCGACGCCCGCCGGGGTCAGGTCTATGCGCGGCTGTTCCGCGGCGGCGCGCCGCTGGGCGAAGCCGAAGCCTGGCCTTTGGAGACGGCGCGCGACCGCATCCTGGCCGAGGCGGGGGCGGGGACGCCGGTCCTAGTCGGATCGGGAGCGGCGGTTCTGTCCGAGGCCTTCCCTGAGGATTTCACCGCCGCGCGGCTGTCGCTTCTGGCGGCGCCCGCGCCAGAGGCGCTGGCCGCCCTGACACTGGCCGCCGATCCGGCGACGTCGCCGCCTGTTCCCCTCTATCTGCGCGCGCCCGACGCTACGCCGCCCAGTCGCCTGCCGGGCCAGCCGCGTCAGCCCGCCGCGTGAGCGCGCCGCTCTTTCCGGCGGTCGATCCTACGCATCTGGCCGCGATCCACGCCGAGGCCTTTGCGGCGTCGTGGGATGAAGCGGCCCTGACCGAACTGCTGGCCGCGCCGGGCGTGTTCGCCGTGGCCGAGGAGGACGGCTTCATCCTGATCCGCGTCGTGGTCGACGAAGCCGAGATCCTGACCCTGGCGGTGCGGCCCTCGGCGCGTCGCGCGGGTCTGGGCGTTCGCCTGATCGAGGCGGCGGTGGTGCGGGCCGCCGCCCTGGGAGCCGAGCGGATGTTCCTGGAGGTGGCCGAGGGCAACGTCGCCGCCCGCGCCCTCTACGCCCGAAGCGGCTTCGTCGAGATGGGACGTCGTCGCGGCTATTATTCGCATGCGGACGGAAGCGGAGAGGATGCGTTGACGCTTGTCCTGAACTTTCCTCGATAGCTTCCATAAGGCGACGGTACAGCCTATCTTCGCCGCCATGGACCGGATCGAAAAACTCTGCGCCGAGCGCGGCATGCGCATGACTGAGCAACGTCGGGTGATCGCCCGCGTCCTGTCGAACGCCGAAGACCATCCCGATGTGGAGGAACTGTATCGCCGGGCCTCGGCGATCGATCCGCATATCTCCATCGCCACCGTCTATCGCACCGTGCGCCTGTTCGAAGAGGCGGGCGTGGTCGAGAAGCACGACTTCGGCGACGGCCGCAGCCGCTATGAAGAGGCCGGCGACGACCACCACGATCACCTGATCGACACCAAGACGGGCGAGGTCATCGAATTCTTCGACGCCGAGATCGAACGGCTGAAGACCGAGATCGCCAAGCGCCTGGGCTTCGAACTGGTCGGCCACAAGCTGGAGCTGTACGGTCACGCCATCCCCGGCGTCGAGCCGAGCGAGCGCGAAGGCCTGATCTACAAGCGTCATCGCGCCGAGGGCGAAGGCTGACTTCGGTCGCCGTTCGTCCCGGGCCGCGCCCGCGCTTGCCGTCGTCGATTTCGGCGATCATAAGCCGTGCATGACTGATACGCTCGACACTCCCGCCCTGGCGGACGCTGGCGCATCTGAGGCGAGCGCCGCGCCCAAGCGCTTGTTCATCAAGACCTATGGTTGTCAGATGAACGTCTATGACTCGGAGCGCATGGCCGATGTGCTGCGGCCGTTGGGCTATGCCTCGACCGAAACGCCGGAAGACGCCGACTTCGTCATCCTGAACACCTGCCACATTCGCGAGAAGGCGGCGGAAAAAGTCTATTCCGAGCTCGGCAAGCTGCGGGAAATGCGGGATCGTCGCGTGGCGGCGGGACAGGGCGCCATGACCATCGTCGTGGCTGGCTGCGTCGCCCAGGCCGAGGGCGAGGAGATCATGAAGCGCCAGCCGGCGGTCGATCTGGTGGTCGGGCCGCAGGCCTATCACCAGCTGCCGGAGCTGCTGACCCGCACGGCGCGGGCGCGCGGCGAGCGCATCGGCGCCGACTTCGCACCCAATGAGAAGTTCGACGCCCTGCCCGCGACGCGCGGTACGGAAGGAGTCACGGCCTTCCTGACGGTGCAGGAGGGCTGCGACAAGTTCTGCACCTTCTGCGTCGTGCCCTATACGCGCGGCGCCGAGTGGTCGCGGCCGGTCGCGGCGGTGCTGGCCGAGGCCCGGTCCCTGGCTGATCGGGGCGTGCGCGAAGTCACCCTGCTGGGCCAGAACGTCAACGCCTATGACGGCGAAGGGCCGGACGGAAAGCCGTTCACCCTGGCGAAGCTGGCCTACGCCCTGGCGGCCATCCCCGGCATCGACCGCATCCGCTATACGACCAGCCATCCGAACGACATGTCGGACGACCTGATCGCAGCGCACGGCGAACTGGACGCCCTGATGCCCTATCTGCACCTGCCGGTTCAGGCGGGTTCGGACCGCATCCTGCGCCTGATGAACCGCAAGCACGGGCGTCAGAAGTATTTCGACCTGATCGACCGCATCCGCGAGGCGCGGCCCGACATGGCGATGGCGGGCGACTTCATCGTCGGCTTCCCCGGCGAGACGGATCGCGATTTCGAGGACACGATGGATCTGGTGCGGCGGGTGAACTACGCCAGCGCCTTCTCCTTCATGTATTCGCCGCGTCCCGGCACGCCCGCCGCGACCATGGCGGCCCAGGTTCCGGACGACGTGGCCAAGGAGCGTCTGCACGCCCTGCAAGGCCTGCTGACCGAGCAACAGGTCGCCTTCAACCAGTCGCTGGCCGGGCGCGTCCTGCCGGTGCTGTTCGAGAAGAAGGGCCGCCACGGCGCCCAGGCGATCGGCCGCTCGCCCTATCTGCAATCGGTCCACGTCGACGACGCGGATCAACTGATCGGCCGGATCGTTCCGGTCGAGATCATCAGCGGTCAGCAGAACAGCCTGTCCGGCCGACTGATCCAGACGAACTGACGGGTCTCTTTCAACGCACGCGTCGCGAGCGGCCCTAGGCTATCGTTCCTCAAGCAGTCTCACGCCGTGCGTGAGGCGTTAGGAACATTCAATCATGTCCCTGTCGCCTCGCACCGCGTGCGAGGCGACAGGGACTCTTAAGGAGACCTCATGGCGCGAGAGTCCGAGTTCCTGTCCCTCAGCGATGAGGCCCTGCGCGCCGTCATCGGGCCGCAGAGCCGTCACCTGGCCCTGATCGAGGACGCCTTCAAGGTGTTGGTCGAGACGCCGGGCGGCGGGGTGTCGATCAACGGCTCGACGCGGGATCGCGCCCAGGCGCGCCGGGTGATCGAGGCTCTGTCGAACCGGGCCGAGGCGGGGGCCGAGATCACCGAGGCCGACGTGCGCACCGCCCTGGGCGCCGCCGTGACCCAGCCGCGCGCCGAGCCGGCGGGCCGCAGCGGGGGACGGAGCGTGCCGGAGGGCGCCGCCCTGCCGGTCGGCCGTCGCGGCGCCATCGCCCCCAAGACGGCGTCTCAGGCGCGCTATCTGGAGATGCTGGGCCGCTGCGAACTGACCTTCGGCGTCGGCCCGGCGGGCACGGGCAAGACCTTCCTGGCGGCGGCCTACGGCGCCTCCCTGCTGAAGCGGGGGCAGGTGGACCGGCTGGTCATCACCCGCCCGGCGGTCGAGGCGGGCGAGAAGCTGGGCTTCCTGCCGGGCGATCTGAACGAGAAGGTCGACCCCTATCTGGCGCCGATCTGGGAGTCGCTGAACGACATCCTGGGCGTGGACGACGTGCGCCGCCGCCGCGAGAAGGGCGAGATCGAGGCCGCCCCCATCGCCTTCATGCGCGGCCGCACCCTGAGCCACGCCTTCATCATCGTCGATGAGGCGCAGAACACCTCGCGGATGCAGATGAAGATGGTGCTGACCCGTCTGGGCGAGGGCGCGCGCATGGTGGTGACGGGCGATCCGTCTCAGGTCGACCTGCTGAACCCGCGCGATTCCGGCCTGGCTCACGCCCTGCGCATCCTCAAGGACGTGGAGGGCGTCGGCGTCCAGCAGTTCAAGTCCGAGGACGTGGTGCGCCACGCCATGGTCGAGCGCATCGTGCGCGCCTATGATTCCGATGCGGCGCGCAGCCGCCCCTTCCCCGACCTTGAGGACGACGCCTGATGATCGAGGTCGAGATCGACAGCGACGGCTGGACTGTGGCCCTGCCCGAGGCGGCGGCGGTCGCCGAGCGCGCCGCCGTGGCCGCCCTTGGGACCATCGAGGGCGATGTGGTGGTGCTGCTGGCCGATGACGCGGCGGTGCAGGATCTGAACAAGCGTTTCCGCGACAAGGATCGGCCGACGAACGTCCTGTCCTTCCCGGCGGCGGAAAGCGCCTTTCCGCATCTGGGCGACGTGGTGCTGGGCTACGCCTATTGCGCGGCGGAGGCGCAGGTGCAGGGCAAAACCCTGTCGGATCATCTGAGCCATCTGGTCGTCCACGGCGTGCTGCACCTGCTGGGCCGCGATCACGAGGACGACGCCGAGGCCGAGGAGATGGAGGCCGAGGAGCGCGAGATCCTGGACGAACTGGGCGTCGCCGATCCTTATGCGGCCGAGCATGAGGGCGCCGCGTGAGCGGGGCGATCGCCGCCCGGTTCGCGGGCCTTCTGAACAACCGCTGGGGCCGGATCGTTCTGGCGCTTCTGGCCGGGGCGAGCGCCGCTCTGGCCCATCCGCCGTTCGGTTTTCTGCCGGGCCTGCTGGGCTATCCGCTGTTGCTGCTGCTGGCGGATCGTTCAGGCGGCATGAAGGGCGGCTTCTGGGTCGGCTGGCTGGCGGGCTTCGCCTATTTCTTCATCGGCTGCTGGTGGGTGGCCGAGGCCTTTCTGGTCAATCCGGCCCAGGCTTGGATGGCGCCCTTCGCGGCCAGCCTGCTGCCGGCGGGCATGGGGCTGTTCTGGGGGCTGGCGACCATGGCCTATCGCCGGCTCAGTCCGGCAGGCGTGTGGCGCGTCCTGCTGTTCGCGGCCCTGTTCGCCCTGCTGGAATGGACGCGAGGCCATGTGCTGACGGGCTTTCCGTGGAACCCGGCGGGCGCGAGCTGGGCGGCCGGATCGGCCATGTCGCAGTTCGCCTCGATCGGCGGGGTCTATGGGCTGGGCCTGATCACGGTAGCGGCGGTCAGCGCCTTGGCGCCTCTGGCCGACGCCGGGCCGCGCCGACCGCGCCTGATCTCGGCGGGGCTGGGCGTGTCGACCCTGATCGGCCTGTTCGTTTTCGGCGCCGTGCGCCTGTCATCGGCGCAGCTGGTGGAGACGCCGACCCTGGTGCGCTTGGTCCAGGCCGACATCGCCCAGGACTATAAATGGAGCCCGGAGGCCTATCACGCCATCCTGGGCCGTTATCTGGAGTTGACCGCCCAGCCCGCCGCCGCCCTGCCTGACGTGGTGATCTGGCCCGAGGGCGCCCTGCCGACCACGGCCAATGACCTGTTCGCCACCAACGACGCCTATGCGGTGGCCGCTGCGCTGCAGACCGGCCAGACCCTGTTGGCGGGCTTGAGCCGGGGCGAGTCGGACCCGAGCGCCGAGACCGGCGCCCGCTATTACAACAGCCTGTTCGCCCTGCACGACGAAGGCGGCGAGGCGGGGCTGCGCATCGGCCCCATCTATGACAAGCACCGGCTGGTGCCGTTCGGCGAATACCTGCCGATGGGCGAACTGATGAGCAAGATCGGCGTGCGCAGCCTGGTTCACGTTCCCGCCGATTTCACCGCCGGACCGACGCCCGCGCCGATCAGCCTGGTCAACGCGCCGCCGGTGCAGCCGCTGATCTGCTACGAGGCCCTCTATCCGGGCTTCACGCCGGCGACGCGGGCGACGCGCCCGGCTTGGATCGTCAACGTCTCCAACGACGCCTGGTTCGGCAAGACGTCGGGCCCGCGCCAGCATCTGAACCTGGCCTCCTATCGCGCGCTGGAGACCGGCCTGCCGGTGGCGCGGGCCACGCCGACCGGCGTTTCGGCCATGATCGATCCGTGGGGCCGCATCGTCGAAGGCAAGCGGCTGGACCCCGGTCAGGCCGGGATCATCGATGTGCGTCTGCCGCAGGCGGCGGCGCCGACGCTCTACGGCCGGTGGGGCGATATGGGGTTCGCCGTCTTGCTGGTTATAATGCTGATCGCGGGGCGACGCCGCGCCGGAAATGCGCAGCTGGAGCGTTAACCCTATCGAGAGCGGCGGCGCCCCTGTGACGCGAAAACGCATGACAGAAGCCGAGAGCGGCGGCATGTCGAAAAGAAAATCAGGGAAGAGGGCAGGACATGGTCAGGGGTTCCGGGGCTGATGGTCCCCATCTGGTGGATCGGCATGTGGGGCGGCGCGTCTGCGAGAAGCGCATCGCCCTGGGCTATAATCAGACCGATCTGGGCCAGGCGCTGGGAGTCACCTTCCAGCAGGTGCAGAAATACGAAAAGGGCGCCAACCGAATCTCGGCGTCCAAGCTATGGGACATCGCCCGCTTCTTTCGCGTCGACATCGGCTACTTCTTCGATGGGCTGACCGGCGCGGCCCAGCCCGGTATGGCCGAGGGCGAGGCCGAGCCCTTCGTGCATGACTTTCCCGCCACCCGTCAGACCATCGAGATCGGCCGCCTGGCGCCGCGCCTGTCGTCGCGTCAACAGAAGCTGGTGGTCGACCTGATGCGTGAGTTGGTCGATGAAGGCGTCGACAACGACGGCTGAGGGCGTCGCGAGCCGGCGGACAAAGAAAAAGGCGCGGAGCGATCCGCGCCTTTTCCTGTTTTGGAGCCCGCTGGGGATCAGGCGGTCAGCGCCGTCTCCGAGGCGACGATGCGGCTGGCGGCGTGGACCACGGCGCCGATGCGCAGGGCGGCCTGGATCTGGACGTTCGGCACGGCGTGCTTGCGCAGTTCGCCTTCGTGGGCGTCCAGGCAGGCGCCGCAGCCGTTGATGGCCGAGACGGCGGTCGACCACAGTTCGAAGTCCAGTTTGTCGACGCCCGGATTGGCGATGATGTTCATCCGCAGCTTGGCCGGCAGCGTCGTGTACTCCTGGTTCTTCATCAGGTGCAGCGAGCGATAGTAGATGTTGTTCATGCCCATGATGGCGGCGGCGGCCTTGGCGGCGTTCATCGCCTCGGGCGACAGGACGGTCGCGGCCTGGGCCTCGATCAGCTTGACCACGGGGCCGACGCCGATGGCGTGGGCCGAGGCCAGGAAGCTGCCCCACTTCTGCTGATCGTTCAGAACGGTCTCGTTGGCGAGCGAGGACAGGTTCAGCGAGATGTCCTTGCCATAGGCCGGGATCAGGTCGCGCAGGGCGTCGATGGACATTTTCGTGTTCCTTTCGAGAAGCGGCTATCGTTCGCGACGCGGTCGCTCACGGCTTGAGCCGCACGGCTTGGATGGGCGCTCAAGCCGCGAAGCTCCGCGAGCCGAGCATAGCGCCCAAGAATAACGAAGCGGGCATGAAAAAGGCGGCGACAGTCGCCCGCCGCCGCCTCTTTCGAGGGGCGGCCCGGACCCTACTCACGCGGTCCGGGCCTGGTCGTTGCGACCCTTGGGCCAGTACTTACGCGGCCAGAGTGTCGCCGCCGACCGGGCGGTTGCAGGCGCACAGCTCGTCGGTCTGCAGAGCGTCGACGACGCGCAGGGTGTCTTCCGGCGAACGGCCGACGTTCAGGTTGGTGACGTAGACGTGCTGGATGACGTTGTGCGGGTCGACGACGAAGGTCGCGCGCAGGGCCACGCCTTCTTCTTCGTCCAGCACGCCCAGGGCGCAGGCCAGCTTGCCGCCGTTGTCGGCGAACTGCCAGATCGGCAGCTTGTTCAGGTCGGCGTGGTCGCGGCGCCAGGCCAGCTTGGTGAACTCATTGTCGGTCGAACCGCCCAGAACCACGGTGTCGCGGTCGGCGAAGTCCTTGCCCAGCTTGGCGAAGGCGGCGATTTCGGTCGGGCAGACGAAGGTGAAGTCCTTCGGGTAGAAGAAGATGACCTTCCACTTGCCCTCGAAGCTGTCCTGCGTGACAGTTTCGAACGCCGAGACGCCGTTCTCTTCGTGAGCGTTGAAGCCCGGCTTCACACCGATAATCTTGAATTCAGGCAGTTTTTTACCGACGCCGAGCATCGCGCTTCTCCATCCATGATAAAAGATTTCGGCGGCGTCGATTGGGGAGGACGCCGTCGATGGACAGGGGATCGGCTTTTCCCGGCTTGAAGTCAAATCGATGATTTGACGCATGATGATAGATTTAATCTATCAAACTGGCCGTGCTTGATAAGCGAGGCCTGCGAAGCGAATTCAGGCTTCGCTATAAGTTTCTTCTGTGATCGCGAACAAGTTAATCGATTTTCCTTTCCGCCTGAGCGGTCATAGCCTCGAGGCTTCGAACCTGAGGAGGAACGATCATGGACGGCAACACCGACGGGGCCCCCAAGGGCCGCCCGATGAAGAAAGACGCGGTGCGTTCGCTGCTGGGACGCACCAATCGCGACTGGTGGCCCAATCAGATGTCGCTCGACATCCTGCATCAGCAGGGGATCAACGGCGATCCGATGGGCGACGACTTCAACTACGCCGAGGCGTTCAAGTCGCTGGATCTGGCGGCGGTCAAGCGCGACCTGACCGCCCTGATGACCGACAGCCAGCCCTGGTGGCCGGCGGACTACGGCCATTACGGCCCCTTCTTCATCCGCATGGCCTGGCACTCGGCCGGCACCTATCGCACCGGCGACGGACGCGGCGGCGCGGGTGCCGGCCAGCAGCGGTTCGCGCCGCTGAACTCCTGGCCGGACAACGGCAACCTGGACAAGGCGCGCCGCCTGCTGTGGCCGATCAAGCAGAAGTACGGCGCCAAGCTGTCCTGGGCCGATCTGATGATCCTGGCCGGCAATGTCGCCATTGAATCGATGGGCGGGCCGGTGTTCGGCTTCGGCGGCGGGCGCGCCGACGTCTGGGAGCCCGAGAAGGACGTCTATTGGGGCACGGAAGAGCAGTGGGTCGGCGAAGAGGGCAATGAAACCCGCATCCAGCCCGACAAGGGCATGGCGCTGGAAGAACCGCTGGCCGCCATCCAGATGGGCCTCATCTACGTCAATCCGGAAGGCCCCGGCGGCGTGCCCGAAGCCCTGGCTTCGGCCCGCGACATCCGCGAGACCTTCGCCCGCATGGGCATGAACGACGAGGAGACGGCCGCCCTGACCGCCGGGGGGCACACCTTCGGCAAGGCGCACGGCGCGGGCGACGCCAGCAAGGTCGGCGCCAGTCCCGAGGGCGCGGACATCGCCCAGCAGGGCCTGGGCTGGATCTCGGGCCATGAGAGCGGCGTGGGCGACCACGCCATCACCTCGGGCATCGAGGGGGCCTGGACGCCGACGCCGACGACCTGGGACATGACCTTCTTCGACATGCTGCTGGACCACGACTATGAGCTGGTCCGCAGCCCGGCGGGCGCCAAGCAGTGGCAGCCGATCGGCAATCCGCCCGAGACCCTGGCCCCGGCCGCCCATACGCCGGGCAAGCGCGTGCCGACGATGATGACGACCGCCGACATGGCGTTCAAGATCGACCCCGAGTACCGCAAGATCATGGAGCGGTTCCGCGCCGACCCGGCCTATTTCGGCGATACGTTCGCGCGGGCCTGGTTCAAGCTGTGCCACCGCGACATGGGGCCGAAGGCCCGCTATTTGGGCCCAGACGTTCCGGCCGAAGACCTGATCTGGCAGGATCCGATTCCGGCGCAGCAGGGACCGGTGATCGACGCCGCTGACATCAAGGTGTTGAAGGCCAAGATCGCCGCCTCGGGTCTGACGGTGGCGGAGCTGGTGCAGACGGCCTGGGCTTCAGCCTCGACCCATCGCGGTTCGGACCATCGCGGCGGCGCCAACGGCGGCCGCATCCGCCTGGCTCCGCAGAAGGATTGGGACGTCAATCAGCCGGAACAACTGGCCCGCGTGCTGAAGGCCTATGAGGCGATCAAGGCCGAGTTCGACGGCCAGGCCTCGGGCGGCAAAACGGTGTCGATCGCCGATCTGATCGTCCTGGGCGGCGGCGTCGGTGTCGAGACGGCGGCCCGCGCCGGCGGTCATGCGACGGAGGTTCCCTTCGTCCCCGGCCGCACCGACGCCTCGCAGGAGGAGACCGACGTCGAAGGCTTCGCGGTGCTGGAGCCGCGCGCCGACGGCTTCCGCAACTATCTGCAGGTGCGGTTCAACGTGCCGACCGAGGAACTGATGGTCGACCGCGCCCAGCTGCTGGGCCTCAGCGCCCCGCAGATGGCGGTGCTGGTCGGCGGTTTGCGGGTCATGGGCGCCAATCACGGCGGCTCGACCCACGGCGTGCTGACCAATCGTCCGGGCGTCCTGTCCAACGACTTCTTCGTCAATCTGCTGGACATGGGCACGGCCTGGAAACAGGTGGACGACAGCGCTGACGAGGTCTTCACCGGCAATGACCGCGCCAGCGGCGAAGAGTTGTGGACGGCGACGCGCACCGACCTGGTGTTCGGCTCCAACGCCCAGCTGCGCGCCCTGTCAGAGGTCTATGCCTCGGCCGATGCGGGCGAGAAGTTCGTCCGCGACTTCGTGTCGGCCTGGGTCCAGGTGATGAACGCCGACCGCTACGACCTGGCCGCCTAAAAGGGCTGCGAGGTCGAACTCCACGCGGGCGCCGTCGATCGGCGGCGCCCGCAAGCGTTCGGAGCTGCATCATGGATTTTGCTCTCTGGGCCGCGAGCCCCTATGTCGCTCGCATGCTCCCCACCCTGCGCCAGCTTCAGTATCTCAAGCTCCTGGCCGAGCACGGCTCCTTCAGCCGCGCCGCCGAAGCCGCTCACGTCAGCCAGCCGGCCCTGTCGGCCGGCGTTCAGGAGCTGGAGAAGATACTGGGGGCGCCCGTCGTCGAGCGCACGCGCGGGGCGGTGATCCTGACCGCCGTGGGCGCCGAGGCGGTCAAGCGGGCCGAGGACGTCCTGGCCCGCACCGAGGATCTGGTCGAGGCGGCCCGCAACGCCGGCAAGCCCTTGTCGGGCCGGTTCCGCCTGGGCGTCATTCCGACGGTCGCGCCCTTCCTGCTGCCCAGGACCATGCCGGGCCTGCGCGACCGCTATCCGGGCCTGCGCCTGTTCCTGCGCGAGGATCTTACGCTGCGGCTGATCAGCGCCCTGAAGGCGGGACAGCTGGACGCCGCCGTCATCGCCTTGCCTTACGATGCGCCGGGCATCGACCACGCCCGTATCGGCGACGATGAAATCCTGGCCGCCGTGCCCGCCGGTCACGCCCTGGACGGCGCCGGACCCATCCCTGAAGGCCTGCTGAAGTCCGAGGATCTGATCCTGCTGGAGGACGGCCACTGTCTGCGCGACCAGGCGCTGGCGGCGGTGAAGATCGAAGCGCCGCGCGGCGAGGACGTCTTCGCTGCGACCACCCTGCCGACGCTGGTGCAGATGGTCTCGTCCGGCCTGGGGGTCAGCTTCCTGCCCAATATGGCGGTGAAGGCGGGCCTGGCCGATCATCCCGGCGTGGTCATGCGCCCCATCGCCGAGAACGCCCCGCACCGCGAGATCGTCGTCGCCTGGCGAGCCGGATCCAGCCGCGCCGCTGAGGCGCGCCTGCTGGCCGAGGCGCTGAAGCTGGACTGAGCCGCGTCAGCTGAACAGGCGGCTGTCCCACCAGACCGGCGTCTCCAGCCCCGGCTTGATGCGGGCGAAGTCGGGATGGGCTGTGTTGAAGACGAAGTTGCGCTCCATCCGCGCCACGACCGAGGGCGTGATCAGCAGGGCCGAGCGGCCTTCCGCATGCCAGGCGCGGCCGAAGGCGCGAGCGGCCGCCCCGCCCGGCTCGGCCCAGCCGGGGACCAGGTCCGGGTTGACCACTTCATAGGAGACGCCCGCCGGGATGTGGATACCCACATGATGCTGGCCCAACGGCAGTTCGCCGCCGAAGTGGACCAGCTTCTCCAGCATGGCGGTGGAATAGTGCTCGGCGGCGTAGATCACCCGCTGGCCCGCCTCGTGCCAGCGGCCGGAAGCCCGGCGCGAACCGCCGTCGCTCCAGATGGGATATTCGCCGCGTGGATCGCCGATGCGGAATCCCTTGAGCGCGTCGTCCAGCCGACGGTGCATGGACGGGCCTAGACCGCGAAGCCGGCGTCGGCGCGGCGCACCAGATTGATCACCGCCTCGGCCCCCGCCGAACTGGACTGGGCCATGGCCAGGGGAGTGCGGCCGTTCAGCAGCTGGTGCGGGCGGTTCAGGAAGCGGACCACGGCGGCGCTGTCGCCGCGATAGGCGCGGCCCACGGCGTCGACCACGCGGCCGACCTCGTACAGGCGCTCGCTCATCTCGCGCGACAGGGGCTTGCGGCTGGTGCGGGCGCGCCGCAGCGTCGCCTCGGGGATGATCTGGCCGACCACGCGCGGCATGCCGATCACCTGACCCAGGGCGGCGGCGGCGGCGGGCTTCAGCCCCTGCGACACCCGCTCGGCCAGGGCCACGTCGTCCATCGTCTCATTGTCGTTCAGGCCCAGCAGCTTGCCGATCCGCGCCGCGTCGCTGGCGGGCAGGGTCTCGGGCGAGGCGTAGAGGTCGAGGGCGGTCATGGCGGCGGCTTTCGTCATATGACGACAATATGGGCGTCAAGCGACGAAGGGGCAAGAGCTTCGCTTCCCCGCTCATCTCGGCGGACACCGGGAACCAGTGAGTGAGCCAAACTATGTCTTAGCCGCTGAGCAGGGCGTTCTGAAGCCAAAGTACTGGATCCCGGTGTCCGCCGGGATGAGCGGAAGGGGTAGACCGGCGTCCAAAAAAAAAGGCCGGCGGATCGCTCCGCCGGCCTTCATTCTGGTTGGTCTAACGCGCTTTCGCGCTGCTTGAGACCGCTTACTTCTCGTCGCCGCGTGCCAGGTTGCGCAGGACGTAGGGCATAACGCCGCCAGCCTTGAAGTAGTCCAGCTCCGTCTGGTTATCGATGCGGCAGCGGACCGGGAAACGGGCCATCTTGCCGTCCGACGGACGGAACATCTCGACCCAAAGATCCTGGCGGGGCTTCAGCTTGCCGACGTTGGCGTCGGTCAGGCCGCGGATGGTGACGATCTCTTCGCCCGTCAGGCCCAGCTTCTGCCAGCCGTCTTCCTTGAATTGCAGCGGGACGACGCCCATGCCGACCAGGTTCGAGCGGTGGATGCGCTCATAGCTCTCGGCGATGACGGCGCGGACGCCCAGCAGGCGGGTGCCCTTGGCCGCCCAGTCGCGCGACGAGCCGGTGCCGTATTCCTTGCCGGCGAACACGACCAGCGGGCGGCCTTCCGACTGATAACGCATGGCCGCATCGTAGATCGACATCGTGTCTTCCGAGGGGAAGTGCTTGGTGACGCCGCCCTCGATGTCCGGGGTGATCTTGTTGCGGATACGGATGTTGGCGAAGGTGCCGCGCATCATGACTTCGTGGTTGCCGCGGCGGGCGCCGTAGCTGTTGAAGTCCAGGGCGTCGACGCCGTGGTTGGTCAGGTACTGACCGGCGGGCGAGGCCTTCTTGATCGAACCGGCCGGCGAGATGTGGTCGGTGGTGATCGAGTCGCCGAAGATGCCCAGGATGCGCGCCTCGACGATGTCCGTGACCGGAGCGGGCTCCATGGTCAGGCCCTCGAAGTAGGGCGGGTTCTGGACGTAGGTCGAGGTGTCTTCCCACTCATAGGTCTGACCGCCGGTGACGGCGATCGCCTGCCAGTGTTCGTCGCCCTTGAAGACGTCGGCGTAGCGCTTGGCGAACATCTTGGGCGTGACCGACTTCTTCTGGATGGCGGCGATCTCCTGCGAGGTCGGCCACACGTCCTTGAGGAAGACGTCATTGCCCTTCTTGTCCTTGCCGATCGGCTCCTTGGTGATGTCGATGCGCATCGAACCGGCCAGGGCGTAGGCGACCACCAGCGGGGGCGAGGCCAGGTAGTTGGCCTGGACGTCCGGGTTCACCCGGCCTTCGAAGTTGCGGTTGCCCGACAGGACCGAGGTGGCGACCAGGGCGTTGTCGTTGATGGCCTTGGACACGGCCGGGTCCAGCGGACCCGAGTTGCCGATGCAGGTGGTGCAGCCGTAGCCGACCAGGTTGAAGCCCAGGGCGTCCAGATCCTTCTGCAGACCGGCGTCGGTCAGATAGTCGGTGACGACCTGCGAGCCGGGGGCCAGCGAGGTCTTGACCCAGGGCTTGGGCTTCAGGCCCAGGGCGTTGGCCTTGCGCGCCACCAGACCGGCGGCGATGAGCACGCTAGGGTTGGAGGTGTTGGTGCACGAGGTGATGGCGGCGATCACCACATCGCCGTCGCCGATGTCGAAGCTTTCGCCTTCGACGGCGGCGCGCGGGGCGTCGGCCGGACGGGCGAAGACGCCGGTCAGGGCTTCTTCGAACGACGGGGCGGCGACGGTTAGTTCAACGCGGTCCTGCGGACGCTTCGGACCGGCCAGCGACGGCACGACCGTCGAGATGTCCAGCTCCAGAACGTCGGTGAAGATCGGCTCTTCGGACTCTTCGTCGATCCACAGGCCTTGCGCCTTGGCGTAGGCTTCGACCAGGGCGACGCGCGCCTTCTCGCGGCCGGTGGCCGTCAGATAGTCGATGGTGGCCTGCGAGACGGGGAAGAAGCCGCAGGTGGCGCCGTATTCCGGGGCCATGTTGGCGATGGTGGCCTGGTCCTCGATGGTCATGCCGGCGATGGCGGGACCGAAGAATTCCACGAACTTGCCGACCACGCCCTTCTTGCGCAGCATCTGGGTGACGGTCAGCACCAGGTCGGTGGCCGTCGCGCCTTCCGGCAGCTTGCCGGTCAGCTTGAAGCCGATGACTTCGGGGATCAGCATCGGGATCGGCTGGCCCAGCATGGCGGCCTCGGCCTCGATGCCGCCGACGCCCCAGCCCAGAACGGCCAGGCCGTTGATCATGGTGGTGTGGCTGTCGGTGCCGACCACGGTGTCCGGATAGGCGACGGTCTTCTTGCCTTCGTCCAGGGTCCAGACGGTCTGGGCCAGGTTCTCCAGGTTCACCTGGTGGCAGATGCCGGTGCCGGGCGGCACGACGCGGAAGTTGTTGAAGGCCGACGAGCCCCAGCGCAGGAAGTTGTAGCGCTCGATGTTGCGCTCATACTCGCGCTCGACGTTCTGGCCGAAGGCCTGGGCGTTGCCGAAGTGGTCGACCATGACCGAGTGGTCGATGACCAGGTCGACCGGGACCAGCGGGTTGATCTTCTTGGCGTCGGCGCCGAGCTTGTCCATGGCGTCGCGCATGGCGGCCAGGTCGACGACGGCCGGAACGCCGGTGAAGTCCTGCATCAGCACGCGGGCCGGGCGGAAGGCGATCTCGTGCTCGACGGCGCCCTTGTTCTCGATCCAGGCGGCGACGGCCTTCAGGTCGTCCTCGGTGACGGAGACGCCGTCTTCGTTGCGCAGCAGGTTCTCCAGCAGCACCTTCATCGAGCGCGGCAGGCGGGAAATCCCGGCCAGACCGGCTTCCTCGGCGGCGGGAAGGCTGTAATAGGCGTATTTCTTGCGCCCGACCGCGAGGTCTTGGCGGGTCTTGAGGCTGTCAATCGACGGCATGGAGAGTAGTCCTCTGACAAACGCCGCCCGACAATTCGGTTGCGCCTTCGCGCGCTGGACGTCGGGGCGCACAGGTCCCCGGCGCGCGCGGCGAAAGCCTGCTGCGGCGCTAGCGCATATAGTCCCGCGCGCGAGGGCCGTCCATGTATCCACACCCTCGACGTGGACATTGAGAGAGACTCGCAAATGTTGACCCGTCTCGGGATCGCGGCCTTAAGCCTGTCGCGCGGCGAGCGGCGGTTGTTCGGCGGCCTGTCCTTCGCCCTGTCGGCGGGCGAGGCGGCGGCGCTGACCGGGGCCAACGGCGCGGGCAAGACCAGCCTGCTGCGCGCCGTGGCGGGCTTCATCCGGCCCGATGAGGGCACGGTCGTTTTTCACGATGCGGACGGCGAGATCGAGGCCGAGACGGCGCGGCGCGCGGCGCTTCACCTACTGGGCCACCACGAGGGCCTGAAGCCCCAGCGCACGGCGCGGCAAGAGCTGGGCTTTCAGGTCGAATGGCTGGGCGGTTCGGCCGTCGCCATGGACGCGGCCGTCGAGCGGCTGAAGCTGGCGCCCCTGCTGGACCTCGAAACGCGCAAGCTGTCGGCGGGACAGAGGCGGCGGCTGTCGCTGGCGCGCCTGGTCGCCGCCCCGCGCGCCCTGTGGTTGCTGGACGAGCCGCTGGCGCCGCTGGACGAGGCCTGGCGCGGCGTCGCCGCCGAGTTGATGGCCGAGCATCTGGCGGGCGGGGGGATGATCCTGGCCGCCGTGCACGACCCCCTGCCCGTTCCGGCCCGCCCTCTTGATCTCGGAGGCGTCCGATGAAGGCCGTGCGCGCCCTGTTCGCGCGCGAGCTGTCTCTGGCCTGGGGCGGCGGCGGCGGGCCGCTGCTGGCCTGCGGCTTCCTGTTGTGTCTGACGGCCATCCTGCCGCTGGCGGCGGGCGGCGATCCGCGCGTTCTGGCCCCGGCGGCGTCAGGCGCATCGTGGATGGCGCTGGCGCTGGCCTCCCTGCTGTCGCTGGAGCGGATGTTCGAGCGCGATCTGGAGGATGGGGCGCTGGATCTGCTGGCGACCGGGCCCCTGCCGCTGGAGGCTGTGGTGGGGATCAAGGCGCTGGCGCAATGGTTGGCGACCGGCCTGCCGCTGGCGCTGGCCGCGCCGGTCGCGGCCCTGGCCCTGGGCCAGCCGCCGGAGCTGATCGTGCTGACAGGATTGTCGGCGGCGCTGGGCGGTCTGGGCTTCGCCTTCACCGGGGCGCTGGGCGCGGCGCTGGCGCTGGGTGCGCGGCGCGGCGGTCTGCTGATCGCCGTGGTGGTGCTGCCGCTGTTCATTCCTCCGGTGGTGTTCGGCGCGGGCGCCTTGACCCGCGCGGCCAGCGGTCAGAGCCCGGCCTCGGCGCTGGCCCTGCTGGGCGCCTATGTCCTGTTCGCGCTGGTGATCGCGCCGATTGCGGGCGCGGCGGCGGTCAGGAACGCGCAGGGCTAGCGCGGTTTCAGCGTCACATAGAGCGCCCCGTCGCCGCCGTGGCGCTGGTGAGCGGAGGCGAAGCCCGACACCACTCCGCGCAGGTGCGGACTGGTCAGCCATTCGTGCACCGAGGCGCGGATGACCCCGCCGCCACGCCTGCCCTGGCCTGTGATAACCAGCACCGAGCGCAGGCCGCGCATCTGGCAGCCGATCAGGAAGCCGCGCAGCTGATCCTCGGCCTCGAACCGGCCGAAGCCGTGCAGATCGATGCGCGCCTCGATCGGATCGCGTTCGCGCGACAGGCGGCGCTGACGGCGCGGCTCCAGCTCTTCGGGCGCGTGGCGCGGGCGTGGCGCTACGGCCTTCGGGGGCGGAGGCGTCGTAGCTCGTCCGGCTGAGGCGGGCGTCAGGGCGGTCGCGCGCTTCTTGCCCGCGACGCCGCGCGACGGCGATGCGACGAGAGGCGCGGCTTCGTCTCCAAGCGTAGGAATAACGGCGCCGGGCGTCACGCGCGCGGCCTTGCGGCGGACGGGCGGCGTTACCGTGGATGTCACCCTGTTCCAGATGCGCTTGTCGTCGTCGCCTGTCGCGGATGCGGCTTTCGGCGGTCCCTTGCCCGAAGGGGGGCGGGCCACGCTCAGCCCTCGTCGTCGAAGGCGTCCGGCGGACCGGGCTCATGGGCCAGCAGGTCGCCGGGCTGGCAGTCCAGCTCGCGACACAGGGCGTCCAGGGTGGAGAAACGCACGGCGCGCGCCTTGCCTGTCTTGAGGATGGACAGGTTGGCGACGGTCACGCCGACGCGGTCGGCGAGCTCCGTCAGCGACATGCGGCGCTGGGCGAGGATGCGGTCGAGTTGGACGCGGATGGCCATGGGGTGAGCTTTAGCGTTTCTCGATCAGATCGTCAGTTCGGATTCGCGACGAAGGCGCGCGCCTTCGCGGAACACCTCGGCCAGGACGAAGACGACCAGGACGGAAAAGACGGGGGTGAGCAGGTCGCTGATCCCTTGCGGCTCCATGACGCCGGGGGCGAGGCGCGAGGCCACCAGCCCCTGCACGATCCACACGCCGCCGGTGACGACGGCCAGGATCAGGCCGACATGGCGCAGGCGGCGCACATTGTCCGGCTGGAAGGGGTCGCCCAGGGTCAGGGTGCGGAAGATCTTGCGCAGATGGCGCAGGATGATGAGGAAGCCGCCGAAATAGGCGCTCAGGGCGCCCAGGGCGAACAGCAGCAGCGGGCGGGTCAGCGGCATCTCGCGACCGTCCGCGCCGTCCGAGACGGTCACGTTCAGATTGTCGATCGGGATGAAGATCGAGGCGACCCACAGAAGCAGCAGCAGGCCGGTGACGAGGATCATCACCACATAGGCCACGTCCAGGGCGATCTTCAGCAGGCTGGAGACCGAGCCGGGGCCCAGGGTGCGCAACGGGGTGCGGAAGTGAGGCGCGCGCAGCGGCGTCTGATGGCCGAGAGGTTTCGGTTTCCGCAAGCGCGTCATCGGGCGTCTCAGGCCGGGGACAGGGGCGCCGTCGCCGCGGCGGGTCCGGCCGACCCGCGCACGGCTCTATTCTTCACGGCGTTCATGGCGATCGTCAAAGCCCCCTCGCTCGCTGGAGCGGTCAGAAGCTTTGGATGATCAGGGCGATCGCGGCGGCCGGCAGGGAGGCCAGCAGGAAGGCGTTGCCCAGGCTGTGCGCCAGACGGTCCATCAGATTGGTTTTGTGCATGGCTTGCATATCGGTCTCTCCATCGATGCACGTTTTTTGTGCGTATCTGTTGTGCCGCTGGATCGTTGTTGCGAGATGTTTCTCTCGTTTGAACGGTGCGGCCGTCCGTCCTTGAAAATGAAGATAGGTCGTGCGCCGACCAAAGCCAACTTACATATCGTTTAACGATGTTACCATTTCGCAATGGATCGGACGGGGCTAAGGTCGCGCCATGAATCTCAAGTTGATCAAGGGGATGCGGCTCGTCGCCGCCACCCACAATCCGGGCAAGGCGCGCGAGATCGAAGCGCTGCTTGACGGACATTACACGATCGTCACCGCCGGAGAGCTGAATCTGCCTGAACCGGACGAGACGGAGACCACGTTCGTCGGCAACGCCATGCTGAAAGCGCGCCACGCGGCCCAGGCCTCGGGCGAGGTCGCCCTGGCCGACGATTCCGGCCTGTCGGTCGCAGCCCTGGACGGGGCGCCGGGCATCTATTCCGCGCGCTGGGCCGGGCCGACCAAGGATTTTGATCTGGCCATGAAGAAGGTCGAGCAGCGGCTGGAGGAGATCGCCTCGACCGACCGCCGCGCCTGGTTCACCTCGGCCCTGGCCGTGGCCTGGCCCGACGGCCCTTGCGTAGTGGTCGAGGGGCGGATTGACGGCGAATTGGTCTTCCCGCCGCGCGGCGACCGGGGCTTCGGCTATGATCCGATCTTCCGGCCGGAAGGCTCCGCCCTGACCTTCGGCGAGATGGACGCGGTCGAGAAGGACGCTCTCAGCCACCGCGCCTGCGCCTTCGCCCGCCTCAAGGCGGCGCTGATTGACTGAGACGACCGCCGCACGAGCCGCGGCCCTGCGCCAACGCGGCGATAGGGGGAAGCATCAATCTGTCCCTCAAGCAGCCGCCCTCCGCGAGGGCGGCGACTCCATCGCCCTCTATGTCCACTGGCCCTACTGCGCGCGCATCTGTCCCTATTGCGACTTCAACGTGGTGCGCGACCGGGGGCGGACGCAGGAGCAGGCGGAGCTGGCGCAAGCCATCCTGAACGACCTGGAGGCGCAGGCCGCCCTGGTCGGGCCGCGCGCCCTGGCCTCGATCTTCTTCGGCGGGGGCACGCCGTCCTTGATGCCGCCCGACGCTGTGGCGGCGGTGACGGCGCGGGCTAGGGCGCTGTTCCCTCCTTCTGGCGATATTGAGATCAGTCTGGAGGCCAATCCCACCGACGCGGAGGCCGGGCGCTACGCCGCCCTGGCCCAGGCCGGGATCAACCGCCTGTCGATGGGGGTACAGTCGTTTGACGACGCGGCGCTGAAGTTCCTGGGCCGCGACCATTCGGCCGCCGAGGCGCGCCGCGCCATCGCCCTGGCCGCGCAGGCCTTTCCGCGGCTGTCGATTGACCTGATCTACGCCCGGCCGGGCCAGGGCGTCGCCGACTGGACGGCCGAGCTGACCACGGCGCTGGATCTCGGCTTCGAGCACGTCTCGCCCTATCAGTTGACCATAGAGGGGACGACGGCCTTCGGCCGGGCCGTGGCGCGCGGCGCCTGGTCGCCGCCGGACGAGGATCTGGCCGCCGCCCTCTATGAAGCCACGCAGACGACGCTCGAGGAGGCGGGGTTCGAGGCCTATGAGGTGTCCAACCACGCCCGCGACGTGGCGGCGCGCTCCAGCCACAACCTGCATGTCTGGCGCGGCGGGGATTATCTGGGTCTCGGCCCCGGCGCGCACGGGCGGCTGACGCTGGCCGAGGGGCGGATCGCCACCGTGGCTGCGCGCCGTATCGGCGACTATGTCGCGGGTGTCGCTGCCGGATCGCCCTGGGCCGAGCGCGAGGTTCTGGAGCCGCAGGACGCCGACGAAGAGCGCGTGCTGCTGGGCCTGCGCACCGTCGAGGGCGTGTCCCTGTCCCTGCTGCAGCGGCTGGGCCTGTCGGCGGACGAGGGTCGGCTGTCCGACCTTCTGACAGACGGATTCCTGAGTCTCAAGGACGGCCGCGTCGCCGCCACGGCGACGGGCCGTCCCTTGCTGGACGCGGTGCTGAAGAGCCTGCTGGTCTAGACGATCAGACGATCAGACGATCAGACGGTCGCCGCCGCCTCTTCGATCAGGTCGCAGATTTCCGACGGATGCGACGCCAGGGAGGCGTGGCTGGCGTCCAGGGTGATGACCTTGCGGGCGTTCAGCCGCGCCGACATCCGTTGCTGATTGGTCGGGGCGATCATGTGGTCCTGGCTCGAAACCTGATACCAACTCGGCTTGCTGCGCCAGGCGGGCGCCGTGACCGCGTCGCCGAAGGTGGTGGCTAGGGGCGCCTTCTGCGTCACCGCCATGACCAGGGCCTCGTCCGCCGTCAGATCCTGGCAGAAGCTCTCATGGAACTTGTCGGCCTTGATCCACAGATAACCGTCGCTGTCGGGGGCCAGGTTGGGGGCGGCGGCCGGAGGATCCTGCTGGGTGATGGCGCCGGGGCTTTCGCCTGCGTCGGGCGCGAAGGCGGCGACGAAGACCAGGGCCGCCACATTGGGCAGGTCGCCGGCCTCGGACAGCACCGCTCCGCCGTAAGAGTGGCCGACGAGGATGACCGGGCTTTCCTGCTGGCGCACCATCTTGCGCACGCGCTCGGCGTCGTCGGCAAGCGAGGTCAGCGGCATCTCGACTGCATGAATGGAGGTGTAGCCGCGCTTGGCCAGTTCGGTGATGACCTTGCCCCAATGGGCGGCGCCCCCCCAGAAACCGTGAACGAGGACGATGGAGGCGGATTTGGACATCGGCTCGGTTTTCCTTGGAGTTCAGCGGCTCTGACGCCGCGTGTGGCCGAAATGTGTCAAGGCCGCTCGCATTCCCTGATGGTCGCCGCTTTCACGACACCGTGACGGTGACTAGGATGGCGTCATGTCCGACGCCTCCCTGTTCCCGCCGACCGCTCCGCCCGCGCGCCCCGTTTCGCCGGGCCTCTATCTGGTGGCGACGCCGATCGGCAATCTGCGCGATATGACGCTGAGGGCGTTGGACGTGCTAGCGGCGGCCGATCTGGTGCTGGCCGAGGACACGCGGGTGACGGCCAAGCTGCTGACCGCTTATGGGCTGAAGGCCAGGCTGGAGCGGTGCGACGACCACGCCTCGAACCGCGCCGCCGAGATCGCCGTCGAGCGGTTGAAGGCGGGTGAGGTGGTGGCCCTGGTGTCGGACGCCGGCACGCCGCTGGTGTCCGACCCCGGCTATGTGGTGGCGCGGGCGGCCGTGGCTGAAGGTCTGCCGGTTCACCCCGTGCCGGGTCCGTCCAGCCTGCTGGCCGCCCTGTGCATCGCCGGCCTGCCCGCCGACCGGGTGCTGTTCGCGGGCTTCCTGCCGCCCAAGTCGGCGGCGCGCCGCACGGCGCTGGAAGAGCTGCGGCCCGGCCGTCAGACCCTGGTCTTCTTCGAGAGCGGGCCGCGCCTGCGCGACAGCCTGGCCGACATGGCCGAGGTGCTGGGCGCCCGCCCGGCCGCCGTCGCCCGCGAACTGACCAAGCTCTATGAAGAATGCGTGCGCGGCGACCTGGCCGATCTGGCCGTCGATCCGCGTTTGGACGCGCCCAAGGGCGAGATCGTGGTGGTGGTCGGCCCCGGCGAGGCCGAGACGGCCAGCGCCGCCGACGCCGACGCCGCCCTGGCCGAGGCCCTGACCCGCCTGCCGCCCGGCGAGGCGGCCGCCGAGGTGTCCAAGGCGCTGAGCCTGCCGCGCAAGCCGCTCTACAAGCGCGCGCTGGAGTTGAAGGGGCGGTGAGTCAGGCCCTGCGACCGCATCCGCCGCCGAAGACGTCCAAGGCGGGCTGGCGCCGCAGCCTGGGCGGGCGGTCGCATCGTCAGGGGCATGACGCCGAGTGGATCGCCGCCGTGTGGCTGATGCTCAAGGGCTATCAGGTTCTGGCCTTCCGCCTGAAGGGCCGGGGCGGAGAGATCGACATCCTGGCCCGGCGCGGGCGCGTCCTGGCCGCCGTCGAGGTCAAGCGCCGCGCGACGCTGGAGGCCGCGACCCTGGCCCTGGGACCGGACCAGCACCAGCGCCTGATCCGCGCGGCCGAGGCGGCGGCGCGCGGGCGACCGGCCCTGTCGGGTCTGGACCTGAGAATCGACATGGTGGCGCTGGCCCCCGGACGTTTTCCGCGTCATCTTCGCGGCGTGATCTCCACGGGAGCGGACCGGCGTTGACGCGCGAGGAAGCAGAGGCGGTGCTGGCCCAGGCGGGACAGGGGGCGGACGAAGCCTTCCCCCTGCTGGATTGCGCCATCGCCTGCGCCATCCACGACTATCCGTTCCGCGACGCCGACTGCGTGCGCATTCTGGCCGATCACGCGGCCCAGCGGCTCAAGGAGCGGGCCGCCAACGAAAGCCCCGACGACGCCCTGACCGAGGCCCTGGCCGGCGACCTGCGTCTGAACGGCGACCTGCTGAACTACGACCATCCGGCCAACACGGACGTGATCGACGTGGCCGAGCGGCGGCGGGGCCTGTCGGCGGTGCTGGTCATCTTCTATCTGGACGCGGCGCGCCGGGCCGGCTTGACGGCGGCGCCCGTCGATTTTCCCGGCCACGTCCTGCTGCGGGTCGAGACGCCCGAGGGGCCGGTGGCGCTGGACCCGTTCAGCCAGGGGCGGCTGGTCCTGCCGTCGGAGCTGACGCGCCGCGCCCTGCTGGCGGGGCTGACCCCGCATGTGGCCGACCGTCTGGACCTGCTGATGGCGCCGGTCAGCGAGCGTCAGGCTCTGATCCGTCTGCAAAACATCCTGTTCACCCGCGCCCTTCAGGCCCGCGACTATGAAGGCGCCGAGCGCTCGGCCCTGCGTCGCGCCCTGCTGGACCCCGAGGATCACCGCCCCTGGCTGGACGTGGCCGCCGCCCGCGAGAAGCAGGGCGCCCTGACCGGCGCCATGCAGGCCCTGTCGCGCGCCCGCAGCCTGGGCGAGCCGATCGCCGCCTGCGACGCCCGGCTGGACCGCGTGCGGATGCGGTTGAACTGAAGCGCGGCCTTGCGGCGAGCAGCCTCGCGCCTCAAGTAGGCACTGACGGCGCTTCGGCGCTCAAGCAGCGCGCGCCTCCAGGGCGAGCGTTAGCGCCACTAAAAACCAGCTCAAGCAGCGAGCGCCCGCGGCGCGAGCGATAGCGACTAAAAAATCAGCTCAAGCAGCGCGCGCCCGCGGCGCGAGCGATAGCGCAATAAAGAAGGACACCCCATGCTCAAGGTCGCCATCCAGATGGATCCGCTCGAGGCGGTCAACGTCGAGTCGGACACCACCTTCCTGATGGCCCTGACCGGGCAGGCGCGCGGCCACAAGCTGTGGGTCTATGACTTCCGCACCCTGGCGCTGGAGGACGGCCGTCTGTTCTGCCGCGCCCGTCCGGTGACGGTGAAGCGCGAGCAGGGAAACCACGCCGACTTCGGCCCCGAGCAGCGGCTGGACCTGGCCGAGGACGTGGACGTCATCCTGATGCGTCAGGATCCGCCGTTCGACATGGCCTATGTCACCGCCACCTATCTGCTGGAGCGGGTGCATCCCAAGACCCTGGTGGTCAATGACCCGGCCGAGGTGCGCTCGGCGCCCGAGAAGCTGATCGCCACCCTCTTCCCCGGCCTGCAGCCGCCGACCCTGGTGTCGTCCGACCCCGAGGCTCTGGTGGACTTCCACCGCCGTCACGGCGACGTGGTGCTCAAGCCCCTGCACGGCGCGGCCGGTTCGGGCGTGGTGCGGCTGAAGGCGGATGATCCGAACCTGGAGGCCCTGATCGAGATTCACGCGGCCGGGTCGCGCGATCCTCTGGTGATCCAGAAATTCATTCCCGCCGTTTCGGCGGGCGACAAGCGCATCATCTTGATCGACGGCGAGCCGGTCGGCGCCATCAACCGCATTCCGGCCAAGGACCAGGTGCGCTCCAACCTGCGCGTCGGCGGCACGGCGGCGCCGGTCGAGCTGACGCCGCGCGATCTGGAGATCTGCGCCGCCATCGGCCCCTATCTGAAGGAGCGCGGCCTGATCTTCGTCGGCATCGACGTGATCGGCGACTATCTGACCGAGATCAACGTGACCTCGCCCACCGGCGCCCAGCAGTTGCTGAACTTCGCCGGGATCGATGCGACCGAGCGGATGTGGGAAGTCATCGAGCAAAGGAAACGCGCGGCCGCCTGACGCCGCGCTGCACGGGAGGGGACTTTATGAGCGTACTGAACAAGGCCGGGGCGTCCGCCGCCCTGGCGCTGGCGATCGCCTGCCCGGCGGCGGCCCAGGAGGCCTCGCCAGACGTCGCCCCGAAACGCCCGTCGCTGGAGGTGCTGGAGCGGATCATCGAGACCCGCACGCCGCAGACCCGGATCGAGACGCCGGATCACGACCGCATCAGTGCGCGGCGTATCGACATCGTCGACGCCGACGGGACCATCCGCATGACCCTGTCGGGCGCGACTCCGCCGCCGATCATTGACGGCATTCAATATAAGCGCGCCTTCAATGTCGCCGGACTGATCCTTTACGACGACAAAGGCAGCGAGCGCGGCGGTTTCGGCACGGCAGACGTCGAGGACGGCATGGCCGTTCTGGCGCTGGATCACCCGGCGATGGACGCCGTCGGCTGGCGGGTGTCGCCCGACGGCTCGGTCAGCTTCGTCTTCAACCAGGCGCCGCCGCTGGTGCGTGAACCGGGGCTGGGCGGGGCGCTGGTTCCGGGCGTGCAGACGCCGACGCGGATGCGCCTGTCGCTGGCCGCCGACGGCACGCCCGCCGTCGCCCTGTCGGACAGGAACGACAAGCCGCGCCTGCGCCTGACGGTGACCGAGGAAGGATTCGGCGCCATCCAGTTCCTGAACGCCGAGGGTCAGGTGATCCATACGATCGCGCCGGAGGCCGACCTGCCGTCGAACTGACCGAACAACGCTCTTGCAGTGTTGATTGGTTCGTGATTTGTTCTCTCGACTGCGGGAGGGAACGGCATGGTCGCGCGGGTGGTGACGGTGGCTTTCGATGGCGTCGATGCGCGCCGGGTCGACGTCGAGGTGCAGCAGGTCGGCTCGCCCGCCGGGGCCTTCGCAATCGTCGGCCTGCCGGACAAGGCGGTGGCCGAGAGCCGCGAACGAGTGCGCGGCGCTTTTGCGGGCATTGGTCTGGCGCTGCCGGCGAAGAAGGTGATCGCCAATCTGGCCCCCGCCGACCTGCCCAAGGAAGGCAGCCATTTCGACCTGCCCATCGCCCTGGCCCTGCTGGCCTCCATGGGGGTGATCGGACCGGACGCTCTGGACGGTTGGGCTGCGGTGGGCGAACTGGGTCTGGACGGTCAGATCGCTGCGGTGGGCGGAACCCTGCCTGCGGCGATGGCGGTGAACGCCATGAGGTTGGGCCTCATCTGCCCCGAGGCCAACGGGCCGGAGGCGGCCTGGGCGGGCGAGGCGCGGCTGCTGGCGCCGCGCTCCCTGATCGGCCTGATCAACCATTTCCGCGGAACCCAGGTGCTGCGCCCGCCCCAGCCGGGGCCGGTGCTGGAAGGGCGCGCCGTGCCCGACCTGCGCGAGGTCAAGGGACAGGAGGGCGCCAAGCGGGCGCTGGAGATCGCCGCCGCCGGGGGCCACAATCTGCTGTTCGTCGGCCCGCCGGGATCAGGCAAGTCGATGATGGCGGCGCGCCTGCCGGGCCTACTGCCGCCGCTGACGCCGATGGAGCGGCTGGAGACGTCGATGGTCTGGTCGGTGGCCGGGCTGATCGAGCGCGGAGGGCTGACGCGTGAACGGCCGTTCAGGGCGCCGCATCATTCGGCGTCGATGGCGGCCCTGACCGGCGGCGGACTGAAGGCCAAGCCGGGCGAGGCCTCCCTGGCGCACAACGGCGTGCTGTTCCTTGATGAACTGCCCGAGTACTCGCCGCAGGCGCTGGACAGTCTGCGCCAGCCGCTGGAGACGGGCGAGATCGTGGTGGCGCGGGCCAACGCCCATGTGCGCTATCCGGCGCGGTTCCAGCTGGTGGCGGCGATGAACCCCTGTCGCTGCGGGCTGGGCGGGCCGGGACGGGGCGCTTGCGGCAAGGCTCCGCGCTGCCAGAAGGACTATCAGAACCGCATCTCCGGCCCGATGTTCGACCGCATCGACCTGACGGTGGAGACCCCGGCGGTGACGGCGGCCGACATGATCCTGCCCGCCCCGGCCGAGGGGACAGCCGAAGCCGCCGCCCGCGTCGCCGCCGCCATGCAGATGCAGGAGGCCCGCATGGTCGAGGCCGGGTTGACGGGAATGCAGGCCCTCAACGCCCGGGCTTCGGGCGAGGCGCTGGAGCGGTTCGCCGCGCCGGATCAGGCGGGCCGCGCCCTGTTGATGAAGGCGGGGGAGGCCGGGGGACTGACCGCGCGGGGCTGGACCCGCACCCTGCGTCTGGCGCGCACCATCGCCGATCTGGACGGCGCGGACGGCGTGCTGCGCCGCCATGTGGCCGAGGCGCTGATGTATCGGCGCAGCACGGTCGGCGCCCATGAGGACTTCGATCGTCAGGCCAGTCGCCGCGCGCTGTTTCCCGTGCAGGAAGGCGAGGCGGGACAAACGCCGTTCGTCTGGAATTAACCCCTCGGCCCTAGCGTGGCCTTATGGGACAGACCCGTCGCAAACCGTCGCCGCAGAGCGATCTCTTTCCTGTCGCGCCCGACGTCGCGCAGGCCGCGATAGAGGCGTCCGCCGACGGCGCTTCGCCTGAGCAGCAATTCCTGCGACTGATGAGCCATGAGATGCGCACGCCTCTGAACGGGGTGATCGGCATGCTGGGCCTGCTGTCGCGCACCCGTCTGGACGGCGCCCAGCGCGCCTATGCCGAGGCGGCGCAGAAATCGGCCGAGCATCTTCTGGGCCTGGTCAATGATCTGCTGGACTACGCCCGGCTGGAGGCCGAGGCGCTGGAATTCGACCCTGCGCCGGTCGAACTGGAAGGCCTGGTGCGCGGCGTGGCCGAACTGCTCAGCCCGCGCGCCCACGACAAGGGATTGGAGATCGTCTGGTCGGTCGCCGCCGACGCCCCGGATGTCGTCGCCGATGAGGGTCGCCTGCGGCAGATCCTGTTCAACCTGGCGGGCAATGCAGTGAAGTTCACCGACCGGGGCGGGGTGCGCCTGGCGGTTGAGGCGGTCGGCGAACGCATGGATGGGGCGCCTGCGCGCCTGGCCTTCATCGTCGACGACACCGGCCCCGGCGTGCCCGAAGCGGCGCGCGGCCGCATCTTTGAGGAGTTCGGACACGCCGACATCTCGGACGCCGCCCGGTTCGACGGGGCGGGCCTCGGTTTGGCGGTGGTGCGACGGCTGGCCCGCGCCATGGGCGGCGACGCCGTGGTCGAGGATCGGCCGGATGGTCCCGGCGCCCGATTTCGCTTTGAAGCCGAGTTTCCGGTCGTGGCCGACGCCGAGGCGCGCGCGCGCCCTCTGGACGGGCTGGCGGTGGCGATCCGCACGCCGGACCCCTTCGTGCGCCGGGCGGCGGCCGATCAGATCGAGGCCTCGGGCGGTCGGGTGGCGCGTCAGGCCGGCGTGACCCTGATCGACCACGCCGGCGCCGAAGAGGAAGCGCTGGCGGCTCGGCCCAGCCAGGGTCAGACCATCATCCTGCTGCGTCCCTCCGAGCGCGACCTGATCAGCCGTTACCGGGCGGCGGGCTTCTGCGGCTATCTGATCAAGCCCCTGCGCCGCGAGTCGCTGGCGGAGCGCGTGCTGGCGGCCGCTGCGCCGCGCCGCGGCCTGCCCTCGCCGCCGGTGCGGCCCGGCGACGACGATCGCGTGGCCCATGTGGCCTTCAAGGGCGTGCGGGTGCTGCTGGTCGAGGACAATCCGGTCGGCGCCCTTCTGGCCAAGACCTTGCTGCGACGCGAGGGCTGTGTGGTCCAGACCGCCGCCGACGGCCAGGAGGCGCTAGACGCCCTGAAGGCGGCGCGGTTCGATCTGGTCTTCATGGACATGCGGATGCCGCGCCTGGACGGACCGAGCGCCGCGCGGGCGTTGCGGGCGCGCGGGGACCAGACGCCGATCATCGCCCTGACCGCCAACGCCTTCGCCGAGGATCGCGTCGCCTGCCTCGAGGCCGGGATGGACGATCATCTGGCCAAGCCGCTGGAGGCGGACGCCCTGCGAGTCGCCCTGGCCCGCTGGACGAACGCCGCCAACCGCGCCAAGGTCGCCGCTTCCTGATCTGCCAGTAGTCCGTCGTCCGTATCGCCCGGCGGCGCCCCGCCGGAGCCACGCATGACCGATTCCAAGACGCCCGCTTCCGAGGTCGCGGCGTTGCAGCCGTCTCCCAAGGGCCTGGGCGTGCTCAAGGCGGCGTTCCGCGAGCGGCGCACCCTGGCCATGCTGCTGCTCGGCTTCTCGGCGGGCCTGCCCTTCGCCATGTTGTTCGGAACGCTGAACGCCTGGCTGTCCGATGCGGGGGTGTCGGTGGCGACCATCGGCGTCCTGTCGTGGGTCGGGCTGTTCGGGGCCTTCAAGTTCCTGTGGTCGCCCGCGGTCGGGCTGACGCCGCCGCTGATCGGCCGGATGGGCCGGCGTCGGTCGTGGCTGATCCTGTGCCAGATCGTGCTGGCGGGCGCGCTTTTGACCATCTCCCTGTCGCATCCAGGGACGGGGGCCATCGTGGTGCTGGCGGGCGCCGCGGCCCTGGGCGCCTTCGCCTCGGCGACCCAGGACATCGTCATCGACACCTGGCGGATCGAGGTGGCCGACGAGCGGACGCCGGTCGACCTGCTGTCGACCGTCTATCAGCTGGGTTTCCGCACGGCGGCCCTGGTCGGCGGGGCGGGCGCCCTGGTGCTGGCGGATCAGCTGGGCTGGTCGGCGACCTTCGTCATCGGCGCCGGGCTGATGGGGCTGGGCGTTCTGGGCACGCTGATCGCGCCCGAGCCCAAGGCCGCGCCGCGCGCCGCCATCGCGCGCGAGCGCATCGGCTCGCCGCGCCTGCGCATGACCGCCCTGGTCGTCACCCTGGCCGCCTGGGCCTGGGCCGCCTTCATGCTGGTGCGCTTCATGGTCACGGCCCTGACGGTCAAGCCTGCGCCCAGCGCCGGAGAGTTCACCGCCGTCTGGGGGCCGTGGATTGTGGGCATGGCGGTGATCCTGCCGGCCGTCCTAGCCGGGATCATCGTCTGGCGCGGCGGCAAGTCGGCCCCATTATCGTCGCCGTCGAGCGCCAAGGGAACGAGTTTCGCCGACACCCTCTACGACGCCATCCTGGCGCCCTTGGTCGAGCTGATGGGGCGTCTGGGCTGGGGCGCCGTCATCGTGCTCGGCCTGATCCTGACCTATCGCATCACCGACGGCGTCTGGGGGCCGTTCGCCTTCCCCTTCTACATGGGGGACACGGGCGGGGCGCTGGGCCACACCAAGACCGAGATCGCCCTGGCCTCCAAGACCTTCGGCGTGGTCATGACCATCGTCGGCATCGCCCTGGGCGGCTGGGCGTTGCTGGTCATCGGGCGGATGGCCAGTCTGCTGCTGGGCGCGGCCCTGTCGGCGGCGACCAATCTGTTGATGATGGACCTGGCCATGGGCGCGCCGGTGATCGGCGGCTTCATGAGCGCGACCGGCCTCTACAAGCTGTTCGGCGCCTTCGGCGTGGGCGAGCCCCTGGCGCGGCTGATGATGGCCATTGCGGGTGAGAACATCGCCGGCGGCTTCGCGGGCGCGGCCTTCGTGGCCTATCTGTCGGCCCTGTCGAACAAGATGTTCGGGGCGGTGCAGTTCGCCGTCTTCACCTCGCTGGCCCTGCTGATCGGCACCCTGGGGCGCGGCGCCCTGGGCGAGTTGATCGAGCGTCAGGGCTATGCGGCCATGTTCGTCATCGCGGCCTGGCTGGGCGTGGTGGCGGTGGTGTTCTGCGCGATGGAGTGGGGGCGTCTGACGATGGAGCGCAGTCGCCTCAACCTGGATTCCTAGAGGCTGAAGCGCCCCGAGTTGGAACGCAAAGAGGCGGCCCGAAGGCCGCCTCTCAACGTCGCCGCGACAGAGCGGATGATCAGTCCTCGATCTCCACCCCTTCGGCGTAGGCGGCGAAGGTGGCGGCGGTGATGATCTCGCCGACCGAGGCGCCCAGAGGCACGATCTGCACCGACTTCTCGAGGCCGACCAGCAGGGGGCCGATCACCGTGGCGCCGCCCAGCGACTGGACCAGACGGGTCGAGATGGCCGCTGAATGGATGGCCGGCATGACCAGGACGTTGGCGTCTCCGGTCAGGCGCATGAAGGGATAGTTGGCGCGCGCCTCGGGGTTGAGCGCCAGCTCCGGCGGCATCTCGCCTTCGTATTCGAAGTCGACGTCCATGGCGTCCAGGATGCGGATGGCTTCGCGCACCTTCTCGCCGCGATCGCCCGGCGGGTCGCCGAAGGTCGAGTAGCTGAGGAAGGCCACGCGCGGCTTGCGGCCCAGCTTCTTGACCGTGGCGGCGGCCTTGACCGCGATCTCGGCCAATTCGGCGGCGTTGGGCAGTTCATGGATCGAGGTGTCGGCCACGAACAGGGTGCGGCCCTTGGCCAGTAGGATCGACAGGCCGATCATGCGGTCCGTGACGTCGAGGACGCGGCGGACCTCCTTCAAGGCCATGTTGAAGTTGCGGGTGACGCCGGTGACCATGCAGTCCGCCTCGCCGCGCGCGACCATGGCGGCGGCGAAGTAGTTGCGGTCCTGGTTGATCATGCGCTGCACGTCGCGGCGCAAATAGCCGCGGCGCTGCAGGCGGGCGTACAGCCACTCGACGTATTCGGCGTTTCGCTCGGACACGCGGGCGTTCATGATCTGAATGCCCAGGTCGTCGAAGTGGAGGCCGGCCTCGACGGCGTTCTGGCGGATCAGTTCTTCGCGGCCAACCAGGATCGGCACGCCGAGATCCGCCTGCTTGAAGGCCCAGGCGGCGCGAATGACCGACTGCTCCTCGCCCTCGGCGAAGACGACGCGCTGCTTCGGACCCGAGCGCACGCTGGCCTGGATCTTCTGCATCAGGGCGGCGGACGGATCGACCCGCTGGCGTAGGGCGATGCGATAGGCGTCCATGTCGGCGATGGGCTTTCGCGCCACGCCGGTCTCCATCGCCGTCTGGGCGATGAAGGGCGGGATGTACCAGATCAGGCGCGGGTCGAACGGGGTCGGGATGATGTATTCCGGGCCGAACTTCAGCTTGCGGCCGCGATAGGCGGCGGCGACTTCGTCCGGCACGTCCTCGCGAGCCAGGGCCGCCAGGGCCTGGGCGCAGGCGATCTTCATCTCGTGGTTGATCTGGCGCGCGCGCACGTCCAGGGCGCCGCGGAACAGATAGGGGAAGGCCAGGACGTTGTTGACCTGGTTCACATAGTCCGAACGGCCGGTGGCGATGATGGCGTCCGAACGCACCGACTTGACGTCTTCCGGGGTGATTTCCGGATCGGGGTTGGCCATGGCGAAGATGATCGGATTGGGCGCCATGGAGGCGACCATTTCCTTGGAGATCGCGCCCTTGGCGGACAGGCCCAGCACCACGTCGGCGCCGACCATGGCCTCGGCCAGGGTGCGCAGCGGCGTGTCGGTGGCGTGCGCCGCCTGCCATTGCGAGACGTTGTCGCGGCCCTTGTAGATCACGCCCTGACGGTCGCAGATGACGGTGTTCTCGGCCTTGACGCCGGCGGCCTTCATCAGGGCGATGGACGACAGGCCTGCGGCCCCGGCGCCCGACAGGACGACCTTCAGGTCTTCCAGCTTCTTGCCGACGATATGGGCGGCGTTGATCAGGCCGGCGGTCGAGATGATGGCCGTGCCGTGCTGGTCGTCATGGAAGACGGGGATGTCCAGCAGATCCTGCAGCTGGGCTTCGATCTCGAAGCACTCGGGGGACTTGATGTCCTCCAGGTTGATGCCGCCCCAGGTGTCGCCGATGTTCTTGACCACGGTGACGAACTCGTCCGGGTCGGTGGTCTTCACCTCGACGTCGAAGCTGTCGACGTCGGCGAAGCGCTTGAACAGGACCGACTTGCCTTCCATCACCGGCTTGGACGCCATATGGCCCAGGTTGCCCAGGCCCAGGATGGCGGTGCCGTTCGAGATGACGGCGACCATGTTCCCCTTGGCGGTGTAGTCGTAGGCCTTGTCCGCATCGGCGGCGATGGCCAGGACCGGCACGGCCACGCCCGGCGAATAGGCCAGCGACAGGTCGCGCTGGGTCGCCATCGGCTTGGTCGGGGCCATGGAGATCTTGCCCGGCGTCGGCGCGCTGTGGAACTCCAGAGCGTCGTCGTCGGAGAAGGTCTGTTTGTCGGTCAATTCGGGCATTTCGATCTCGGGAAGGGGCAGGCGCATTTCGTTCCTAGATCGTGGGATCGGCGGCGACAACCGCTGACGCTGGGTCAAGGCCGATTGCGTGGTTTCTCCGTCACCCGGCGGGCAGGAGTCCTGTTCCTTCGATCTCGACCGGGCCGGTCATGAAAACGTGGCCGGACGCCTCGTCCCAGTCGATGATCAGTTCGCCGCCGTCGACCGTCACGGCGGCCTTTCGGTCGGTCAGACCGCGTCGCGCCGAGGCGACCAGGGCGGCGCAGGCGCCCGTGCCGCAGGCCAGGGTCAGGCCCGCGCCGCGCTCCCATACCCGCAACCGAATGTGATCCCGGGCCAGCACGTCGGCGAAGCCGACGTTGACCCCTTCGGGGAACAGGGGGTGGTGTTCGATCAGGGAGCCGGAGCCGCGCACGAAGGCGTCGTCCTGTCGGTCGGTGAAGAAGACAACGTGGGGGTTGCCCATCGAGACGGCGCCCGGCGTGTGCAGCACGGGGGCGTCGATCGGCCCGACCTGCAGCTCGATCCCGCGCGTGTCCATTTCTTCGGACAGCGGCACCTGGGCCCAGTCGAGGCGCGGCGCGCCCATGTCCACGGTGACTTGATGCTGGGCCGCGGCCGTCGACCCTGCGGGATCTCCCGACCCGACGCGGCCTGATGGGAGAGAAGCGCGGCGCGCGGTGGTCGGCCCGCTCAAGGTGTCGATGACCACCTCTTCCTTGTCGGTCGCCGCCAGCAGCAGCCAGCCGACGCAGCGCAGGGCGTTGCCGCAGGTCTCGACCATGGAGCCGTCCGCGTTCCAGACGCGCATGAAGGCGTCGGCCGTCTCGGACGGTTCGACGCCGATCAACTGGTCGAAGCCGCCCAGACCCGCCGCCGGATCGGCCAGGGTGCGCACCTGATCCTCAGTCGGGTGGAACGGCGCTTCAAAGGCCTGGACGACGATGAAGGCGTTTCCGGCGCCGTTCATGCGGATGTAGGGTCGGGCGGACTGGCTCATGTTCGTCTTCATATAGGATTTTTCGCCGGTTCATGTATCGGTGGCGGCGATGACGTCTGACCAGAGCCAAACCGCCAAATCCGACGGGCTGCGGCTGAGGGCGCGTTTGCGCTACCTCTATCACGGCTCACAGCCGGCGGCGGTGAAGTTCCGCCTGATGGTCATCGTCATCGATCTGATCATAATCGGCTTCTTCCTGGCCACGCCGATCCTGAAGGAGGCGGGCTGGGCCTTCTATGTGCTGGACTATCTGATCGCCGCCGTCTTGGGGCTGGACCTGGCGGCGCGCGCCTACGCCTATTCCGACATCCGGTCGTGGCTGAAGCGGCCGATCGTCTGGGTCGATCTGTTCGTCCTGGCGACCCTGCTGTTCCCGGCCTGGCTGGCCAATCTGGGCTTCCTGCGGCTGTTGCGCTTCTGGAGCCTGCTGAACAGCGACCTGTTCTGGCGCACCATCGGCCGCCGCTTCGACGACACGCGGGTCGAGGAGGTCACGCGCGCCTTGACCGCCCTGGTCACCTTCGTCTTTGTGACCACCGGCTTCGTCTACGCCTACTTCCGGGGCAAGGCCGAGCACATCAACGGCTATCTGGACGCCCTCTATTTCACCGTCGCCACCCTGACGACGACGGGCTTCGGCGACATCACCTTGCCGGGTAACTGGGGGCGGGTCATCTCCATCGTCGTCATGCTGGTGGGCATCACCCTGTTCATCCGCCTGGCCCAGACCCTGATCCGGCCGCACAAGGTCAAGTTCCCCTGCCCCACATGCGGGCTGCAGAAGCACGATCCCGACGCCGTCCACTGCAAGGCCTGCGGCCAGATCCTGTGCATCCCCGACGACGGCGACTGAGGCGCGCCCTGCGGCGAAAGATTACAAGCCTGTAAGATTACACACGCTTGCCCCCTGCCTCCGGTCTCGCCAAGGTGCCGCGCGAAACACACCGTCCGTTGGGGGACCATCATGATCATCCGCACCCTGGCGTCCGTCGCCGTCCTTTCCTTCGCCGCCGGAGCCGCACCCGTCGCCATGGCCCAAGCCGCCGCTTCCACAACCGCCGCCTCGACGGCTCCGGGCTTCGCCGCCAGCGACGCTACCGACCCCTACATCTGGCTGGAGGAGGTCGAGGGCGACCGCGCCATGGAGTGGGTCAAGGCGCACAACGAAACCTCGCTGGGCGTGCTGCAGGGCGACCCGCGCTATGAGGGCCTGCACCAGCAGGCGCTGGACCTGGTGCAGTCGCGCGACCGCATCCCGTCACCCGGCTTCACCCACGACGGCCATGTCGACAACTTCTGGCAGGACGCCGAGCATGTGCGCGGCATCTGGCGCCGCACGACGTTGGATTCCTACCGCACTGACGCGCCGCAGTGGGAGACGATCCTGGACATCGACGCCCTGTCAGCGGCCGAGGGCGCCAACTGGGTCTATAAAGGCGCGTCCTGCCTGCCGCCGGACGAGCGTTACTGCCTGATCTCCCTGTCGAACGGCGGCAAGGACGCGGTGACGGTCCGCGAGTTCGACAGCGTCACGAAAACCTTCGTGGAGGGCGGCGTTAACCTGCCGGAATCCAAGGGCGGCGCCAGTTGGATCGACAAGGACACCCTGCTGATCTCGCGCGACTTCGGCGAGGGTTCGCTGACGGACTCGGGCTATCCGCGCACGGTGCGTCTGATGAAGCGCGGCCAGAGCGTCGATCAGGCGGTCGAGGTCTTCGCCGGTCAGCAGACCGACGTCTCGGTTTCGGGCTACACCCTGCGTGACGCCGACGGCGTGGTTCAGGCGGTGCTGCTGAACCGGGGGATCAACTTCTATGAGAGCGAGACCTGGCGCCTGAACGCCGACGGCACGACGACCAAGCTGGAGCTGCCGCTCAAGGGCAATATCAACGCCCTGGTCGCCGGCCAGCTGGTGGTGACGACGGATCAGGACTGGACCGCGCCCTCGGGCCAGGATTTCAAGACCGGCGATGTCATCGCCTGGAACCTGCAGGCCTGGCTGGCCGACCCCAAGACCCCGGCGCAACTGGTGATCCGTCCCGGCGAACGCGAGGCGATCGAGGGGATCAACGCCACCCGCAACAAGCTGGTCGTCGCCCTGTACGAGAATGTGCGCGGCTCGGTCTATGTCTATGACCCGGCCGACTGGAGCCGCACGCGCCTGGACCTGCCGCAGAACGTCTCGGTCGGCGTCGGCTCGGCCTCGGAGCGCGACGACAAGATCTTCGTCAGCGTCACCGGCTATCTGAACCCGTCCAGCCTCTATCTGGCCGATGCGGCGACCGGCGCGGTCGCCCTGACCAAGGCTCTGCCGGACAAGTTCGACGCCAGCGGCATGCGCGTCGATCAGTTCGAGGCGCGCAGCGCCGATGGGACGATGATCCCCTATTTCGTCGTCCACAAGGACGCCATGGCGATGGACGGATCGAACCCGACGCTGCTGTACGGCTACGGCGGTTTCCAGTCGTCGTTGCTGCCGGGCTATTCGCCGACGGTCGGCAAGCTGTGGCTGGAGCGCGGCGGCGTCTACGTCATCGCCAACACCCGCGGCGGCGGCGAGTTCGGACCCAAGTGGCACCAGGCGGCCCAGCAGGAAAACCGCCAGCGCGCGCACGAGGACTTCCAGGCCGTGGCCCAGGATCTGATCACGCGCGGCGTCACCTCGCAGCCGCGCCTCGGGATCATGGGCGGCTCGCAGGGCGGCCTGTTCATGGGGGCCATGCTGACCCAGCGCCCGGACCTGATCAACGCCGCCGTCATCCAGGTGCCCCTGTTCGACATGCTGCGCTTCCACAAGCTGCTGGCCGGCGCCTCGTGGATCGGCGAATACGGCAACCCGGACATCCCGGAACAGCGCGCCTGGATCGAGCAGTACTCGCCCTATCAGCGTCTGGCGGCGGGCCAGCCCTATCCGGAAGTCTTCATCCACACCTCGACCAAGGACGACCGCGTCCACCCCGGCCACGCTCGCAAGGCGGCGGCGCGGATGGAGGAGCTGGGCTATCCGGTGCTCTTCTATGAAAACGTCGACGGCGGCCACGCGGCCGGCGCCAACCTGCGCGAGACGGCCCGCCGCATCGCCTTGGAATACACCTATCTGACCCGTCGGCTGATGGATCAGCCGGCCCAGCCGTAACCGACGGAGCCCGCGATCATGATGAAGTCCCTGTTCCTGTCCGTCGCCCTGCCCGCCCTGATGCTGGCCGCCGCGCCCGCCCTGGCTGAGGGAGCGGCGGCCGATCCGGTCGCCGCGTCCGCGACCAATCCGCCGCCGCACTTCCCGCGCGACCTGTCGCCCGAGGGGGTCAAGGCCGCCGACGATCATCTGGCGCTGGAAGAGGTGGACGGCGCTGAGGCCCGCGCCTTCGTCGCCGCCTCGAACGAAAAGGCCTTGGCCGCCCTGACCGGCGACCGCCGCTATGAGCCCTTCCGCCGGCAGGCCGAGGCCATCCTGACCGCCACCGACCGCATCCCCGGCGTCAGCTTCCTGGGCGAAGGCCTGGGGAACTTCTGGCAGGACGCGGCCAATCCGAAGGGTGTCTGGCGCCGCACGACGCTGGACAGCTATCGCACCGCCCAGCCCCAGTGGGAGACCCTGCTGGACATCGACGCCCTGGCCAAGGCTGAGGGCAAGGACTGGGTGTTCAAGGGCGCGAACTGCCTGGCGCCGGACGAGACCCGCTGCCTGATCAATCTGTCGGACGGCGGCAAGGACGCCGTGACGGTGCGTGAGTTCGACCTGACGACGAAAACCTTCGTGGACGGCGGATTCGTCATCCCCGAGGGCAAGCACCGCATCAGCTGGCTGGGCCGCGACACCCTGCTGATCGCCACGGACTTCGGTCCCGGCAGCCTGACGGAGTCGGGCTATCCCTACATCGTCAAATCCCTGACGCGCGGCCATCCGCTGGCGCACGCGACCGAGGTCTATCGCGGCCAGCAGGGCGACGGCGGCTACGGCGTCTCTCCCATGGTGTTCCGCGACAAGGCGGGCGCGGTCGAGGCGGTGCTGTTCAGCCGCCCGCTGGACACCTTCCGGTCAGAAATCTGGGCTTTGGGCTCCGACGGCAAGCCCTACAGGCTCAACCTGCCAGAGCGCGTGGCGGTTCAGGGCGTGCTGGGCGGCAAGCTGATCTTCTCGCCCGAACAGGCGTGGAGCTTCGACGGTCAGGATTATGCCGCCGGTTCGCTGGTCGCCATGCCGATGGGCGTGCTGGGCGATGTGCGCCAGAGCATCCGCATCGACGCGAAGACGGCGACCATATTCGCCCCCGGCCCGCGCCAGTCGCTGCAGGACGTCCGGGTGTTCGAGGACAGCATCGTCGCCGTCATCGCCGACAACGTCGTCGGCACGCTCAAACGCTTCACGCCGGGCGTCGGGGGCTGGACCGCTGCCGACATCGCCGTCCCCGCTAACAGCGCCGTGGGCCTGGGCGACAGCTCCAAGGCCAAGGGCCAGGTCTTCGTCTCGGCCCAGGGCTTCCTGACGCCGCCGACCCTCAGCCTGGCCGATGTCGCCACCGGCGCCCTCAGCGAGCTGAAATCGGCCCCGGCCAAGTTCGACGCCTCGACCCATGTGGTCGAGCAGTTCGAGGCGACTTCGACCGACGGGACCAAGATCCCCTACTTCGTCACCCGGCCCAAGAACCTGGCGATGGACGGGACCGGCCCGACCATCCTGTTCGGCTACGGCGGTTTCCAGGCCAGCTTCCCGCCCGCCTACAAGCCCGAGATGGGCAAGCTGTGGCTCGAGAACGGCGGCGTCTTCGTTCAGGCCAACATCCGCGGCGGCGGCGAGTTCGGCCCCGGCTGGCACCAGGCGGCTCTGCGCGAAAACCGCCAGCGCGCCTTCGACGACTTCGCCGCCGTGGCCCGCGATCTGGAGCAGCGCCGCATCACCAGCCCGCGCCACCTGGGCATCTACGGCCGCTCGAACGGCGGGGTGCTGACCTCGGTGTCCATCACCCAGCATCCGGAGCTGTTCAACGCGGCGGTGATCGAAAGCCCGCTGATCGACATGCTGCGCTATCAGGAGCTGCCGGCGGGCGCTTCGTGGATGGGCGAATACGGCGATCCGCGCATTCCGGGCGACGCTGAATTCATCGCCCGCTACTCGGCCTATCAGCAGCTGCGGCCCGAGGTGAAGTATCCGCGCGTCTACATCACCACCAACACGCGCGATGACCGGGTGCACCCCGGCCACGCCCGCAAGTTCGCGGCGCGTCTGGGCGACCAGGGTCACGACCACCTCTATTTCGAGGACACGGCGGGCGGCCACTCCAACGACGCCGACCCGGTCGCCAACGCTCGCCGCTGGGCGCGCCACTACGTCTATCTCAGCCAGCAACTGATGGACTGATTGTAAAGCTCGTCGCGCCCGACGCGCCGCTCACGCATTTATGAGCGGCGTTATCGGGCCGAAGGGATAGGATCGCCGCCATGATGGCACGGGGCCTGTTCAGGTACGGAATGACGGCGGCGGTCGCGGGCGTGGGTCTGCTGGCCGTCGCCGCCGCGCCGTCGCGCGAGCGGGACGCCCCGGTCCAGCCGGTGGTGGTCGAACTGTTCACCGCCCAGGGCTGCGCAGGCTGTCCCGACGCCAACCGCACGGTCGAGACGGTGGCCGAGGATCCGGGCGTGATCGTCCTGACCTACGGTGTCGACTACTGGGACTATCTGGGGTGGTCCGACACCTTCGCCCGGCCCGAGTTCGCCGAGCGCCAGCGCGCCTATCGTCAGGCCCTGAAGCTGCGGAACGTCTCGACGCCGCAGGTGGTGATCGACGGACGCCGTCATGTCTCGGGCGCCCGCTCGCCGGAGCTGAAGGCCGCCGTCGAGGCCGAGGCGCAGGGCCGGGGCTGGCCGCCCGAGATCGAGTTCCGCGAGACCGGCGATCGCGTCGGCGTCGGTTCAGGGCGTCCTCCGGAAGGCGGAGCCGAGGTCGTCGCCGTCGTCTATCGACCGGGGCAGCAGACGGTCGAGGTCAAGGGCGGCGACAACCGCGGCCGGGCCGTGACCCACGTTAATGTGGTGCGCGAGGTGCGTCGTCTGGGCGACTGGAACGGACGGCCGGTGCTGTTCCCCCTGCCCCAGGACGCGGGGAGCGACGAGGGGGTGGTGGTGCTGCTTCAGGCCAAGGACGATCGCCGCATCCTGTCGTCCGCCGCGCGCCCGGAACCGGGGCGCGATTGAACCGCTGACGGAAAAGGTCTAAAGGCCCGCCGCTCTTGATGGGCGCGCGCCTCCTCGCGCGACCCGGAGAACATTGCATGGTCGGGGATACGCCCCGCGGCGACGCCGCGCCAACCGCCAACGCCTCCTCTTCTGCGAACGCCCAGACTCCGCCTTCCGGCGGGGCGGACGGTCATGGCGGAGGCAAGGCCAGCCATCGCGCCCTCATCCTGGGCGCCATCGGCGTGGTCTTCGGCGATATCGGCACCAGCCCGATCTACGCCCTGCGCGAGGCGACGGCCCACGCCCAGAAGGGCGTCGGCGGCGATCTGGCGATCATCGGCGTGGTGTCCCTGGCCTTCTGGGCGCTGATGATCGTCGTGACGTTCAAATACGTCATGTTCCTGATGCGGGCGGACAACAAGGGCGAGGGCGGCACCCTGTCGCTGATGGCCCTGGCCCAGCACGCCATCGGCCGACGCAGCGCCTGGCTGTTCGTCCTGGGCGTCTGCGGCGCGGCCCTGTTCTACTCCGACGGCGTCATCACGCCTGCGATCTCGGTCCTGTCGGCCGTCGAGGGCCTGCAGGAGGCGCCTGGCCTGAACGGACGGCTGGATCCCTTCATCCTGCCGCTGGCGGCGGGCATTCTGATCGCCCTCTTCCTGGTGCAGTCGCGCGGCACGGCGGGCCTGGCCAAGTTCTTCGGCCCTATCACCCTGATCTGGTTCCTGTCGCTGGGCCTGCTGGGCGTGGTCCATATCTTCGACGACCTGTCGATTCTGAAGGCCCTGTCGCCCTACTATGGGATCAAGCTGCTGATCGCCGACGGCTTCCTGGGCTTCGTCATCCTGGGCAGCGTCTTCCTGGCCGTCACCGGCGCCGAGGCGCTGTATGCGGACATGGGCCATTTCGGCAAGGCGCCGATCCGCCAGAGCTGGCTGTTCATCGTCCTGCCGTGTCTGACGCTCTGTTACCTGGGCCAGGGCGCCTTCCTGCTGTCGCACCCCGGCGCGGCGCATAATCCGTTCTGGAACATGGTGCCGCAGCTGGCCTATTGGCCCATGCTGATCCTGGCCACGGCGGCGACGGTGATCGCCAGCCAGGCGATGATCACGGGCGCCTTCTCGGTCACGCAACAGGCGGTCCAGCTGGGCCTGCTGCCGCGTATCGACATCCGCAACACGTCCGAGACCCAGGCCGGCCAGATCTATGTGCCCGCGATCAACAGCCTGCTGCTGGTCGGGGTGCTGTTCGTCCTGGTCAGCTTCCAGTCGTCGCATAATCTGACGGCCGCCTATGGCGTGGCGGTGACGGGGACCATGATGGTCAACACCCTGATGGCCTTCACCGTCGTGCGTCACAAGTGGAAGTGGTCGTGGTGGGCCATCCTGCTGACGCTGGCGCCGTTCGGCTTCATCGACGCGGTCTTCCTGACCTCCAACCTGCTGAAGATCCCGGCTGGGGCGTGGATGCCTCTGGTGCTGGGCGGGGGCTTGGTCATGCTGATGTGGACCTGGGTGCGCGGTTCCCAGATCCTGGCCGACAAGACGCGCAAGGACAGCCTGCCGCTGAACGATCTGATCGAGATGCTGCGCGCCCGTCCGCCGCACCGGGCGCCGGGTACGGCCATCTTCCTGACCTCGGACCCGGACGTGGCGCCGGTGGCCCTGATGCACAATCTCAAGCACAATAAGGTGCTGCACGAGAAGAACATCATCCTGACGGTTCACACCTCGGACCGTCCGCGCGTGCCGGACCTGCAAAGAGTGGCGGTCGAGCCGATCAGCGATGATTTCAAGCGACTGACCCTGACCTTCGGCTATATGGAGACGCCGAACGTGCCGCGCGCCCTGGGTCTGTGTCGCAAGCAGGGGCTGAAGTTCGACATCATGTCGACCAGCTTCTTCCTCGGCCGACGCTCGGTCGTTCCATCCGCCCGCCAGGGCATGCCTCTGTGGCAGGACAAGCTGTTTATCTTCCTGATGCGTAACGCCGCCAATCCGACCGACTTCTTCCGCATTCCGCCCGGCCGCGTGGTCGAACTCGGCACCCAGGTGTCGGTGTGAGCGGGGGGACGCCCAAGGGCAGAAGCTCCGCCGCGCGCGGCCGCCGCATCGCCGAAAAGGCGCGCGGGCCGCGTCGTGAACCGACGCGGCAGCCCGTCGCGGACGATCCGCACGCGGACATCGGCGTCGAGGCGCGGTTGGTCGCAGGCATCCTGCTGAACGCGGCGCTGGAGAAGCGCACGGGGCTGGACGAGGCCCTGTCGCAATCGCCCGCGCGCGACCTGCCGCCCCAGGACCGGGCCTTCGCCCGCGCCGTGGCCATGGCGGCCCTGCGCCGACTGGGCGAGATCGACCAGATTCTGGAGCGCCGTCTGCAGAAGGCGCCGCCGCTGGCGGTGCTGACGATCCTGCGCGTCGCCCTGGCCCAGACCCTGGTGCTGGACACCCCGGCGTTTGCGGCGGTGTCGACGGCGGTCAAGCTGGCCGAGCGCGACGCCAAGACGCGGCCGTACAAGAATCTGGTCAACGCCGTGCTGCGCGGCGTCGGTCGCGACGGCCCCGGCTTGACGACCGCTGAATCCAACCTGCCCGACTGGCTGGCCCAGCGCTGGAAAGCCACCTATGGCGAGGCGGCCCTGATCGGCCTGGCCCTGGCCACGCGCGAAGAGCCCGCGACCGACCTGACCGCCAAGCCCGGCGTCGATCCGGCTGAACTGGCGGCGTCGGTCGAGGGCGAAGCCCTGCCCGGCGGCACGGTTCGCACCGGCAAGCGCGGCGACGTCGCCGCCTGGCCCGGTTTCGAGGCCGGCGACTGGTGGGTGCAAGACGCCGCCGCCGCCGTGCCTGCGCGCCTGCTGGCGGTCAAGACGGGCGAGACGGCGCTGGACTTGTGCGCCGCGCCGGGCGGCAAGACGCTGCAACTGGCCGCCGCCGGGGCCGAGGTCGTCGCCCTGGACCGTTCCGAGGCGCGCCTGAAGCGCCTGCGCCAGAATTTCGAGCGTATGAACCTCAAGGCCGAGGTCGTCGCCGTCCCGGCCGAGGACTGGGAGGACGACCGGACGTTCGACGCCGTCCTGCTGGACGCGCCCTGCACCGCCACCGGCACCTATCGCCGCAACCCCGAGGTTCTGCGCGCCACCCGCCCCGCCGACGTGGCCAAGCTGGCCGACGTGCAGCACCGCCTGCTGGACGCCGCCGCCGAGAAGGTGAAGCCGGGCGGCCGCCTGGTCTATTGCGTCTGCTCTCTGGAGCGCGAAGAGGGCGAGACGCAAGTCATCGCCTTCCTGCGCCGCAACCCGGCCTTCCGCACCGTCGCAGCGGTCACGGCTGAGATCGGCGCCCCTGACGAGGCCCTGACCCCCGAAGGCTGGCTGCGCATCCTGCCTTCGCAATGGGCGGAAAAGGGCGGGCTGGACGGCTTCTTCGCCGCCAAGCTGGAGCGGATCGCGGACTAGGACGCGGGTGTCTCAGTCCTCGTCGTCCTCGATGGCGTGGATCTGGTCGTCGTCCAGGCCCAGGTGGTGGCCGATCTCGTGGATCAGGACGTGGGCGATGATCTCGGCCAGGCCGACGTCGCCGCGCTCGCACCATTCGTCGAGGATCGGGCGGCGATAGAGGAAGACGCGCGACGGCTCCGGCGCCGGGCCCATGGCGTCGCGTTCGCCGATGTGGACGCCGGAATACAGGCCGGTCAGCTCGAACGGATCCTCGATCCCGAGGTCGTGCAGGGTCTCCTCGTCGGCGAAATCGTCGATGCGGATGACGACTTCTCCCGCCGCCTGACGGAACAGGGCGGGCAAGGCGGCGAAGGCGTCTTCGGCCAGGCGGGCGAAGTCGTCGAGGGAAGGGGCGGTCTGATTGTTCCAGGTCTGGCTCATGCCTTTGGATATCGCGCGCCGGGCGCGCTCCGGCAATCGGCGGCGACGCCGCATCGCAAATCGCGCAATCAGGTTATGGTAAACGCGAATCGGTCGGCGGGCTGACGCTCAGCGGCCGCAGCGCGACGCATCATTCGGGGATCCATGGCCGAGGCCGACATCGCTTATGCAGCCACAGCAGGGGCGGCCGGTCTGGCGCTGGCGGTCAGCGCCTGGACCTGGCGGCTGCGCGCGCGGCTGGGCGCGCGCGAGGTCGAGGTCGAGCGCTGGCTGGGCGGCGCCCAGGCGTCCGCTGCCGCCAGCGAGGGCGCCCTGACCGCGTTTGACGACGTGCGTCTGGCCCTGACCCCGGAAGGAAGGCCGCTGGCCGTGTTCGGATCGGTCGAGGCCTTGTCGACCCTGGCGCCTGGCATGGAAGGGACTGCGGCGGCGGAAGCGGTCGTCGATGTCCTGAACCGGCTGCATACGGGGCGCATGGAAGCTCTGGTTCAGGGCGGTGAAGCTTTCGAGACCTTGATGGAGACGCCCGAGGGCGCCTGGGCGGTCGAGGGGCGGCCGCACGGCGGATCGGCCTGGCTGCGGCTGTCGCGCCTGACTGGGGTCGGGGGCGGGGAGGGCGCGCTGGACGGCGGCGTGAGCGCGGGGGTTCTGGCCGAACAATCGCCAGCGCCGACCTGGGTTGTTGACGGGGCCGGGCGGCTGGTCTGGGCCAACAGCGCCTGGCTGGTCGAGACGGGCGCCGAAACCCTGGCCGAGGCGCGCGAGCGGGGACTCAGCTTCGACCGCGGCGCGGACGGGGTGGTGGGCGAAGCCCTGCGCCTGAACGCGCGCCAGGAGGGCTTTCGCTGGACCACCGCTGGCGGGCGGCGGCGGGCGTGGAAGATCCTGGCCGAGCCGCTTGCGGGCGGACGGGGCGCCGTCATCGCCTTCGCCGGCGAGATGACCGAGGCCGAGGAGACCCGAGACACCTTGCGTCGTCACGTCGAGGCCCATGACGAAACGCTGAACCACCTGGCGGACGCCGTGGCGATCTTCGGCCCGTCCAAGCGGCTGGCCTTCCACAACACCGCCTTCCAGTCGTTGTTCGGGGTTGATCCGGCCTGGCTGGACGAGCGCCCGACCCACGCCGAACTGCTGGACCGGCTGCGTCAGAAGCGACTGCTGCCCGAGGTCGTCGACTACGCCGCCTGGAAGGCCGAGGAGCTGGACTTCTACGGCGCCGCCGAGGCCTCGCCGGACGATAGCTGGTCCCTGCCGGACGGGCGGACGCTGCGGGTGGTGCGCCAGCCGCATCCGCTGGGCGGCATCCTGCTGATCTTCTCGGACATCACCGGCGAGCTGCAGCTGCGTAGTCGCTACAACGCCCAGATTCAGGTCCAGCGCGCGACCCTGGACAAGCTGAACGACGCCGTGGCCGTGTTCGGCTCGGACGGGCGGCTGCGGCTGCACAATGAGGCGTTCGAGACCTTCTGGGCCGTCTCGGGCGAGCGGCTGAACGAAGCCGCCGACTTCGACGCCGTGGCGGCCCTGTGCCGTCCGGTCCTACCCGATGCGGCCCTGTGGCTGGGCTTGAAGGCGCGGGTGGCCGATCCCGATCCCGAAAGCCGGGTGCCGATTGCGGGCGAGGGGCGAACTGAGGACGGCCGCAGCGTCGCCTGGCAGACCCGGCCTCTTCCGGACGGCGCGACCCTGGTCGCCTTCTCGGACGTCACGGCGCGGCGTGGACTGGAGCAAGCCCTGGCGGCCAAGGAGGCCGCCCTGGCCGAGAGCCAGGCGCTGAAGCGCGAGTTCGTCGGCAGCGTCTCCTATGAGCTGCGCACGCCGCTGACGACCATCGTCGGCTATTCCGAACTGCTGGAGGCCATGGGCGACCTGCCCGAGCGCAGCCGTCAGCACGCAGGCGCTATCCGCGTGGCGGCCAGCCACCTGGCCCGCTCCATCGACGACGTGCTGGACATGGCCCAGATCGACGCGGGCGAGATGGAGTTGACCCTGGGCGACGTGCGGGTCTGCGACCTGCTGGACGAGGCGGCGGAAAAGATCAGGGCCAAGGTCGAGGGCCGCGGCGCCACGCTGTACCTGGCTTGCCCGACCGGGCTGAAGCCGATCCGCGCCGACGCCCGCCGCATAGCCCAGGCGGTCGATCATCTGCTGGAGAACGCCTGCCGCGCGGTGTCCGAAGGCGGCGCCGTCAGCCTGACCGCCGAGGCCGGACCCGGCGAGGTCCGCATCCGTGTCGAGGACACCGGCCGGGGCATTCCCTACCATCTTCAGGCGCACGTCTTCGATCGCTTCGTGCGGCGCGAGCGCGGCGGACCGGGCGTGGCCCTGGCCCTGGTCAAGGCCCTGGTCGAGCTGCACGGAGGCTGGGCCGAGGTCCAGTCGGAACCGGGCAAAGGGGCCGCCTTCATCCTGCACCTGCCGGTCGAGGCGACGGCGCCGACCGCCGCGCCGGAACTGCTGCTGGGCTGATCTTGGCCGTCCAGTCGTGCTAGAGGGCGTGTCCAAGCCTTCCAGGACGTCCTCATGGCCGACACGAACCGCCCCCTGCTCAAGACCGCCGTCATCTATGATTTCGACGGCACCCTGGCGCGAGGAAACATGCAGGAGGTCAGCTTCATCCCCTCGATCGGGATGACGCCGGCCCAGTTCTGGAACGAGACCGTCCGTCCACGGACCATCGCTTCGGACGGCGACGGCATCCTGATGTACATGCAGATGATGCTGCTGGCCGCGCGCGAACAGGGCGCCCCGGTGACGCGCCAGGCGCTGCGCGACCACGGCCGCGACGTGGCCCTGTTCGAGGGGCTGCGGGATCGCTCCTGGTTCGACCGGATGAACGCCTTCGGCGCCCAGTTCGGGCTGGAGATCGAGCACTATATCATCTCGGCGGGCCTGACCGAGATGATCGAGGGCTGCCCCATCGCCGAGGCCTTCACCCACGTCTTCGCCTCGAAGTACGCCTATGACGACGAAGACGTGGCGGTCTGGCCCGCCGTGGGCGTCAACTACACCACCAAGACCCAGTATCTGTTCCGCATCAACAAGGGGGTGCGCAACCACTGGGATGATGAGCGCATCAACCGCTTCATCCCGGACGAGGAGCGCCCGATTCCCTTTGATCGCATGATCTTCCTCGGCGACGGCGATACCGATGTGCCGACCATGAAGATGATGCACACCAAGGGCGGTTTCTCCATCGCCGTCTACGACCCCGACAGCACGCCGCGCGACCACGACAAAATCCACCGCCTGATCTCGGAGGACCGGGTCAACTTCGTCGCGGCGGGCGACTATCGCGAAGGCTCGCCCGTCGACCTGATCGTCAAGGGGCTGATCGGCCGCATCGCCGTCAACTATGGCCGGATGCCGGCGGACTGAAGCAAGCGGGCTGAGGCGGGTCCGCCTTAACGCGGGGCGCGTTTCGCCAGGATGCGTTGCAGGGTGCGACGGTGCATGCCCAGGCGGCGCGCCGTCTCGGACACGTTGTGGTCGCACAGCTCATAGACGCGCTGGATATGCTCCCAGCGCACTCGGTCGGCCGACATCGGGTTCTCGGGCGGCTCGGGCGCTTCGCCGGACGACAGAAGGGCCTTGACCACGTCGTCGGCGTCAGCGGGCTTCTGCAGATAGTCGACGGCGCCGGCCTTGACCGCCGCGACAGCCGTGGCGATGGCGCCGTAGCCGGTCAGCATGACGATGCGGGCGTCCTCGCGCCGCTCGCGGATCATTTCGACCACCTTCAGGCCGTTGCCGTCCTCAAGCCGCATGTCCAGAACGGCGAAGGCCGGGACCGACTGGCGCAGGGCGTCGCCCGCCTCGGCCACTGAGCTGGCGACGGTGACGGTGAAGCCACGCGATTCCAAGGCTCGGCCCAGGCGGGTGCGCAGGGCTTGATCGTCGTCCAGCAACAGCAGGGACTTGTCGTTGAGGGCGGCGATCTGGGTCTCGAGTTCGGACATGAAATTCTCCTGCGGTTCAGGTCGTGCGTCAGCGACGCAGGGTCAAGGGCCAAGCTCGCAACTGCGACATCAGGTTCCGCTCTCGTCTGCGGGCCCGTCCATGGCCGAGGCGGTGACTTCCAGCGCCTGTCGCGGCCAACGCACGGAGACCAGCGCGCCGCCGGGCTGCCCCTTGGCGGCGTCGCCGGAGCCGACCGAGACCTTGGCCCCGGTCCGTTCCAGCAGGGTGCGGGCGATGAAGAAGCCCAGGCCCATGCCGCCCTGGCTGGGGGCGATGGGGGCGGTGATCGGCGGCGGCGCTCGGCGTCCGCGCTTGACCGCCGACCGGCCGGGGCGGGTGGCCGAGGCGATCTGGGCGGCCAGGGCGCGGCGGGCCTTGGCCTGGGGGCGGCTGGTCACATAGGGCTCGCCCAGACGCGGCAGGATTTCGGAGGCGAAGCCGGGGCCGTCGTCGACGATGTCGATCTCGATCCACCCGGCGTCGACCACAGCGGTCAACTGGACGCGGGCGGTGGCGAAATCGGCGGCGTTCTCGACCAGGGTGGACAGGCCGTGGACGATCTCGGGCAGGCGGCGCAGGCGCGGGGCGTCCTGGCCGGATGGGATCTTCAGGGCGATGTCGAAGTCGAGGTCGAAGCCGCGATGCGGCTCGGCCACCTCTTCCAGCAGGGCCTTCAGGCCGATGTCGGCGAACAGGGCGTCGCCCTCTTCGGGCTGGGCCGACAGCTGTTTCAGAATGGCGCGGCAGCGTTCCGCCTGCTGCAGGATCAGGGCGGCGTCCTCGGCCGCCGGGCTGCCTGCAGGCGCGTCGCGAAGCATCTCCTTGGCGACGACCTGGATGGTGGCCAGGGGCGTGCCCAGCTCGTGGGCGGCGGCGGCGGCCAGGCCGCCCAGGGCCGCCAGCCTCTGTTCACGCTGCAGCACGTCCTGGGTGGTGGCGAGGGCCAGCTCCAGCTTGTCGGCGTCGGCGGCGACCTTCCAGGCGTAGCCGGCCGTGAACAGCACCCCCGTCACCAGGGCCAGCCCCAGCCCCAGGCGATAGAGGCCCGGCAGCTCCAGATGCTCATGCAGCCGCCACGGCAGAGGCAGGGACCAGGAGAAGAGGAAGCCCACGGCGATCAGCGCCATGACGCCCAGGATCACCGCCTGGCGGGCGGGCAGGGCCGCCGCCGCGATGGTCACGGGCGCGACCAGCAGCAGGCAGAAGGGGTTGGCCAGCCCGCCGGTCAGGGCCAGCAGCGTGGCCAGCTGCAGAATGTCGAAGCCGAGCTGGGCGGCGGTTCTCGGCCCGTCGGGCAGGCTGCCGTCGATGCGCCGCGCCCGCGCCATGGTCGCCAGGTTCATCGCCACGCCCGCGCCGATCACGGTCAGGCACTCCCACAGAGGCAAGGGGAAGTGCAGGGCGAAATAGGCGGTCAGGATGGCCGAGGTCTGGCCGATCACCGCCAGCCAGCGCAGCACGATCAGGGTGCGCAGCGACAGGCCCCGCCCGCGTCGGGGCAGTTCCGGCAGACCGGCCAGTTCGCCGGCCGCCTGGATCAGGTCATGCGGATGGGCCTGATGATGGGCCTGGGGGCGGGCGTGCGACGGGATGGGGGCTTCTGTACGGCTCACCGCTCTTCTATAGACCGGGCGAAGAGCGGCTGCACGGTTCGCCGTGTCGCGGCCGCCGAAATGACCTCCGTGCCTGATGAGGAGACGCCATGCCCCGCCGTCCTGTGATCCTGTTCGCCGCCGCCTGCGCGGTCATCGCCCTGGCGCTGGGCCTGATCACCATGGTGGTCGTCGGCGGTCGCCAGCAGGCGGCCCAGACCACGGACGTCGCGACGGGCCAGCCCCTGGTCGGCGGCGACTTCACCCTGACGGATCAGAACGGCAAGACGGTCGATCAGACGATCCTGAACGGCAAATGGACCCTGGTCTTCTTCGGCTTCACCTACTGCCCCGACTACTGCCCGACCACCCTGGGCGTGCTGAACGCCGTGCAGGAGCGGATGGGCGACAAGGCTGAGGATCTGCAGATCGTCTTCATCAGCATCGACCCCGAGCGCGACACGCCGCAGATGCTGAAGGACTACCTCTCGTCTGACGGCTTCCCCGACGGCGTCATCGGCCTGACCGGCACGCCGGAGCAGGTGGCCAAGGCCGCCAAGGCCTATCGCGCCTTCTATCAGAAGGTCGGCGAGGGCGAAGGCTACACCATGAACCACGGCTTGACCGTCTATCTGATGGGGCCTGACGGAAAGTTCCGCAGCGCCGTCGCCCACGACCTGGGGCCCAGCCGCACCGCGACCCTGATCGAAAACGCGATGGAAAAGGGCTGATCACCTTTCCCTGAACGAAGCGCCGCCGGTCTTTTTTGCGGCGCAGCACTCTGTATGATCGGCGTTCCGCATCGGCGGGGGCCGCAGTCGGGGTTTCATGCTCTACGCTTTTCACGAGCTCGCCTATCATTCGGCGATGCCGTTCCGGATCGGGGCCCAGATGGCCCGCCAGTTCTGGACCTCTCCGTTCAATCCGGCGTCGGACACGGCGATCGGCCGCACCGCCTATGCCTCGGCCGAGGTGTTCGAAAGCCTGACGCGCCGTTACGGCAAGCCCGACTGGGGCCTGGAGACGCTTGAGATCGACGGCAAGCCGGTTCGCACCACCGAACAGGTCGTCTGGTCCTCGCCCTGGTGCCGCCTGGTGCGGTTCGCGCGCAACATCGGCGACTTGAAGCGCGCAGGCAAACCCGCGGCGGCGCCCGCCGTAGTGATCGTGGCCCCGCTGTCGGGCCACTACGCCACCCTTCTGCGCGGCACGGTCGAGACCTTCCTGCAGGACCACGACGTCTATGTCACCGACTGGACCAACGCCCGCCAGGTGCCGATGCTGGAAGGCCGGTTCGACTTCAACGACTACATCGACCACGTGCGCGACATGTTGGCGGCGGTGGGGCCGCGCGCCCACGTCGTCGGCGTCTGCCAGCCGGGGCCGCCGGTGCTGGCGGCCTGCGCCGTGATGGCGGCCGAGAACGACCCGAACCGCCCCGCCTCCATGACCTTCATGGGCTCGCCCATCGACGCCCGCCTGTCGCCGACGGTGACGAACCAGCTGGCCGAGGAAAAACCCTTCACCTGGTTCAAGTCGAACATGATCCACACCGTGCCCTGGCCCTATCCGGGCGTGGGGCGGCGGGTCTATCCGGGCTTCGTCCAGCTCTACAGCTTCATGTCGATGAACGAGGGCAAGCACGTCGACGCCCATCGCCGCTATTTCGAGGATCTGGTGGCGGGCGACGGCGACGGGGTCGAGAAGCACGAGCAGTTCTACGATGAATACCTGTCGGTGCTGGACCTGACCGAGGAGTTCTATCTCCAGACCATCGACATCGTCTTCCAGCAGCACCTGCTGCCGCGCGGCCTGTTGCAGCATCGCGGCGAGACGGTTGATCTGACCGCGATCACGGACATCGGCCTGGCCACCATCGAGGGCGAGATGGACGACATCTCCGGCGTCGGCCAGACCCAGGCGGCGCACGGCCTGACGCCCAACATTCCCGACGACCGCCGCCTGCTCTACGTCCAGCCCAAGGTCGGCCACTACGGCGTCTTCAACGGCCGCCGTTTCCGCGAGGAGATCTATCCCCGCGTGCGCGACTTCATCGCCAGCAACGAAGCCCTCAGTGTCGTACCGGAACGGTCAGCGTCTGCCGCTTGAGGGCGGCGGCGCCCTGAGGCTGTCGGTCAATCCGCGCGCGCGTCGACTGTCGATCCGCATCGACGCCCGCGCCGGCGAGGCCGTGGCCGTAGCCCCCAGCGAGCGACGCCTGGGCGAGGTCGTGGCCTTCGCCCGCACCAAGGCCGGATGGATCGCCGAGCGACTGGCCGCGCGGATCGACGCCCAGCCGTTCGAGCCGGGCGCCGTCGTGACCTGGCTGGGTCGCCAGGTGCGCCTGGAAGCCAGCGGGGGCGCAGGGGCGGCGCGCCTGATCGACATGCCTGAGGGGCCGGTGCTGCGTTCGGGCGGCGAGGGCGAGGCCTTCTCGCGCCGCATCGAGAACTGGTTTCGCCGCGCCGCGCGCGACTTCCTGGTCGAGCGAACCGACGTCCATCTGAAGACCCTGGGCCAGAAGCCGGTGAAGGTGTCCATTGTCGACACCCGCTCGCGCTGGGGCTCGTGCAGCCCGCACAATCGCTCGATCCGCTATTCCTGGCGCGTCATCATGGCCCCGCCCGCCGTCGCCGACTACCTGGCCGCGCACGAAGTCGCCCACCTGGTCCACGCCGACCACAGCCCGGCCTATTGGGCGGTGGTCGCCCGCCTGGTCGGAGATCACCGCCCGCACCGCCGCTGGCTGCGCGATCACGGCGCGGCCCTGCACGCCGTCGGCGGCTGAAGCCCTGCTCCCACAAGGGGAGAAGGAAGACCTTAGAAGAACAGCGCGTCGGGGCGGCGTTCCTGCTGGGGCGCGGCCTGCGGCGGGGCGGGGCGCGCCGCCGGGGGGTGCTGCGGCTGGGTCTGTTGCGGGGCCTGGCCGTCGATGACGACGGGCGGTTGCGCGTCGTCATAGGGCTGCGCCGTGGCGTAGGGATCCTCGACCTGGCCCATCAGGTCGCCGACGGGATCGGGCGGGATCCAGCCCTCGGGCAGGGGCGGGCCGTTGGGGATAGCCTGGACCGCCAGCTTGGGCAGGGCCGCCTCCATGAAGCCGCGCCAGATGGCGGCGGGCGAGGAGCCGCCGGTGATGCGGGCCATCGGCTTGTTGTCGTCCTTGCCGACCCAGACGGCGGCGACGAAGCCGCCCGTGTAGCCGACGAACCAGGCGTCCTTGTAGTCCGAGGTGGTGCCGGTCTTGCCCGCGATGTCGCGCCCGCCGATGGCGGCCGAGCGGCCGCTGCCCGAGGTGATCACCCCGCGCAGCATCTGGTTCATGTAGTAGAGCGGCGGATTGTTGATGGCCTGGCCGCCTTCGGACGGGCCGTGGGTGTAGATCACCCGCCCGGACGGGGTGCGGATGCGGCTGATGCCATAGGCGTCAACGCGGCGGCCGCCGTTGGCGAAGGCGTCATAGGCCTGGGCCATCTCCAGCGGGCTGACCTCGACGGCGCCCAGGGCCATGGACGGCTGCAGGCCGATTTCGCTGGTGATCCCCAGGCGCTTGGCGGCGCGGGCCACGCTGTCGCGGCCGACCTGGTCGGCGACATAGGCGGCGACGGTGTTGGTCGACTGGGCGACGGCCTGAGCCAGGGTCATCTGGCCCGAGAAACGGCCGGAATAGTTGCGTGGCGACCAGCCGCCGATGGTCACGGGCTGGTCGACCACCGGGGTCTCGGGGGTATAGCCGGCCTCGACCGCCGCCAGATAGACGAAGGGCTTCCAGGCCGAGCCGGACTGGCGTCGCGCATCGACGGCGCGGTTGAACTGGCTGTCGCCGTAGGAGGCGCCGCCGATCATGGCGCGCACCCGGCCGTCGCCGTCCAGGGCGACCAGGGCCGCCTGTTCGACGCCCTTGCCCTTGTCGCGATCCAGGATGCGGCGCACGGCGCGTTCGGCGTCGGTCTGCAGCGTCAGGTCCAGGGTGGTCTCGACCACGAGGTCTTCGGTCGGTTCGCCGACCAGGCCGCGGATCTGCTTGTCCAGCCAGTCGATGAAGTATTGGGCGTGCTGGCTGGCCAGGGTCTTGGACACCCGCACCGGCTCGGCCACGGCGGCTTCGCGCTGGGCCGGAGTGATGGCGCCGACCTCGACCATTTCGTTCAGCACGACGTTGGCGCGGGTGGCGGCGCGCTCGCTCTCGGACACCGGCGAATAGCGCGAAGGCGCCTTCAGCAGGCCCGCCAGCAGGGCGGCCTCGCCGACCGTCAGCTTGTCGGCGCTCTTGTCGAAATAGCGTTGCGAGGCGGATTCGATGCCATAGGCGCCGGCGCCGAAATAGACGCGGTTCAGATAGAGGGCGAGGATCTCCTTCTTGGAGAACTTCATCTCCAGCCACACGGCCAGCATCAGCTCCTGAACCTTGCGCTTCATGTTCTGATCGGGCGTCAGGAACAGGTTCTTGGCCAGTTGCTGGGTGATGGTCGAGCCGCCCTGGACCACGCGCCCGGCCTTCAGGTTCGAGGCCATGGCGCGGCTCATGCCGATCGGGTCGAAACCGGGGTGGTGATAGAAGCGGCGGTCCTCGATGGCCACGAAGGCGGCGGGGACGTAGTCGGGCAGGGCGTCCAGATCGACCGGCGGCGCCATCTGGGTGCCGCGCACCGCGATCAGGGCGCCGGAGCGGTCCAGATAGGTGATCGAGGGCTGGCGATCGACTTCATACAGGCTGGAGGTGTCGGGCAGGTCGCGCGCGAAGACGGCGAAGAAGACGACAGCGAAGATCAGGCCCCAGACCGCCAGAACCGCGCTCCAGTAGAAGAGGCGGCCCATGAAGGTGCGGTGCGGTTTTCCTCCGCCCTGATCGTTCCCATCGGGTCCGCGGTCTTTGCGCGCCATGAACATCCCTCTATGCCAGCGGCGCGAACCCTAGACCATTTTCGGTTCAGTCGGAATCGACTGAACCTAGAACAATGGTCCAGAATTAAGCTGGAGCGAATATCTGGGTTCAGTTGAACGCAGTCCAACTGAACCGATTTCGCTCTAGCCGTTCGCGTCGTCGACGAAAACGCCCCCGTTTCCGATCACGGCAGCGTGAGCGCCTATTTCGCCGAAAGAATGGCGCGCCGGGCCAGCCAGACGCCCTGATCGCCAGCGTTCTCCACCGTCAGATCGGCCTCGGTCAGCAGGGCGCGATAGGCGTCGGGGGCCAGGCTGCCGTGATAGAGCGCCTCGCCGCGCCATTCGCCGATCGCCTCGCCGTGGGCGGGGCCGGCGGTGAACATCAGCCGTCCGCCGGGCGTCACACGGGCGGCCAGGGCGGGCAGGACCGCCGTCTGCGCTTCCGGCGTCAGGTGGAACAGGCTGTGCCAGGCCAGCACGCCGTGAAAGGCGCCGTCCGGCAGGCCGTCGCGCATGTCGCCGACGCGCCAGTCGCCTTTGGGCAGGGTCTCGCGCGCATGGGCGATCAGGCCGGGCGAGGCGTCCAGGCCGACGACCTCGAAGCCGCGTTCCAGCAGGGCGGCGCCCATCGGCCAGCCCGAGCCGCAGCCGACGTCCAGCACGCGGGCGCCGGGCGGCCAGCCCTCGGTGAAGCGATCCAGCCAGGCGACCTCGTCCCAATCGCCTTGGTGTCGGCTCAGGGCGTCGCCCCGGTCGCGAATCCAGTCCGCCGCCTTGTCCTGATACAGGCCGACGATCCGATCCGCGGCTGGATGGCTCATTTGGCCAGGAAGGCGTCCAGTTCGCCGTAGAAGGCCGTCGGCTGGTCGAACATGATGAAGTGGGCGCTGTCGTCGATGCGCTTCAGCTTGGCGCCGGGCAGGGTCGCGAAGGACATCTGATAGATGGCGTCGGTGACGGCGTCGGTCATGCGGGCGTCGTTGAACTTGACGTAGAGCACCTGGGTCGGGGCGGTGATCTTCGCCAGTTCGGGGCGCAGGTCGGTTGTGACCAGTTCGCGGAAGGCGGCGGCCGAGACCTTCTGGTCGCTGTCGCGCATGTCCTCAAGCGCCTCCTCGCGGCGACTCTCGGTGTTGATCATGCCGTTGATGGCGGTGGTGGCCTGGGCGACGTAGGCCTCGCGCGGGCTGGTCGACTGGGCGGTCCAGATCTGATCGGCGACGGGGGTCACGCTTTCGGCCGTTGCGCCGGGCGCGCCGAACATGGCGCCCATGAAGGGGATCATGTCCACGACCATCAGCTTGCCGACCAGTTCGGGGTGACGCGCGGCCAGCATCATGCCCATGGTCCCGCCCATGGAGTGGCCGACGACGGCGGGGTTGTTCAGATGCTGTTCGCGGATGTAGCGGGCGATCTCCTCGGCCACGGGGGCGCCGACCGGCTGGGGCGCATCGCCCTGGGCGTTGGCTTGCGGCGCGGCGCCGGCGAAACCGGCGACGTGGATGCGGTGGACGCGATAGCGCCCGGCCAGGTGATCGACCGCGCCCTGCCAGATGTCGGGCGAGGACGACAGGCCGGGGATCAGGATCAGATCGGGGGCGCCTTCCGGCCCGTCGACGCGGACGCTGAGGCGGTCGGAGGCGAAGGCGGCGTGCGCCGCGTCGTGGGCCGCATGGTTGACGTGGCCGTCCTGAGCCAGGGCAGGGGCGGCGGCCAGCAACAGGGCGGCGGCGATGAAGGCGGCGGAGGCGGTGCGGATCAAGGCGTCTCTCCCAAAGAGAATTTGAGACAGATTAATTCATCGGCTGAGGAAGGGAATGGCCTTTGGACGGCCGCCCGTCCCTGCTGCTACAAGGCGGCCATGACCGCAGACGCCGCGCCCGCACCTTCCGCCACGCCTGAAGCCAAAGCCCCGCCGACGGCCTTCGGCAAGGGCTTCGTCACTGACGCCTGGTATTTCGTCGCCCTGGCGCGCGACGTGCCGGTCGCCAGCCTGAAACGCTATGAGATCATGGGCGAGCCGGTCCTGATCGGGCGGACGCGCGCGGGCGAGGTCTATGGCATGCGCGACATCTGCCCCCACCGCGCGGCGCCGCTGTCGGCTGGACGGCTGGTCGAAAAGCCGGGCGAGGGCGAGACGATCGAATGCCCCTATCACGGCTGGCGCTTCCGGCCGGACGGCGTCTGCGCGGCCATCCCGTCGCTGGTCGAGGATCAGGCGTTCGAGGCCAACCGCATCAAGGTGCGATCCTATCCGGTGCGCGAGAGCCAGGGCATGGTCTTCGTCTGGATGGCGGCCGACGCCCGAAACCCGTCCGAACCGGATCAGGAACCGCCGCAGTTCCCCGGCGCCGCCGGCCAGCCGCGTCTGGTCGAGTGGATGGATTTCGACAGCCATATCGACCACGCCGTCGTCGGCCTGATGGACCCCGCCCACGGGCCCTATGTCCACCAGCAGTGGTGGTGGCGCTCCGAACATTCGATGCACGAGAAGGCCAAGACCTTCGCCCCGGTCGACTTCGGCTGGGCCATGGTGCGCCATGCGCCGTCGTCGAACAGCCGGCTGTACAAGGTGCTGGGCGGGGCGCCTGCGACCGAGATCACCTTCCGCCTGCCGGGCTATCGCTGGGAGCATATCCAGGTGGGCGAAAAGCAGGTGCTGGCCCTGACCTGCCTGACGCCGGTGAGCGAGACCAAGACCCGCATCACCCAGATCTTCTGGTCCGACCACTGGGTGTTCGGCATCGCCAAGCCCTTCCTGCGGATGGGCGTCGTCGCCTTCCTGAAACAGGACGGCGGCATGGTGAATCTTCAGAACGAGGGGCTGAAGTACGACCCAGCCCTGATCTGGATCGACGACGCCGACAAACAGGCCAAATGGTATCAGCAGCTGAAGCGCGAATGGCTGAAGAGCCGCGCCGAGGGCCGCGCCTTCGCCAATCCGATCAAGGAGACGGTGCTGCGCTGGAAGAGCTGACGGTCAGGGCGGCGGGGGGCTCTGGTCGTCGGCGCTTAACAGCGTAATCATGCGGCCATGAAGCGGGTCGCGCGCATCTTCCGTCTGCATTTCGCCCTGTGGCTGGGGCTCGCCGTCCTGGCGGTCGCGGTGATTTTAACGCCTGCCGCGTGGGACTGGCCGATGCGGATCGCCGCCGCCTGGGACGCCAGCGTCAGCGTCTTCCTGATGCTCACCTTCATCCGCCTGTATCGCCATCGCACGGCGTCGGCCATTCGCAAGCGGGCGGCGGACCTGGATCAGGCGGGCGGCGCCGTCCTGCCGCTCAGTTTGCTGGGGGCGGCGGCCAGCGTTTTCGTGATCGTCATGGAGACGGCGGACGGCGGCAAGCCGAGCCTGGGCGAGGCGCTGTTCTCCATCGGCACCATCGCCGCGTCGTGGCTGTTCACCCACGTCCTGTTCGCCCTGCACTACGCCCATGAGTTCTATGCGCCCGCTCACGGCGGCGGCGATCGGCGCGGGTTGATCTTTCCCGGCGAAGAAGAGGCGGACTACGGCGACTTCCTGCATTTCTCCGTGATCATCGGCGTGGCCAGCCAGACGGCCGACATCCAGATCAGCAGCCGTAAACTGCGCCGGATCGCCACCGTGCACAGCCTGATCGCCTTCGTCTTCAATACGGTGATCCTGGCCCTGGCGGTGAATATGGCCGTGAGCCTGCTTTAGGCTTTCGCACGCCCATTCCAGCCGGGCGCCTTGACTTGGCCGCTATTGAGGCCCATCTGCGCTGCATCGCACAATGCGGTGACCGGCGCCTCCAGCGCGTGTTTGGGCTTCCCTCCCCGGAAGGCCTGTCTGTCGAGCGGCCGGTTCATTCGATTTCATACGTCGTCCATACACGCGGGGCGGCGCCCGTTCCTCGCCCGAGCTTCGGGCAGGCGACGTGCGCCCTTTGTGAAGGCTGGTTCGTCCAGCCGCGCGCGCCGCCGTTCGTGAAAGACAGACGTGAGCGACACCATCACCTTCGAATCCATGGGCCTGAACAAGGCTCTCCTGACCGCCCTGGCGTCGACCGGCTATGAGAAGCCGACGCCGATCCAGGCCAAGTCCATCCCCGACGTCATGAAGGGCAAGGATCTGCTGGGCATCGCCCAGACCGGCACCGGCAAGACGGCGGCCTTCGCCCTGCCGATCCTGCATCGCCTGGCCGAAAACCGCGTGGCGCCCAAGCCGCGCACCACGCGCGCCCTGATCCTGAGCCCCACGCGCGAGCTGGCGACCCAGATCGCCGACAGCTTCAAGCAGTACGGCGCCCATCTGGGCTTCCGCGTCGCCGTCATCTTCGGCGGCGTGAAATACGGCCCGCAGGAACGCGCCCTGCAACAGGGTCTCGACGTTCTGGTCGCGGCGCCGGGCCGCCTGCTGGACCACCTGCAACAGAAGACGCTGGACCTCAGCTCGACGGAAATCTTCGTCCTGGACGAAGCCGACCAGATGCTGGACCTGGGCTTCATCAAGCCGATCCGCCAGATCGTCAGCCGCATCCCGGCCAAGCGCCAGAACCTGTTCTTCTCGGCCACCATGCCGTCGGAGATCGGCAAGCTGGCGGGCGAGCTGTTGAAGGATCCGGTCAAGGTCCAGGTCACGCCGCAGTCGACCACGGTCGAGCGCATCAAGCAGTCGGTGATCTGGATCGAACAGGGCAAGAAGCGCGCCCTGCTGACCGAGCTGTTCTCTGATCCCGCCTATACGCGCTGCCTGGTCTTCACCAAGACCAAGCACGGCGCCGACAAGGTCGCGGCCTATCTGGAGGCCGGCGGCGTCGAGGCCGGCGCCATCCACGGCAACAAGAGCCAGCCCCAGCGCGAGCGCGCCCTGGAAGCCTTCAAGAACGGCAAGCTGCGCGTCCTGGTCGCGACCGACATCGCCGCGCGCGGCATCGACGTGGACAAGGTCACCCACGTGGTGAACTTCGAGCTGCCCTATGTGCCGGAAGCCTATGTCCACCGCATCGGCCGTACGGCCCGCGCGGGCAAGGACGGCACCGCCATCAGCTTCGTCGCCGGCGACGAGATGAAGCTGCTGAAGGACATCGAGAAGGTCACGCGCCAGAAGATCCCCGCGATCGACCGTCGCAACGACAAGGCCCTGGCCCAGCTGGACGCCTCCATCATGTCGGCGGGCGTGGCCAAGAAGGCGACCCTGCCCGAGCGTGAAGGCCGTTCGGACGGCGAAGGGCGCGGCGGCCGTCGCGGCGGGCGCAACCCGCACCGCGAAGGCGTCAAGCAGGAGGGCGGCGGTCAGCCGCACCGCCAGCGTCGCGGCCGCAACGGCGCGCCTGCGGCTGAGCGTCCGGCGGCGGCCTATGATCCGATGGCGGGCGACCGCGCCCGTTCGGCCGCGCGCGCGACGCCTGCGGCCGAGCCCAAGCCGGTCGGCGAACTGCAGCGTCGCCCGCGTCGTCGTCGTCCGTCGAACGGCGGCAAGGGCCACGCCGCCCAGGGCTGATGCTCTCGGCGTAGAGGCGAATAAAAACGGCGGCTCCTTTGCGGGAGCCGCCGTTTTCACGTTAGTCGTCAGGCCTGGGTCAGAAGGCCCAGCGCGCGCCCAGCGAGGCGACCAGGGCCGAGCCTTCGGCTTCACCACGCAGGTGCGAGGTCATGGCGCCCTGGTACAGGGTGCGGTCGTCGCGGATCGTCGAGTCGCTGAAGGCGATGTAGGTCAGGCCGGCGTCGAAGGTGACGCCCTCGGTCACTTCGGTCGAACCGCCGACCGAGAACAGCCAGCGGTCGGCGTCCGGGATGCGGGCGGTGCGCAGGCTGTCGCGAGTCGGGGTCGGGTCATAGCCGACGCCGGCGCGCAGCGTGGTCTTGTCGCTGATCGCATAGTCCAGGCCGATGGCGCCGGTGGTCACGTCCTTGTAGTCCTGATGGATGACGTCGCCGCCGCCCGTGTATTCGACGGTGATGGCGTCAAACTCGGACCAGCCGATGCGGTTGACCTGGGCGTTCACGGTCAGCTTGTCGTTGACGGCGTAGCGGACCGAGGCCGAGGCGAACCACGGGGTGTTGAAGCTGGCCTTGCCGCCGGTCGAGACGTTGGCGCCTGCGAGCGGGCCCAGCAGGCCGGCCACGGTCACGTCGCCTTCCAGTTCATGCTCGATCTTGGAGCGGTAGCTGAGGCCGAAGTCCCACGGCCCCTTGTGCACCTGGGCGCCGACGTTCCAGCCGAAGTCCCAGCCGTCGCCTTCCAGGCTGTTGGAGCCGTCGGGCAGCAGCGGCGACAGGTTCGGCATGGCCGAGGTCAGCTTGGCCTTGACGAACTGGGCGTTCAGCCCGGCGCCGACGTCCAGCCAGTCGTTGACCTGATAGGCCACGGTCAGGCTGGCGTCGCCCGAGCGCAGTTCCGACGTCAGGGCGTCGTAGCGGGCGAAGGAGCCCTGTTCGTACTTGGTGGTGAAGTTGTAGGGGGCGGCCACCGAGACGCCGACGGCGAAGCGGTCGCCGATCGGCGTGGCGAAGGCGAAGTTCGGCACCAGGCCGCTTTCGATCGGATCGACCTCGGTGTTGCGCGGGTTGACCACCGGTATGTCCACGCCGCCCGGATAGGTCAGGTAGGAGCCGGCGTTCTTCACTTCGGAATCGATGCGAATGGCGTGCATGCCGATGGAGACTTCACGGCCGCTGCGGGCGATGGAGGCGGGGTTCCACCACATCGAACCGACGCCGCGATCGGCGGCCTCGCCCGAGAAGGCGCGTCCGGCGCCGCGCACGGACTGTTCCTGCAGATAGAAGGAGCCGGCGAAGGCCGGGGCGGCGGCGCCCGTCATCAGGGCGGTGGTCAGTGCCAGGCCGCCGAGGCGGGCCATGTTCCTGGGGGTCATTTACGCTTCACCTATGTAATGGGCCGGCCATTTTTGTAGAGGCGGCCAGCCTTGGTTCGGGGAGAGCCGCCACGCTAACAGCCACAGCGTCCGTGTCATGAAAGCGTTGCGTCCAAGGCCGGTGTCGGACCCCTTCTCGGCGAAAGCGTGGCGCAAAAATCGCACAATTTCACACCTTGGTGAGGTTACGTAGCGGCAATTTCGATACCTGAAGAACGTAGGTTTGCGGTTAGATCGTGTTCCGCCGCGTCAACTTCGGACTGATCTCGACCCCGGATCACCAGCTGGGTTCCGACCTCGTCGGCGGTCTGTCCGGCGCCGAAACCGAAGAGGTAGGAGCCGAAGGACAGATGCGGTCGCGCCTCGGCGGCGGCGCGCAGGATGTCGGCCACGGCGCCCTCGCCGACGCCGGTGACGCGCAGGGACCGGCTATGCACCGGCGCGCCCGTCTTCAGGCGCGGCGCCACGTCGTCCAGCATGGCCTCCATAATCTTGGGCACGCCGGCCATGACGAAGACGTTGTCGACCTGGAAGCCCGGCGCGTCGCTGACCGGATTGGCGATCAGGACGCCGCCTTCGGGCACGCGGGCCATGCGGCGCCGCGCAGCGTTGAACTCGCCCGGCGCATAGCGGCGCGCGAGGATGGCGAGCGCCTCGGGGTGTTCGCGCACGGGAAGGCCGAAGGCGGCGCCGACCGCATCGGCGGTGATGTCGTCATGGGTCGGGCCGATGCCGCCGGTGGTGAAGACGTAGTCGTGGGCCGCGCGCAGGGCGTTCAGCGCCGCGACGATCTGCTCCTGACGATCGCCGACCACCCGCGCCTCCATCAGATCGACGCCCAGCGGCGTCAGAAACCGGGCCAGGGTGTTCAGATTGGTGTCGCGCGTGCGGCCCGACAGGATTTCGTCGCCGATGATCAGGACGGCGGCGGTGGGGGAGGGGGCGATCTGGGACATGGCCCGTAGATAGGAAGGGCGCGCGCTTGCGTCAGCCGTGAACCCTGACGGGCTTGAGGTTTTATGCTAGTCTGACCATCTGAAGTCCTGAAAGCAGCCTCTTCGCCCGTTCCGCGCTCTTGCGGAGCGCGCCTCCCCGAAAGCCGAGCATGTACGAGACCCCCGACCTGGAAACCGACGTCTTTGTCCGCAGCCACGAAATCCGCATCTATGACGCGGAAGGGTTCGAGGGCATGCGCAAGGCGGGCCGTCTGGTCGCCGAGGCGCTGGACATGATCGGCGAGCATGTGAAGCCGGGCGTCACCACGGGCGAGCTGGACGATCTGGTGCGCGAGTTCACCCTGGACAACGGCGGCACCCCCGCCTGCTTGGGCTACAAGGGCTATACTAAGACGGTCTGCACCTCGATCAACCACGTCGTCTGCCACGGCATTCCCGGCGACAAGGTTCTGAAGGAAGGCGACATCGTCAACATCGACCACACCGTCATCGTCGACGGCTGGCATGGCGATAGCAGCCGCATGTATCCGGTCGGCGAGATCAACGCCCGCGCCAAGAAGCTGATCGACGTCACCTACGACTCGCTGGACCTGGGCCTGGCCCAGATCAAGCCGGGGAACACCTTCGGCGACATCGGCTTCGCCATTCAGAAGTTCGTCGAGGCCCAGCGCATGAGCGTGGTGCGCGACTTCTGCGGTCACGGCATCGGCCGGGTCTTCCACGACAGCCCCAACGTCCTGCACTACGGCCGTCGCGGCGAGGGCGCCGTGCTGAAGCCGGGCATGTTCTTCACGGTCGAGCCGATGGTGAACCTGGGCAAGCCCGCGGTGAAGGTGCTGTCGGACGGCTGGACCGCCGTAACGCGCGACAAGTCGCTGTCGTCGCAGTGCGAACATTCGATCGGCGTGACCGAGGACGGGCTGGAAATCTTCACCGCCTCTCCTAAGGGCCTGTTCCGCCCGAAATTCTGAGCTAGTCTCCCCCGTGGGGGAGGCTGATGCTGGATCAACCGCCGGAACAACCGAAGGCCAAGCCGCACCATGCCGGGCATCGCGAGCGGCTGCGCGATCGCGCGCGCGGGGCGGGCCTCCATCATCTGCCGGACTATGAGCTGCTGGAGCTGTTTCTGTTCCGCAGCCAGCCGCAGGGCGACGTCAAGCCGGTGGCCAAGGCCCTGCTGACGCGGTTCGGGTCGCTGGCGGCGGTGCTGGCGGCCTCGGTCGAGGATCTGATGACGGTCAAGGCCGAGGATTCGCGGGGTCGGGCCAAGGGGTTGGGGCCTGAGACGGCGCTGGACCTCGCCGCCCTGCACGAAGTCTCGCGCCGCGTGGCCAAGGAGGAGGCGAACAAGCGCACCGTCATCTCGTCGTGGACGGCGCTGCTGTCCTATGTGCGTCTGTCGCTGCAGCACGAGCCGCGCGAGCAGTTCCGCGTCCTCTACCTCGACAGATATTGTGCGTTCCGCAAAACATTTCCGAGATGGCCAGTGGTCCGCATCGCTGGTCATTTCGCGACCTGAACAAATTTTCGGATACAGTCGGGTCATGAGACCCGAGACCAGTTCCAGAGGCGCCGACACCACCCGCCTGAACATCCTGCGGTCGGCCATTGGCCTCTTCGCTGACGAAAGCTTTGAGACGGTTGGCGTGCGCGCCATCGGCTCCAAGGCTGGCGTCGATCCGGCCCTGATCAACCGCTACTTCGGCGGCAAGGACGAACTGTTCGTTGAGGTCATCCGAGCCTGTAAGGCGGATTGGAAGCGGCTTTGGGGAAGCTCCGAAGGATTCGCCGAAAGGGTCGCTAACGAGGTGGTCCGAGGTCCGAAGGGAGGCATTGCCCTTCAAGGCGTGATTGTCATGTTGAGATCGTCAGGATCGCATCGCGCCAGAGCGTTGATCGACCAGACACTTGGATCGTCTGTGTTCGCAGAGTTGGAAGAATGGGTTGGTGGACCCGACGCCGATGTGCGCGCTCGACTGCTAATGGCCCTGCTTTCCGGCTTCGCCTTCTCTCGTGATTTGAGCGGCGATTTCGATCTTGAGCCACCGCGAGCGGACGCCCTTCGTCACCATCTGGCTTCGGCGATCAACTTCTTCCTGACCCCACCCCAGACACTACATATAGTGTCCGAAGTTTGAGGGATGCTACATGGACCAGTGCAGTGCGTTTTGCAAATTCGCCCTCAAACCTCTGCTTTTGGCTTCCGTCCCGCGTGGTATGGCTTCTGGATGATTTTCAGCGACGACTATGCATGGCATCCGCTCCCACAGCCCGGTGATAGCCTACTCGGCTTCCTTACTGCGGAAACGATCTACGACGCTCTGACCAAAGGAGCCGTGGCACCGCCTTCCCGGCATTTCATGACGCAGTTCGAGAACGCGGATGGGTCTCTGATCTACTCGTTCCGAGATTTCAGCAGTGACATCTATCACGAAGAGCTAATCACATGCTCGCAAGTGAACTCGGTCGGCCCGGATGGGAAGCGTTCAAACACTCTCCGATGGGGCATAGGCGGGGATTTCAGGTGTGACGGTCGCTCTGAAGCGTTGACCCGGAAAGTCTCGCTGGAAGGTCGCTGGACGAAAAACCATGACGGCATGACCACACGATTTGATTCAGGCCCTGACCTCCGCAGCACCGTCTACCTTCATGGCGTCAAGCTGAACGTCGCGGTCGATGAAGCTACGATGGCGACCGAGCTACGGGATTTCCTTACCGGCGACCTGAAGCGGGTAGAGCCGCCGCCGAGCAAGCCGGTGGATATGGCGAAGGTCATCCGCCAACTGACCGGCGAAGATTGAAAACAACAAGGGAGGCCGGATCGTCTGACCCGGCCTCCCCATCATGCGCTCAAGTTTCTATCGGAGTGACGGCGCGGCTAACGCTTGACCGCGGTGACGGCGCCGTTCTCGCGCCGGATGCCCATGGCGGCCAAGGTGCTGGCCAGCGGCAAGGTTTCTTCCTCGCCCGTCGTCCTGTCGATGCTGATGGCCGCTTCAGGAAAGAACTCGGATTGAGCGTCAAACGGGGCTTCGCTGACGACCTTCATGATCAGCCGGGCCATTCCCAACCAGCCGCGACGATAGCGGCGAACAACTTGGACATAGAAACCTCCCCGTGAAGTTGCATGCCTACCGTCGTTCGACCGTCGAGTGGAGCCAAAAATTGAAAAACCCCCGGATCGCTCCGGGGGCTTCCATGGTCAGGGCGGCGACGACGATCAGTCGATGTCGAGGGTCAGGCGGTCACGGTTCAGACCGCCCCTCTTCACCCACAGGCCCTTGCGGTTGCGGGCCGCCGTCTGCGTGATCCCGAGGGCCTTGGACGCGCGGTTATAACCGGCGTCGTCATCGAACAGGCGGTAGAGGATTTCCACGCCGCGTTCGGTCAGGTTGGCACCGTCCTTGTTGCGGGGGTCTTGGCACTGTTCCAGAGTGGGCACCTTGACGGTCTTGGGCAGGGTGGCCGCGTTTTCGATCAGCTTGGCCTTCAGGGCGTCGAAGGTCTTGTTGACGTAATCGAGCATTTCAGCCCGGTGGCTTTCGAGGGCTGCGGCAATCGCAGTATCGGTCTTGGACATTGGAAAACTCCGTTCTCCGGTGGCTAACACCGTCAACGACGTTGACAGCGGCCTCGCGCAGAAGCGCGTTGCACCCCCTGTCTACACATTGTAGCCCCCTGCGTCAATGCACGACCGTTAGTGCCATTTGAGACCCGATCCGGTCAGTCCTTTTTGATCGACGCCATAAGTTCGGCCGCAAACTCCGGCGTCATCCCTACGCGCAAGCGGATGGGCTGCTGCGGATCGCGCTCGGCCTCGGGAATCTTGTAGATTGCAGACCTCGGCGCCAATCTCGGCGCGATATTCACGGCCAAGATGTCCTCGCCCATGGCCAGCATGTCTTCCACCATCTGCGTCATGGACAAGACCACTGGCACCGGCTTTTCGTCGTTCCGCCACCACGACGGCGGATGGAATGTCTGGCCTTCGATCTTGATGTTTTCGAAGTGGACCCTCCCGCTGAAGCCATCGGGATGCTCCAAGGCGTTCCGCATCCTAATGAGCGGAACCGCCCACTGCTGTTCAGACTGGATCAGGCGAGTCCGAACGTCGTCGGGGCCGAACTCCTTCAAAGCCCATTGTTCAAGCTTCGACTGCGTTTCCTTGCCGTTCAGAATGTAGGCAGAGGCATCGCTGAATTTGGCTCCGCTGAACCAGTTCCAGACCCGCAGCGTGTTCCGAAGATAGTTCTTCGCCTGATACAGGAAATTCTCGGCCCGCTGTTCAAGCTGATTGACCGACCGCATTCGAATCACGCGATGATCCTTGACATCGACCTCGCAGTTTTCGAGACATTCCGTGATTTCGGCCCCGAGGCTGTCACGGATGTTCCAGCATTCCAGCAAAACCGGCTGAAGCTCTTTGAAGTAGATCGTGTTGAGTTCGTCTTTCTCGGTCTGCGTCATTCCAGCCGCGTCGAGGATCGCGCTCGTTTGCAGCATCAGTCGAGCTACGGTCGGATGTGATGTGCCGACATTCGCGGTTTTGGTGATGACGAACGGCATCGACTGTTCCGGTCCAGAAATGGTTTGAACCTGAAGTAGCGCGCGTGTGCGACCTATTCAAAAATTATAGAAAATTTGGTCTCGGCACTGGCCGCGCCGCGCCCGCGCGCCCGTGAGACCTACCACCCCCACCCCTGCGAGTGAGTCGCACCAGCGTCTTCGGAGGGTCGCCGGATGGCCCGCTGTTCACGCGGACCAGCATGTGAACAGTATTGACAGACCACATCACGCCCCTCATAGTCAAGTGAACATATGAACAGGCCACGGCTATGACCATCTACGCTTACTGTCGAGTCAGCACGACCCATCAGCTTGAGGGCGAGAGCCTTGAGGCACAGGACCGCCAGCTTCAGGGGTGGGCTATGATGAACGGCCTGACCATCGACAAACTGGTTGTTGAGCGCGCTGTTTCGGGAAGCATCCCTGTGAGCGAGCGCGCCGAGGGTCAGACGATGATGGCCAGCCTGAAGAGAGGCGACACCATCGTTGCGACCAAGCTGGATCGGCTTTTCAGGTCCGCACTGGATGCCCTTCAGACCGTCGAAGTCCTCAAGGAACAGGGTGTGTCGCTGGTCCTGCTGGACCTCGGCGGCGATGTCGTCATGAACGGCATGAGCAAGATGTTCCTGACGATCACCGCAGCCTTCGCCGAGGCTGAACGTGATCGTATTGCTGACCGTATCAGAGGCGCCAAAGCCGACGCCAAGGCCCGTGGGCGGTATCTTGGGGGGATTGTGCCCTTCGGGTCCACGGTCGGCCCTGACGGCGGTCTGGTGGACGTTCCAGAGGAACAGGCTGTGTTGGCGACCGTTCGTCGCCTGAAGGCTGAAAAGAAGCCTCTGCGGACGATTCAGGCGACCGTTCAGGCCGATCATGGGCGCAAGGTGTCCCTCGGCTGGCTGTCGAAGATCGCGGCCGACTGACCGTCGATTTTTTGATTTCCTTTTCAATGCCATTAGGGCGCGCGGGGCCACGCCGGTTAGTGTTTCCGGCCCATGTGGCGCCCTCGGGCTTCATGTCCACTCCATCGTCCCAACCACGGCGTCCTGACCGTCACTGACGATCTGCGGGGCATTCCGGTCAGTAGTCGTCGGGCACGTCCAGATCATATTCGGTGATGGCATTCATCAGCGTCTCCCCGTAAGTCTTGGCGAGGCTGGTCAGCGCGGCGATCCGGGCCATGAACTCGGGGTGCAAGCCGAGGTCCATGGGACGCTCATAGAACACCATCGGCACGTTGGCGTCGCCTACGGTCATCAGGGTGCTGAACAGATTCATGCCGGTGCTGTCGCGTTTCCCGTATTCGTCAAACCGAGCAACAAAGACCGGCTTGGTCTGCCAGCCCGCCCGCTTGTCTACGGTAGCGATCAGCATCCCGAATCCGGCGCCGAACTGCTGATAGATGTGGTCCGAAGCCTCTTCGAAATCTGCGTTGGCGATGGCGAATGTCGCGGCCTGAAGCAGGTGCGCCGAGTAGGCCAGCACTTCGAATGTGAACACGTCGGCATTGATCGTTTTGCCGTGGTTCTTCGGGGGCCCCTGCTTGACCATGTGCGAGGCCATGTCTTCGATAAGGTGGCCGATCAGCAAGGCCAAGGCGTCTTTGTGTTGTCGTCCACGTCCCCGCTCAAGCAGGTCGATCATCACCCGTAGGTTGGTCTTCTTCACATAGTCGAAGAGCGGGGTTTTCTTACCGAGTCCGAACATCAGCAGCCGTGTGTTTCCATGGCGAGGCTCTTGGCCACGTCGATTGGTCCGTTCTCCGTCTGGATCAGCTTGTAAGAGTAGACCAGACCGCCGGGCATTTCCCACTCGGCGTTGATGGTGCTGATCTGCCCCGAGGCTGTCCGGTAGTGTCGGGCGACGGTCCAAGGATCGCCCATGTTCGCTGTTTCGTCCTGAACGCTGTCGGTGAAATCGTGAAGGTTGCGGCCGATGTTCACCTGCACGGCAACGACGCGCCGATTGCAGAACGTGATGGTCCGATCATTTTCGTGGATCATCTGAAGGCCGTTGGAGCCAACGATGTCGATCAGTCGGCCGGGCACGATCCGCTGAACGCTTTCAGGGGTGTCGCCTATCTGCACACCGCTAATGATGGTCACCGGATCGGCCAGAGCCATGACGGCCAGCAGGGTCGTGAGCGTGTTCATATCGCCATTAGACCACATTGGAGCATTGCAGTTAAACCCGGTCGTATCCGAAGAGCCGGGCCGTGGTCATTTTCGTCTGATCGCCGCTGACGACGATGGCGAGCAAAACGACGGTGAACGTGGTCGGGGTATTGTGCCGGGGCCACCATAACGGGAGGACTGCCCACCCATGACCCTCGGCGGTTCCGAAGTGGTTGGCGGCCCATCAGTTCCGCGTCGGTCTTTGCCTCGGCGGGGTTCACGTTGATGTTTTCCTGCACGATGCTCTGACGCTTCGCGTGGGAATACGGCGCGGCCTCACGGGCTGCGGACATGGCTTCTTTCAGCGCAGCGATGTCGCCGGTGTTCTCAAAGTCCTGAAGGTGGACCTTGCGATATAGCTCGATGGTGGACAGCGGATCGGACCCGGCCACCTCTTCCGAGAAGAGCGGGCGCCCTTTGTCATCCTTGATCGCGGCGTGTTGCTCCGTGATCCGGGTTCGAATTTGTGCTGCGCTGTTCGCGCTGGTGGTCGAACCTCTCGGGCGTCCTGCACCGGGTCGCGCGCCACCTTTACCTGCGGCCATGACGACCTCCGTGTGTTGGCTGTGCAGGTATTTGTCGGCGGGGAGGAATTCGGACGGATCAGGTCAGCAGGGCAGAGTGATCTTCGATGGCGGCGAGGCTTGGCGCCTCACCGGCATCAGTCGCGCAAGTCGCTCGGCTCGCCTCGCTTTGCGCTTCCTTCTGCATTGCAGATGGCTTGGCGAAGGGCTTTTCCCAAGCATGACTGAAGTGCAATCATCCATGCCAGATACAGTCTCTCTCCCCCCCAAGATCACTCCAAAAATGGAAGCAACCTTGAGGGGGAGAGACTTCAGTTCATGCACTGTTTCCTACGCCCCAGAGGCCCGTGAGGGCGTGGCTGGCGGTTTCCCTGTATTCCAGCCGTGAAGCGGTCTTCCTGTCCAACAGCCCTGAATCCCTCTCGGGTCCGGTAGGCGTATCCAAGTGATGTGCTGTTTAATGATCTGTGGCGATCAGGCAGTGATCAGGCGAGGTAGTTGCCCGGCAGGTAGTCGTTGATTGACAAAACGGTTAGCGAGTTTGTTTCTCGCCGCGCTGCCCCGAGCAAGGAAATTATAACAACGGGATTCAGCAGACGTGTTGTCACGATCAGGACAGCGCACGTCTTCTTTCTAATAGCTCTTTCGCGACGGACATGGCCGTTGCAATCCGAGGGAGCCGCAGCAGGTAGGTGGGCGCGACCCCTTGCCATCCTGCCGGTGTATACCTCTTAACCGCGCCCTCGGTTCATATCCCCGGTCTGGCGGCTGGTCCTTCACAGCCTAAAGTCCCGGTCAGGTTTTGTTGGAGGGGCGCCAACCATAAGAAACCCCTTGGACGTATGTTTTGCCTATCAGGTGCCAAGATGGTTTTGAGCCGGGACCAACAACCCGCAGTCAAATCGTTTAGGTCGCCGGGGCGTCCAGATACTTCGCAGCAATCGCCGCAGCTTCGGCGCCGGTGATTGAGGTCACCGCGCCAGAGCGGGAGCGCAGCTTACCGCCGCGAACCTTGTCCTTGGCCGGGGCCTTCCCGTGTCGGGCTTCGAACTCCGCAGCGACCAGACCTTGGCCCGCCTTGGCGCGCTTCGGATTGGTGCGGTCGCGGACGACGTGCGGCTTGCTCTGAACAACGCCGCGTCTGCGGACCAGTCGTTCAGCCGATGTTCTGTCGTAGTCGAATCCAGACATGTGTCCCCAAAGAAAAAGCCTCGGAATGGCTTGGGGCACCTTCCGAGGCTTACAAACCAGCACACGAAAGCATTCGCGCGTCTTATGGTCCGAAACTGTCGTGGACCAGCCCCAAGCCGTTCCTCTACTTCAATTTAGTCAAACTACACGATCCGGCCGCACACTTCATTATTATTCGTGCGCCCACGCTGGATCAGCTTACCTTGGAATGGTTGCTGTCGTGCGTGACGACGATGGCGTGATTACCAAACCCGATGATCAGCCCTTCCGCCATGAACGCCTGACGTAGTTCGGCGTGACGTTCGTTGGTGAACCGCTTCATGTTGTTGAGTTCGTAGAACTCGGGCCACTTCATGGTGATGGCCTTGATGCCGCTCTGACGCAGCATGTCCCCGCACTCTTCCGCGACTTCGCTCGCCGGTCGTTGCATTTCCAGTCTCCCTCACAGCCCGCCTAATCGGCACATAAGAGTCTGATAGCGACAACACAAGAAGATTACAAGAACCTTATTTCGTTCTTATGCGATCCTTATCCTGCCCTTTATCTCGCCCCTAAATATGGGATGCTGAACCACCTCAAGCGCGCCCTTGTCCGGGTATCCGACGCCGTAAGCTGCTTCCTCCGTGAGCCGGGCCGGGCTGTAGCCGCCGCCGGGCTGGCCTTCGGCGGCGTCTTCGTGGCCCTAATCATCACGCTGGTCGTGTCGATGTTCGTGCCCACACAGCCGCTGGCCACGACCGTCGCCGTCTGTTTGGCATGGCTCGCGGGCGCGATCCTTGGCCTGATCGCCGTCATCGTCGCCGCCCAACTCGGGTTCGACAAATTCGAGGTGACGTTGCCGAACGGGGTGACCATTTCGGCCGAGGACGTGCGGGACAAGACCGTCGCCGCCATCGAGAAGGTGACCGAGAACCTGTCAGAGGACTGATCGGCTCCGCTGTGGATCGCATAGAAAAGGCCCGCAGAAGTCTCCTTCCACGGGCCGATCCGTTAGGTCGCTACCCTATCAGCGCGGCGGGAAACCCACCGGCAACGCGGGCGCCGGAGCGACGGCCGCGAAGAACGGGCTGTTCTTGAACTCGCTGATCCGGCCCTGATTTACGCCGAAGTAGGCGGCAATCGTGTGCTGGAAGTAGCGAAGGCTCAAGGCGAGCTTGATGATAGGATAGTCATGGGTAGTAAGGCTGGATGCCATTGTGTTGATCTTTCTACGTTAGAAAAGACCCGCACGACGTGGCTTCATTAACGACGGCAAATGCCGGAAAATTACGTCCACGCTTGACGCAGCCGTCAAGGAATGTATTTTCAAGTCTGAAGTGAAAGACACTCCTTTCTGGCTTGGCCTGCACGGGCCGGGTTGAAAACGGACCTTTAGAAACCGGTTGCAGCGGGAACTGCGGCCGGTTTTTCCGTGTCCGAAGCCTATGTCTCACAACTCGCGGCGGGCGCCAATACCCCCGACCGCAGTTTTCCGAGAATAATCCGTCCAGCCCCAAGATATCCCCAAGGCTTGGCAACACTCTCGCGCCAAACGCGGTGTTTACACCGGCAACACCGTGCTTAACGAGGCGTTAAAGACCCGGCACTTGTTGCCTATGTCACTTCGCGTGACATGGCGGTGTGTGTAAACACCAGCGGCGTAAACACCATGTCAGCGGTGTTGACGCACCTTTGTCTAATAGTTGGACACTTCGAACAGACTTCATTGACGTTGGTCGTGACGGTAGGACAACCTTCGAATGGAGTTCAGGCACACTTGGTCAAACAGTTGGACGATTGCGGTGTTGACCACGGCTTCAAGCCGCAAGTTTCTCGATACGATTGATCAACGGCGCCAACGCATCGCGTTGGTCAGAAGTTAGATATGCGTGGAGTGGTTGGCCAGCAGCGTCGGACACGGCCTGAATGATGCGGCCCTTCGTGTCGATCCTTACGGCCATAATGCCGCCCGCCAGAATGACGGTGAAGAACTTCGTCCCGGCTTCGTCGCTTTCGATGTCCACGCCCATGACGATGGTGGACAGGGCTTTTCGCAGCTTCGACCGCGCCTGATTTCGCACGTCGTCTTCGGTCGAGTTCGCCGCTTCACGAATGTCGTTCACACGCCGCAGGTGTTCGATGTTCCCGACCTTTCCGCTGGCCGTGGTGATCGCAACTTCCACATCCGTCAGTTCGGCGGTCAGGCGCGCGATGTCGTCGTTGGCTTCAGCGATGACAGCCGCAACCTCTGGGTCGTTGCCGGTGAACGAGCGCAGAAGGTTCATCTTGAAGGCGCGTCGGTCGCCGAGCGTCTTTTCAATCTCGGCTTTCCTGACCCGCGCGCGGCCGAGTTCGCCGGTTGCCGCGAAGAAGCGATCATCCAAGGCGAGGTCCAAGAACAGGTCCAGCGCGCTCGCCTCAAACGCCCGGTAGGCGAACCCACCCTTGTTGGTGCAGCGGCCTTCCTGCGAGCCTTCGCAGCGAACGTAGGGGTAAGGCTTACCCTTCTGGACCGACGTGGACAGCGAAGCGCGCTGGCCGCAGACGCCGCACTTCGTCAGCCCGGCGAAGAGGTTGGTGTAGCCGGTGCCCGCACCCTTGCCCGCCACTTTCCGGCGGGCCTTCAGGTCAGCGCGAGCGCGGGCAACGATGTCTGCCGGGACAATCCTTGGATAGAAATCGTGTATCACCCGCCCGGCGAACATGCCGGTCCTTGGGCGGAAATCTCCTTCGACAATCGGGCTGGTCAGGTATTGCCTGACCGTCGTCCGAGTCCATGCCGGGATGCCGCTGCGGTAGTCTTTCGGCTCGCCGAACGGCGGCAGATCGGGCCGGGCGTTGAGCATGTTGACGATGGTGTTCACACCGATGCCGTCAGCCGACCACTGATAGATTTGGTTGATGGTCGCGGCCATGTCGTCATCAACGATCCAGCCGTTTTTCGTCTTGTTCCGTTCCAGCCAACGGGGGAGCAACCCGGCGAGAGAGGTCCATTCGCCTTCCCGAGCTTCAGCCAGTTTCCAGAGCTTGTTCTTGGACCGGCGCGTCTGGTCCGACTTGTCGGCAGACGCTTGGTGGCTGACCCCGAACTTGATGGCCGTCTGTAGGAAGTCGCCGAGTTTGGGGTTGGACCTGAAGACCTCTTTGGTGTCGGCCAGCGCGATTTCCACGCCCTTGCCGTTCACTTCGTGGATCCACGCCATCGCTTCATCGACGGGACGACGGCTCAAGCGCGAGATGTTGTCAGCGATCAGAACGGTGCCCTTGGCGAACTCCCCATCCCGAAGGCGCGAGACGAACCGACCAAGGTCCGCGTCAGGCCGCAAATGATCGGCCTTGAAAGCCGACTTGGCTTCGTCGGTCAGAACCTCAACGATGGTCCAGCCCTGCGCCTCGGCGAATGCCTGACACCGTTCAAGCTGCGCTTCCAAGGTCTGGGCAGACCCGTCCCCCTGTTCATCCGAGGAATATCGCCGATAGACTATGGCTTGCATGGCGTAGCCGTATATGAGTTTTGCAGATAGCACTCAACGTGGACAAGAAGAACCAGCTGATCCTGGACGAGATTCAGAACCGGGGCACGGTCGACCACGCCCCTGTCTATCCGCGCGAGGTGGTGCGCCGGGCGCTGGAGCTGTCGGCCAGCGCCATGATCATCGTGCACAACCACCCCTCGGGCGATCCGACGCCCAGTCGGGCCGACATCGACATGACCAAACAGGTGATAGAGGCGGCGCGCGCCCTGTCGGTCCAGGTTCACGACCACCTCATCGTCGGCCGCGAAGGCGTGGCCAGCTTCAAGCAACTGGGATTGATGTGACCGTTCTTTCGACTGAGCGCCTGACGCTGACGCCCGTCGCCGTCGGCGACATGGACGACCTGACCGCCCTGTGGGCCGACGCCGAGTTCACCCGCCACATCATGGGGCGCGGCCTGTCCGAGGAGGAGGTGTGGTTCCGCCTGCTGCGCGATCTGGGTCACTGGCAGGCCAGGGGTTACGGCAACTGGACCATCCGCGAGACGGCCACAGGCGCCTATGTCGGCAGTGTCGGCGTTCTGGACTATCGCCGGGACATCACGCCGCCGTTCGACGCGCCGGAACTGGGTTGGGGCGTGGCGCCCGCCTTCCAGGGGCGCAGCATGGCGCGCGAGGCGCTGCAGGCGGCCCTGGCCTGGGCTGATCGTCGCCGACCTGAGCCGCGCACCGTCTGCATGATCTCGCCCGACAACGCCGCTTCGATCCGTCTGGCCGAGCGGGTGGGCTATCGCCCTTACGGTCACGCCGACTACAAGGATTCGATCGTCACCCTGTTCGAGCGGCCCAGGGGCGGATGAGCGCGCTGACGGCTGACAGGGCCGCCGCCGCCGGGTAGGCTTTACATTCTCGGGTCAGGCCCTACGGCCCGTCGTTTCTGGAGTGCTTTTTCATGCCCATGTCCGTTGATGATCTTCGCGCCCATCTGACCGAGGCCTTCCCCGACGCGGACATCGCCATTGAGGATCTGGCCGGCGACGGCGACCACTATCGCGCCCGCATCGTGTCCGAGGCGTTTCGCGGTCTGAACCGCGTGCGTCAACATCAACTGGTCTACGCCTCGCTGAAGGGCAAGATGGGCGGTGAGCTGCACGCCCTGGCGCTGGAGACCTCGACCCCTGTCGAGGCGGGCTGATCCATGCGCTATCGCCCCTTCGGCGTGTCGGGGGCGGCTGTCTCCAACCTGACCCTGTGCCTGGGGGCGGCCGCGGCGGCGCGCGGCGGGGCGCATGTGCGCGACATGATCTTCGCGGCGCTAGAGGCGGGGATCAACGCCTATCACTTCGACATCGCCGATCCGGCGCTGCTGCGGGCGGCGGGCGAGGCCCTGGCCCATGTCGAGCGGCGGTTGGTCATCGTCAGCCTGGAGCTGGGGGCAGGCGCGGATCGGGATTTTTCCCCGATCGGCCTGGGGCGGGAGATCGAGCAGGGGCTGCACGCCTCGGGCCTGGGCTGGTTCGACATCGCTGTGCTGGATCGGCCGGGCGAGAACGAGTTGCCGCAGGCGTCGCTGACGGCGCTGAAGACGATCCGCAAGGCGGGTCATGTGCGGATGCTGGGCGTGGCCGGGAATGAGGCCGTGACCGACCTCTATGTCTCGACCGGGGCGTTCGACGCCCTGTTCACCCCCTTTCACGCCAATATCGAGTGGCGGGTGCGCGCGCGGATGCGCGCGGCGCTGGAACGGCAGATGAGCCTGTTCGTCTATGATTATTTCCCCGACAGCCTGTCGACCGAACGCAAGGCGGCCGAGGCCGGGGCGCCGAAGAAGCGCGGTCTCTTCGGCCTGGGCGGGCGAGGGCCGGTCGAGGAGGCGCGGCGCGGCTCCTTCGCCTTCCTGCATCAGACCCAGGGCTGGACCGCCGAGGCCATCTGTCTGGCTTACGGTCTGACCGATCCGGGAGTGTCCAGCGTCCTGATCCGTCCGCGCGACCGGGCGCATCTGGAGGCTCTGGCGGCGGCGCCGGAACGCGACCTGCCCGCCGGACTCTCGGCTCAGATCGAAATGGCCCGGGTGGACGCCCAGGTCTGAGGCGCGGGCCTGGCTCTCAGGCGCCGATGGCCGAGAAGGGGCCGTTGAGGAAGCCGGGCTTGCCATAGGCCAGGGGGCGGCCGTCCTCGGCCAGAACGCGCCCGCCGGCCGCCTCCAGCACCGCCTGGCCCGCAGCCGTGTCCCATTCGCTGGTCGGGCCGGTGCGCGGATAGGCGTCGTAGCGACCCTCGGCGATCAGGCAGAACTTCAGCGAAGAATCCATGCCTTGCCACTGGGGGCAGCCGTTGCGCGCGGCTAGGCGCAGGGCGTCCTCATCGCTAATGCTGTGGCTGACTAGGGCGACAGCCTCCTGCGGGCGCTCGCGCACCCGGATCGGCTTCCAGGTTTCGCCGAACGCCCGGCGCAGAGCGCCTGCCCCCGGCGCGGAGGAACGCCAGGTCAATCCAAGGGCGGGCGCCGTCACCGCGCCGGCGACGGGGGCGTCGCCACGGATCAGGGCGATGTTGACGGTGTAGCTCTCTCGACCCTGGATGAAGCCCTTGGTCCCATCCAGCGGATCGATCAGCCAGAACCATTCGCCGACCTCGGTCGGCAGCCCATCGGCGCAGGCGGCCTCTTCGGCCACGGCCTCCACTTGGGGCCAGAGGGCGGTCAGGCGCTTCAGGATCAGCGCCTCGGCGGCGCGATCGGCGGCGGTGACGGGGCTGTCGTCGGCCTTGATCTCGGCCGTTGTTCCGGCGCGCCAGTAGGGCAGGATCAGTTGGGCCGCTTCTTCGGCGATGTCGGCCAGAACGCCGGCCAACCGGCCCGAGGCGAGATCGTCTTCAAGAGCGGCGAGGGCGGAAGAAGAGGCGGAGGCGGTCATGGCTCATCCGATAGCCCATGCGGCCGGTTTCAAGAACCGGCAAATCAGGTCACCTTGGCTTTAACCTTTTCAAAACCATGCCGCTGATCGCCGTGTCCGACCTGACTCCAGAGCCCATCATCGCCGACCTGCCTGTCGCAGACTTGCCCGTGGACGGGGCCGAACTGGCGGCTTACATCGCCGCCAAGCTTTGTCATGACTTCATCAGCCCGGCGGGCGCGGTGATGTCGGGGCTGGATCTTCTGGATGATCCCAGCGCTCAGGACATGCGTGACGACGCCCTGGGCCTGATCCGCCAAAGCGCGGCAAAGATGGTGGCCCTGGTTCATTTCGCGCGCGTGGCCTTTGGGGCCGCGACCACCAGCGAGCGGTTCTCGGGCGAGGAGTTGCGAAACGTTCTGGCAGGGCTGACCGACGGCGGACGGGCGACGCTGGACTGGCGCGTCGGCGAGGAAACCTTCACCAAGATTCAAGCCCGCGCCTTGTTGAATCTCGCCTATCTGACGGTGTCGGCTCTGCCGATGGGCGGAGAAGCGATCGTGGCCGTTCGGAGTGAAGACGGGCAGCTGATCCTGGTCGGCTCGGCCGAGGGAGCGCGGGCGCGGCTCAAGGCCGAGGCCCTGACCGGCCTCCGAGGCGAGCGCCTGACCGAAGGGCTGGCCGGACAGTGGATTCAGCCCTACTGGCTGTGGCTGACGGTCTGCGACGCGGGGGGGCGGCTGCAGACCACGGTCGAGGACGGTCGCGTGGCCCTGATCGCACGCCTGCCTTCGGCGGGCTGAGGCGAACCTTCCGTTAACCGCCGCTGGACCATGGTGGCGGAAATATCGTCGTTATTTCGCGTGTTGCGAGAATGAGCTCCGTGGATCCTAGAACCTGTCTGATCGTTGATGACAGCCGCATCATCCGCAAGGTGGCGCGACGCATCCTCGAAGATCTTGCTTTCGAGGTACAGGAAGCGGCTGACGGCGCCGAGGCGCTGGAGGCCTGCGTCGCCGCCATGCCGGACGTGGTCCTGCTGGACTGGCAGATGCCGGTCATGGACGGCATGACCTTCCTGGGCCGTCTGCGCCACCTGCCCGGCGGCGACGATCCCAAGGTGCTGTTCTGTTCGGTCGAGACCCGCGCTGATCGTATCGCCGAAGCACTGTCCGCGGGCGCCGACGAATATGTTATGAAGCCTTTCGACGGCGAGATCCTGTACTCAAAGCTCGCCGAAGTGGGAGCGGTTCAAACGCCGTCATGACGCCGGAGGATTTCGAACGTCTTCAAGCGCTCCTGTCCTCGCGCGCGGGTTTCCGCCTCTCGCGAGAACGGATGCAGCTGGCCGAGCATCGGCTGGGGCCTGTGGCGCGGCGCGAGGGCTATCACAATGTCGAGGCCATGCTGGCCAGCCTGTGGAGCCGCCCTGTGGCCTCGCTCGGCTGGGGCGTGATCGAGGCCCTGCTGAACGGCGAGACCTGGTTCCGGCGTGACCGGGCGGCCTTCGAGGTGCTGGAGCGCGAGCTCCTGCCGGCCCTGACGGCGGCGCGCGGCGGGCGGGTGCGAATCTGGTCGGCGGGCGGCGGCACGGGCCAGGAAGCCTATTCCCTGGCCATCGCCGCCCTGGAAGCCGGCGCCGAGGTCGAGGTTCTGGCCACCGACCTGTCGCGCCAGGCGATCGAAAAGGCCATGTCCGGCCTTTACACCTCCTTCGAGATTCAGCGAGGTTTGTCGGCTCGCGTCATGTTGCGCTGGTTCGAACAGGTGGACGACCAGTGGCGTGCTCGACCCGAACTGCGCGCCGCGATCCGTTTCAAGCGCGCCAACCTTCTGGACGAGCCGGGGGACGAAGGTCGCTTCGACATCGTCTTCTGCCGTCATGTGTTGAACGACATGGCGTCGGACCGCCGGGCGCGCCTGCTGGATGGACTGGAGCGCCGACTGATCGACGACGGCTGTCTGTTCCTGGGCGCGGACGAGCGGCCGGACGGCGATAGCGTCGCCTTTCGTCCGGTGGCGGGACGGCGGGGATTGTATGTAAAGGCGCCGTCCGCCTATCGCCGCGCCGCCTGACCGTCAGGGCTTGAGCAGGCCCGCGGCCGCCACCGCCTTGACGCCGGGGCCGGGAACCTCGGCGAAGGCCAGGTCCGTGACGCCGAAATATTCATGCTGGTTCAGGGCGCACCAGTCGGTGGTGACGATGCGGACCGTCTCGCGCTGTTCGCCGCCTTCGACCGCGCCATAGACGAAGTCGCCGGTGCGGCGTGCGAAGGGCATGACCCGGTCCTGATTGGCCAGGGTCGTCAGTTCGGCCAGGCGAGCGGCCGGAACCTCGGCGGCCATCAGCTTGCCGTCGAAACGCACCACGGCGTCGAAGGCGTAGCGGCTGACCGGGCCGGCGCTCAGGCCCGTGCCCAGGGTGGTGTGGCCGATGAAGCCCGCCTGGGCCCCGGCGAAGCGGGCGAAGGCGGCAGCCACGGCGCGGCCGGTGTCGCCCAGAGACAGGGCGGTCGAACTGGTCCCGAGGATCACGCGCTCCTGATCGGTCAGATGCCGGTCCAGCGTCGTGCGGATCAGGGCGGCCAGGGCCGGGTCGGCGGGGCCGTCCAGGGCGACGGTGCGCGACTGCGCCCGGACGCTTCCATCGCTGAGATAGTCGGCCGCCGTATAGGCGTTGCTCCACGATCCGGTGTGGGCGTAGAGGCCGCGCCCCAGCGTCTCCTGGAACAGCAGGTGGTTGTGCCCGCCGATCATCAGAACGCCGTCGGGCAGGGCGGACAGCATCCCACGATCGCCCGCCACCCCGGCGTGGCTCATCACCAGGGTCAGGTCCGCGCCGTCCAGAAGGGTCGGCAGCTGGATGTTCGCCCATTGCGTCGGATCGGGGATCGACAGCCAGTCGCGGCTGGCCTTGGGATAGGTGTTCAGCGAATTCGTGCCGAAGCCGGCGATGCGCAGCCGCCGCCCGCCGAAGGTCAGCTCCGTCGCGGCCGGGGCGTAGGGTCGGCCGTTGCGGGCGTCGACGATGTTGCTGAGGACGGTGATCCCCAGGCCGCGCATCCGCGCGACCACCTCATGCAGGTCCGCCGTCAGGTCGTTGTCGTGGTTGCCCAGATTGACCACCGTCGGGGCGATGGCGGGCAGGGCGGCCAGGAAGGCCCAGTCGATCGCGCCTTCGGAGCGTACCGAGACGACGTTGCCGTGCTCGAAGATATCGCCGTCGATCGCGATCAAGTGCGGAACGGGATGGCTGCGAACCTCGGCGCGCAGAGCGGCCAACAGTTGGGCGCTGCGTTCATAGGCGGAGTGAAGATCCGACATGGCCAGGACGCGGCCGATCACGGCGGACGGTTTGTCAGCGCCGAAAACAGACGTCGCGCCGAACAGGGGCAAGGCGGTCGCGCCCTGCATGAAGCGGCGACGGGACGGGGCGGCGATCAGCATGGGCTTCTCCTGCGGCGGGTCGCGCGCTTCATGCATCTGCGAGCCGCAAGGGGAAGGCGCAGCCGATCTGCTTTACACGTCCTTCTGCGGCGCACAACGGCAAGGCCGCTTCGCTGATGAATCGAACATTGGTTTCTTTTGGCCTGTGGCCATGTCGCGAAAGGTTCACGCGGGAGCGCGTCTCGCTGCTGGCGCCCGCTCAGCTTCGGGCCTAGGGCCTGCGGCGAATTCACCCGCTCCAGATCATCAAGAAGGGGATATCTCGATGACGCGTCTCTCGGTTCTCGCCGCCTCCGCCAGCAGCCTGGCTTTGTTGCTCTCCACGCCGGCTCTGGCGCAATCCGCCGATGTCCAGGCAGAACAGGCCGCCGCCGTCGGCGACATCGTCGTCACCGCCCAGCGCCGTAGCGAAAACATCCGCGACGTGCCGTTCGCTGTCACCGCCATGAACACCGAGACGCTGAACGCCGTAAACGCCGGCGGCGGCGACATCCTGCAGCTGTCGGGTCGCGTGCCCAGCCTGCAGGTTGAGAGTTCGAACGGCCGTTATGCGCCTCGCTTCTACATTCGCGGCTTGGGCAATGTGGACTTCGACTTCAACGCCTCGCAGCCGGTTTCGGTCGTGCTGGACGACGTGGTGCTGGAGAACGTCTATCTGAAGGGCTTCCCCCTGTTCGACGTGAAGCAGCTGGAAGTGCTGCGCGGTCCGCAGGGCACCCTGTTCGGCCGCAACACTCCGGCGGGCGTGGTCAAGATCGATACGGTGAAGCCGGGCGATGACTTCACCGGCTTCGGCTCGCTGACCTACGGCAACTACGGCTCGATGCGCGCCGAGACGGGCGTGACCCTGCCGGCGTCGGATACGCTGTCGGTGCGCGTGGCCGCCCTGTGGAACCACCGCGACGACTGGGTCAACAACGCCTGGGACGCCCCCTTCGCCAAGAAGGACGACAAGGATCTGGGCTCCTTCGACGACGTGGCGGGTCGCATTCACGTCGCCTGGACCCCGACCGACCGTCTGTCGACCCTGCTGACCCTGCAGGCGCGCGACTATGAGGGCACGGGCACGATGAACCGCGCCAACGTCCTGACCAAGGGCTCGAACAAGCTGAACGACAACTTCGACCGTGAAACGGTCTGGTACGACGGCGGCCGCAACAACTACCAGAAGCAGAAGACCCTCTCGCAGTCGCTGCAGGTCGCCTATGACTTCGGCCCGGCGACGCTGACCGGCGTCATCGGTTCCTATCAGGGCGAAAGCCAGGGCAATGGCGACATCGACGGCGGCGTCTCGGTCGGGGCTCCGACCGGCGCCGGTTACAAGACCCCGTTCGCGGTCGAGACCGGCACCCTGTCCAGCGACCTGATCCAGAACACCTATGAGCTGCGCCTGGCCTCGAACGGCGACGGCCGCTTCGGCTGGCAGGTCGGCGCATTCTATTGGGACGAGCGCTTCAACCTGGTCTCGGGCACCTTCAACGGCGTCGGCGGCATCGCGCCGACGGTGGTTCCCGACGTCATCCAGAAGTCGGACTCCTGGTCGATCTTCGGTCAGGGCCGCTATCAGGTGACGGACGCGCTGAAGCTGACGGCCGGGGTTCGCTACACCGACGACAGCCGCGACTTCTGGGGCCGCCGCATCATCCCGGCAGGCAGCTCGTCCACGGCCAAGCCGCTGGATAACGTCACCAAGTCGGTCGGCGATGAACAGGTCAGCTGGGACGTCAGCGCCCTGTACGAGGTCAACGACGGCCTGAACCTGTTCGCTCGCGTGGCCAACGGCTATCGCGGCCCGTCGATCCAGGGCCGCATCGCTTCGGCGGACATCGTGACCACGGCGGATTCGGAAACGGTCATGTCCTATGAGGCCGGGTTCAAGGCTCGCCTGTGGGACGGCCGCGCCCGCCTGAACGCCACGGCCTACTTTTACGAAGTCTCCGATCCGCAGTTCACGGCCATCGGCGGCGCCGGCAACTTCAACCAGCTGCTGAACGCCGACAAGGGCGAGGGCTATGGCCTGGAAGTGGACGGCGACGTCTATCTGGGCGCGGGCTTCAGCCTGGCTGGCGGCCTGGCCTGGAACCATACCGAAATCAAGGACAAGGATCTTCAGGTCGGCGTCTGCTCGCCGCTCGCCAACTGCACCGTCACCGACCGGATGGTGACGGTCGGAGCGGCGCGCCTGGCCTATATCGACGGCAACCCCTTCCCCCAGGCGCCGGAATGGACCGCCAATCTGACGCTGTCCTACGTCCATCCGATCGGCGACGATCAGGAGCTGTTCGCCGCGACCGACTGGGTGATGCAGAAGGACTTCAACCTGTTCCTCTATGAATCGGTCGAATTCATGCAGGACACGGCGTTCGAAGGCGGCCTGCGTGCGGGCTGGCGCGACCTGAACCGGGGTCTGGAGGCGGCCGTCTATGTCCGCAACATCACGGACGAGGCCAACGTCATCGGCGCCATCGACTTCAACAACCTGACGGCCTTCGTCAACGAACCGCGTATGTACGGCGTGGAGCTGTCGAAGCGTTTCTAAGCCTTTACGGCTGATCGCATCGGAGGGCGGCGGCGGGGAGACCTGTCGCCGCCCTCTTGCCATTCCGGTCCAGCTTGGTCCTACTGCGGACCGGATCGGGGAGGATCTCACATGCGGCTGGCCTTGCTGTTCGGATCGCTGACGCTCGCCTTCTTGCTGGCGGTGTGGACCACCCAGGCGCCGAAGCCGCGCGCGGCGGACGCGCCTGCCGCCGCCTTCTCGGCCGCGCGGGCCATGACCGACATCGAACAGATCGCCCGCGCCCCCCACCCGGTCGGCTCGCCCGAACATGCGCGGGTCCGCGCCTATCTGAGCGCGCGGCTGACGCAGCTGGGGCTGGAGGTCAGCGAACAGACCGGGCCGTTGTCGCCCGCCTCGGTCAAGCGGCTGGCGCGGGCGGGGGGCGATCCGGCCGCGGCGGGCAATCAGGCGATCAATCTGATCGGCGTCCTGCCCGGAAAAGACCGCAGCCAGCCCGCCGTCATGCTGATGGCCCACTATGACACCGTGGTCGGCTCGCCTGGCGCGGCCGACGATTCCGCCGGGGTCGCCGCCATTCTGGAAGCCGTGCGGGCGATCCAGGCGCGCGGTCCGGTCGAGCGCGATCTGGTCGTGCTGCTGACCGACGCCGAGGAGCTGGGACTGGACGGGGCGCGGGTCTTCTTCGGCGGCCATCCCCTGCGGGACCGCATCGGGGCGGTGGTGAACCTCGAGGCGCGCGGCGGCGGCGGCCGCGCCGCCATGTTCGAGACCGGGCGCGAGGCCGGGCCGACCGTGCAGCTGTTCCGTCGTGCGGCGGCCAGGGCCGACGGCGGAACCACCGCCACCTCCATCGCCGCCTTCATGTACGAGCGGATGCCCAACGGCACCGACTTCACCGTGCCCAAGGACCGGGGAATCGGCGGGCTGAACCTGGCCTTCATCGGCCGCCCGGATCAGTATCACTCGGCCAACGCCACGCCCGCCAATCTGGATCGGGGCGCGGTCCAGCATCTGGGCTCCCAGGCGCTGGAGGCGGCCGATGAGCTGGCGCGCGCGCACAGCTTGCCGGCCAAGGGCGAGAACCTGGTCTACTCCGACGTCTTCGGCCGCTGGATGATCGCCCATGCGCAAGGAACCGGCTGGCTTCTGCTGGCCCTGGCGGCGGCGTTGGGCGGTTTCGCGGCCTGGCGGGCGCGGCGTCGGGCGGGGCTGACGGCGGGGCAGGTTGGTCTGGGTCTGCTGGACGGGCTGTGGTTCCTGACCGGGGGCGTGATCCTGGTGCAGGCGACGCGCCTTCTGGCCGGGCCGATGTCGAGTCGCGCCGATTCGCCGGACGTCTACTACACCCTGTTGCGCCGCCTGCCGTGGATGGAGGCGGGGGCGACGCTGGCGATCGTCGCCCTGGCCTTGGTCCTGCTGACCGGCGCGCGCCGGGCGCGGCCGCGCGTGATCGGCGGGGCGTTCGCCGTCCTGACCGCCGTCGTCCTGCTGGTCGGCGGGTTCAGTCCGGTGATGCTGGGACTGGGCGTGGTCGCTATCATCCTGTCGTTGTGGCCGGGACGGGCCGAGCGGTCGGCCTGGGGCGGCTGGCTGGGCCTGATCGCTCTGGTCTTCGTGTTCGGCTGCGCCCTGCAGGGGGCGGCGCCCGAGGCGGCCCTGCTGTTCGTCTGGCCGGTGTTGCTGGCTGCGACGGCGGCGGCCCTGGCGGCTTTGATCGACCCCGGCTTGACGCGGCCGCTCGGCCTTCTGCCCGCCGCCGTGGCGACCGTGCTGGGCGGCGCCTGGCTGCTGGCCATTGGTCACTTCGTCTTCCTGGGCGTGGGGATGGACATGCCGGGCGCCCTGGCCCTGATCGCCTTGCTGGCCCTGTTGTTCGCCCGGCCCCTGGCGCCGGGCGCGAAGGCGACGCGCCTGGTCCTGTTTGCGGCGGCGGCCTGTCTGATCGCGGGCGTCGGCCTGAATGTTTCGGCCCAACTGCTGGCGCCGTCGCCCGCCGTGGCGGAGGCCCTGCCCTAGAGGGGTGCTGGCGTCCGGCCGCGCGACCGTTTATCGCAGCCGATCATGAGCGATCCCGTCCTGGTCACCGGCTCCGCCGGCTTCATCGGCTTCCACACCGCCCGGCGTCTGCTGGAGCGGGGCGAGCGCGTCATCGGCCTGGACAATCTCAACGCCTATTATGATCCGGCGCTGAAGCAGGCGCGCCTGGCCCAGCTTCAGGCCTATCCCAACTATCGCCATCATACGCTGGACCTGGCCGATCGCGACGGCGTCGCCGCCCTGTTCGCCGAGCACAGGCCGCGCCGGGTGGTCCACCTCGCCGCCCAGGCGGGAGTCCGCTACAGCTTGGAAGCGCCCGAGACCTATGTCGATTCCAATGTCGTCGGCTTCCTCAGCATCCTGGAAGGCTGCCGCGCGGTCGAGGCGGCCAACCTGGTCTTCGCCTCGACCAGTTCGGTGTTTGGGGCCAATCGCGCTCTGCCGTTCTCGGTGCGCCAGCCCGCCGACCATCCGCTGACCGTCTATGCGGCGACCAAGCTGGCCAATGAGGCCATGGCCCATTCCTACGCCCACCTGTTCGGCTTTCCGGCGACCGGCTTGCGGTTCTTCACCGTCTATGGACCGTGGGGGCGCCCGGACATGGCCCTGTTCAAATTCACCCGCGCCATCCTGAAGGACGAGCCGATCGACGTGTACGGCGAGGGGCGGATGAGCCGCGACTTCACCTATGTCGACGACATCGTCACCGGGGTGGTCGCCGCGCTGGATCGTCCCGCCGCGATCGACCCGGCATGGGACGCGACCGCCCCCAATCCCGCGACCAGCGGGGTCGCCCCCTGGCGTATCCTGAACCTGGGCGCGGGTCGCCCGGTGCCGCTGATGCGTTATATCGAGGTGCTGGAGACCAAACTGGGCCGCAAGGCGAAGCTGAACCCGATGCCCATGCAGGACGGCGACGTGGCCGACACCGAAGCCGACGTGACCGACACCCTGGCCGCCCTCGACTACGCTCCTACGACCCCGGTGGAGGAGGGCGTCGCCCGCTTCGTCGACTGGTATTGCAACTTCTATCGCGAGAACTGAGGCGCAGAAGCGCTCGCCCTGGAGGGCGATCGAACGTCAGCGATTTCGTGAAGGTGCCCTGGTGGAGCCGAGGGGAGTCGAACCCCTGACCTCGTCATTGCGAACGACGCGCTCTACCAACTGAGCTACGGCCCCGACCGACAGGCAGGCGCGGGACATAGAAGCGTGCGGGGGGGCGTGTCAACGGGCCGCGCACGAATCCTTGGCGATCTGCGGCGGGGCCGCTAGAAGCGGCGTGAACGAAGCAGGAGTTTCTCATGGGTTTCGCCCTTGTCTGGCTGGTGAACGCCGTCGTCACCTTGATGATCTGGTGCATCATCGCCTCGGCGATCCTGAGCTGGCTGTTCGCCTTCGACGTGATCAATCGGCGCAACCGTTTCGTGGGTCAGGTCGCCTATGTGCTGGATACGGTGACGCGGCCGATCCTGGGCCCGCTCCAGCGTGTGGTGCCGTCGCTGGGCGGCATCGACATCACCCCGATCATCGCCTTGCTGGCGTTGCAGTTCCTGAGCGTGCTGTTCAACCGGACGGTCGCGCCGATGCTGATCATGTCGCTGGGCTGATCCACGGCTGCGTCGAGGGGAGGCCGTCGGGCGTTGAGCCCGGATCACGGCCCCCCAGGAATCCGCATATGGAGCCCAATCCGCCCTTGCGTGGCGCGAGCGGGCTCCTAAGGTGCCGACGACTGGTCCCTGGCGGACCGCCTTTTTCGCGTAATTCATGACCACGATCAGGACAGTCGCCGTCATCGGCGCCGGGCAAATGGGTTCGGGCATCGCTCAGGTGGTGGCCGCCGGCGGCTATGAGGTGAAGCTGTACGACATTGCGTCGGACCGGGTGACCCTGGCCCTGGGCGAGATCGCGGCCAGCCTGGCGCGGCGCGCGGCGCGCGGCCTGTCGACCGAGGCGGAGGCCCAGGCGGCGCTTCAGCGCGTCACCGCCGTGAAAACCCTGGCGGAGGCGGCCGGGGCCGATCTGGTCATCGAAGCCGCGTCCGAGGACGAAGCGGTCAAGAAGGGCGTTTTCACCGAACTGACGCCGCTGCTGGGGCCGGATGTTCTGCTGGCGTCCAACACCTCCTCGATCTCCATCACCCGCCTGGCCTCGGTCACGGATCGGCCTGAGCGCTTCATCGGCCTGCACTTCATGAAGCCGGCGCCGACGATGAAACTGGTCGAACTGGTGCGCGGCATCGCCACCTCGGCCTCGACCTTCGAGACGGCGGTCGCCTTCGCCGAGAGCCTGGGCAAGATCATCACGGAGTCCGAGGACTTCCCCGCCTTCATCGTCAATCGCATCCTGGTGCCGATGATGAACGAGGCGGTTTATGTCCTGTATGAAGGCGTCGGCGACGTCGCCTCGATCGACAAGGCGCTGAAGCTGGGCGCCAACCATCCGATGGGGCCGCTGGAGCTGGCGGACTTCATGGGGCTGGACGTGGCCCTGGCGATCATGAACGTGCTGTATGACGGCCTGGCCGACAGCAAATACCGGCCCTGTCCGCTGCTGGTGAAATATGTCGAGGCCGGGTGGCTGGGCAAGAAGAGCGGGCGCGGCTTCTACGACTATTCCGGCGAGACGCCGGTCCCGACCCGCTGATGGCCGTCGCCTTTCCCTCCCTGCCGGGCCTGAAGCGTGTGGCGCCGCGGCGCGGCGCGGGCGCCCTGGTTCCGGCCGCCCTGGCGGCGGCGGCCTGGCCGCCGGTGATCCTGACCCTGTTCATCTGGCCGCCCGAGAACTGGTGGTCGGGCGTGGATACGGACTGGCGGCTGGTGATGCTGGCGGTCGGACTGATCGCGGCGCCGGTGGGGCTTTGGCTGCTGCTCGACAGCCACGGCAAGACCGGGCGCCCGTCGACGCGACTGGGCGTGGCGTGCCGCTTCACCGTGTTCGGCGGCCTGCTGGCGGCGGCGATGCAGACGATCATGGCCGTGGTCATGGCGGGTCTGGCGGGCGCCGCCTCGCAGAGTCTGGTCCAGGGCCTGGGCGCGATCGAGACGGCCCTGCTGATCTATGGCGTCGGCGGCCTGCCGCTGGCGGTCATGATGGGCGTCAGCTACGCCCTGTGGGGCGGCCTGTGCGTGGCCTATCTGGGATTTGTCCCGGCGCCGGTGGTCAACAACCGCATGGGCGTCCTGTCCGAACGGGACGTTACGGGGATTTAACGTGAACCGAAGCGGCCGTCCCGCCTAAGCCTGAACCCCTATGCGACGAACAGGGGCGAGCATGAGGGACCAGGTCACGACGGCCGAGCCGAATCCGGTGGCGGCGAACCAGCGGATCGTGACGCTGGACGTGCTGCGCGGCGCGGCCGTTCTGGGCATTCTGGCGGTCAATGCGGCGGCCTTCGCCCTGCCGATGGTGATCCTGGAGTCGGCGCCGGATCAATCGCCCTTTCCCGCTGTCGTCGGGGCTTCGGGCATGGCGCAGTGGGCGGTCGATGTCTTCTTCCGCCAGAAGTTCGTGACCTTGTTCTCCATGCTGTTCGGCGTGTCGATCTTTCTGGTCGGCGGCGAGCGCGGCGATGAGGCCAAGGGGCGCGTCCTGCGCCGTCGCCTGATGTTCTTGGCTCTGTTCGGCCTGATCCACGGCCTGGCCTTCTGGTACGGCGATATCCTGCTGCTCTACGCCTGGTCGGGCCTGTTCGTGATGCTGATGCGGTCGATGCCGGCCAAGCCGCTGATCTGGATCGGGGCCGGGGCGACGGTGCTGCTGGCCACGCTTCAGGCGGGCCTGATGATGACGATGGCGCATTTCCCGGAGGCCATGAGCGAGGGCGGGCCTGCCGATGGCGCGGTCGCGGCCTCCATCGCCGCCTATCAGAGCGGCTGGGCGGGTGCGGCGCTGGAGAACCTGAAGGCCTGGGCCTTCGCCCAGGGCGCCAGCCTGCTGATGTATGTCTTCTCGACCGTGCCGCTGATGATGTTGGGGCTGGGCCTGTTCAAGGCGGGCTTCTTCCATGGCCGCGTCCCGACGCGCGTCTATGCGATGCTGATGGCGGGCGGCGCGGCGGTCTTGGCGCTGCTGGGCGTTCTGGAGTGGCTGGAGATCCAGGCCGGTCCGGGCGTCGAGGCCACCGGCGGCTGGGCGGCGGTCGTCGCCTCCTATCCGATCATCGTCACCCTGGCCTACGCCTCGGTGTTGATCCTGGCCACGACGCGCGGCGTGGGCTGGCTGCGCAAGGTTCTGGCGCCGGTGGGGCGGATGGCCTTCACCAACTATCTGACCCAGACCCTGATCATGACGACGATCTTCTACATGCCGTGGGGACCGCGTCTGTTCGGCCAGGTCGACTATCCGATGCAGTGGGCCATCGTCGTCGGCGTCTGGGCGCTGCAACTGATCTGGTCGCCGCTGTGGCTGTCGAGGTTCACCATGGGGCCGTTTGAGTGGCTGTGGCGGCGCCTCAGCTATGGGCGCGACCTGCCGCTGCGGCGTGCAGCCTGAGCGGGAAGGGGCGGCGGCGAGTTGCGGCGACGGAACTGATGGCTTAATCGCCGCCCTATGACCGACGAAGCCTCCAACCGCCCCGAAGCTCGCGCGCCGCGCGGGTTCGCTGACCGTCGCGGCCGCGACCTGACCGCCGAGCGCCGCATCGTCGCGCGCGTGTCCGAGGTCTATGAGCGCTGGGGCTTTGAGGCGCTGGAGACCCCGGCCTTCGAATACGCCGACGCGCTGGGCAAGTTCCTGCCGGACGCCGATCGTCCGAACGAGGGCGTCTTCGCGCTTCAGGACGATGACGATCAGTGGATGGCCCTGCGCTACGACCACACCGCGCCTCTGGCCCGCTTCGCCGCCCAGAACTGGGAGACCCTGCCCAAGCCGTTCCGCCGCTACGCCTATGGGCCGGTGTGGCGCAACGAGAAGCCGGGGCCGGGCCGCTTCCGCGAGTTCTGGCAGTGCGACGCCGACACCGTCGGCTCCGACCGGCCCGAGGCCGACGCCGAGATCATCGCCATGGGCTGCGAGGGCCTGCGCGCCGCGGGTCTGGCGGCCGGGCAGGCGGTGATCCGCGTGTCCAACCGCAAGCTGTTCGACGGCCTGTTCGACGCGGGCGGGATCGTCGACGCGGCGCAGCGCCTGACGGCTCTTCGCGCCGTGGACAAATATGACCGCCTCGGCGTCGAGGGCGTGCGTCTGCTGCTGGGCGAGGGCCGTCTGGACGAGTCCGGCGACTACACCAAAGGGGCGAACCTGCCGGCCTCGGTGATCGGGGCGATCGAGGCGTTTCTGGCTTCGGCCGAGACGCCGGGCCTCAGCCGCGCGGGCGTGCTGGACGCCGTGTCGGGCGCCGCGCGTTCAGGTTTCTTGGGCTCCGCCGGCGAAGAGGCGCTGAAGGAACTGGCCGCCATCGACCGCGCCTTGACCGCCATGGGCGTGTCGCAGGACGACGTGCGCTTCGACCCGACCATCGTGCGCGGGCTTGAATACTACACCGGCGCGGTGTTCGAGGCTGAACTGCTGCTGGTCACCAAGGATGAGAAGGGCCGCGCCGTGCGCTTCGGCTCGATCGGCGGCGGCGGGCGTTATGACGACCTGGTGTCGCGTTTCACCGGCCAGTCGACCCCGGCGACAGGCTTCTCCTTCGGCGTGTCGCGCCTAGCCTCGGCCCTGCGCGCGGCCGGTCGCGGCGGTGAGGACGAGACGCGCGGGCCGGTGGTGGCCATCGTCTTCTCCGAGGACGACATGCAGCACTATCTCGACGCCGTGTCCGAACTGCGCGCGGCAGGCATTCCGGCCGAGCTGTATCTGGGCCGGGCGGGCATGAAGGCGCAGATGAAATACGCCGACCGCCGCGGAGCCCCGGCCGCCGTCATCCTGGGCGGAGACGAGATCGCCGCCGGTCAGGTGACGATCAAGGATCTGGACGCCGGACGCGCCCGCGCCGCCGCCATCACGGACAACAACGCCTGGAAGGCCGAGCGTCCGGGGCAACAGACCGTGGCCCGCGATCAGCTGGTCGCGGTGGTCCGCTCCATTATCGAATAAGCTTCGATAATATCCATGACGACAGCGTGACTTATCAACGTTTAGTCATAAAAGGATGCTCTTTGGGCCGGGGTTTGGTTGACGTAGGGCAGCGGAAGGCGTCATTTGGTCTCACTCAAGAGGCGCAGCGCACCGTCGCAGCGACATCTTGAAGGCGTTTCGGGGAGGAAACGTCCGCTCCTTAGAGAGCGTGAAGGCCCGCTGCGATGTATCCCCCGCAGCGGGCTTTTTCATGTCTGGAAGTCAGGATTCTCGACGGTTGTTTGATAAGGTGGGCGAGGCGCTTCGAGCGCCGTCATGCTAGGGCGCGGCGGTGCGGGGGAGTGCGCCAATGCAAAAGGGCCGGAGCGTCGCGGCTCCGGCCCTTTCTCATTAATCCGGCGTCGCCTTACCAGATACGAACGCGGTCTTCCGGTTTCAGGTAGTATTTGTCGCCGGGCTTGACGCCAAAGGCTTCGTACCAGGCGTCGATGTTGCGCACCGGGCCGATGACCCGGAATTCGGCCGGGCTGTGCGGGTCGGTGGCGATCTGGTTCTTCAGGGCGTCCTCGCGGTATTTCGACTGCCACACCTGAGCCCAACCGTAGAAGAAGCGCTGGTCTCCCGTCACGCCGTCGATGACCGGGGAGGGCTGGCCGTTGAGCGACAGGTGGTAGGCTTCGAGGCCCACCGCCGTGCCGGCTGCGTCGCCGATGTTTTCGCCCATGGTCAGGCCGCCCTGGACGTGGAAGCCGGGCAGGGGTTCGAACTGGTCGTACTGGGCGCCGAGGCGCGTGGTCAGGGCCTTGAAGTTGGCCTTGTCCTGCTCGGTCCACCAGTTGCGCAGCACGCCGTCGCCGTCGGATTTGGAGCCCTGGTCGTCGAAGCCGTGGCCGATCTCGTGGCCGATCACGCCGCCGATGCCGCCGTAGTTGACGGCCGGGTCCGCGTTTGGATCGAAGAAGGGCGGCTGCAGAATAGCCGCGGGGAACACGATCTCGTTATTGGCTGAGTTGTAGTAGGCGTTCACCGTCTGCGGGGTCATGCCCCACTCATCTTTATCGACCGGCTTGTTCAGGCGGTTGAGCTGGTAGTTCCACATGAACTGGCCCAGGCGCTGGGTGTTGCCGAACAGATCGTCGGCCCTGATCTCCAGCGCCGAATAATCCCGCCACTTGTTCGGATAGCCGATCTTGACGGTGAATTTGCGCAGCTTCTCCTGGGCGGCCGCCTTGGTCTCGGCGCCCATCCAGGTCAGGTTGTCGATGCGGTGCGACAGGGCGGTGCGCAGGTTGGCGACCAGCTCCTCCATCTTGGCCTTGGATTCCGCCGGGAAGTATTCGGCGACGTAGAGACGGCCCGCAGCTTCGCCCAGCGAACCTTCCGCAAAGCTGATGGCGCGTTTTTCGCGGCTGCGCTGCTCGGGCTGGCCCGACAGGTCGCGCGAGCGGAATTCCCACTGGGCGTCGGAAAAGCGCTTCGACAGGCTGCCGGCGGCGTCGTCGGTGGTGTGGAAGGCCTGCCAGGCCTGCAGAGTGGCGACCGGGGTCTCGTCGAAGATGGCGGCGATCTTCGGCATCGCCGTGTTCTGGCGCACGATCAGGCGATCGATCGAGCCCAGGCCGGCGGCGTTGAAGTAGCCGGTCCAGTCGAAGCCGGGCGCTTCGGCTGCCAGGCTCTGAATCGAATACTCATTATAGGTCTTGTCGCGATCACGGTTCTCGATCGGCGTCCAGTGAGCTTCGGCGATCTTGTCTTCCAGGGCGACGATGGCGGCCGCAGAACCCGCCGGATCCGTCCAGCCGATGTTGGTCAGCATCCGCTCGACGTAGGCCTGATACTTCTCCTTCTTGTCGGCGAAGCGAGCGTCCAGATAGTAGTCGCGGTTGGGCAGGCCCAGGCCCGACTGCCCGGCGGTCACGGCGTAGCGGGTCGGGTTCTTCTGATCGATTGTGATACCGGTGCCGAAGAAGGATGAGCCGACGCGGCCTTGCGTCTGGCCCATGTAGGCGGCGATCTTCTCGTGCGTGTCGGCAGCCCGGATGGCGGCCAAGAAGGGCTGCAGCGGTTGAGCGTCCAGCGCCTCGATGCGGGCTTCGTCGATGTAGGAACGATAGGCGTCCGCGATCTTGGCTTCGTCCGAGCCGGCGGCCAGGTCGGTGCGCGCGACCAGGCTCTGGATCAGGGCCTTCATGCGGTTGTCCGACAGTTCACGCAGAAGGGGGAAGGAGCCGTAGGAGGTGCGGTCCGACGGAATCGTCAACTGGTCCAGCGCCGCGCCGTTGGCGTAGCGGAAGAAGCTGTCGCCCGGTTTCACCGAGGTGTCGCGTCCCGCCAGATCGAAACCCCAGGCGCCGTAGCGGGGCGCTTCCGTGCCTTGCCAGCCAGAGGCGCCGCCCTGGGCGGCTGGAGTCTGGAACAGTTCGAAGACGGAACAGGCGTCGTCGATGCAGGCGTGGTCATGGCCATCATGGGCCAGGGCCGCGCCCGGCGCCAGAAGGGCGACGGCGGCGACGCCGACAAGCAGTTTCTTCATGGGTGTTTCCTCATTTCAGCCCCGGAACCGTGCCGCCGAGCCTAGGCCGGATGCGCGGAGCCGCTGTCTTAAAAAAAATTCATGCTGAGAGCGAGAGCTCTCTCCCTACGGCGGCGGGGGCACGACGCTCTGCCCATTTATGAGGGTGTAAGTAGATGTATGCAAAACTATAGTTTTTCGCCCGAAAAGCCGTATCGTTGTTCATATGACGTGATAGTCATTCGTATAATTGCGTAGGCTTCTTGATTGCTCCGCTTAGGCAGGGCAGAGATTTTTACCCACCATGACCCATTTTGGTCATTGTTCGGTGATGAAAGTTCGCCCTTAGTTTCAGGGGCGCACGTCGTCTTAAGGTTCGGACCCATGTCAAGCAGGCAGGGTCTGGCTTGCCGAGCGCGCCACCCATTTAAGCCCAGAGCCACCTGTCTATGCGCGTGCCCTCCCCCACTCTTGCCGAAACCGTCGAAACCGTCGCCCCGCCGCGGATGAACCGCCGCCAGGCGGCGAAGGTTCGTACGCGCCTCAAGGTGCTGGACGCGGCGCGGACCCTTTTCGCCGAGCGCGGCTATGATGCGGCGACGATCCGCGACATCGCCAAGGGCGCGGGCATGTCGACCGGCGCCGTCTTCGCCAACTTCCAGGACAAGGCCGAACTGTTCGAGACGGTCTTTGCTGAAGAGATGGAAGGCTTGCTGAACGACATGCGCGCCGGCGACGCGGGCGCCGATGCTCGCGTGACGGATCGCCTGACGGCAGCCCTGACCGCAGGTTATCACCGCTCTCTGGGTCATCTGCCGTTGATGCAGGCCATGGTTGCCCGTTCCTGGTTCCAGCCGGAAGACGCCGATCAGCGCTCGCGCGCTTTTGTTGGTCCGCTGGTGGTCTGGATTCAGGACGTGCTGCAGGCGGCCGTGGGGCAAGGGGAGCTTCGCCAGGACATCGACCAGACGCTGCTGCCGCGCATGATCTGGGACGTCTTCATTTCCAACTTCCGCTACGCCGCCTATGACGGCTGGGGCGTTGAGGAATTGACCCCGCATGTGCGCAAGCAACTGGATATGATCCTGTCGAGCCAGACGGCGCGTCAGTAGCTTTCGCTTGCGACAGTATTCGAGGGCCGCTTGCCGAGAGGCGGGCGGCCCTTTTTCACGCCGGGCTCAGGGCGGCTGTGGCCGACTTACGCCCTTTCCGCCAGCCTAACGTCAACAATGGCGCGCTCCGCGGCCAGGACGGTCTTGGGCGCGATGCGGACGAAGCGCGACGCGTAGGTCGACCAGCCGGCCAGAATGCGTCGCGCCAGAGGCGAGCCGGTGGCGCCGGCGTGGGCCTCGATCAGGGCCTTGAGCCTGCCTTCCGCCTCGGCGTCGATGCGACCGACCCCGGCCATGTCGCCGTTCAGGGCCTGAGCCGCGCGACCGTCGGCGTCGAGCACGAACAGCTCGCCGCCGCTCATGCCCGCGGCCAGGTTCCAGCCGACCGCGCCGAGCACGACCACACGGCCGCCGGTCATGTATTCGCAGCCGTGCGCGCCCAGACCCTCGACCACGGCCTCGGCGCCGGAGTTGCGGACGGCGAAGCGTTCGCCCGCCGCGCCCGCCACGAACAGACGGCCCGAGGTGGCGCCATAGAGGGTAGTGTTGCCGCAGACCTGCTGGTCGGCGCGCCACTCATGGGGACGGACATGGATGTCGGCGCCCGACAGACCCTTGCCGACGTAGTCGTTGACCTCGCCGGTGACGTCGAGGATCAGGCCGCGCGCGCCAAAGGCGCCGAAGCTCTGACCGGCGATGCCTTCCAGCTTCAGCTTCAGACGGCCTTGCGGACCCTCTGGCCCGAACTTGCGGACGATGGCCGAGGAGACCCCGGCGCCGGCGGTGCGCTGGGTGTTGTTCAGCGGGTAGGACAGCTCCAGCGTCTGGCCGCGCTCGAGGAAGGGGGTGGCGTCCTTCAAGACCTGGGCGTCCAGGCTCTCGGGGACCGGCTGGCGCGCCTTGTCGGCCCAGCGGCCGGGCCGGTCGACGTCGACCTTCATCAGCAGGGGGTTGAGGTCCAGGTCGTCCAGATGCGAACCGCCGCGCCGCGTCTGACGCAGCAGGTCGGTGCGGCCGACAATCTCGTCGATGGTGCGGGCGCCGATCGAGGCCAGGATCTCGCGGACCTCCTCGGCGATGAAGGTGAAGAGGTTGACCACCTTCTCCGGCGTGCCGGTGAACTTGGCGCGCAGGCGCTCGTCCTGCGAACAGACTCCGACCGGGCAGGTGTTGGAATGGCACTGACGCACCATCAGACAGCCCATGGCGATCAGGCCCGAGGTGCCGATGCCGTATTCCTCGGCCCCTAGTAGCGCGGCCAGGACCACGTCGCGTCCGGTGCGGATGCCGCCGTCGGCGCGCAGGCTGACCGAGGAGCGCAGGTGGTTCAGGCTGAGCACCTGATGCGCCTCGGCCAGGCCGATCTCCCATGGCATCCCCGCGTGCTTGACCGAGGTCTGGGGCGAGGCGCCCGTGCCGCCGTTGTGGCCGGCGATCAGGATGGCGTCGGCCTTGGCCTTGGCGACCCCGGACGCAATGGCGCCGATGCCGGTGGCCGAGACCAGCTTGACCGTGACCTTGGCGTCGGGATTGATCGCCTTCAGGTCGTAGATCAGCTGGGCCAGATCCTCGATCGAATAGATGTCGTGGTGCGGCGGCGGGCTGATCAGGGTGGTGCCCGGAACGGCGTGGCGCATCCGGCCGATGAACTCGGTGACCTTGAAGCCGGGCAGCTGGCCGCCTTCGCCGGGCTTGGCGCCCTGGGCCACCTTGATCTCGATCTCGCGGCACTGGTTCAGGTATTCGGCGGTGACGCCGAAGCGGCCCGAGGCCACCTGCTTGACCGCCGAGTTGGCGTTGTCGCCGTTCGGACGCGGGACGTAGCGCGCCGGGTCTTCGCCGCCCTCGCCGGAAACGGCGCGCGCGCCCATCCGGTTCATGGCGATGTTCAGGGTCTCATGGGCCTCAGGGCTGAGGGCGCCCAGGGACATGGCCTGGGACAGGAAGCGGCGGCGGATGTCCGAGACGCTCTCGACCTCGTGCAGTTGGACGGGGGTCAGGCCATCCTTGAAGTCCAACAGGTCGCGCAGGGCCAGATCCGGCTGCTCGCGGACGGCGGCGGAGTATTGCTTGAAGCGCTTGTAGTCGCCGCGGTTCACCGCGCCCTGCAGCAGGTGGATGGTCTTGGCGTCATGGGCGTGGGCTTCTCCGCCCGCACGGATGCGGAAGAAGCCGCCCATCGACGGGGAGGGGACCGCCGCGCCGAAGGCCACGGCATGACGCTTTAGCGCCGCCTGCTCCAGACCGGCCAGGCCGATGCCGGAGATGCGCGACGGCGCGCCGGGGAAGAACTCGGCGGCCAGGGCGCGGGACAGGCCCAAGACCTCGAACTCGCAGCCGCCGCGGTAGGCGGAGATGATGCTGATGCCCTTACGCGCCAGCACCTTGAGCAGCCCCGCCTCTATGCCGTGCTTGTAGTTGAGGCAGGCGTCGTGGAGCGTCAGGCCCGGATAGGCGCCGCGATCCAGACGCTCCTGGAACAGTTCCTGCGCCAGCCACGGATTGACGGCGGTGGCGCCCACCCCGACCAGAACGGCGAAGGCGTGCGGGTCCAGGGTCTCGGCCGACCGCACGACCAGCGAGCAATAGGTCCGCAGGCCCGCCGCGATCAAGCGGCTGTGCGTACCGGCGGTGGCCAGGATCATGGGCGCGGCCAGACGCTCGGCCGAGGCGTGCTCGTCGGTCAGGACGATCAGGGTGGCGCCCTCGCGCGCGGCGGCCTCGGCCTCGTCGCGGATGCGGTCGAGCGCCTGACGCAGGCCGGCGCCGGGGCGGTCGCCCTCGGCCGGGACCGGATAGGTGCAGTCGATCACCGTCGTCGAGCCGTCGGCGACGACGCCCAGCAGGCGCTGATACATGCCGGTGGTCAGGACCGGGCTGTCCAGCACGAAGACCTCGGTCTGGGCCTCGTCCTGGGCCAGGATGTTGCCCAGGTTCTTGAAGCGGGTCTTCAGGCTCATGGCCCCGGCTTCACGCAGGGGGTCGATGGGCGGGTTCGTCACCTGCGAGAAATTCTGGCGGAAGTAGTGGGCCAGAGGGCGCGGCAGGCTGGACAGAACGGCGGGCGGGGCGTCGTCGCCCATGGACCCCACGGCCTCCTTGCCGTCGCGGACCAGGGCGTCCAGCAGCAGGTCCAGATCCTCGCGGCTGAAACCGGCGGCGATCTGGCGCCGGATCAGGGCCTCGCCCGTCGCGGCGCGCGGCTCGGGTCCGGGGCCGATGATCGGCTCCAGATCAACCATGTTTTCCAGCCACTGCTCATAGGGCTGGGCGGCGGCCAGGGCGTCGACGGCCTCATGCTCGTCGTAGATGCGGCCGTGCTTCAGATCGACGGCGATCAGCTTGCCAGGACCGATGTGCAGGCGACGCTTGATGCGCCCCTCGGGCAGGGGGACCAGGCCGGCCTCGGAGCCCGCCAGCAGCAGGCCGTCCACGGTTTCCACGGCGCGCAGGGGACGCAGGCCGTTGCGGTCCTTGCCCGCCACGACCCAGCGACCATCGACGGCGCACAGGGCGGCGGGACCGTCCCACGGCTCCATCACCGCATTGCAATAGGCGTAGAGGGCGCGGTGCTCGGGCTTCATCACCACGTCGTCCGAGGACCAGGCCTCGGGGACCAGCAGGGCCTTGGCCAGGGGGGCGGGGCGCCCGGCGCGGACCAAGACCTCGAAGACATTGTCCAGCGCCGCCGAGTCTGAACCGCCCGGCTGGACCACCGGCTTGACCTCCTGGTCGCGGTCGCCGAAGGCCGAGGCGGCCATGCGGATCTCGTGGGCGCGCATCCAGTTCAGGTTGCCTTGAAGCGTGTTGATCTCGCCGTTGTGGGCCAGCATGCGGAAGGGCTGGGCCAGCTTCCACTCGGGGAAAGTGTTGGTCGAGTAGCGCTGGTGGAAGACGGCGTAGCCGGCCTCGACCGTGGGGTCTTTGAGATCGTGATATAACTGGCCCAGCAGCTCGGCGCGGACCATGCCCTTGTAGACGATGGAGCGGGCCGACAGGGAGCACAGGTAGAAGCCGTTCAGGCCAGACGCCTGCACCGCCTTTTCGATGCGGCGGCGACACAGGAAGAGCTCTCGCTCCAGTTCCTCGATCTCCATGCCTTCTGGCGCGGCCAGCATGATCTGCTCGATCTCGGGCCGGGTGGCGTCGGCGCGGACGCCGACGACCGACAGGTCCAGCGGGGTCTGGCGCCAGCCGTAGATGTAGAAGCCCGAACGGATGGCCTCGGCCTCGACGATGGCGCGGGCGTGGTCCTGGGCGCCCAGGTCGGTGCGCGGCAGGAAGACCTGACCCACGGCGATGGGGCCGGGACGCAGGGTCTGGCCGACGGCGCGCACCTGGGCCGCGAAGAAGGCCTGAGGCAGTTCGATCATGACGCCGGCGCCGTCGCCGGACAGGCCGTCGGCGTCGACCGCGCCACGGTGGGCTACGGCCTTCAACGACTTGATGGCCATCTCGACGATTTCGCGGCGAGGCTTGCCGTCGATGGCGCAGACCAGACCCACGCCGCAGGCGTCGCGTTCCGACGACGGGTCATAGGCGCCGCCGTCAATCAGACGGGCGCGGTTCTCTTCATACTGGGCCAGCCAGTTCTGTTGCGTGGCGTCGGTCATGCCGCGGCTTCCTCGGTGCGGGCGCGCAGGTAGCGGTCGATCTCGGCCGCAGCGTCCTGGCCGTCGCGCACGGCCCAGACGACGAGGGAGGCGCCGCGCACGGCGTCTCCAGCGGCGAACACGCCGGGCAGGGTGGTGGCGAAACCGCCACGCGCCACCTGCAGGGTGTTCCACCTGGTCAGGCCGAGGTTGGCGTCGAGCTGTTCGCCAAAGGCCTCGGGCTCAAAGCCGAGGGCTTCGATCACCAGGTCGGCGGGCAGGTCGAAGTCCGAGCCGGGCACGGGGGCGATGTCGCGACGGCCACGGGGCGCGGCGTCCGTCAGGGCCATGCGCTGGGCGCGGACGGCGGTGACGGCCTCGCCCTTGGACATCAGGGCCTTGGGCGCGCCAAGCCATTCAAAGCGGACGCCTTCTTCCTCGGCGTTCTGCACCTCGCGGGCCGAGCCGGGCATGTTTTCGCGGTCGCGGCGATAGAGGCAGACGACGCTGGCAGCGCCCTGGCGGACGGCGGTGCGGACGCAGTCCATGGCCGTGTCGCCGCCGCCGACGACGACGACGTCGCGACCCGCCGCGTGGGGCGCGGACGCATCAGCCGCGTCGCCGCAATCGACGCGGTTCTGGGCGATCAGGAAGTCGAGTGCGGCGACGGTGTCGTTCGGACCGCGTCCGGGGACGCTGAGGGTGCGCGCCTGATAGACGCCCATGGCCAGAAGGACGGCGTCGTGGCGCGCGCGCAGCTCGTCCATCGTCACATCGACGCCGACATTGGCGTTCAGCACGAACTCGACTCCGCCCTCGATCAGGCGGTCGATGCGGCGCTGGACGATGCGCTTCTCCAGCTTGAAGCCGGGGATGCCATAGGTCAGCAGGCCGCCGGCGCGGTCGTGGCGGTCATAGACGGTGACGGCGTAGCCCTCGCTGCGCAGGCGGTCGGCGGCGGCCAGGCCGGCGGGGCCGGAGCCGACGATGGCCACGCTCTGGCGGCGTTCGGCCAGGGGGCGGATGGGCTCGACCCAGCCGTTGTCGAAGGCGGTGTCGGCGATCCAGGCCTCGACCGAGCCGATGGTGACGCCGTCCCAGCCGGACTGCTGCAAGGTGCAGGCGCCTTCGCACAGACGATCTTGCGGACAGATGCGGCCGCAGATCTCGGGCATGGTCGAGGTGGCCGAGGCGACGCGCCAGGCCTCGCGCAGGTCGCCGTCGGCCGACAGGGCCAGCCAGTCGGGGATGTTGTTCTGCAGCGGACAGGCGTTTTGGCAGAAGGGCACGCCGCAGTCGGTGCAGCGCGACGCCTGAACCGTGCCGCTGTCGGCGGTCGGTTTGAGCGTGATCTCGGTGAAGGCGCGCACGCGCAGATCAGCGGGCTGTTTCTCCAGCCGACGCTGCTCAATCAGGAAACCGCCAGGGTTGGATCGTCCGCCTTTTTGCATGTGCACATTAGACGGGCATATTTTCCCATCACGCAAATATTTTTCTCATTTTGCGGCATAAATTTTTCTAGAAGGCATAAAGATGCGAAAAAATCGCAATTATTACAGCCTGAGCGGGTTTTGCTTAGGTGCGTTGCGATAGGTTTCCGGGCTCGCCGCCTTGGGCGGGTCGGCCAGTCGGCAACAGTTGGCCGTCCGCGGCGGAACGTCGCGGCCGTTCGCGTGTTGCCCCTTCTCAAGGCCAAGCTGCGGGAACAGGAGGGGCGAGATGCCATCCATCGAGCGCGGACGCGGATTCGGGAGCGTCCTGGTAAGGCTTCTGGGCATTGTCATCGCCCTGATCGGGCTGACGCTGACCATAGGCGGAGGCCAGCTGATCATGCTGGGCGGGTCCGCCTATTATCTGATCGTCGGCCTGTTGATGATCGTGTCGGGCGGGCTGCTGGCCTTGCTCAGACCGTTGGGCGCCTGGCTCTACATCGCCATCTTCATCGGCACCGTCGTCTGGGCGCTGTGGGAGGTCGGGCTGAACGGCTGGGCCCTGGTCCCGCGCGTGGTGGCGCCGCTGGTGCTGTTGATCGCGGTGGTCCTCAGCTTCCCGGCGCTGAAGCGCGACGGGGGCGGGGGCAAGCTGGCCCTGGGCGGACTGGCGGCCATCGTCGTCTTCGGCCTGATTTCCGGCGTGGTGGTGGCTCAGGCGAACAAGGCGCGGGTGCTCAGCCCGGTTCCGGGCGCGGCGAACGGCGGCGTGGGCGATCCGGCAGTGCTGAAGGTCGGCGCAGACTGGCCCGCCTGGGGCGGTTCGGACAGCGCCCAGCGCTATTCGCCGCTGAGCCAGATCACCAAGGACAATGTGAAGGGGCTTCAGCGCGCCTGGACCTTCCGCACGGGCGACTTGCCGGACGAGCGCTGGGGCGCGGAGACGACGCCGCTGAAGATCGGCGACACCCTCTATCTGTGCTCGGCCCGCAACCGGCTGTTCGCGGTCGATGCGGCGACCGGCAAGCAGAAGTGGACCTATGATCCCAAGGTCGCCGACGACCAGATCCCCTATACCGCCGCCTGCCGGGGCGTAGCCTATTACGCGGCCCCGAACGTCGACGCGGCCCAGCCCTGCGCCACGCGCATCATCGAGGGCACGCTGGACGGGCGGCTGGTGGCGGTGGACGCGCGCACGGGCGTTCCTTGCGCCGGTTTCGGGACCAACGGCTCGGTCAGTATCAAGCACGGCATGGGCGATCCCTACCCCGGCATGGTGTCGATCACCTCGGCGCCGGTCATCGTGCGCGGCGTGGTGGTCACGGGCCATCAGGTGCTGGACGGACAGAAACGCTGGAACGCATCGGGCGTCATTCAGGGCTTCGACGCCGTGACGGGCCAGTTGCGCTTCGCCTGGGACATGATGCGCCCGGACATCACCACCCTGCCGCCCGAGGGCGAGACCTATACGCCGGGCACCCCCAACATGTGGACCACGGCCACGGCGGACGAGGCGCTGGGTCTGGTCTTCCTGCCGATGGGCAATTCGGCGGCGGACTACTATTCCGGCCTGCGTCGCCCGGCCGAGAACGAATACGCCACCTCCCTGGTCGCGCTGGACGTGACCACGGGCAAGCCGCGCTGGCATTTCCAGACGGTGCGCAAGGATGTCTGGGACTATGACCTGGGCTCGCAGGCGACCCTGGTCGACATGCCGATCAACGGGACTGTGGTTCCGGCGGTGATCCTGCCGTCCAAGCAGGGCGACCTCTACATCCTGGACCGTCGCACCGGCCAGCCGCTGCACAAGGTCGAGGAGCGCCGCGTGCCCCAGGGCGGCGTCGAGCCGTCGCAGCGCAGTCCGACCCAGCCCTTCTCCCTGTTCCACACGCTGAGGAAGGCCGACCTGACCGAGCGCGACATGTGGGGCATGTCCCCGATCGACCAGATGGTCTGCCGCATCCAGTTCCATCAGGCGGCCTATGACGGCTATTTCACGCCGCCGACGGCGGACCGGCATTGGATCCAGTATCCGGGCTACAACGGCGGCTCGGACTGGGGCGGGGTGGCGGTTGATCCGGCGCGTGGCGTGATCGTCGCCAACTATAACGACATGCCCAACCACAACCGTCTGGTGCCCCGCGCCGAGGCCGAGCGTCTCGGCTGGTTCGCGCGCGACGACCCCCGCTACATCGAACGCGAGAAGGAGGCGGCCAATCGCGGCGGCAACCTGTCGAAGTCCAAGGCCGAAGGCGCGGGCGACCCGCAGATGGGCGTGCCCTACGCCATCGACGTCAACGCGGGCTGGCGGGTCAAGTTCACCGGCCTGCTGTGCAAGCAGCCGCCCTATGGCGGGATGCGCGTCATCGACCTGAAGAGCGGCCGCACTCTGTGGGATCGCCCGTTCGGTACAGCGCGCAAGAACGGGCCGTTCGGCATTCCGTCGATGTTGCCGCTGGAGATCGGCACGCCGAACAACGGCGGCTCGGCGGTGACGGCGGGCGGGCTGATCTTCATCGCCGCCGCGACGGACGACCTGATCCGCGCCATCGACATCGAGACCGGCAAGACGGTGTGGTCGGACGTGCTTCCGGCGGGCGGTCAGGCCAATCCGATGATCTATGAGCAGAACGGCCGCCAGTATCTGGTCATTATGGCCGGCGGGCATCACTTCATGGAAACGCCGCGCGGGGACTATGTCATCGCCTATGCGCTCCCTGAAAGCCGTTGAGGCGCGGTTCTCCCTCCCCTTTATGGGGAGGGTGGTCGCGTAGCGACCGGGTGGGGAGGAGCGTACGATATGGGCGGGGCGTGGTCTGCTTAAGCGGCCCCACCCGGCTTCGGCTGCGCCTCAGCCACCCTCTCCATGAGGGGGAGGGAGAATGTGTATTACGGCCGCGTCTGGCCCTCGCCGCGCACCACATATTTGTATGTGGTCAGCTGCTCCGCCCCGACCGGGCCGCGGGCGTGCAGTTTCGACGTCGAGATGCCGATCTCTCCGCCGAAGCCGAACTCGCCCCCATCGGCGAACTGGGTCGAGGCGTTGATGAGGACAATGGCGCTGTCGACGCCTTCAGCGAAGCGTTCGGCGGCCTGCTCGTCGGTGGTGACGATGGCCTCGGTGTGGCCCGAGCTGTAAGCGCGGATATGCGCGACCGCGCCGTCTACGCCGTCCACGACACGCACCGAGAGAATGGGGGCCAAGTATTCGGCAGTCCAGTCGGCTTCGACCGCCTCGCCCATGTCGGGGATCAGGGCGCGGGCCTCGGCGTCGCCGCGCAGTTCGCATCCGGCGGCCACCAGGTCGGCGGCGACGGCGGGAAGCAGGCGCTCCGCCGCCGCGCGGTCGACCAGAAGGGTCTCGGTCGCGCCGCAGACGGAAACGCGGCGCATCTTGGCGTTCAGGGTCACGCGGCGGGCGACGTCGAGGTCTGCGGCGGCGTCCAGATAGGTGTGACACAGGCCTTCCAGATGGCCCAGCACCGGCGCCTTCGCCTCGGCCTGAACACGGGCGACCAGGCTCTTGCCGCCGCGCGGGATGATCAGGTCGACGGCGCCGTCGAGGCCCGACAGGATGGCGCCGACGGCCTCGCGGTCGGGGACGGGCACCAACTGGACGGCGTCGGCGGGCAGGCCTGCTTCGGCCACGGCGCGGGCGACGACGGCGGCGATGGCGCGCGAGGAGTCCAGACAGTCCGAGCCGCAACGCAGGATCGCCGCATTGCCCGAGCGCAGGCACAGGGCGGCGGCGTCGGCGGTGACGTTGGGGCGGCTCTCATAGATGACGGCCAGCACGCCGATGGGGGTGCGGACGCGGGCGATGTCCAGGCCGTTGGCGGGGGTCCAGCGGGCCATTTCAACGCCGACGGGATCGGGCTGGGCGGCGATGGTCTCGACCGCGACGGCCATGCCCTCGATGCGGGCAGGCGTCAGGGCCAGACGGTCGATCAGGGCCTCGGACAGGCCGCCTTCGCGGGCGCGGGTCACGTCGCGGGCGTTGGCGGCCAGGATGTCGGTCTCGGCGGCGCGCAAGGCTGTGGCGAGCCGGCGAAGCGCCTCGGTCCGGGCGTCCGGCATCGTGGCGCGCAAGGATTCTGCGGCGGCGCGGGCGCGGCGGCCCATGTCCAGCATGAAGGCGTCGAGGTCGCTCATCGGTCCTCCAGAACCAGATCGTCGCGGTGGATGACGACCGAGGGGCCGCGATAGCCGAGCAGGCTTTCGATCGCGTCGGAATGACGGCCCCGGATCAGGACGATCTCCTCGGCGGCGTAGGACGCCAGACCGACGCCGATGCGCGCCCCGTCGGGACAGATCAGGCGCACGCTGTCGCCCTTGCCGAAGTCGCCGCTGACGGCGACGACGCCGGAGGGCAGCAGGCTCTTGCCTGCGCGCAGAGCGGCGACCGCGCCCGCATCCAGCGTCAGGGCGCCGCCGGGCGCCACGCTGCCCGCGATCCACTGCTTCCACGCGGCCAGAGGCGTGGCGGGGGCCAGGATCAGGCTGGCGCGGGCGCCTTCGCTAACAGCCTTCAGCGGATGGTTGCTCAGGCCCGAGGCGATGACGGTGGCGCATCCGGCCGAGGCGGCGATCTGGGCCGCCGCCAGCTTGGTCGCCATGCCGCCCGTGCCGACGCCGGCCTGCGCGTTGGCGCCCGAGGCCATGGCCAGAATGTCGGGCGTCAGCCGCTCGATCAGGGACAGGTGGCGGGCGCTCGGATCGCGGCGCGGGTCGGCGGTGTAGAGGCCGTCCACGTCGGACAGTAGAATCAGCAGGTCGGCGCGCCCTAGCTGGGCCGCGCGCGCGGCCAATCGGTCGTTGTCGCCATAGCGGATCTCTTCGGTGGCGACGGTGTCGTTCTCATTGACCACGGGCACGACGCCGTGGGTCAGCAGGGCCTCCAGCGTGGCGCGGCCATTCAGCCAGCGGCGTCGCCGTTCGGTGTCGTCGCGCGTCAGCAGCACCTGGCCCGCCATCAGGCCGTGGGGCGCCAGGGCTTCCTCCCAGGCGTGCATCAGCAGGGATTGGCCCACGGCGGCGGCGGCCTGTTTATCCTGAAGGCGGCTGGACGACAGGTTCAGTCGTCCGCGTCCCAAGGCGACGGCTCCGGATGAGACGACGACTGCCTCTCGTCCCTGGCGACGCAGGTCGGCGATGTCGGCGGCCAGGCTCGCCAGCCAGTCGGCGGCGACGGCGCGGCGCGCGGCGTCGAACAGCAGGGAGGAGCCGATCTTGATCACCACCCGGCGCGCCTGGGCCAGGGCGACGGCAGGCGAGGCGGCGGCCTCAAGGGCTTCGGGGAGGGGGGCGGCGGAGGAGGTCACTCAGCCTCCCTATCGCAAGATCATCGTTCAGGCCAAGTTGTTGGCGACGATTGTTCATTGTGGTGTCGGATTGGCGGTGTCGTTATGAATAATATTCTGATCGTCGTCGGTTCAGCAGAAGAACCGCCAAAGAAAACGCCCGGCGGGCGAACCGGCCGGGCGTCCTAGTTTCAGCTTGAGGCTGAAGGTCAGGCTTCGGGATCGGGAGCCTGTTCCCAACCACCCGCCAGGGCCTTGAACAGGCCGATCTGGTAGGTGGTGACCTGGGCTTCCGACGCGGCCAGGGCGGCGTCGGCGCCGGCCAGGGTCCGCTCGGAATCGAGCACCGTCAGGAAGCTGTCGGCGCCGGCGTCGAAGCGCAGACGCGACAGGCGGGCGGCGGTGGCCGCCTGATCCCGCGCGGTGCGCAGGGCCCTGCGGCGATCCAGTTCGTTGGCGTAGGCGCTGAGCGCCGTCTCGGTTTCCTGCAGCGCCGTCAGCACGGTCTGGTCGAAGGCCGCCAGGGCCGCGTCCGACTGGGCGCCCGCCTGCTTGATCCGGGCCCGGGCCGCCCAGACGTTGGGGAAGGACCAGGAGATCAGCGGGCCGACGTTGAAGCGGAAGTTGGCGTCCTCGCCCAGGTCCGAGGCGTCGAGCGCCGTCGAGCCCACCGACCCGCCCAGGCGGATGCTGGGATAGAGGTTGGCGGTGGCGACGTTGACGCGGGCGGCGGCCGCCGACAGGCGGGCCTCCGCCTGACGCACGTCGGGACGACGGGCCAGCAGGGCCGCGCCGTCGCCGACCGGGATCGGCTGCGACAGTTGCGGCGGCGACTGGCAGGCGCGAGCCGCTTCGCTGGCCTCGGCCGGAGTGCGGCCGGTCAGGGTGGCCAGGCGGAACAGGGCGCCGTCGCGCGACGCCCGCAGGGGCGGCAGGCTGGCGCGGGTCTGCTCCAGGGCGGCGCGGGCGCGGGCGACGTCCAGGCCGTTGCCGGCGCCTCCGTCCAGCAGGCGCTGGGTCAGGTCGACGGTCTTGGCCTGCAGGTCGATGGTCCGCTCGGCCACGGCGATCTGGGCGTTGGCCGAGCAGGTGTCGGCGTAGGCCCGGGCCGTTTCGGCCGCGACGGTCACCCGCACGACCTCCAGGGCGGCGGCGGCGGCGGCCACGTCGCCCCGCGCGGCGCGGATGGAGGATTCCACCCGGCCGAACAGGTCGATCTCATAGGAGACGTCCAGGCCGACGTCATAGGTGTCGACTTCCGGCAGCTTGGCTCCGCCGGCGGTCGGCACGGTGTCGGTCGAGGCCCGGCTGCGGTTATAGGCGGCCGAGGTCGTGGTGGTCGGGAACCGGCCCGAGCGGGCTTCGGACAGCGAGGCCCGGACGGCGCGCAGATTGGCTGCGGCCGCCTCCAGCTCGTTGTTCTCGGTCAGGGCCTGCTGGATCAGGCCGTCCAGCGTCGGATCCTGATACAGCCGCCACCAGTCGTCGCGGGCCGCCTCGGTCGAAACCGAGGCGGATTGCGAGCCGACGAAGGCGCCCTGGCCTTCGGCCGGGAGGGTGGGGAGCGGCGCCTTGGGGCCCACCGCGCAGGCGGCGAGCAGGGCGGCCGACCCCGCGGCGGTCAGCAGAGTGCGGAGTTTGCCGTTCATTTTACGCATCTCCCTGGCGCGGAGCGGCGGGAGCCGGTTCCGGGCCGTCGGGGTCAAAGTGGTCGTGCGGGGTGGAGCCGAAGCTGGTCGGGAGCTCGCGCTCCTTGCCCGGCGCCTTAGGCAGCTTGCCCGCCATCCAGCGACAGATGACATAGAAGACCGGGGTGAAGATCAGACCGAAGAAGGTCACCCCCAGCATCCCATAGACCACCGCGATGCCCAGGGCGTTCTGCATCTCCGAGCCGGGGCCCGTGGCGATGGCCAGGGGCAGCACGCCGAAGATGAAGGCGAACGAGGTCATCAGGATCGGGCGCAGACGCTGGCGCGCAGCCTGGATGGCGGCGTCCCAACGGTTCAGGCCCTCTTCGTCTTCGGCCTGCTTGGCGAACTCCACGATCAGGATGGCGTTCTTGGCCGCCAGCGCGATCAGGACCACCAGGCCGACCTGGGTCAGGATGTTGTTGTCCAGACCATGCAGGTTCACCCCGAGAATGGCCGCCAGGATACACATCGGCACGATCATGATGACCGCCAGCGGCAGGGTGAAGGCCTCATACTGAGCGGCCAGCACCAGGAAGACGAACACCACCGCCATGATGAAGATGATGGTCGCGCCGCCCGCCGCCTGCTTCTCCTGCAGGGCGATTTCGGTCCACTCGTAGCTGAAGCCATCCGGCAGCGTCTTGGCCGCCAGCTCTTCCATCGTGGCGATGGCGTCGCCGGTGGACACGCCCGGCGCCGCTTCACCCTGCAGTTCCGAAGCCGGGAACAGGTTGTAGCGGACCACGCGCGCCGGGCCGGAATCGTCGGCCAGGGTCGCCACCGAACCGATCGGCACCATCCCGCCCGAGGCCGAACGGACCTTCAGGTTGGCGATGTCGGCCAACTCGTCGCGATAGGCGGGCTCGGCCTGGGCGGTCACGCGGAAGGTGCGGCCCAGGAAGTTGAAGTCGTTGACGTAGGTCGAGCCGAGGTAGGTGCCCAGGGTGCTGAACACGGTCGAGGGCTGGACCCCCATCAGCAGGGCCTTGTCGCGGTCGACATTGGCGGCGATGCGCGGCGAGCCGGTGTTGTAGAGGCTGAACACCTGCTGCACCTGCTCCGGCGCCTGGGCGGCCGCGCCCATCATGGCGAAGGTCGCGCCTTCCAGAGCCTGGAAGCCGGCGCCGGAACGGTCCTGGATCATCATCTTGAAGCCCGAGCCGGTGCCCATGCCCTGAACAGGCGGGGGCGACAGCATGAAGATGCTGGCTTCCTCGATGACGCCGGTCGCCCCGCTGAGCGCGCCGGCCAGGGCCGAGGCTTCCAGTTCGGGCGTGGTCCGCTCATCATAGTCCTTCAGCTTGATGAACATGGTGGCGGCGTTGGACGACAGCGAGAAGCTGGAGCCGTCCAGGCCGGCGAAGGCGGTGACTTCCTGAACGCCATCGGCCTTCTGGACGATCTCGACAGCCTTGGTCATGGCGGCTTTGGTGCGTTCCAGCGAGGCGCCCGGCGGAAGCTGGACGACGCCGATCAGCACGCCCTGGTCCTGCGCCGGAATGAAGCCGGTGGGCGTATCGGCCATGCGCCAGCCCGTCAGCGCCAGCAGGGCGGCGTAGATGACGAGCATGACCGTGACCATGCGGATCAGGCGGGCGGTCAGACGGCCGTAACGGTCCGACACCCAGTCGAAGCCTTCGTTGAACTTGGCTCCGGCCCAGCCGAGGTAATACATCACCGTGCCGATCAGGCCCGGCTTGCGGTGCTGGTCGTGATCCTTGTGCGGCTTGAGCAGCAGGGCCGAAAGGGCCGGGGACAGGGTCAGCGACACCAGCAGCGAAATCAGCGTCGCCGAGGCGATGGTGACGGCGAACTGGCGGAAGAAGATGCCGGGGATGCCGGGCACGAAGGCGGTCGGCACGAACACCGAGGTCAGCACCAGGGAGATGGCGATCAGGGCGCCCGACACTTCCTGCATCGACCGATAGGCCGCTTCCTTGGGGGTCAGGCCCTCGCGGATGTAACGCTCGACGTTCTCGACCACGATGATGGCGTCGTCGACGACGATGCCGACGGCCAGAACCAGGGCGAACAGCGACAGGGAGTTGATCGAATAGCCCAGGGCCAGCTGCACCGCGAAGGTGCCGACGAGGGCGACCGGGATGGCCAGGATCGGGATGATGGCCGCGCGCCAGGTCTGCAGGAAGACCAGGATGACGATCATCACCAGGAAGACGGCTTCGATCAGCACGTCCTCCACGGCCGAAACCGAGGCGGCGACGTATTCCGTCGGGTTATAGGGGATGGCGTATTTCACGCCCGGCGGGAAGTCGGCCTTGATGGCGTCCAGTTCGGCGATGACCGCAGTGGCCGTCGACAGGGCGTTTGAACCGGGTTGCTGGATGACGGCGACGCCGACGCCGCGCTGGCCGTTGAAGTAGCCCTCGACGCCGTAGATTTCCGAGCCGAGTTGGATGCGGGCGATGTCGCTGACGCGGGTCACGCGCCCTTGAGCGTCGGTCTTGAGCACGACCTTGCCGAACTCTTCCGGGGCCGACAGACGACCCTCGACCTGAACCGGCAGCTCGAAGGCGGCGGCGTTGGTCGGGAAGGGGGGCTGGCCGATCGAGCCGCCGGCGGCCTGGACGTTCTGGGCCTGCAGGGCGGCGACGATCTCGGGCGCGGTCAGGTCGCGCGCGGCCGCCTTGGCCGGGTCGATCCAGATGCGCATGGAGTAGTTGCCGCCGCCGAAGACCTGGACGCCGCCGACGCCGTCGATCCGCAGCAGGCGGTCGCGGATCGTCGACTGAGCCATGTTGCCCAGGTAGTCGCTGTCGATGCCGGGATCGTCGGACGTCAGCGAGGCCAGCATCAGGAAGCCCGAGGACTCCTTGTTGACGACCACGCCGACCTGACGGACCTGCGCCGGAAGGCGCGGCTCGGCCAGGGCGACCCGGTTCTGGACCAGCACCTGGGCGGTATCGAGATCGGTGCCCGGCTGGAAGGTCACGGTCACGGAGACCCGGCCGTCCGAGGTGGACGACGAGGTCATGTAGAGCATGTTCTCGACGCCGTTGATCTCCTGCTCCAGCGGCGCGGCGACCGTTTCGGAGAGGGTTTCAGCCGAGGCGCCGGCGTAGGAGGCGGTCACGCTGATCGTCGGCGGCGCGATGTCGGGATACTGCGCCAGCGGCAGCATCGGCATGGCGAAGGCGCCGATCAGGGTGATTAAGACCGAGATCACGATCGCGAAGATCGGTCGGTCGATGAAGAAGCGGGATATGTTCATGAATCAGGTTCCGGCTCGTGAGCCCCCTCCTCAGCCGGCGCTGGCGACGAAGGTGGCGGACGAAGCGACCGGCGCCGTGGTCACGGGCGCGTCGGTCTTGGTTTGCTCGGCCTTGATGGTTCCGTTCTGGGCGGTGACCTTCTGGCCCGGACGGGCGCGCTGAAGGCCGTTGATGATGACCCGGTCGTCCGGCGTCAGGCCCGTGCGCACGACGCGCAGACCGTTGGCCAAGGGGCCCAGCTGGACCGGCTTGGCGCCGACCGTGCCGTCCTTGGCGACGACATAGACCACCTTGCGCGGGCCATCGGTGACGACGGCGGAATCCGGCACCAGCATGGCCGCATAGCCGCCCGAGCCCGCCAGTTGGGCGTGACCGAACATGCCGGGCTTCAGGAAGCCGTCGGCGTTCTGCACCACGGCGCGCAGGCGGATGGTGCCCGAGGAAGCGTCGATGGCGTTGTCGGTGAAGTCCAGCGTACCGGTGCGGTCATAGCTGGTCTCGTCCTGCAGGCGGATGCGGATCGGGGCCGAACCGTTGCGGGCGTCGCGCTGATACTTCAGCGCCAGGGCTTCGGAGCCGTCAAAGACGAAGTAGATCGGCGAGGACGAGACGATGGTCGTCAGTACGTCGCCGGCCGACGAACCGCCGCCGATCAGGTTGCCCGGATCGACCCGGCGGTCGGACACGCGGCCCGAGATCGGGGCGGTGACGCGGGTGAACTCGACGTCCAGCTGACGGGCGCGAATGGCGGCGTTGGCGGCGGCCACGGCGGCCTCAGCGGTCTGGACGGCGCCGCGCTTGGAGTCGACCTCGGCCTGAGACACGGCCTGCGAGGCCAGCAGGCCCTCGGCGCGGGCCAGTTCCGTGCGGGCCAGCGTCAGTTGCGCCTGACCCTGGGCCAGTTGGGCGCGAGCCGAGGCCAGGGCGGCCTGGGCCGGACGCGGGTCCAGGGTGAACAGGGGTTGGCCCTGGCGCACGAAGTCGCCGTCCTTGAAGTGGACCGACTGGATGTAGCCGCCGACGCGCGCGCGCACGTCGACCGAACGGGGCGCCTCGAAGCGACCCGTGAATTCGTCCCAATCGACGACCTGTTGCGACAGGGGGGCGGCCACCGTGACGGGCGGCGCGCCCTGGGCGGGCGCTTCCTGTCCCTTGGAACAGCCATAGAGGGCGGCCGCCATCAGAGCGGACGCGGCCGCGATCTTAACCGTGCGCATCGGCGCAATCTCCTTGGGAGTAACGTGATCTGGGAGACTGTCGCTCTTTGGGGAGGATGCGTCCAGTCAATACTGGCTGACTTAAAGACGACGAAAGCCGCGCTTGTCAACGCCTGATGACAAGGCCATATAGCGCGTAAGGTTTATTGGAGTGCGACCAATTGGTCCTGTGCGACGTCCCCCGCCCGCGTAACGCCAACGCCACCCGCCAGGCCATCCTGGAGGCGGCGCGCGAGCGTTTCTGCGCGGAAAGCTATGATGATGTCGGCATGCGCGACGTGGCGCGCGACGTCGGCGTCGATGCGGCGCTGATCAGCCGCTACTTCGGTTCGAAGGAAGATCTGTTCCTGTCCGTGCTGGACAGCTGCAAGAACGGACGCGACCTGATGGAGGGCGACCGCGCCGATTTCGGTCAGCGCCTGGCCACGGAAGTCGTCTTTGGCGAGGCGGCCCGTTGTGACGCCGATCCGACCGGCGAGAAGATGCGCGGCCTGCTGATCCTGTTGCGCTCGATCGGTTCGACCAAGGCGATGGACGTGGTGCAGCGCACGGCGAACAACCGCTTCTTCGATCCCCTGACCCAGTGGATCGGCGGCGAGGACGCGGCCGTGCGGGCGCGCCTGGCGTCTGGCCTGATCATGGGCATGGCCATCGGCCGTGAACTGTCGGACGGCTTCTCCGCCCTGACGGACGAGCAGCGGGACCGCCTGCGCGACCGCATGGCCAAGGCGCTTCAGGGTCTGATCGACGGCTGAATTGAAAAGAGGCGGACCGCAGCCCGCCTCTCGTCTCCTATTATAGATGTCGTCTAGGCCCAGTGCATCGGCACATGACGCGCCGCCGCCCAGTGGATGGCGCGGATGGCGTCGACGATGGCGCGGGTGGCCGACACCGTGCCCAGCGGCCCGCCCAGGTCGGCGGTGACCGCGCCCGAGGCCAGGACGGCCGCGACCGCCGCCTCGATGGAGTCGGCCTCGTCCTCCAGATCGAAACTGTGACGCAGCATCATGGCCGCCGACAGCACCATGCCGACCGGATTGGCCAGGTCTTGCCCTGCGATGTCGGGCGCCGAGCCGTGGATCGGCTCGAACAGGCCGGGACCGTCCGCGCCCAGGGAGGCCGAGGGCAGCAGGCCGATGGAGCCGCCCAGCACCGAAATCTCGTCCGACAGGATGTCGCCGAACATGTTCTCGGTCAGGATGACGTCATAGTCGCGCGGCTTGCGGATCAGGTGCATGGCCATGGAGTCGACCAGGGCGTGCTCCAGGGTGATCTGCGGATATTCCTCGGCGTGGATGTGGGTCACGACCTCGCGCCACAGGCGGCTGGTCTCCATGACATTGGCCTTGTCGACCGACGTCACCTTGCCGCGGCGTTGCTGGGCGGCCTGGAAGGCGGCGCGGGCGACACGCTCGATCTCCTCGACCGTATAGACGCACAGGTCCGAGGCGCGGGTTTCGGTGCGGGTCTTCTCGCCGAAATAGACGCCGCTGGTCAGCTCGCGGAAGACGATCAGGTCGACGCCCTCGACGATCTCCTTCTTCAGCGGCGACAGGTGGGCCAGGACCGGCGAGACCTGCAGCGGGCGCAGGTTGGCGTACAGGCCCATGGCCTTGCGGATGGACAGCAGGCCTTGCTCGGGACGAACCGGCGCGCCGTCCCATTTGGGCCCGCCGACCGCGCCCAGCAGCACGGCGTCGGCGGCCAGACAGGCGGCCTTCGTTTCTTCCGGCAGGGCTTCGCCCGTTGCGTCGATGGCGGCGCCGCCGATCAGGTGTTCGGTGAAGTCGAACCGATGGCCGTAGATGTCGCCGATGCAGGTCAGCACCCGCTGGGCCGCCAGGGCGACTTCGGGACCGACGCCGTCGCCGGGCAGGACGACGATGTTGAAGGTGCGCGGGGCGGGAGCGGTCATCGTGCGGTCTCCGTTTGGGGGGCGTCGTTTCTCAGGCGTTCGAAGGTGGCGACGTAGGGCAGTTTCGACTGAAGCCAGCCGAGGGCGTCGACTCCGTCCAGCAGGCACTGGCGGGCGAAGGACTCGACCTTGAACGGCACGGCCCGGGCGTTGCCGCGCCGGATCTCATTGGCGTCCAGATCAATCGTCACCGGCTGTTCCGGATGGGCGGCCAGATCGTCCCAGACCGCCTGATCGACGACGATGGGCAGGAAGCCGTTCTTCAGGGCGTTGGAGGTGAAGATGTCGGCGATCTCGGTCGAGATCACCGCCCGGAAGCCGTAGTCCAACAGGGCCCACGGCGCGTGCTCGCGCGACGAGCCGCAGGCGAAGTTCGGCCCCGCCAGCAGGATGCGCTGTTCGGTCGGGTCGATGCGGTTCAGCACCGCCTCGGGCTTGGGCGAGCCGTCGGCCTCGTAGCGCCAGTCATGGAAGGCGTGGGCGCCCAGACCCTCGCGCGTCGTGGTGGTGAGGAAGCGCGCCGGGATGATCTGGTCGGTGTCGATGTTGGCCTGACTCAGCGTCAGGGTCTTCGACGTTAGAGATTTGAAAGCCTCAGGCATGGATGGCCTCCAGATAGGCGCGCGGGTCAGTCAGGACGCCTGCCACGGCGCTGGCGGCGGCGGTGGCGGGACTGGCCAGGATGGTGCGGGCGCCCTTGCCCTGACGGCCCTCGAAATTGCGGTTGGAGGTCGAGACGGCCAGTTGGCCCGGCGCGACGAAGTCCCCGTTCATGGCGATGCACATGGAACAGCCGGGGATGCGCCATTCGGCGCCCGCCTCGGTGAAGACCCGGTCCAGACCTTCGGCCTCGGCGTCGCGGCGGACGGCCTCCGAGCCGGGGACGACCAGCATCCGCACGCCCGGCTGGACCTTGCGGCCGCGCAGGACATCGGCGGCGGCGCGCAGGTCGGGCAGGCGGCCGTTGGTGCAGCTGCCGATGAAGACCACGTCGACCTTGTGGCCGGTCGTGGCCTCGCCGGCGGTGAAGCCCATGTAGGCGATGGCCTTGCGGTCCGAATCCGAGCGCGGCTGCGGCACGGGCGCGCCGACGGGGGCGCCGGCGTCCGGCGTGGTGCCCCAGGTGGCCATGGGGCGGATGGCGCCGCCGTCCAGCACGACCTCCTTGTCGAAGAGCGCGCCGGGGTCGGTGGCCAGGCTCAGCCAGTCGGCGACGGCGGCCTCATAGTGGGCGGGGACGTGGCGACGGCCGCGCAGCCAGTCCACAGTGGTCTGGTCGGGGGCGATCATGCCCGCCCGCGCGCCCGCCTCGATGGACATGTTGCACAGGGTCATGCGCCCTTCCATGTCCAGCGAACGCACGGCCTCGCCCGCATATTCGATGACGTAGCCGGTGCCGCCGCCGAAGCCGATGGCGGCGATGACGGCCAGCGCCACGTCCTTGCCGGAGACGCCGGGACGCAAGGCTCCGTCGACCGTCACCCGCATGGCCTTGGCCCGGCGCTGCAGCAGGCACTGGGTGGCCAGCACATGGCCGACCTCCGAGGTGCCGATGCCGAAGGCCAGCGCCCCGAAGGCGCCGTGGGTGGCGGTGTGGCTGTCGCCGCAGACGACGGTCATGCCCGGCTGGGTCAGGCCCAGCTCCGGTCCCATGACGTGGACGACGCCGCGCTGGTCCGAGCCCCAGCCCGCCAGTTCGACGCCGTGACGGGCGCAGTTGGCCTCCAGCGTCTCGACCTGACGCCGCGCCTGTTCGGTGACATAGGGGCGCTGACCATCCGGCCCGGCGGGCAGGGTGGGGGTTGAGTGGTCCAGGGTGGCGAAGGTGCGGTCGGGGCGGCGGACCTTCAGCCCGCGCGCCTCGATTTCGGAGAAGGCCTGGGGCGAGGTGACTTCATGAACCAGATGCAGGTCCACATACATGACGCCCGGCGTCTCGGCGGTTTCCGGCACGACGACGTGCCGGTCCCAGACCTTCTGGTACAGGGTCTTAGGCTGGCTCATGCGCGCGCTCCTTCGCCGGGGCGGCGTTTTCAGCCTCGCCGATGGGCTCCAGCCAGCCGAAGCGGTCGGGCGTCGTGCCGTCGAACAGGCCGCGGAAGGCCTTGTTGACCGCCTTGGTGACCGGGCCGGGGCCGCCTGCGCGGGTCATGATGCCGTCGATGGAGCGGACGGGGGTGATCTCGGCCGCCGTGCCGGTCATGAAGACCTCGTCGGCGACATAGAGGGCCTCGCGCGGCAGCACCTGTTCGCGCGCCTCATAGCCGAGGCCGCGCGCCAGCTTCATCACGCTGTCGCGGGTGATGCCCTGCAGGATGGAGGCGGCGGCCGGCGGGGTCATCAGCACCCCGTCCTTGACGATGAACAGGTTCTCGCCCGCGCCCTCGGACAGCAGGCCGTCGGCGCCCAGGGCGATGCCTTCGCCGAAGCCGCGCACGCGGGCCTCGCGCCCGATCAGATAGGAGGACAGATAGTTGCCGCCCGCCTTGGCGCCCGCCGGGACGGTGTTCGGCGCCACGCGGTTCCAGCTGGAGATGCAGGCGTCGACGCCCTTCTCCAGCGCCTCTTCGCCCAGATAGGCACCCCAGGCGAAGGCCGAGATCATCACATCGCTGCGGATCGTCTCGGCCGAGGGGCTGACCCCCATGCCGCACTCGCCCAGAAAGGCCAGCGGGCGCAGATAGGCCGAGCGCAGACCCTCGGCGCGCACCACGTCCTTGCAGGCCTGAACCAGTTCGGCCTCATTATAGGGCATGGGGAAGTGGTAGATGCGCGCGCTGTCGAACAGGCGGCGCACATGGTCGGTCAGGCGGAAGCCGCACGGGCCGTTCGGCGTGTCATAGACGCGGATGCCCTCGAACACCGAGGTGCCGTAGTGCAGGGCATGGCTCATGACGTGAACCGTGGCCTTCTCCCACGCGATCAGCTCGCCGTTGATCCAGATGTTCTTAGCCAGCGGTTGCATAGGTCGTATCCTGTGGTGCGGAGGCCGTGACGGCCGCGATGATGGCGGTCAGCTCCGCGTCATTGATTTCGCCGATCTGGTCGGCGCGTTGCTTGAAGCCGGCGAAGACGTCGGCCAGGCGCTGGCCTTCCAGCACATGGCCCAGGGCCTCGGCCCGCTTGCCGACTGCGTGGCGGCCGGAATGCTTGCCCAGCACGAAGTAGCTGCCCTCGAAACCGACGTCCTCGGGACGCATGATCTCGTAGGTGCGGGCGTCGGCCATCATGCCGTGCTGGTGGATCCCGGCCTCGTGGGCGAAGGCGTTCAGGCCGACGATGGCCTTGTTGCGGGCGATCACCGTTTCGGTCACGTCGCGCAGGGTCTGGGAGGCGCGCACCAGGTGGCGGCTCTCGGCGGATACGCTGACGCCATAGCGGTCCGCGCGGGTGCGCAGGGCCATGATGATCTCCTCGATGGAGGCGTTGCCGGCCCGTTCGCCGATGCCGTTGATCGCGCCTTCGATCTGGCGCGCCCCGCCCTCGACCGCGGCCAGGGAGTTGGCGACGGCCAGGCCCAGGTCGTTGTGGCAGTGCGAGGAGAAGATCACGTCCGCGTGGCGCGGGCGGATGATCCCGTCCAGATAGGCGAACCGCTGGCGCGCCTCTTCGGGCGTGGCGTAGCCGACGGTGTCGGGCACGTTCAGCGTCTGCGCGCCCGCGTCGGCGGCGGCCGTCAGGGCTTCGGCCAGGAACTCGGGTTCCGTGCGGAAGGCGTCCTCGGCCGAGAACTCCACGTCGTCGAACATCGAGGCGGCGTATTCCACCGTGCGCGAAATCGTGGCCAGCACCTCGTTGGTGCTCATGCGCAGCTTGGCCGAGCGGTGAATCGGGCTGGTGGCCAGGAAGACGTGGCAGCGACGATGCGATTTCGGCGCCGGAGCCAGGGCGCGGAAGGAGGCGTCGATGTCTTTCTCGTTGGCGCGCGACAGGGAGGCGAAGACCGGGCCCTCGATCTCGCCCGCCACGCGGCGGATGCATTCCTCGTCGCCCGGCGAGGCGGCGGCGAAGCCCGCCTCGATCACGTCCACGCCCAGGTCGCGCAGGACATGGGCCATCTTCAGCTTGGCCTCGGCCGACATGGAGAAGCCGGGCGCCTGTTCGCCGTCGCGCAGGGTGGTGTCGAAGATGATGACGCGGTTGGGGTCGGACGCCGCAATCTCGGCGGTTCTGGATGCGCGTTCTACTCGGGACATTACGCGGCCTCGGACTGGAAGGTTTGGGCCTGGATGCGCGCGACGCCGATCAGGCGGTCGATCTGGCGGCCCAGGGTGTCGATGGAGCGGGCGGCGTCGCGCCCGCGAACGGTCAGGGCGATGCGGCGCATCGCGCCTTCATCCGCCATGTTGATGCCGTCGATGTGGAAGCCGCGGCGCTCCACCAGGCCGATGAGACGCTGAAGCGAGCCGTCGGCCCGGTCGATGTGGATGTGAATGGTGTCGCTCATGCTCATGCGCCTTCCATCATTTCAGCGTTGCTCTTGCCCGGCGGCACCAGCGGCCAGACGTTTTCCTTGGGGTCGATGACGACGTGGGCCAGACAGGTGCCCTCGGCGGCCAGTAGGCGGGCCAGACCGGCTTCGACCTGATCGCGGCGGTCGATGCGGAAGGCCTCGACGCCGAAGGCCTCGGCCACCTTCACGAAGTCCGGATTGTCGGACAGGTCGATCTCGGAATAGTTCTTTTCGAAGAACAGCTCCTGCCACTGGCGCACCAGACCCAGCGAAGAGTTGTCCAGCAGGACGATCTTCAGCGGCACGCCGTAGCGGCGCAGGGTGGCCAGCTCCTGGACGTTCATCATGAAGCCGCCGTCGCCGGCGATGGTGACGACGACCGCATCGGGGTCGGCCAGCTGGGCGCCCAAACCGGCGGGCAGGCCGAAGCCCATGGCGCCCAGACCGCCCGAGGTGATGTGGGCTTCGGGCCGGGCGAAGCGGCAGTGCTGGGCGGCCCACATCTGATGCTGGCCGACGTCGCAGGCGGCGACGAAGCGGTCGCCGGCCATTTCGGACAACTGCTTCAGCAGGGCCGGGGCGTAGACGCCTTCGCCCGGCGCGTCATAGCGGGCGGCGTGACGCGCCGCCGCCGAGGCGCAACGGATGACCCAAGGGTCGATGGCCAGCGGAGCAGATGCCATGCGCGCGGTCAGGGCCTCGATGGCCGGGCGGATCTCGCCGCCGACGGCGACGTGGGTCTCGCGCAGCTTGCCGATTTCGGAGGCGTCGACATCGAAGTGGACGACGCGGGCGTGGGGAGCGAACTCGGCCAGCTTGCCGGTGGCGCGGTCGTCGAAGCGGGCGCCCATGACGATCAGCAGGTCGGACGACTGAACCGCCTCATTGGCCGCGCGCGCGCCGTGCATCCCCAGCATCCCCAGGAAGCCGGGGGCGTCGGTCGGCACCGTGCCCAGGGCGTTCAGGGTGGCGACGGCGGGGATGCCGGTGGTCTCGGCGAAGCCGCGCAGGGCCTCGGTCGCGCGGCCGATCTTCACCCCGCCTCCGATGTAGATCAGCGGGCGCTCGGCGGCGCGGATGAAGCGCTCGGCCTCGGCGATGGCGTCGGCGTCGGCGGCGGGCGTCTCATTGGGAATGTTGAAGCCGAAGGGGGCGACGGTTTCGGCGAACTGGACGTCCTTGGGCAGGTCGACCAGCACCGGGCCGGGGCGGCCCGAGGCGGCGATGTGAAAAGCCTGTTCGATGGCGGCCGGGATCTCGGCGGGGTCACGAACCAGGATGGAGTGTTTCACGATCGGCAGGGTGACGCCCAGGATGTCGATCTCCTGAAAGGCGTCGGTGCCCATGACCCCTTGCGGGACATTGCCGGTGATGCAGACCATCGGCGCCGAATCCATCATGGCGTTGGCGATGCCGGTGATCAGATTGGTGGCGCCGGGGCCCGAGGTCGCCATGCAGACCCCGACCCGGCCGCTCAGGCGCGCATAGGCGTCGGCGGCGAAGGCGGCGGCCTGTTCGTGGCGGACCAGGATGTGCTTCAGCGACGAGCCGGTCAGGGCGTCGTAGATCGGCATGATGGCGCCGCCGGGATAGCCGAACACGACCTCTACGCCCATCCGCTCCAGGCTGGAGACAAGCAGGCGCGCGCCGGTCATGACGGCCGGGGCGGGGGGTGTTTTCAGGGCGGGCGCGGCGGCGCTCATCGGATCAGTCTCTCTTTATATATAGAGGTTCAGGCGGCGGCCTGTTTGGCCGTCTGCAGCCAGGCCATGCGGTCGCGCAGACGGGCGCCGACTTGTTCGATCTGGCTGGCGCGGTCCTCGGTCAGCAGGGCCTCGTATTTCGGCTTGCCCGCCTCGTTCTCGGCGATCCATTCGCGCGCGAACTGGCCGCTCTGGATCTCGTCCAGCACGGTCTTCATGCGGGCGCGGGTCTCGTCGGTGATGACGCGCGGGCCCGAGGCGACGGCGCCCCATTTGGCCGTTTCCGAGATGAAGTGGTGCATCTTGGAGATGCCGCCTTCGTAGAACAGGTCCACGATCAGCTTCAGCTCGTGCAGGCACTCGAAATAGGCGATCTCGGGCTGGTAGCCGGCCTCGACCAGGGTGTTGAATCCCTGGATGACCAGCTCCTTGGCGCCGCCGCACAGGACGGCCTGTTCGCCGAACAGGTCGGTCTCCGTCTCTTCGCGGAACGAGGTCTCAAGCAGGCCGCCGGTCGCCCCGCCGATGCCCTTGGCGTAGCCCATGGCGCGGTCGCGCGCCTGGCCGGTCGCGTCCTTCTCGATGGCGAACAGGGAGGGGACGCCGCGACCGCGCGCGAACTCGCGGCGGACCAGATCGCCCGGACCCTTGGGCGCGACCAGGATGACGTCCATGTCGTCGCGCGGCGTGATGCGGTCGTAGATGATCGAGAAGCCGTGGGCGAACAGCAGGGCCGAGCCCGGCTTGGCGTTTGGCTCGATGATGTCGCGATAGATCTCGTTCTGGATCATGTCGGGCGTCAGGATGGCGATGATGTCGGCGTCCTTGACCGCTTCGGCGGGCTCGGCCGTGGCCAGGCCGTCTTCGGTCGCGTGCTTCCAGCCCGTGCCGCCGTGACGAACGCCGACGATCACGTCGTGGCCCGAATCCTTCAGGTTCTGGGCGTGGGCGCGACCCTGCGAGCCATAGCCGATGACGGCGATGCGTTGCCCGGCGATGGCGCCCGGCTTGATGTCTTCTTTGGTGTAGATGGTGATGGCCATGGGAGGACGTCCTTAAGAAGCAGCGGTTTCGGTGGAGCGGGCGGCCAGATCGGCAGGGATCTGGGCCGGCGGCGGATTGGGAATGGTCACGGCCCCTTGCGAGGCGGAGGCGACGGCGGCGCGGTATTTCGCGAAGACGCCTTGCGCCGGGCGGATCCGGTTGGGGGCGAAGTCCGCCCGGCGCGCCTCCAGATCGACGAGCACATCGATCCTTCGGTTGGTGACGTCGATGACGATCAGATCGCCATCGCGAATGAGAGCGATGGGGCCGCCTGCCGCCGCCTCGGGCGAGACGTGGCCGGCGACGAAGCCGTAGCTGGCGCCCGAGAATCGGCCGTCGGTCAGCAGGGCGACGTTCTCGACCTTGCGGCCCTTCAGGGCGGCGGTGACCTGCAGCATCTCGCGCATGCCGGGCCCGCCCTTGGGGCCTTCGTAGCGGATGATGATGACGTCGCCTTCGCCGACCGAGCCGTCCTGAACCGCGTGGAAGGCGTCTTCCTCGCAGTCGAAGACGGCGGCGGGGCCTTCAAAGCGATCGACCTTGTGGCCGGTCAGCTTGATGACGGCGCCTTCAGGCGCGACATCGCCATAGATGACGGCGTAGGAGCCACGGGCCATGACCGGCGCCTCGAAGCGGGTCACGACCTGCTGGCCGGGCTGCTCCTCGGCGTCGCCCGCTTCGGCGAACAGGCTGCGGCCCGAAACGGTGGGGACGTTGGCGATCTTGCCCGCCTCGGCCAGACGCTGGGCGACCAGGCGCGTGCCGCCCGCCGCATACAGGTGCGAGGCCAGGAAACGCCCGCCCGGCTTCAGGTCGCAGATGACCGGCGCCTCGACGCAGGCCTGGTGGCAGTCCTCGACGCCGAAGTCGACGCCCGCCTCGGCCGCAATGGCGGTCAGGTGCATGACGGCGTTGGTCGATCCGCCCGAGGCCGAGACGGCGATGGCCGCGTTCTTCAGGCTGGCCTTGGTGATGTATTTGCGGGCGCTGTCTCCGGCGAAGACGCGCTCGACGATCAGGCGGCCGCAGCGTTCGCCTTCCGCGCCCTTGGCCAGGTCGACGGCGGGCACGTCATTGGCGCCCATGGGGCTGATCCCCATCATCGACAGGGCCATGGCCATGGTGTTGGCCGTGAACTGACCGCCGCAGGCCCCTGCGCCGGGACAGACCGCGCTCTCGACCGCCTTCAGGCCCGCGTCGTCCAGCGAACCGGCGGCGTGGGCGCCGATGGCCTCGAACACTTCCTGGACCGAGACTTCCTTCGTGCCGATGACGCCGGGCAGGATGGTGCCGCCGTAATAGACCAGGCCGGGGATATCCATCCGGGCCAGGGCCATGGCCGCGGCGGGAATCGTCTTGTCGCAGCCGACGATGCAGACGACGCCGTCCAACTGATGCCCCTCGATGGCCAGTTCGATGGAATCGGCGACGACTTCGCGGCTGATCAGCGAAGCCTTCATCCCCGCCGTGCCCATGGAGATGCCGTCGGTGACGACGATGGTGTTGAAATCGACCGGATAGCCGCCCGCCGCGACGATCCCGGCCCGAACGTCCTTGGCCAGACGGTCCAGGTGCATGTTGCACGGCGTGACGGTCGACCAGGTGTTGACGATGCCGATCATCGGCTTGTCGAAATCGGCGTCCTGCATCCCCGCCGCGCGCAGATAGGACCGCGCCGCAGCCCGGTTCGGGCCCTGAGTCACAGCTGCAGAGCGGCTGTTGGGCTGTTTCGTGCTGTCAGAGGGCGTCATCATAGTGATTTTGGAACTTCTTGCCTGTCGGTGTTGGGCTGGGCACAAGAAAAACCCCGCGTCCGGAGCCGGAGCGGGGTGAATGGGCGAAACTGGCTGGGTTCAGGTCAGGTCGCAGGCATCCACACCGCTTGGCTAAGCGGAATGAGAATTACCGAGAGAAGGAGTACGCCCAGCGACAGCACCCGCAGATCCGCCGCCGCTTGCGCGGGGCTCAGGATCGCAGCGATGGCGGCGCGGTGGGACAAGGACAGACCTTTCGAACTGGCGCTCTTATGCCTCGCCGAATGTTGCGGCGCAACCGCGGATGCGCGATTTATGGAAGAAAGAACCCTGCAGCGGCGTCGCTAGGGAGGTTGTGCGCCAAAAACAGCCGCTCAAATACGCATCGGGGATGAAAATTTCACCTTGAGGCCGATTTCACTTTAGCCCTCAAGACGCGCGCGTACGTGAAGGGCGCCGGAAGCAAGGCGCGAACGACTCTGGTTCGTTGAGTTTCTTGAGCTTTTTGTGAAAAGTCTATTGCCAGTCGGAAGGTGGGGACGTATATCGCCGCCTCGCTCGGAGACGGGCTGGCCCGACGGGCTTCGGAGACGGTGTTTTCGGGGTTTTG
>NZ_JBDGLE010000009.1:0-128869 GCF_057655995.1 Brevundimonas sp. Soil_N_31
TTGATCGCTTCATTCTGTCCGTCCTTCGTTAGGGCGGACTCTAGCTATTCCTGGAGGAGTTTCAGGGGGTCACGTCACCCCCATGCGGATGTGGTCGATGTTCGGGAGTTCTCTCCCGCCAGTGAGTGACGCGCGCATCTCCACCGCTAACGACGAGAGAGTCAATAACTGTTGTTACGCCATCAGGCGATGATGTCGGGCAGCAGGCAGTCTTGGATCTTCACGATGTCATCGCGCAGAGCCAGTTTCTTGCGCTTGAGCCGGACGATCATCAGCTGGTCAGGAGCGGGCATGCAGCCCAGCGCTTCGATCGAGGCGTCCAGGTCGGCGTGCTCTTGAAGCAGGCGGGCCAGTTCGGCGCGCAGCTCTTTTTCTTCATCGGACAGGTAAGGTTCGTCGTCGTTCATCGTCATGCCCCGGACCGTCGGTCTTATAGCCGAGCCGGGGTCAGGTCGGAAGGCGTTCGGCCAGGGTACTGAGCGCCGGGCGGGGAATGACGCGATCCCAAAGGCGCGCGGTGTCGGCCAGCGCGTCCAGCGTCGGACGCTGGGCGGTCGATGCGGGCGGGGCCAGCACCTCCAGCGCCTCCAGAAGGCAGCGCTCGGCGGCCAGTTCAACGGCCTTCACCTGTTCGCGCACGGCCAGGCGGTCGTCGGTCTCGAGGTCCGGCACAGGCGTCTTCAGCGTGCGGCGCACGGCGCGCAGGGGGGCGATGGTGGTGGTCTGCCAGGCGCGGGCGGTGTCGCAGGCGGCCTCGATCGTCTCCTCATCGGGACGGCGGCCGGTGGCGGCGGTCCAGGCGGCCCAGAGCAGCAGGGGGACGTTCTGCTCGTGATGGTCCTGCAGGGTCAGGCAGGCCTCGGCGACGCTTGGTGCGGCGTAGGCGGCGCAAGCCCAGGTCCACAGGTCGTCGCTCATGCCTCGGCTCCGCCCTTCAGGCCTTCCCAGCGGCGTACGGCGGACCAGTCCAGGCCGAAGACATCTAGCGCCCGGCCGACCGACTGGTCGATCATCTGCTCCAGGCTGTCGGGTTTGGCGTAGAAGGCGGGCAAGGGCGGGGCGATGACGGCGCCCATTTCGGCAAGCGCCGTCATGGTGCGCAGGTGGCCCAGGTGTAGCGGCGTCTCGCGCACCATCAGCACCAGGGGGCGGCGCTCCTTCAGCGTCACGTCGGCGGCGCGGGTCAGCAGGGTCGAGGTCACGCCGGTGGCGATCTCGCTCATCGTCCGTACTGAACAGGGGGCGACGATCATGCCGAGCGTGCGGAAGGAGCCGGAGGAGATGGTGGCCCCGACATCGTTCAGCCGATGGACCACATCCGCCTTGGCCGTCAGGTCGTCAGGGCTGAGATCCGTCTCCTGCGACAAAGTGAGCAGGGCGGCGCGGGTGACGACCAGATGGCTCTCGACCCCCAGTTCGCGCAGGGCGTCCAGCACGCGCGCGCCATAGACGACGCCCGAAGCGCCAGAGATTCCAACGACTAGCCGAAGGGGCGCCGGCGCCCGAACGGTCGTGTTCACAACATCGGCCAAATTCGCCTCCAACCTGTCCGTGTCCGGAGCGGCGAGGGGTCACTGCAATGTGATTCCACACCCCGCCGAACCGGGCGCTCAGTGTAGTGGTCCCTTAGACATGGAGGCGCAAGCCATGACCATCGAGGCTCGTATTCGCGAACTGGGTAATCGGCATCGGTCGCTGGATGACACTATCCAGCAGGAGATGCGACGCCCCACCGCGGACCCGACACACCTCAGGGAGCTGAAGCAGCGAAAACTGCGACTTAAGGAAGAGATCAACAGTCTGGAAGCCCGAAGCCACTGACGGTTTCCCACCTGAAATGACGACGGCCCCGGAAGAGCGATCTTCCGGGGCCGTTTTGTCTCTATCCGCTGGCTGGGATCAGTCGCGCGAGCCGAACACCGACTCGGCAGTGGGTTCGGCGCCCAGGCCGTATTCTTCCTCGGGCTCTTCTGCGGCGACTTCCAGTTCCGCCTCGGGCTCGATGGGTTGCAGGACGCCGTTCTTGGCGTCGTCCTTGGCCTTCTTGTCAGCGGCCTTGCGCACCACTTCGTCCAGCTGCAGCTGGCCGGTCAGGCCCAGCGTCACCGGGTCGACGGGCTTGATGTTGGCCGAGTTCCAGTGGGTGCGGTTGCGCACGCTCTCGATCGTGGCCTTGGTGGTGCCCAGCAGCTTGGCGATCTGGGCGTCGGTCACTTCCGGGTGGTTGCGGACGAACCACATGATGGCGTCCGGGCGGTCCTGACGACGCGAGACCGGCGTGTATTTCGGGCCCGACTTGGCGGGCTTCAGCAGTTCGGCGTGGCGGCTGACCACGGCCTTCATGCGGTAGTTCTCGTCGTTCTGGGCCTTGTCCAGCTCTTCGCGGGTCAGTTGGCCGTTGACGATGGGGTCGGCGCCGCGGATGTCGCGCGCCACGTCGCCGTCGGCGATGCCGCGCACCTCAAGCGGGTGCAGGCCGCAGAAGTCGGCGATCTGCTCGAACGAGAGCGAGGTGTTGTCCACCAGCCAGACCGCGGTGGCCTTGGGCATCAGGATGTCGGTCATGGGCATGGATCCCGGCGGTTGCGGCCCGAAAAACGGGCGTTTGAATCGACGGCGCCCGACCTTTTCGGCCGGGCGCGAGAAGGCCTTTATAGGTGATCTCGGTCGAAATGAAAACGTCGTCTGTCGTTGTCATACAGCGAAGGTTCATCTGTCGTGATGAACATAGGGGGCCAGGGCGCGTTGTGCGCCGAGAGAAACCTCGAAGGAGACCGTGTCATGAAGAAGTTCGTGATTGCAGCGGCGGGATTGGCCATGACGGCGGGGGGCTTCTCCGCCATAAACGTGAGCACGGCGGAGGCGCAGGTGATGCAGCGTGGCGCGCCGCGTGGGTCGTATGCGCAGAGCTGCTCCGGGTCGTATGTGAATCAGGGGCGCCTCTACGCCGATTGCCGCGATATGCGGGGCAATATGCGTGAGACCTCGATTGAGCTGGCGCGCTGCTCCAGCGAGGAAATCATCAACCGCGACGGGCGTCTGGTCTGCGGCCGCTTCCAGGGCGATTTCGAGAACGGCGGCCGCCCCGGCCGTCCGGGCGGCGGCTGGGATGACGGTCGTCCGGGGCGTCCCGGCGGCGGTTGGGATGATGGCCGTCCCGGCAACGGCGGCTGGGGCCGGTCTTCGATCACCGTTTATCGCGACGCCGATTACCGCGGTCAGTCGATGAGTTTCCGTAGCGAGGTGCCGAACCTGCGCAACGTCGGCATGAATGACGCGATCAGCTCGATCCGCCTGTCGCGCGGAACCTGGGAAGTCTGCGAGGACGCCAACTATCGCGGGCGTTGCGAGATTGTCAGCGGCGACATGCGTAACCTGGGGAATACGGGCATGAACGACCGGATTTCGTCTCTGCGCCCGGCGCGCGGCGGCGGTCGCTGGTAAAGCACCGGCCTGTTCGGAAGGCGAGGGCCGGAGGCTGCGGCTTCCCGCCCTTTTCTTTTAGGGCAGCAGCACGACTTTGCCGACGTGGGCGCCCGCTTCCAGGTGCGCATGGGCGGCGGCGGCTTCGGCCAGGGGGAAGGCCGCCTCGACCTGAGCCTTGACGGCGCCGGACCTGACCCAAGGCCAGACCTTCGCCTCGACGGCGGCGGCCAGGCGGGCCTTTTCGTCGGCCGGGCGGCTGCGCAGGGTCGAGCCGGTCAGGATGATCCGTTTCAGCATGATCCGCATCAGATCGACCTCGGCCTTGGCTCCGGTCAGGGTGGCGATCACCACCCAGCGTCCGCCGGGCTTCAGGGCGTTGAGGTTCAGTTCGGCATAGGCCGCGCCGACCATGTCCAGCACCACGTCGGCGCCGCCCGCCTCCTGGATGGCGGCGGCCAGATCGTGTTTGGTCGCGTTCAGGCTGACGTCGGCGCCCAGGACGCGGGCGGCCTCGGCCTTGGCGGCGCCGCGCGAGGTGGCGATGACGCGGGCGCCTGCCGCCTTGGCCATCTGTATGGCCATGACGCCGATGCCGCTGGTGGCGCCGTGGATCAGCAGGGTCTCGCCCGCCTTCAGCCCGCCGCCCTCGAAGACGTTGGCGAAGACCGTGAAGGCGGTCTCGGGCAGGGCGGCGGCCTGGGTGAAGTCGAGGCCGTCGGGAATCGGCAGGGCGTGGCGGGCGTCGACCACGGCGTACTCTGCGTAGCCGCCGCCGCCCAGCAGGGCGCAGACCCGGTCGCCGACGGCCCAGCGCGTCACGCCTTCGCCCACGGCGTCGACTTCGCCCGCGACCTCTAGTCCCAGAATGTCCGAGGCGCCCGGCGGCGGCGGATAGCGCCCCTCGCGCTGGACGATGTCGGGGCGGTTCACGCCGGCCGCCCGCACGCGGATGCGGATCTCGCCGGGCCCAGGCGCGGGCAGGGGGCGTGTCGCCAGGCGCAGGGCGTCGGCGGGGCCGCGCCCGTTCTCGATCTCAATGGCCTTCATGGTTGTGGACACGGCGGCGCTCCCTTGGCTTGCATTCCGGTTCAATGCGGCGTTCACATAGGAGGTCATGCTCGGAATGGCCAAGGAGGCGAGGATGAGTTTCGAAGATCTGGAGCCCCGGCCGCAGCGCGGCGAGGCCCTCTCCGCTCTGGGGCGCGAAGACCTGGACCTCTACGCCGTGGACGAACTGCAGGAGCGGATCGCCGCCCTGGAGGCCGAGATCGCCCGGTCCCGCGCGGCGATCGACGGCAAGTCCTCGCAGCGCAGCGCGGCCGACGCGCTGTTCAACTTCCGCTGAGGGGCGGACGGTTGGGGACGGTTTCGACGGCCCTCTCCCGCAGAATCAGCTTCCGTGGCATGACGATTGCACCCAGCGGATGCATGAGATGCATGGATAGACGCCCGTGACAGCCATCGAAGCCGATCTGACCCCGGCGCGCCTCGCCGGCGCCGAAGTGCTGGACTTCGCACGCTCGGAGCTGTTCGAGCGCACCTTCCGCGAAGGCATGGAGCTGGTCGAGGAGACCGCCGCCTATCTGGACGGCGACGGGCGCCAGGATTCGCGCCTGCTGTCGCGCGCGGCGGCCCTGTCCTATGCGGGCGAGAGTATGAAGCTGACCACGCGGCTGATGCAGATCGCCTCGTGGCTGCTGGTCCAGCGCGCCGTGCGCGAGCAGGACATGAGCGCCGAGGCGGCGGGCGACCCCCGCTATCGCCTGGCCGATCGCCGCATGGACGCCGAGCCGCGTCGCGGCGACCTGCCGATCGCCCTGATCGAATACGCCGTGCGGGCGGAGAAGCTGTACGACCGTGTGCTGCATCTGGACCGCCAGATGTACGTCGAGCCCGCCGAGGCGCCCGCCAATCCCGTCCTGAACCAGATGGACCTGCTGCGCGCCGCTTTCGGCTGAGTTTCTCCTCCCCATGAAAGCGGGGAGGAGAAGGCAGGGCGTCTTACGGCGTCACTTCATCCGGATCGATCGGCGCGTCGGCGATGACCTGGGGCAGGTTGACGGCGATGCCCAGGGCGTCGGCCAGCTTGGCGTCGCGCTTATAGACGTCCTCACGGAAGGCGACGCGGCCCTGACCGTCGACGAAGGCGGTCCAGTACAGCAGGCGCACGCCGATGTTGCGACCGGTGGTCACGCGCTTGGTCTCGCCGCTGGCCTGGGCCGTGTCGAACAGGGCCAGACGCTCGGGATCGGGCGACAGCAGCAGACGGGCGAAGCCGATGGCGTCCTGCACCCGCACGCAGCCGTGGCTGCGCTGGCGCACCGACAGGTTGAAGGCGTGCTTGGCCGGGGTGTCGTGCAGGAAGATGGCGTAGCTGTCCTGCAGCTCGAACTTCACATTGCCCAGCGATGACTTCGGACCGGCGCGTTGCACCACCCAGCCGTCGGCGTTGACGTACATGTCGTTCGCGGCCAGGTAGCCGGGGCCCTTGGGCAGGATTTCGCGACGCGCGATGCCCATGGGCACGGTCCACGGCGGGTTGGCCACGACCGAGGCGAAGGGCTTTTCAAGGCTGGGGGTCTGGTTGGCGGCGGTGCCGACGACCACGCGGTTGGAGTGAACAGGCTTGCCGTCCTTCCAGTAGACCATGATGGCGGCGGCGGTATTGACCTCGATCCGCTCGGGATTCAGGTCGCGCTTCAGCCAGCGACGGCGCTCCAGGTTCAGGGCGATCTGACGGGCGCGATCCTCGGCGGTGGCGGTCAGCGAGCGCTGGGTGGCGCCGCCGATGCGGCCGTCGGCGCCCAGGCCGTGGCGGGTCTGGAAGCTGCGGACCGCCTGCTCGAGGTCCGGGCCGTAGGACAGGTTGCCCTTCAGTCGTTCGGCGGCGGCGGCGCTCAGGTCGCCTTCAGCGGCCAGGCGGGCGGTCAGGGCCGGGATGCGCGGGTCGCTGGTCCCCGGCTCGATGGTGCCGCCGATACGGAAGGCGGGCCAGCCGCCCTGGCGGGCGATGCGGCGATAGCGGGCGTAACCGGCCGACAGATTGGTGTAGCCCAGGTCCGTCGGGGGCAGGGCGTCGAACCACTGGCTCAGCTTGTTGGCGGCCACGGCGTCGACCAGGCCGCGCGGCAGGTCGACGCTGTTCTTCTGCATCTCCCACAGCTCTTCGACCGTCTCGGGCCGGACGCGGCCCTCGCTCAGCACCCTGGCGTAGGCCAGGGCGGCGGCGGTGGTGCGGATTTCAGCCGTCTCGCGGTCGGCGGCCAGGCCGACGAAGTCGAAGAAGTCCCCGGCGGGCAGGCCGTGGCGCTCGGCCCCGGCGGCGACCTCCTGCAGCACGCGAAGGCGGTCGGCGGTCCAGATCGGCTTGCCGCCGGTCAGTTGATAGACGGCGCGGACATCGGCCTGCTGCGCCGCGGGCAGGCGGCCGGCCTGGGCGTCGAAGCCGGCGATGAAGATCTGAGGGTCCGTGGTGCGCGTCTGGGCCAGCGCCCCGTTCGCGGCTGCCAGCGTCAGGCTCGTCGTGGCGACGCCAAGGCCCAATTCCCGTCGGTTCATCGTCTGTAACTCTTGTGGTCCGATATCGGCCCGGACCCAACGTCCACGCCCCGAGTAATCGAACGCGCCCATGTTAACGGTGTTCCGGGCAACAAAAAAGCGCCGGTCCTGGGACCGGCGCTTTTGTGGCGAACTTGTCGCACCAAGCGTGACTTACTTCTTGATGAAGCCGCCGAACTTGTTGTTGAAGCGCGAGACGCGGCCGCCGCGGTCCATCAGGTGCTGGTTGCCGCCGGTCCAGGCCGGGTGAGACGTCGGATCGATGTCCAGGTTCAGCGTGGCGCCTTCCTTCCCGTAGGTCGAACGGGTCTGGTAGGTGGTGCCGTCGGTCATCACAACAGTGATGAAGTGGTAGTCGGGGTGCGTGTCCGCTTTCATCGATCTTGTCCGTCTCTGCGCGACGACGATGCCGACCGTCACTGCGCGTAAATAGAGAATCCCGCCGCAGAGCGCGACGGGAGCGAGGGGCGGCGTTTACACCGGGGGGCGTTCCGGGGCAAGAGCGCGACCATGACCCAAGCTGAACCTCAACGTCATGCCCAGCCGACCGGCCGCCCCGGCGCCGGCGCCGTTCTGGCCGAACAGATGGACGAGGCGGGCGGCAAGCGCGCCAAGAGCCGCAACATCCGCCCCCTGGGACGGCTGCTGCCCTTCCTGGGGCGGCACAAGATGGACGCGGCCATTGCGACGGTCTGGCTGATCGGATCGACGGTCGCCTCCTTGGCGCTGACGGCGACGGCGCGCGGCGCCATCGACCAGGGGTTCGAGAACGGCGGCGCCAATATCGACAAGTGGTTCCTGATCCTGGGCCTCAACGCCGTGATCCTGGGGCTGGCGACGGCGCTGCGCTATTTCTACGTCACCAAGACGGGCGAGCGGATGATCGCCGATCTGCGCACGGCGCTGTTCCAGCGCATCCTGACGCTGGACCCGGTCTTCTTCGCCCATATGCGCACGGGCGAGGTGCTGTCGCGCCTGACCACGGACATCCAGTTGGTGGATACGCTGCTGACCACTTCTATCAGCTATGCGCTGCGCAACTTCCTGACCCTGATCGGCGGGGTGATCCTGCTGTTCTTCGTCAGTCCCAAGTTGACGGGGTTTGTGCTGCTGATCGTGCCGGTGCTGATCGTGCCCCTGTTCCTGTTCGGCCGGGTGGTGCGCCGCCTGACGGTGCAGTCGCAGGACACATTCGCCGGGGCAGTGGGCTTTGCGGGCGAAAGCGTCGACGCCATCGAGACGGTGCAGGCCTTCGGTCGTGAAAAGAGCGCCATCGGCCGCTTCGGCGCGGCGGTGGAGGAGGCGTTCGGCGTCTCGCTGAAGCGGATGCGGGCGCGCGGCGTGATGACGGCCATGATCATCATGGTGATGTTCGGCGGCGTGACCCTGGTGCTGTGGCTGGGGGCGCAGGACGTGATCGCCGGGACCATGACGCCGGGCGCCCTGCTGCAATTCGTGCTGCTGTCGGTGTTCGCGGCGGGCGCGGTCGGCGCCTTGGGCGAAAGCTGGGGCGACGTCCAGAAGGCCGCAGGGGCCATGGAGCGGATCGACGAACTGATGCGGGCGACCCCCGCCATCGCCCCGCCCGCCAGTCCGGTCGCCCTGCCTCAGCCGCCGCGCGGCGAGGTGTCGATGTCGGCGGTGGACTTCGCCTATCCGGGCCGCCCCGACCTGCCGGCGCTGAAGGGCTTCAGCCTGACCGTGCGGCCGGGCGAGACGGTGGCCCTGGTCGGGCCGTCGGGGGCGGGCAAGTCGACGGTCTTCCGCTTGCTGCTGCGCTTCTATGACCCGCAGTCGGGCCTGGTGTCGGTGGACGGCGTGGACGTGCGCGCGGCCGATCCGGTCGATGTGCGCAACCGCTTCGCCTGGGTGTCGCAGGAGGCGCCGCTGTTCTCGGGCTCGGCGCTGGAGAATATCCGCTTCGGCCGCGAGGCCGCGACGCTGGACGAAGCCCGCGCGGTCGCCGCCGAGGCGCAGGCGCTGGGCTTCATCGACGCCCTGCCGGAAGGTTTCGACACGCCTCTGGGCGAGCGCGGCAAGAGCCTGTCGGGCGGCCAGCGTCAGCGTCTGGCCATCGCGCGGGCTCTGGTGCGCGAGGCGCCGATCCTGCTGCTGGACGAGGCGACGAGCGCGCTGGACGCTGAGAACGAGCGTCTGGTGCAGGCCGCGCTGGATCAGGCGATGGAGGCGCGCACCACCCTGGTCATCGCCCACCGCCTGGCGACCGTGCTGAGGGCCGACCGCATCGTGGTGATGGACGGCGGCCAGGTGGTCGAGGAAGGCACGCACGCCGAACTCTCGGCCAAGGGCGGGCTGTATGCGCGTCTGGCCAAGCTGCAGTTTCAGGGGACGTAAAAGCTACCCTCTCCCGGCGGGAGAGGGCTTGAGCGCACGAGAGCGCAGCGATCGTTCTTGCGCGAAAGGGTGAGGGGCTTGTCCTGTCCGTCGGCGTAAGCCGTCGCAGGGGGGATTGCTTTGCCTTTCGACCGCGAACCCTCACCCTTTCGCCTTAGCCAATCGCTGACGCTCTTGGAGGCTCAAGCCCTCTCCCATCGGGAGAGGGGCTAGCGTGCGTTGACGGCGGCGGCGGGAAAATCGCTGAACACGGCGTCGACGCCGAGGGCATAGACGGCCTTCAGCCAGCCGATCAGGTCGCCGTGGTCGGCGGGCGCTTCGCCCACGCGATACTGCGCGGGCAGGAACAGGTTCTCCGCCCGGAAGGTCCAGACCACGACCTTCAGACCCGCCGCATGGGCGTCGACCGTCAGGGACGAGGCGGCCAGCGCGCGGCCCGCATCGTCGCGCGGCACGACCATCAAATCCTGCACGCCGACCGCGTCGCCATAGCGGGCGATCTCCGCTAACCCCTGCGGCGTGGCCATCTCGGCGTAGGTCGCGCCTGGCCGGTCGGCGGGGCCGCCGCCCGCCTGCATCAGCTGCAGCAGGGGCGCGTCGATGCGCGCCTTCAGCCGCTCCAGCGTGCCGACCTCGAAACACTGGATCAGGATGGGGGCGTCGGCGCCGGTTAGGCCGTGGCGCTCCAGCGCCGCGACGAAGGCGTCCTCCATCGGCAGACCAAGCGCGGCGAAGTGGCTGGGGTGCTTCAGTTCGGGCGCGACGCCGATGACGCGGCCGGTGCGGGGGCTGGCCTCACGCGCGATCTCGACCACGTCGTCGAAGGTCAGGATCGGCTCCTGACCGTCGAAGGCGGCCGAGGCGGGGCGCAGGGCGGGCAGGCGCTCGCGGGCGCGCAGGGTCTTTAACTCGGCCAGGGTGAAGTCTTCGGTGAACCAGCCGGTGATGGGCACGCCGTCCACCTCGCGGGTGGTGCGGCGCGCGGCGAACTCGAGACGATCGGCGACGTCGGTGGTCTCGCCGATCTCGTTCTCGTGGCGGACGACCAGGTGGCCGTCGCGGGTCATGACCAGATCGGGCTCGATGAAGTCTGCGCCCTGTTCGATCGCCAGCTCATAGGCGGCGCGGGTGTGCTCAGGGCGCTCGCCCGAGGCGCCCCGGTGGGCGATGACGACGGGGCTGAGAGGCGGAGCGGGCATGGCCGGTTGGCTCGACGACAGGAGGACGGCGGTCAGGATGGCGGCGATCATGGCCGAAGGGTAGGGGCCGGACGTGACAGGCGCGTGATCGCGTGACCCTCTCCCGGCGGGAGAGGGCTTGAGCGCACGGCGGCGCAGCCGTCGTTCTGGCGCGAAAGGGTGAGGGGCTAAGGTATCCGTTCGAGCGCTGAGTGACGGCTTACGCCGACTTTGGCCATGAACCCTCACCCTTTCGCCTTGCCAATCGCTTCGCTCTTGGAGGCTCAAGCCCTCTCCCATCGGGAGAGGGTGACGTCAGGCCTCGCGCAGAATCTTGCGCAGCTTGGCCTGGATCTCCGGGTTGCCCGCGACGATCTGCTTGCCGCTCATGGGGTCGCCGTCCTGGTCGATGGTGGTGACGACGCCGCCGGCCTCAGTGACCAGCAGGATGCCCGCCGCCACGTCCCACGGCTGCAGGTTGCGCTCGAAATAGGCGTCGTAGCGGCCTGCGGCGACCCAGGCGAAGTCCAGCGAGGCCGCGCCCAGGCGACGGATGCCTGCGACCCGCTGGCCGACGGCGTGGATGTCCTTGATGGCCTGGCCGTGGCCGGTCTTGCCGATGAAGGGCAGGCCCGTGGCGATCAGGCACTCGGCCATGTCGGCGCGTCCGGCGATGCGGATGCGGGTGTCGTTCAGGTAGCAGCCCTTGCCCTTTTCGGCCCAGAACATCTCGTTCATGACCGGGTTGTAGGTGACGCAGGCCACGATCTCGGACGTACCGTCGGGATGCTTGCGCTCCAGGCCCACCGTGATGGCGAAGTGGGGCATGGCGTGCATGAAGTTGGTGGTGCCGTCGATCGGGTCGACGATCCAGGTGTGGGTCTTGTCGGTGCCCTCGACCATGCCGCGCTCTTCGCCCAGGAAGCCGTAGCCGGGGCGGGCCTTCAGCAGCAGTTCGAACAGGGTCTGTTCAGCCTTGACGTCAGCGGCGGTGACGAAGTCGCCGGGGCCCTTGCGGGACACCTGGAGCTGGGACACCTCGCCGAAATCCCGGAGCATCGGGCGGGCGGTCTTGCGGACGGCGTCCATCATGACCTGGAGCAGGGCGGAAGCGAGGGCCATAGGCGGTTCTCCTGATCCGTCGATCCTCAAAAGCCAGCGGCCCGGATGGACGGAGAAGCAAAAGGGGCGCGGACCATCCGCGCCCCTGTAGTCTTTACAGCGCCCGGCCTTGGCCGGGAATGACGGCGTTTGTTAGTCCGCGCGGCGGACGTATTCGCCGGTCGAGGTGTCGACGATGATCTTCTCGCCCGTCGACATGAAGGGCGGGATCATGACGCGGATGCCGTTCGAGGCCTTGGCGGGCTTGTAGGACGACGAGGCGGTCTGACCCTTCACGGTCGGCTCGGTCTCGACGACTTCCAGCACGACCTGTTCCGGCAGCTCCAGGCCGATCGGACGCTCTTCGTGCGACTCGATGATGACCTTCATGCCTTCCTGCAGGTAGGGGATGCGGTCTTCGCCGACCCAGCCCTTTTGCAGTTCGATCTGCTCATAGGACTCGTCGTCCATGAAGACGAGGGTTTCGCCGTTGTCGAACAGATAGGAGTAGTCGCGCTGTTCCAGCGTGACGCGCTCGACCTTGTCTTCCGAGCGGAAGCGTTCGTTCAGCTTGTTGCCGGTCTCGAGGTTCTTGGCCTCGACGTTGGCGAAGGCGCCGCCCTTGCCGGGCTTGACGTGGCTGGCCTTGGTGACGACCCACAGGCCGCCGTTGTGTTGCAGGACCATGCCGGGCTTGATGGTGTTGGCGTTGATTTTCATGAGAACCACAGGGCTCGTTGCTGGGGGGCGGCGGGCGCCGACCGCCAGGGCGTGGCGCGCCAAATCGCGGCGAGCCCTAGAGGATCAAGCGAAAAAGGGCAATGGCGCTGCTCGGCGACCCGCGGATTCAGGCGGCGTCGTCCAGGCCGCGTTCCGCCTGATTGGCCAGGCGCACCCCCATGCCTGTGGGCGCGGCCAGCTTGCCTGCGCCGGGATCCAGCTTGCGCGCCTCATGGGCGAAGGCGGCGGCCAGACCGGCTGAGGACATGGCGGCCAGAATCTGGGTCCAGCGTCCAGTAGGCCGCGCCGCCAGCCAGACGGCGTTGACCGCCTGGGCGACAGCCCACAGACCCATTGCAGTGTTGCGGCCGGGACGGGCGGGGGCGTTCCACACGCGCAGGGCCGACAGGGTGGTGGCCGAGAAGACGGCGGGCAGGATTAGGCTGAACGGTCCGCGCGGCCGCTCGGTGATCGGACCCTCGCGTTTTCGGGCGCCGGTCAGGCCGCGTGTCTGCGGGGGAACGGCGCGGGTCGCCACAGCCGTCGCCGCCAGGGCGAAGCCGACGGTCAGCGCGGCGCCCAGGGCGACGTGCCGCCAATCGCGGCCTTCGGCGTTGAGAAAATCCGCTGCGTGGTCGCGGGCGGCGTCGAGGGCGTCGTCCATGCTGCTCATGCAGCCAAGAACAACCGGGCGCGGCGGACGTTCCCGCCCTCCGACGCCGCGCCCGGTCTTCGGATCAGTTCCCGGTGGCGGCGCCGTCGGTGACGATTTCCTTCATGGCCGACTGCAGATAGTTCTGCGCGCCCATCAGCTTGATCAGGCTGTGCTGGTTTTCGAGGAAGTCGACGTGCTCCTCGGTGTCGGCCAGGATCTTCATCAGCAGGTCGCGGCTGACGTAGTCGCGGGCTTCCTCGCACTGGGTGACGGCGTCGCGGGTCGCGGCGCGGCTGTCGATTTCCAGTTGCAGGTCGGCGCCCAGGCATTCGATCGGGTCTTCGCCGACCTTCAGCTTGTGCAGATCCTGCAGGTTGGGCAGGCCGTCCAGGAAGAGGATGCGCTTGATCAGCATGTCGGCGTGCTTCATCTCGCCGATCGATTCTTCGTAGATGACGTTGCCGAGATGGGTCAGACCCCAGCTCTCGAACATGCGGGCGTGCAGGAAGTACTGGTTCACCGCCGTCAGTTCGTTGGTCAGCACCGCATTGAGGGTGCGGATGATCGCGGGATCGCCCTTCATGGTCGTCGTCCTTGTTCAGCGGCGGCGAAAGCGACGTCAGCGCGACGACAGGGCCTCTCGGCCGCCCGTAAGGACTTCATAGCACGGCTGAAACGCCGTGGATTATTTGCGAGTTTTTATCACTGCATTGATAATGCGAGTGAAATCCGCTTTCAAAAAGCGGCGGCTCTTACGCTAGGCTCTACTCGGCCGCGATGGCGAAGGCGGCCTGGGTTTCCTGGATCATCTGACGCATTTCGCACACGCATTTGGCGCACTGGGGCGCGCACTGGTGGCTGGCGAAGATGTCCTTCGGACGGTTGGCGCCCGCCTCGATGGCGAGGGCGACGTCACGCTGGCGAAGACCGTTACAGTTGCAGACGTACAAGGCGGGGCACCCGGAACACTGAGAATGGCTCGCTATAGCATTTATTAAGGCGGGTGCAAATCATTCGCATGCCGATGCGACATTGACGACGACGGCGACGACGGGCAGGGCTCGGCCATGGCTCGTCAACCGCAAATTCCCGCTCGCCCGGCCTGCCGGCTGTACCTGATCACGCCGGTCGCCATCCCGGACCTGGAGGCCTTCGCCGCAGAGCTGGAGACCGCCTTGTCGGCCGGGGACTGCGCCGCCTTGCAGATCCGTCTGAAGGAAGCTTCGGACGAGGCGATCCGCGCCGCTGTCGCCCGGCTTAAGCCGATATGCCAGGCGCACGACGTGGCTCTGATCCTGAATGATCGGCCGGATCTGGCGCGCGCCACGGGCTGCGACGGGGTGCATGTGGGCCAGGAGGACGCCTCCCTGGCCGAGGCGCGGCGCATCATGGGCGAGGGCGCCATGATCGGCGTCACCTGCCACGACAGCCGCCACCTGGCGATGGAGGCGGCCGAGGGCGGGGCCGACTACGTCGCCTTCGGCGCCTTCTTCCCGACCGAAACCAAGGACGTCGTCCATCACGCCGAGCCCGACATCCTGACCATCTGGCAGGAGACGATGGAGGTTCCCTGCGTGGCCATCGGCGGCGTTACGGCCGAAAACGCAGCCGGCCTGGCGGCGTCGGGCGCGGACTTCGTGGCCGTCAGCGCCGGGGTCTGGGCGCATCCCGACGGGCCGGCGGCGGCGGTGCGCGCTTTCGACGAGGCGCTGCGAACCTCGTATTGATCCTAGGGTCACGCTTCAGGGGATGTTTAGGAACGCGCGCGAAGATCAGGGCCTAAGACTCTAGTTCTGGGCCGGATTGATGAGCATGAGCCGCGCGCTCCAAAGAGGAGAAGTCGCATTGGATGCGACGGGCAAGGGAGCCGCGCCGGCTGAAACCCTGGCTCCCCCGAACGCGGATTTCTTTCGCCAGCCCCTGGCGCCGATCCTGACGGCGCTGGGCGTGGCCGTGCTGGTGGTTCTTGCTGTCAGCTTCGCCCGCGCCAATGGTCTGGTCGCCGCCCTGTGGGGCGCAGGCGGCGTGGCCATGGCCGCCTGGCTGCGCGGCGGCCGCGGTCTGCAATATGACCTCGGTTTCGGCGTTCTGGTCGTGGCGGGCGTTTTCGCCGGGGAGATTCTGGCGGGTAACGGACCGTCGCTTTCGGTTCTGTTCACCCTGACCAACCTGCTGGAGATCGTTCTGGCGGTGGTGCTGACGCGCCGTCTGGTTACGGGGCTGCATGTGGATAGCGTGCAGGGGTTGGCGCGTTTCCTGACCATATGCGCGATCGCGCCCCTGCCGTCGGCTCTGATCAGCGCCGGGGCGCTGTCCAGCATGTTTGGGGAGGACTTTCTGGACGCCTTCCGTATCTGGTGGAGCGGTCACGCCCTGGGCTTCGCGGTGATCGGGGTGTTCGGTCTCAGCCTGCGCAAGGCCCATCTGAGAGTTCTGAAGCAGCCGGCGCGACTGGCCGAAGGCGTCGGCCTGGGCGTCCTGCTCGCCAGCGCCTGTTATGCGATCTTCTCACATCTGAGCCTGCCTTACGGCTTTCTTCTGCTGCCGCTGATCGTGATTGCGGCGGTGCGGTTTCGCGTGATCGGCGCCGCCTGGGCGCTACTGGTCGTGTCGGTGGTCGCCATCGGCGGCACCATGGCCGGGCACGGCCCCTATCATCAGTTCGGCGCCGAGGATCGTGCTCTTCTGGCGCAGCTGCTCGTACTGCTGGGTTACATGCCGATCCTGATGGTCGCCGCCTTGCTGGAAGAACGAGACCGGTTGATGCTGAGGGCCAAGGAAGGCCGGTTGCGCGCTGAGCGCGCCTCGGCCGCCAAGTCGCGCCTGCTGGCCAATGTGGCCCATGAGATCAAGAGTCCGATCGGCGGGGTCATCGGCATCGGTGAACTTTGGGCCGGGGGGCATTTGGGCCAGACGACGGACAGCCAGGTCGAGATGGCGCAGATGCTGGTCAAGACGGCGCGGCAGGTCGAGGCGCTGACGCATGATCTGCTGGACGTGGCCCGGGCCGAAGCCGGCGCGGTGAAGGTCGATCTGAGACCGACCGACGTGCGCGGGGTGTTGGAGGACGTGCGTCGGTCCATGATCCTGTTGCCGGAAGCGGCGGGTCTGAAGATCGAGGTGGTCGCCGACGGCGACGCCCTGGTGGCGATGGCGGATTCCCAACGACTGACCCAGGTGATCGGCAATTTGGCCAACAACGCGATGAAGTACGGCGCTTCGGGCGGGCTGGTCGTCCTTCGCGCCGCCTGGATCGAGGATCGCATACGCATTGAAGTCATCGATAGGGGCGCGGGCCTGTCCGAAGAAAAGCAGGCGCAACTGTTCGAGCCGTTCAACCGTCTGGGTCTGGAACGCTCGACCTTCGAAGGGCATGGCGTCGGCTTGACCCTGGCCAAGCGTTTGGTCGAGCTTCAGGGCGGAGACATCGGGGTGATCTCAGCGGTCGGCCAGGGGGCGAACTTCTGGGTCGAATTGCCCGGAGTCTGAACGCCTTCGCTTGACCAGGCGGGGCGGGCGCAGCCAATGTCGCGGGCATGAAAGCCGCATTCGCCGTCGCCGCCCTGTCGTTGATCGTCGCGCCTGCCGCGCTGTTCGCGACCTCCGCCGCCGCCCAGCAGGATCCTGCCGAACGCGCCCGCATCGAGGAACTGACGCGCAGGCTGAACGGGGCGATGCCCGCGCCGCAGACGCCGCCGCCAACCACGCCGCAGACCGCTCGGACGCCTGCTCAAGCAGCGCCCCAGGCTGTGCCCCAGACAGCACGTCGTGCGACGCCTCCGGCTGCGGCTCAGGCTGCGCCGCAGCCGCGTTCTCAGCCAACCCCCGCCCCGCGCCCGCAACCGCCGAAGATCGCCGGTCAGGCGCCGCTCGGAACCCCTCGGCCTCAGGCGGTTCTACCCGCTCCGCCGTCCGCGCCGAATCCGCAAGGCTTGAGCGGGGCGCAGCAGGCGGCCTTGCCGTTCAGCGTCGACCTGCCGCCAGGCTTCCTGTTGATCGAGGGCCGCACGGCCCCCGGCGCCCACGTCTATTCGGCGCGCAAGGCGGGCAAGACCTATCTGATGATTTACACCGGGCCGTCGTCGCAGTTTCCCATTTATGATGGGGAGCAGGTGATGGCGGGGGGGCGCATTTCGGTCGTCGTACCGGAGGGCGCGCGCCGCATCGCCATGGAGCACCTGTTCCAGCGCGCGACTGAACCCGCCGAGATCCACGTCTGGGTGATGGCCCAGGACGGCGCCGACCGTGACGAGGCCGAGCGCATCGCCCAGACCGTGGACCCCAAATAGGGCCTTACGTCTCGGACCAGACGGCCAGTTCGTTGCCGGACGGGTCGCGGAAGTGGAAGCGCCGCCCGCCGGGGAAGGCGAAGATGGCGTGGGTGATCGCGCCGCCTGCCGCCTCGACCTTGGCCTGCATGGCCTCCAGATCGTGGGCGTAGAGGATGGGCAGGGGCTTGGGCGTCATGGCGTCGGGCGTGAAGCCGCCGTCCAAGCCCTCGCTGAATGCCGCATAGGCCGGGCCGTAGTCCTGGAAGGTCCAGCCGAACGCCTGGGCGTAGAAGGCCTTGTGCGCCGTCAGGTCGGTCGCGGGCAGTTCAAGATAATCCAGCTTGCCGTCTTCGCGCATGACGAGTCTCCAGAGAAATGGCGGCGGACGCTTGCACGAAGACCGACTCTACGCAAACCTGCAAATGGTTCGCAGATGCAGGAGTCGGCCTATGATCGTCCTGAGCGCCGGATGCGCCTCACTGGCCTCGCTGATGCAGCGGGATGCGGACGGACGACGCGGGTCTGATACAGAACGGGCGCCGACCGAATCCGACCGACGCCCGCGTCTGATTTCAAAGAACGGCGCGGATCAGCGCGCCGTCTGGGTCTCGCCCGCGCGCCACACGCGATAGCGCACCTCGACGTCCGACGGCGTGTAGACCACCACCGGCAGGCGCGAGTTGTAGCGGATCAGCGGCTGCTCCTGCGTCGTCACGAAGGCTTCGCGCTCCGAACCGGGCGGGCAACCCATCAGGGTGCTGGCCCCGGCGCCCAGCGCGGGCAGGACATAGTAGTCGTAGCCCCAGCCTTGGGCCGTGCGGGTCTCCAGGCTGCCGCCGAAGAACTGGCGATTGCAGTCGACGGTCTTGGTCTTGCCGAGGATCAGTTCGACCTTCAGCGCGTCCTCGTCCGACTGGGCCGGCAGGTTGATGACATGGCGCGTCTGGCCCGCGGTCGCGGCCGGGAAGGCCTTGAGGTCGACGGACCCGGCCTGGGCGGTCGCGGAGTTGTTCTGGGTCATGACGCCTTCAGCCTGAGCGGTGGCGCAGGCGGTCAGGCTCAAGGCGGCGACGCCGGCGGCGAGGAGGGTAGGGAGTTTCAAGGGGGAGGTCTCCACAGTCGGTAAGCTTGGCCGCCGAAAACGCCGCAGGCTCAGACCAGTTCCACCGCCATGGCCACCGCCTCGCCGCCGCCGATGCACAGCGAGGCCACGCCCCTCTTGCCCCCGCGCGCCTGAAGCGCCGCCAGCAGGGTGGACAGGATGCGCGCGCCCGAGGCGCCGATCGGGTGGCCCAGCGCCGTGGCGCCGCCGTTGACGTTCAGCTTGGCGCGGTCGATGCCCAGCTCCTGCTGAGCGATCATGGCGACGACGGCGAAGGCCTCGTTGACCTCCCACAGGTCCACGTCCTCGACGGACCAGCCGGCCTTCTTCAGGGCCTTCTGCATGGCCGGGACCGGGGCGGTGGTGAACAGGGCCGGCTCATGGGCGTGGGCGGCGTGGCTGACCACGCGGGCGACGATGGGCAGGCCCAGAGCCTTGGCCGTGCTTTCGCGCGTCATGACCATGGCGGCCGCGCCGTCGGAGATGGAGCTGGAGTTGGCGGCGGTGACGGCGCCGTCCTTGACGAAGGCGGGCTTCAGCGTCGGGATCTTGGCGGCGTCTGCCTTGCCGGGCTGTTCGTCTTCGCTGACCGTCACCGGGCCCTTGCGGGTGGCGACCTCGACCGGGACGATCTCGGCCTTGAAGGCGCCCGAAGCGATGGCGTTCTTGGCGCGGGTCAGGCTCTCGATGGCGTATTCGTCCATCGCTTCGCGGGTGAACTGATACTGGGCGGCCGCATCCTCGGCGAAGACGCCCATGGCCTTGCCGGGGGAATAGGCGTCCTCAAGACCGTCCATCATCATGCTGTCGACGATGACGTCGTGGCCGATGCGGGCGCCGCCGCGGTGCTTGTTCATCAGATAGGGGGCGCCGGTCATCGACTCCATGCCGCCCGCGACGATGACCTCGGCCGTGCCTGCCAAGAGGGCGTCGTGCGCCATCATGGCCGACTGCAGGCCCGAGCCGCACATCTTGTTCACCGTCGTCGCCTCGACGTGTTTGCCCAGCCCTGCGCCGATGGCGGCCTGACGCGCGGGCGCCTGGCCCAGACCGGCGGGCAGGACGCAGCCCATGAAGATCTGCTCGATCTTCTCCGGCGCGACGCCCGCGCGCTCGACGGCGGCCTTGACGGCGGCTGCGCCCAGGTCAGTGGCCTTGACCGGCGACAGCGCGCCCTGGAAGCCGCCCATCGGGGTGCGGGCGAAGGAGCAGATGACGACGGGATCAGCAGCGGCGGTCATGACAGGCGTTTCCGTAAGTGAATCGTTTCGTGGGGGATTAGGGGAGGCGAAGGCCCGCTGGCAAGCGGCGCCTCACAGCAGCTTGCGGCGCTGGCGCGCCAGGGCGAGGGGGCGGCCGTCTGAGCCCCAGGCGATCGCCTCGTCCACCGACCAGCCCAGGCCGTGGTCCAGCAGGCGGTATTCGAAGAAGACCCAGCCGTCGGGCGCGCTGTCCGGCGTCGGATCAGCCAGGAAGTCGCAGCGCAGGTCCACCGTCGTCATCATCGGCGGCGCCTTGAAGGCCGTCCAGGCGGGCGGATAGAGGGCGTCCAGCAGGTAGCACATCCGCAGTTCGTCCAGCGGCGCGCCGTCCTTCACCCGCATCCACACCCGCTCGACGACCGGCTTGCCCTCGTTGCCGCCCAGAATGTTGGGGCCGTTCTCGAAGCGATAGTCGACGTGCTGCGAGAAGCGCGGCGCCATCGGGCCGCTGATGCCCGGCGCGTCCTTTAGGCTGTCCAGCGACGGCGGCGGCGCCAGCAGCGGCGTGAGCGGCGAAGGCGTCGCGCCGTCCGCGCCGTAGGTGGCGCTGGCGTGGTGGGTCAGCTTCGAGCCTTGGCCGCCCTCGACCACGGCATAGGCGACGTTGCGGCCGCCGCGCAGCATCCGGGGCCGGAAGTGCAGGGACTGGCCGTAACGGGCGGCGGCCAGATACTGGACCGTCAGACTGCGCAACGGCGCCTCGATCCCCAGCCCCTGGCGCATGGCCCCGGCGCACAGGGCCGCCAGCAGGCCGCCGAAGGGGAAGCCCGCCTCGGGCGGGGCGCTGATCGGGCCGTTCGAGAACTCGCCGGAAAGATGGGCGGCCAGGACGCCGTCATCTTCGGGCGTCAGGCGGAAGGCGGCGTGGATCAGGTCGGGTTCGGTCATGGCTCTCATCGAAAAGCGGAGGCGGAACCTGCGACGGCGCCGCCTCCGAGTCGAGGGATGGAAACGGCCGGGGAGCGGCCATGTCCGTTGCAAATAGAAACTGACCGACTCCGTCGCGATTGGCAACCCTTGTCAAAAGCCTGACGCGAGGTCACTTTCTGCTGATGGGACGCACCGCCGACTATTCGCGCCAGAGCTGCTCGGTCGCCGCCACCCTCGAGGTGATCGGCGATCCGTGGACCATGCTGGTCATCCGCGACGCCTTCAACGGCGTCAGCCGCTTCGAGCAATGGCAGGAGCGGCTGGGCGTGGCGCGCAATGTCCTGGCCGCACGCCTGAAATCCTTGGTGCATCATGGGGTGCTGGAGCCGCGCCCCTATTCCCAGCGCCCGCCGCGCAACGAATATGTGCTGACGGCCAAGGGCAAGGATCTGTACGGCGTCCTCGTCACCCTGCACGCCTGGGGCGAGAAGCATGTTTATGGCGACGAACCGTCGGGCATCGTCCTGCGTCACAAGACCTGCGGGCACGATCTGAAGCCCCGCATCGCCTGCGGCTGCTGCAATGAGATGGTTCGCCCGCGCGAGGTGGAGGTGGTCTTCACCGAGAACCGCCCGACCGTCGGCGAGGTCATGCCGGCCAAGGACGAAGCGGCGTAAAACCCTCTGATCGATTCAACCTCCGTCAACCGTCGAAGGTTAACGGTGGGGCATGTTTCAGTCCCTGACGTCCAGGATCGCCGCCGTCAGCGCCCTGGTGGTGATCGCATTACTGGTTCTTGTGGCCGCCCTGGCCGACGCTTCGCGGCAGACCCGCGAGAGCTTTCGCTGGGTGACGCACTCCGCCAAGGTCATCCAGGCGATGGAAGAGACCGTAGCCGGTCTGCGCGACGCGGAGTCGGGCCAGCGCGCCTATGTGCTGACGCGGAATCCGGCCTATGCCCAGTCCTTTGACACGCGGGTTTCGGACTCCTTGCGGGCGTTCGGCGAATTGGTGGAGCTGACGCGGGACAACCCGTCACAACAGGAGCGGGTGCAGGCTCTGGGCGCGCAGCTTTCAGGCCGTATCGAACTGTTGCGTCAGCCTTTGACCCTGGCGCGGAGCGGGGATTTCGCCCAGGCTGAAGCCTTCATCGTCGAGGGACGTGGATTCGATTCCATGAGCGCCTTCGTGCTGGCGGCGCGAGCGCTGCTGGACGAGGAGCGGGTGTTGCAGGCGCGCCGCGTCGAGGCGGCCGAGCAGCGGCTGGCGCGGGTGCGAGGTCTGGCCCTGATCGGCGGGCCGTTGATCGCCTTCTTCTCCCTGTCGGTGTCCTTCATGGTCATTCGCGGCATTCGCCAGCCGGTGCGCGTCATCACCCGCGCCATGACGGGTCTGGGCGCGGGCGATCTGAACCAGAGGATCGACGGTCGCATGGGCTCGCGCGAGTTCGACCGCCTGGCGCGCGGCTATAACGACATGGCCGACCGTCTGGCGACGGCGGCGACCGACCAGAGCCGCAGCGAGGGCGAACTGAAGCGCGTTCACGACGAGTTGCTGGCCAGCACTCAGATCCTGCGGGAACGGGGCGAGGTCATCGAACTTCTGGGCGGGATGGCGCATCGGATGCAGGCGGCCCGGACGGATGACGAACTGGCTCAGGTCATCCACGCCTTCGTGCCGCGCGTCCTGCCGGGCCTGCCGGGCGCGCTCTACGCCTACAACAACTCGCGTAATCTTCTGGTCCCGCTGTCGGGCTGGGGCGGGCACGAGAGCGAGCAGGACGGCTTTGCGCCGGACCAGTGCTGGGCCCTGCGTCGGGGCCAGAGCCATTTCGTGTCGGAACCCGGCGCGGATGTCGTCTGCGGCCATGTGGATCATATGGCGGCGCCCTATCACTGCGAGCCGCTGCTGGCGTCAGGCGAGGTGATCGGCGTCCTGCATCTGGACGGGCTGGTCGAGGCCGAGACGCAGTTCCGCCTCAACGTCCTGGCCGAGAACATCGCCTTGGCCATGGTCAATCAGAAGCTGCAGCGCAATCTGAAGGAGCAGACGATCCGCGATCCGCTGACCGGCCTGTTCAACCGTCGCTACATGGAGGAGGCGCTGGCGCTGGAGGTGGCGCGCGCCGCGCGTTCGGGCGCGCCCTTGTGCGTGGTCATGTGCGACGTGGACCATTTCAAGCGCTTCAACGATGAGTTCGGTCACGACGCTGGCGACGTGGTGCTGCAAGCCGTCGCCGCCGAGCTGGGCCACCGCTTCCGCGACGGCGACATCGTCTGCCGCTACGGCGGCGAAGAGTTCATCATCATCGCGCCGGGCACCACGGCCGAGGCCCTGTCGCAACGGGTCGATACGGTTCGCCAGGCCATCGCCGGCATCGCCCTTCGACTGGGCAAACAGCCGCTGGGCAGCAGCACCATGTCCTTCGGCGCCGCCGAATGGTCCAAGAGCATGGACCGTGACGGCGACGCCCTGGTGCAGGCGGCGGACGCGGCGCTGTACCGCGCCAAGCGGGAAGGCCGTAACCGGGTGGTCCTTCACGTCGCCGCCTGAGAGCCTGGCTGAAATCCATGCTGCCGCTTTCTGGCAGCAAGTCTGCTAAGCTTGCGGCGTGTCCCGTTCCGAACGCCTGCTTGATCTGCTGAACACCCTGCGGCGGCATCGTCGGCCGGTCAGCGGACGCGCGCTGGCGGCCGAGACGGGCGTTTCCCTGCGCACCCTTTATCGCGACATCGCCAGCCTGCAGGCGCAGGGGGCGACGATCGAGGGCGAGCCGGGCGTGGGCTACGTGCTGAAGCCCGGCTATCTGCTGCCGCCGCTGATGTTCACGCCGGAGGAGATCGAGGCCCTGGCCCTGGGTTCGCGCTGGGTGGCCGAGCGGGCGGATGCGCGATTGCGTGATGCGGCCTTGAGCGCCCAGGCGCGGATCGCGGCGGTGCTGCCGCCGGATCTGCGCGACGAGATGGAGGCCTCGGCCCTGTTCATCGGGCCGGGCGCGCCGATCCCCGCCGATGCGGTCGATCCGGCCCAGTTGCGCAAGGCGATCCGCATCGAGCGCAAGTTGAGGCTGAACTATCGCGACGAGGCGGGGACGGCGTCGGACCGAGTGGTCTGGCCCTTCGCCCTGGCCTTCTTCGACCGGGTGCGGCTGCTGATCGGATGGTGCGAGCTGCGCGGCGACTTCCGCAGTTTCCGCACCGACCGCATCGTCGAGGTCGAGGTGCTGGACGCCCGCTATCCCACGCGCAAGGCGGTGTTGCTGAAGCGATGGCACGAGGCCTGCGACCGTCAGGGGCCGCCGCGATGATGCTGACAGAAATTGGCGGTATGGGCGGCTAGGTTCTCCTTCTGTTCAGACAGGCGGAGGGGCCATGACCATGAGCGACGACATTCTGCTGAACGTGGCCGATCCGGGCGCGAGCGCGCATTTCTATGCCGGATTGCTGGGCCGCCGGCCGGTGGAGGCGGGGCCGGACCATGCGGTCTTCCTGCTGGCGCCGGGGCGGACGCTTAGCCTATGGCGCGGGCGAGGCGGGGCGCAGGCGGACCTGCGCATGGAGGCGCCCGCCGTGGTGGACCAACTGCACATCGACTGGTGGGATCGGGGCGCGCGCATCGTCCTGCCGCCCAGCGACATGGACTGCGGCCACGGTTTCGTAGCGCGCGACCCGGACGGCAACTGCCTGAGGGTCTATGCGGCCCATCAGAACCGTCACCCTCGGGCTTGTCCCGAGGGCCCATGGCGGACGTGTGCGTGACCTGAGCGGCTGTCCGTGCGGCTGGCGAATTCAGCGAAAAGCGTGTCGCCGCGCTGGGCCCTCGGGACAAGCCCGAGGGTGACGATAGGGGTTAGACCGCCACGGCCTCTGTCGACTGGATGAAGCCGCCGCCCATCACGCGCTCGTCGTCGGCCGGGTCGTAGAGGACGCAGGCCTGGCCGGGGGCGACGCCTTCTTCGCCCTGATCGAAGACGACCTGCACGGCGCCGTCAATAAAAGCCAGACGGGCGGAGGAGGGCTGTCGCGTCGAGCGGACGCGGGCCAGGACCGGGGCGCCGTCGCGGGCGGCTTCCTCGATGGTGGCCTGATCGCCCAGCCAGTTGGTTTCCTCCAGCGTCAGACGCGCGGTCAGCAGGGCTTCGCGCGGGCCGACGATGACGCGGCGGTTGTCGGGGTCCAGTTTGGTCACGAACAGGGGCTCGCCCACGGCGACGTTCAGCCCTCGGCGCTGGCCGATGGTGTAGTCGGTGATGCCCGAGTGGCGGCCCAGCACCCGGCCGTCCATGTGGACGATGTCGCCGGCCTCGCGCCCCTGCGGCCGCAGGCGATCGATCAGGGTGCGATAGTCGCCGGTCGGCACGAAGCAGATGTCCTGGCTGTCCGGCTTGGCGGCGATCCTCAGGCCCAGGGAGGCGGCGACGCCGCGCACCTGTGGCTTCTCCAGATCGGCGAGAGGAAAGCGCAGATAGTCGAGCTGATCCTGCGTCGTGGCGAACAGGAAGTAGGACTGGTCGCGCGAGTGATCGACCGCCTTGCGCATCTGCGAGCGGTTGCCGTGGGTGGCGCGGCGGACGTAGTGGCCGGTCGCCATCGCCTCGGCGCCCAGATCGCGGGCGACGTCCAGCAGGTCGCGGAACTTCACCGTCTGATTGCAGCGAATACAGGGGACCGGCGTCTGGCCCTTCAGGTATGAATCCGCGAACTGGTCGATCACCGCGTCCTTGAAGCGGCTTTCGTAGTCCAGGACATAGTGCGGGATGCCGATCAGATCGGCGGCCAAACGGGCGTCGTGAATGTCCTGACCGGCGCAGCAGGCGCCCTTCTTCTTCAGCGCCTCGCCGTGATCGTAAAGCTGAAGCGTCACGCCCACGACGTCATAGCCCGCCTTGTGCAGCAGGGCGGCCACGACGGTAGAGTCCACGCCGCCCGACATGGCGGCGACCACGCGCGCGCCCTGCGGCAGGCCGACGGCCAGTCGCACGCTCTCGATCGCGGCGTCCAGGTCGGCTTGCGACATGGGGGCGATGTCGGGAACGGGGCAGAGGATGTCGTCGGTCAGGGCGTCCATGGTCATCGCCGCCATTTAGGCCCTTAGGCGCGCGATTTCGAGGCCTGGTCCGAAACAAGGCGCGCCCCAATGAAAAAGACCGCCCCATTCAGGAGCGGCCCATGATCATGCGTCAAGCCGGAAGGCTAGTCGCGATAGCTCTGGATGCGCGTGGTGCGCAAACCCTGCATGCCCCATTTGTCGATGGCCTTCTGCCAGGCCAGGAACTCCTCGGCCGTCAGACGGTATTTGGCCAGGGCGTCCTCCAGGCTGATCAGACCGCCGCGGACGGCGGCCACGACCTCGGCCTTGCGGCGGATGACCCAGCGGTTCGTGTCCGACGGGGGAAGATCCCGCAGGGTCAGGGGCGTGCCCGTCGGGCCGACCACGTACTGTTCGCCGTTACTGTTAAGGCGTCGCTCTTGCAGCATGGGCTTAAGCCTCTCTCACCACCACCATAGACGCACAGGCTAGGGCCCCGCCCGCTAAGGGGCGTTTAAGCGTCGTGGTGAAGGAATGGCTAAAACGCATCCGGCCGGTCCGGCGCGTTCTGCGCCGGCTAAAGGAAGGATTCATCGAGTCTAACGAGACCTTGCTCATGGATTCCCGTTGGCCGATCAGCGCTTGATGTTGATCAGCTCCGCCAGCATCTCGTCGGCGGTGGTGATGATCTTGGACGAGGCCGAATAGGCGCGCTGGGTGGTGATCAGGCCGGTGAACTCGGTCGACAGGTCGACGGTCGAGGCCTCCAGCTGCTGCGCGCCCAGCAGGCCCGCGCCGCCGGTGCCGGGAGCCTTCAGGTTGAAGGTGCCGGAGTTCTGGCTGACGCGGAAGGCGTTGCCCGACACTTCGGTCAGGCTGTCGGCGCTGGGGAAGGTGGCCAGGGCGACCTGGGCGATCTTGCGCATCACGCCGTTGTCGAAGATGGCGGTGACGAAGCCGGTCTCGTCGATCTTCACCTCGGTCAGGTTTCCGAAGGCCGTGCCGTTCGTATAGGTGGCCTGGACGATGGAGGTGCTGTCGTACTGCGTCAGGCCGCCCGCCGAGGCGTTCAGGTCGAAGGCGATGGTCTGGGCCGCGATGCCCAGCGACGGATCCCAGGCGCCGTCGGCGCCCGGCGTCGCCCCGTCGGACGAACCCAGCGACAGGCTGGCGTTGGTGGGGTCGTCGAACAGGCCGGTGCCCGCGGTCCAGCCCTGCATCTTGGCCACGTCCAGACGCCCGTCCTGGGTGAAGGCGATGCGGCCGGACTTCAGCAAGCCGTCCGTGTTGGTTACCGTGCCTTCGGGGGCGCGGATTTCGGCGTGCCATTCGTTGGCGACGCTGCTCTTCAGGAAGGAGACGGTGATGTTGCGTTGGCCGCCCTTGGAGTCCGACACCGGAATGGTGATCTCGAAGTCCGGCTTCACGCCCGTCGCCGGGTCGTTGGCGTACATCGACATGGAGTGGGTGGCCGGGTCATAGGCCGTGACGCCGGTCGGGGGCGGGGTCTGGGCGGCCTCATTAACCGGCTGGCTGGACTTCAGGTTGGCGTTCAGGCCGACGCGGGTGGTCGGCTCGGCCGCGCCGCCGACGGAGCCGACGTTGATGGTGCGCAGGCGGCTCATGTCGGACGGATCGCTGTTGACCACGCCGTCGGCGTCGACCGGCCAGCCCTGCAGATACAGGCCCGAGGTGTTCTGCAGATAGCCCAGGTCGTCGATCTTGAACGCCCCGGCGCGCGTGAACAGGCGCGCGTCCGACAGGGTCAGGTTCTCGGACTTTTCGGTGACGACGAAGAAGCCCTGGCCGGCGATGGCCAGGTCGGTGCCGGAGGTCGTGCGCTGAAGCTGGCCCGCCTGGCTGATGAAGTGGCGGGCGGCGGCCTGAACGCCGCCAGCGGAATAGTTCACGCCCGCCGTCTGGGCGTTGACCACGGTCGCGAACTCGGTCGACGCGCGCTTGTAGCCGACCGTGTTCACGTTGGCGATGTTCTGCGAGATCGTCGAAAGGGCCGCGGCGTTGGCGGTCAGACCGGACACGCCGGCCATCATGGCGCCGTTGATGCTCATGTCTGGGGTTCCTTACGAGAGAAGATTGAAGGGGTTGAGTTTCGAGGCGAGGGCGCTGGCCGCGCCGGCGTCGTCCTCGGGTTTGGCGACGGCCTTCTGTTCTTCCAGCGCGATCAGGCTGGACACCGGCATGATCGAGTTGCCGATGATGACGAAGGGCGTGTTGTCGTACATCTCGACGCCGGTGACGCGGCCGCGGATCAGCACCTGGCTGTCGACGGCCTTGCCCGCGCCGTCCTTGGCGACGACCTTCAGCGTATAGACGCCGCCGTCGTCGACCTGGCCGCCTCCGGTGGTCTTTCCGTCCCACTTGAAGTCGTGCATGCCGTTGGTCTTGTCGGGGGCCGGGCCGCTCCAGACCACCTTGCCCGAGGCGTCCAGCACCTGAAGCGTGGCGTCGGTCGCGTCGGCGGCCAGCTCATAGCTCCAGTTGGCCTCGCCGTCTTCGAAGCGGGTCGCGGCCCAGACAGCGGTGGCGTCCTTGCCGATATATTGCGCCGCGCCGGTCAGGCCGTCGCCCTGCTGCGCCTTCAGCAGGCCGGTCAGGAGGTCATTGGTCAGCAATTGCTGCTCGACGCCCGCCATCTGCGTCAGCTGGGCGGTGAACTCGTTGGAATCCACCGGCGACAGCGGATCCTGGTTCTTCAACTGCGTGGTCAGCAACGACAGGAAGGTCTGGAAGTTGGAGGCCAGCATCTGACCCCCGGCGTTCACCCGGCCCGCGGCGTTGTTGGAAGAGACGGCGTCAACCATCGATCAGACCTTCAGATCGACGCGGTCAGGCGTCAGGGAAAGGGATGTCCAGGCGCTGGGCGGCGGAACGACGGAATCGGCCTCGGCGGCCAGGCGGGCGGCGCCGGAGAAGGCGCGGCGGTCCGGCTGGCGCTCGAACGCGCCGCCGCCGAAGCCGGACGAAGGATCGCGCTCGGCGAACTCCAGGTCATCGCGCGAAAGCTGCAGCCCCGCGTCCAGAAGTTGACGCCGCAGTTCGTCGGCGCGGGCGCGCAGGTCGGCGGCCGCCGCCGGATTGTCGAAGGCCAGGCGGGCCGTGACCTGGCCGTCGGACTCGATCTCCAGACTGACGTCGACCCTGCCCAGGCCTTCGGGCGTCAGGGCCATGTCGAAGCGGGTCGAGCGGCCGTCCAGCTTCTTGACGATCTGGGCGGCGATCTGGGCCGTGGTCTCGACCGTGGCGCGCGACAGCTGGGACAGGCCCAGATCGCGTTGAGCGCCGGGCGCCTGAGAGGGGGCTTCGACGGCGCCTTGTTGCGGCGCGGCCGGGGCTTCGCCGTCGACCGGGGGCGCGGCGACGGTCGCTGCGGCAGGCGCTTCGACGAGCGTGGGCGCGGCGGTCGGGCGCGCGGCTGGCGCTGACACGGCAGCGTCGACGGAGGTGTCGGCTTGGGCGGGACGATGGGCGGTCGCTTCGGCGCCGCCCGTCGCGGCGGCGGCCTGTATCGCTTCTCGCGCTGAGGCCAGACGTTCGCCCGCGCCCGATCTAAAGCCGGTCACGCCCAGCAAGGCGGCGTCGTGTGCAGAAAGAGACGCCGGTCCAGGACGCGACGACGGCGGCGCGTCCGACGGCTCGTCGCTCTCGGCAGGCGTGGTTTCAAGCGCCGCGTCCGATTCTGCAAAGGCGGCGGGAAACGCGGCTTTGAGGGCGGCAGGCGCAGCGGCGGAGAGCATCGTCGCGGCTGAGGTCGGTGCGGCCATGGTCGGCGCAGCCGCAGCTACGGGCTCGACGGCAGGGGCGGCGGGAGCCGCCTCTATAGTCTCGGGGGCGGCCTCGAAAACGGCTTGCGGTGCGGGCGTCGTTGCGGCGGTGAAGGCAGGCTTCGCTTCTGTCGTCGGCGCCGCCGGATCGGCAGGGGCTTGCGGAACGGCGGCCTGTTGCACCGGCGGGGGCGGCGCGAACCAGGCGGGCGGGGCCGCGACGACGACGTCGTCCTCTTTGGCGGGTTCGTCTGGAGCGACGGTTTCGGGCGTCTCGGCGACCGGGGCGGCGGGCTGCGCGGCCTGCGCCTCTTCCTTCAGCATCAGGTCCGCGAAGACGGCGCTGTCGGTCGCCGCCTCGGCGGAGGCGTCGGCGCTCGCGCCGCCGGGGGCGGCGGGCGTCAGGACAGACATGAGGCTGACGGCGGACATGCGGGCGGCAGGCGCTTTCGGTCGATGAGGAGCGGCGCCTGCTGCGCCTGGGTCATTCGGCAGAGCCTCCGCAAGCCTTGGGCCAAGTGTAGACAGTTCGTATAATATATTGAAATTTATCAATATTAATGGATTTTCGGTCGCCGTTTCAGCGACGTGACGCCGGGCGCTTCTTGCCGCGCTTGTCGCTTTTTGCCGGGCGCGGGCGGCGCCGTTCGACTTGGCCCGTCGCTTGCCTCTCTTGCTGACGAATGCACAGGGGCTGAACGCCGATGTCGAGGAAAATCAAAGAGATGGTCAGAAGACCTGCTCAATTCGCCGGGCAAGATTTGCTCGCTTGCCTGCAAGGCTTGCCGAGCGGCCGTCCCGTGCGCTCCGGCGTGGGAGACGTCTGATGTCCCTCAACTCGATCATGAACATCGCCACCTCGGGCATGAACGCGGCCCAGACGCAGCTGCGGGTGGTCTCGGACAATGTCTCCAACGTCAACACGCCCGGCTATGTCCGCAAGATCGCCGACCAGCAGTCCTGGGCCAGTCAGGGCGTCGGCGCGGGGGTGGAGATCGCCCGCATCCGTCTGGCCACCGACCGCTTCCTGCAGGCCGCCAGCCTGAACGCCAGCGCTGACGCCGGCCGTCAGACGGTGCGCTATGAGCTATACGACCGCATCCAGTCGATGTTCGGCGATCCGGGCTCCAACAGCGGCTTCTTTTCGCAGATCGACAGCGTCTTCGCCGCCTTCGCCGCTTCGGCAGAGAACGCCACCTCCGGCCCCGCTCGCCAGGACGCCATCTGGAAGACGCAGGCCCTGTTCGATGAAGCCGCCCGCATCAACAGCCAGATTCAGTCGGTGCGCGAAGACGCCGACGCCCGCATCAAGAGTGCGGTCGAGACGGCCAACAGCCTGCTGGAGCAGATCGAGAAGCTGAACGTCGAGATCGCCAAGGCCACGGTGATCAATGCGGACTCCTCGGGCGCGCAGACGGCTCAGGCGGCCTTGATCGATCAGCTGTCGGGCCTGATGGACATCCGCATCACCGGCCGTGCGGTCGGCGGGGTTGAGATCCGCACCGGCGCCGGCATCCTGCTGGCGGGGCAGGGGGCGGCCAAGCTGGACTATGTGCGCGCCGGCGCCGTCTCGGCCGAGACGGTGTTCAACGAGGTCATGGTCATCGAGCCCCCCGCCGGAAAGGCGCGCTCCCTGGCTGAAGGCTTGGGCTCGGGCGAGATCAAGGGGCTGCTGGAGCTGCGCGACGGCGAGGCGCCGGCCACGGCCGAGCGCCTGGCCGAACTGATGTCGCGTCTGGCCGACGAACTGAACCGGGCGCACAACGCCTCATCCGCCGCGCCGCCGCCCAACAGCCTGACGGGCCGCAACATCGGGCAGTCGCTGGAGACCGCCCTGCAGGGCTTCACCGGCCGCACCTCCATCGTCATCACCAATGACCAGGGCGTAGCCCTGCAGAAGATCGACCTGGACCTGGCGACGCTGAATCCGGCGACCTTCCTGGCCGACCTGAACGCCCAGCTGGGGGCCAACGGCAGCGCCAGCTTCGTCGACGGGCGTCTGAAGATAGAAGGCGCGCCCGGTACGGGCGTGGTGGTGGTCGACGATCCGGCCGCGCCCTCGAACAAGGGCGGGCGAGGCTTCTCGCACTTCTTCGGCTTGAACGATCTGATCACCAGCGAGCAGCCGGCGATCTATGAAACGGGCATGACGGGGGCGTCGCAGCACGGCTTTACGCCCGGCGAGACCATCACCTTCCGCTTCAGCGACTCGGCGGGCGCCAAGTTGCGCGACATCGAGGTGGCGGTCCCCCCCGGCGGCGACATGACCAGCCTGCTGGCGGCGCTGAACGACCCGATGACGGGCGCGGGGCGGATGGGGACGTTCAGTCTCAATCCGGCGGGCGAGATGACGTTCACGCCGCGCCCCGGTTCGGGCGCGAACCTGTCGGTGCTTCAGGACCGCACGACCCAGGTTCCTTCGAATGTGTCGATGAGTGAACTGTTCGGTCTGGGCGGGGCGCGCGCCTCGCGGGCCGACGCCTTCTCGATCCGGGCTGACATCGCCCGCGATCCGGCCCTGATGGCCTTCGCCAAGGCCGATGCGACGGGCGGGCTGGGCACGGCCGTGGTCAGCAAGAACGACGCGCGCGGCGCGCGCCTGCTGGCCAGCGCGGGCGAGAACGCCGCTTCCTTCTCGGCGGCGGGCGGGGCGGCGGGCGGCTCCATGTCGCTGGCGCGCTATGCGTCGGAGCTGTCGGGCGAGATCGGCAGCCGAGCCGCCATGGCCAAGAACAACGCCGTCAGCGCCACGGCCCTGGCCAAGGAGGCGACGGCGCGCCGCGTCTCGGTCGAAGGTGTCAACCTGGACGAGGAACTGGTGCTGATGACCACCTATCAGCAAGCCTTTAACGCTTCGGCCCGCATGGTTCAGGCCGCCAAGGACATGTACGACATCCTGCTGGGAATGGTTCGATGACCCGCGTTTCGACCTACGGAAACTATCAGTCGGCCCTGCTTGACCTGATGTCGGCCCAGTCGCGCATGGCGGACGCCCAGCAGAAGGTGAACACCAAGAAGAACGCGACCGATCTGGTCGGTTTCGGTCGGAGCTCCGAGACGGTCAGCGCGCTGAAGTCCAGCCAGACCCGCATCGAGACCTTCATCGACACCAACAAGACCGTCGCGGCGCGGCTGGAGACCCAGGATCTGGCGATGGACCGGGTCGCGGACGCTTCGACGGCGGCGCGTCAGGCCATCGCCGACGCCATCGCCGCCGGGCGGATGGACACGCTGATGGGGACGTTGAACAGCCTGTTCGTGGAGGCTCAGGACGGGCTGAACATGAAGCACCAGGGCAAGTATCTGTTCGGGGGCGGGGTCACGGACCGCGCGGCGGTGGAGTTGCCCGACATCCCCGGCCAGCCGGGGGCCAGCATGATGGCCAAGCTGGCGGCCTTGCCCGACGAGAGCGCCGCCTTCCGCAACGACCAGCTGAAGCAGTCGTCCTGGCTGGACGAGAACGTGTCGATGGACACGGGCTTCCTGGCCGACGCCATCGGCTCTGAGCTGTTCGCCATCTTCCGCGACATCCAGCTGGCCCATGAGGCGGCGCCGCTGGACGGCCAAATGACGGACGCTCAGAAGACCTTCCTGACCACGCAGATGGGCCGCTTCGAGGCGGCGGCGAAAGGGGTGGTCGAGTTGCAGGCCGCCAACGGCGGGATGCAGAACCGTGTCGACCGTCTGCTGGAGTCCCAGGAGGCGCGCAAGATTTCGATCGACACCATCCTGTCCGGCAAGACCGACGCCAACATGGCCGAAGCCGTCACCGAACTGGAGCTGGCGCAGATCTCCCTGCAGGCGTCGGCCCAGGTGGTCAGCCAGCTTCGCCAGGTCTCCCTGCTCGACTATCTGCGCTAGGTCTTTTCACGCCGCCGTCATTCGCGGGACGCTGAACGAAAAACGCCCGACGACGTTCACAAAGCTGCGCCGTGACGGGAGGGCCTTGGCTTGCGTCGAGCAACGCCGGAAGAGATCGAGTTTTGTCATCAGTCGTTGACGCGACGCGAAAATCAGAGCTTTAAGCGGCGTATGCGAGCAGGCGGGCCTGTGTCAGTGTCGGATTCATGAATCGGGCGGACTTCCAGATTGACGAACACCAGGACGGTCAGGCGCGCTTGCGGCTGGCCGGCGACTGGTCGACCGTCGCCGTCGGCCGCCTGGGCGATCGGCTGAAGACCGAGCTGGACGGTCGAGCCGTGACGGCGCTGGACCTGGATGATCTGGGTCGTTTCGACACCGCCGGCGCCCTGGCCGTGGCCCAGGCCATGAGCCGCCCTATCCCTGAATCCGCCTGGTCCGCACGCCCCGAAGCCGGGCGCCTGTATCGCATGGTGGCCAAGCTGGACTGCATGACGGCCGAGCCGCCGCGCCGCTCGGCTCCCATGACGCGCGGCTTCGCCAAGGTCGGGCGCGGGGTCTATGATTTCGGCGCCGAGGCCATGCTGTCGCTGGCCTTCCTGGGCCGTCTGATGGCCGCAGTGCTGACCACGCTGAAGCATCCCGGCCGCATCCGCTGGGCCGCCTGGTTCAGCCAGGCGGAGCGCACGGGTCTGGACGCCATTCCGATCGTGGTGGTGACCAACTTCTTCATCGGCGCCGTGGTGGCCTTCATCGGCGTGGACCTGCTGACCCAGTTCGGGGCGGGGGTCTTCGCCGTGCAACTGATCGGCGTCGCCGTCTTCCGCGAGTTCGCCGTGGTCATCACCGCCGTGCTGCTGGCGGGTCGTTCGGCCTCGTCCTTCGCCGCCGAGATCGGCTCCATGCGCATGACGCAGGAGGTGGACGCCATGCAGGTCATGGGCGTCGATCCCTTCCAGGCCCTGGTGATCCCGCGTCTGGCGGCGCTGTTGGTCATGCTGCCGCTGCTGACCTTCCTGGCCATGATGGGCGGCCTGCTGGGCGGGGTGCTGGTGTCGTGGAGCCAACTGAACCTGGGCCCGGCCTTCTTCTTCCAGCGGCTGGTCGAGGACGGCTACATGCCGACGCACATGATGGTCGGCCTGATCAAGGCGCCGGTCTTCGCCCTGGTGGTCGCGGCCATCGGCTGCCGTCAGGGCATGTCCGTGGCGGGCGACGTCGAGAGCCTGGGGCGCCGGGTGACGGCGGCGGTGGTGCAGGCGATCTTCGCCATCATCCTTCTGGACGCCGTCTTCGCTCTGATCTTCATCGAGCTGAAGATATGACGGACGAGACGCATAAATCGGACGACCGCGAGGCCGTCATTCAGGTGCGGGGCCTGCTCAGCCAGTTCGGCGAGCGGGTGATCCATCAGGATCTGGACCTGGACGTGATGCGCGGTGAAGTGCTGGGCGTTGTCGGCGGGTCGGGCACCGGCAAGACCGTGCTGCTGAACTCCATCATCGGCCTGAAGGAGCCGGAGGGCGGGGAGGTCCGTCTGTTCGGCGAGGATCGCGCGGCCATGTCCAAGGCCGAGGCGGCCGCCGTCGAGCGGCGCACCGGCGTCCTGTTCCAGCAGGGGGCGCTGTTCTCGTCCCTGACGGTGCTGGAGAACGTGGCCTCGCCGCTGGTCGAGCATACGAAGCTGTCCAAGTCGACGATCCGCGAGCTGGCCGAGATGAAGGTGGCCATGGTGGGCCTCAAGCCCGAGGCCCTCTATCTGAAGCCGGCTGAGCTGTCGGGCGGGATGCGGAAGCGCGTCGGCCTGGCCCGCGCTCTGGCGCTGGACCCCGAACTGGTCTTCCTCGACGAGCCGACGGCCGGGCTGGACCCGATCGGGGCGGCGGCGTTCGATGATTTGATCCGTCAGCTGTCGGACGATCTGGGGCTGACGGTCTTCATGATCACCCACGACCTCGACAGCCTTTACGCCATCTGCGACCAGGTGGCCGTGCTGGCGGACAAGCATGTGGTGGCCAAGGCGCCGGTCGCCGAGCTGGAACGCTCGGACCACCCTTGGATCAAGGAATACTTCCTGGGGCCGCGCGGACGCGCCGCCCACAAGAGCGCGGCCTGAGGAGGGCGCGAAACGATGGAAAGAGACGCCCATTACGCCGCCGTCGGCATCGCCACAGTCGCCCTCATGCTGGCGCTGGCGGTGTTCACCATCTGGCTGGCCCGGTTGCAGTTCAACAAGGACTTCGACGTCTATGACATCGTCTTCTACGGCCCGGTGCGCGGCCTGTCGGAAGGCGGCGAGGTGCACTTCAACGGCATCCGCGTCGGCGAGGTGACCAACCTGAATCTGGATCCGAAGAAGGGCGATCAGGTCATCGCCCGCGTGCGGCTGAACGGCACGACGCCGGTGCGCGTGACCTCGCGCGCCCAGTTGGAGCCGCAGGGCATCACCGGCCTGAACTATATTCAGATCACTGCCGGTTCGCCGGACAGCCCCATTCTGAAGGATCAGTATCCCGACCATGTCGTGCCGGTGATCCAGAGCCAGCCCAGCCCCATCGCCGAGCTGCTGAGCGGATCGGGCACGGTGCTGGCGCAGACCGTGGACGCCCTGAACCGCATCAACCGCGTGATGTCGGACGACAACATCCGCAGCTTCTCGACCAGCGTGAAGAACGTCGAGGCCCTGACCGCCGAGCTGGAGGCCCGCAAGGGCATGTTCCAACAGCTTGAAGAGACCATCACCAAGGCCAACGCCGCCGTCGGCGAATATCAGGCCCTGGGCGCGAGCGCGCGCCAGATGGTCGACACCGACGGCAAGCAAGCCATCGCCAACATCAACGCCGCGACGCGCGAGGCCCAGGCCGCCATCGCCTCAATCAACCGTTCGGCGACAGGACTGGAAGGTCCGCTGGGCGACTTCGGCACGCAGACCGTGCCGCAACTCAACGACACCATCCGACAACTGGATCAGGCGACGCGCTCGCTGCAGTCGCTGATCGACAATGTGCGTGAAAGCCCGCGCGACTTCATCGCCAAGGCGCCGTCCAAGGAAATCGAGGTGCAGCCGTGATCCGTTCTACCTTCATGATCGCTGCGGCGTCGGTCGCCTTGTCGGGTTGCGCCTTGTTGTCGTCGCCCGATCCGGTTCAACTGTATCGCTTCGGCGGGGCCTCGGCCTATGCCGGGACGGGCGCGACCTCGGCCTGCCCGGACGTTCACGTCTCCATGCGCCGGGTGGACTTCCCCGAGGCGGCGCGCGGTGATCGCATCCTGGCCGTCACCGGGGCCGAGGCGGCCTACATCAAGGGCGCGCGCTGGGTGTCGCCGGCCGAGACCCTGTTCGAGGAAGCGCTGCGCAACGCCTTTCTGGACGGCGGCACGTGCACCGTCCTGAGCAGCGGGCCGCTGTCGCGCAACGGCTTGCTGCTGAGCGTGGACGTGCGCCGCTTCGAGGCGGCCTACGCCGCGCCGGGCGGCGTGCCGGATGCGAACATTGTGGTGCTGCTGCGTCTGTTCCGCATGAGCGACCGCAGCCTTGTCGTCGAGGACCGCATCACGGTGCGCGAAAGCGCAGGCGAGAACCGCCAGTCGGCCATCGTCGCCGCCTTCGACCGCGCCACGGCCGAGGCCAGCCGCCAGATCGTCCTGTGGACCGACCAGCAGGGCTTCCAGGCGACGCGGGACTAAATTCCTTCTGCCTCCGAAGTGAGCATGAAAAACCCCGGCGGCCTCGCGGTCGCCGGGGTTTTGCGTTTCAGGCGGGGCGGGCGGCTCAGCCCAGGTTCGCCGCCACCGTGTAGTCGGCCTCGGTCTTGGCCGCGACCTCGTCCAGGGTCACGCCGTCAGCCAGTTCGATCAGCTCCAGCCCCGAACCGTCCGGCTTGACGTCGAAGACGGCCAGGTCGGTGATGATGCGGCTGACCACGCCCGTGCCCGTCAGCGGAAGTGTACAGGCTTTCAAGACCTTGGACTGGCCGTGCTTGTTGGCGTGATCCATGACCACGACCACGCGCTTGACGCCCGCGACAAGGTCCATCGCCCCGCCCATGCCCTTCACCAGCTTGCCGGGGATCATCCAGTTGGCGATGTCGCCGTTCTGGGCCACTTCCATGGCGCCGAGGATCGACAGGTTGATGTGGCCGCCGCGGATCATGGCGAAGCTGTCCGAGGAGCTGAAATAGCTGCTCTCGGGGATTTCGGTGATGGTCTGCTTGCCGGCGTTGATCAGGTCAGGGTCTTCCTCGCCCTCATAGGGGAAGGGGCCCATGCCCAGCATGCCGTTCTCCGACTGCAGGGTCACGACCATGCCCTCGGGGATGTAGTTGGCCACCAGGGTCGGAATGCCGATTCCCAGGTTCACATAGAAGCCGTCCTGTAGCTCCTTGGCGGCGCGCTCGGCCAGTTGTTCGCGAGTACGAGCCATTGGATTAAGCCTCCCGCTGACGAACAGTGCGCTGTTCGATGCGCTTTTCGGACACGGTCTGGATCAGGCGGTCGACATAGACGCCCGGCGTGTGGATGTGGTCGGGGTCCAACGAGCCGACGGGGACGATTTCCTCGACCTCGACCAGCGTCACCTTGCCGGCGGTGGCCATCATCGGGTTGAAGTTGCGGGCCGTCTTGCGGAACACCAGATTGCCGCGCTCATCGGCCTTCCACGCCTTGACGATGGACAGGTCGGCGACCAGCCCCGTCTCCATGACGTATTTGCGGCCGTCGAAGTCGCGCACTTCCTTGCCCTCGGCGACCAGGGTGCCGACGCCGGTGGCGGTGAAGAAGGCCGGGATGCCCGCGCCGCCCGCGCGGATGCGCTCGGCCAGGGTACCCTGGGGGTTGAACTCCAGCTGCAGTTCACCGGCCAGATACTGGCGCTCGAACTCCTTGTTCTCGCCGACGTAGGACGAGATCATTTTGGCGATCTGGCGTGTCTCCAGCAGCTGGCCCAGGCCGAAGCCGTCCACGCCCGCATTGTTGGAGATGACGGTCAGACCCTTCACGCCCGTGTCGCGCAGGCCTGCGATCAGGTTTTCGGGAATGCCGCACAGGCCGAAGCCGCCGGACATGACGGTCATGCCGTCGAATGTCAGCCCCTCCAGCGCGGACTTCACGTCAGCGTAAATCTTGCCCATCGGACTCCCTTTTTCACCGTCTGATGAATATCGCGGTCTCTTCCGTCCTTAAAGCGGGCCGGGATGAGGGGCAAGCGGCAAGCGCGACGCAGGGGAAGGCATGGCGAAGCTCTGGCGGAGGCTGAGCGGTTGACCCCACGTCTCAAGGGCTACACACCTAGCGTCACAGAAGACTCGTCTCAGTGGGGAAATTTCATGCGCAATCGACTGATGAGGGCCGCCTTGCCCGCCCTGGTGCTGGCCGCGGCCGTGCCGGCCCTGGCTCTGCCCGCCGCCGCCCTCGCCCAGGACGCGGCTCCGACCTACCAGCAGCCGCCGCAGCCGATCGCTCAAATCCTGGACGCCAAGCCGAACCCGGGCGTCAGCGTCAGCCCGGACCGCAAGACCCTTCTGCTGACCGACCGCTCAAACCTGCCTAGTATCGCAGAACTATCTGAGCCGATGCTGCGACTGGCCGGTTATCGCATCAACCCTCGCAACAACGGCCCGGCCAACAGCCGCGTTTCCTGGCTGACGGGGCTCAGCTTCCAGTCAATCGACGGCGGCCCCGCGCGGCCCGTGTCGGGTCTGCCCGCCAATGCGCGCCTGACGAACACCAGCTGGGCGCCGGACGGCAAGACGGTCGCCTTCCTCGTCAACGTGCCCGGCGGACTGGATCTGTGGGTTGCTGACGTCGCCCAGGCCAAGGCGCGCAAGTTGAACGGACCGATGGTCAACGCGGCCTCAGGCGCGGGCTTCTCGTGGCTGCCGGACTCGTCTGGCCTGCTGGTCCTGGCCGTTCCAGCCGGTCGCGGCGTGGCGCCGAACGTCGAGCATCCGCCCGAAGGCCCCATCGTGGCCGAGACGGGCGGCCGCGCCGCCCCGGTCCGCACCTATCAGGATCTGTTGTCCAATGCGGGCGACGAGGCCCTGTTCGACTATTATTTCACCAGCCAGCCGACCGTGGTGTCGCTGAACGGCCGCGCCCGCACTGTGGGCCAGCCGGGCGTCATCCTGGGCGTCTCGAACTCGCCGGATGGCCGCTACCTCCTGCAAACGCGGGTGAAGAAGCCCTACAGCTATGTCGTGCCGGCCAGTCTGTTCCCGTCTGAAATTATCGTCACCGACCTGAACGGCCGCGAGGCGCATCGCGTCGCCGACCTGCCGTTGCGGGACAATGTGCCGACGCCGTTTGACGCGGTGGCGCCGGGGCCGCGTTCGGTCCAGTGGCGAGCGGACGCCGACGCCACCCTGGTCTGGACCGAGGCTCAGGACGGCGGCGATCCGCGCACCGCCGCCGAGGTGCGCGACCGCGTCTTCATGTTGCGCGCGCCGTTCAACGACCGGGCGCAGACTCTGCTCGACCTCAAAGAACGCTACGCCGGGACCACCTGGGGCCGCGACGACGTCGCCATCGTCAACAGCCGCTGGTTCAACACCCGCCACGAGACCCGCACCCTGGTCGATCCGTCGAATCCGGGGCAGGGTCGCGTCCTGGTCGATCGCAACTATCAGGACCGCTACAACGATCCGGGCTCGGTGATGACCGAACCGAACGCGCGCGGCCGCTCGGTCATGCGCTTCAACGCCGACGGCTCAAAGGTCTTCGTCGAGGGCGACGGCGCCACGCGCCAGGGTCAGTATCCTTTTCTTGACTTGATGGACCTGAAGACCGGCGAAACGGAGCGTCTGTGGCGCTCGGCGCAGGGCGAGTATGAGACCGTGGTCGGCGTGCTGGACGAGAACGGCCGCAAGCTGGTGACCTACCGCGAAAGCCGCACTGATCCGGCCAACCTGCGGGTGCGCGACCTGGATGGCGGCGTGACAGCCCTGACCGCCTTCCCGGACCCTGCGCCGCAACTGGCCGGTGTCAGCCGAGAGCTGATCACCTATACCCGCGACGACGGCGTGCAGCTGTCAGGCACGCTGTATCTGCCGGCTGGTTACGACAAGGGCCGCGACGGCCCGCTGCCGTTGCTGATGTGGGCCTATCCAGCCGAGTTCACGGATGCCGCCGTGGCGGGGCAGGTCGTGGATACCGACAACCGCTTCGTGCGGCCCGGCGGCTCCAGCCACCTGTTCCTGCTGACCCAGGGCTACGCCATCCTGGACAACCCGACGATGCCGATCATCGGCCGCGATGGGGCCGAGCCGAACGACACCTACATCGAGCAACTGTCGGCAAGCGCCAAGGCGGCGGTCGACGCCGTCGTGGCCTTGGGCGTGGCGGATCGCGAACGCATCGCCGTGGGCGGGCACAGCTACGGCGCCTTCATGACGGCGAACCTGTTGGCGCACACCGACCTGTTCAAGACCGGCATCGCGCGCTCGGGCGCCTACAACCGCACCCTGACGCCCTTCGGCTTCCAGGCGGAGCAGCGGTCCTATTGGGAGGCGACCGAGACCTATAACGCCATGTCGCCCTTCACCTACGCCAACAAGGTGAACGAGCCGATCCTGCTGATCCACGGCGAGGCGGACGCCAACTCGGGCACCTTCCCGATTCAGACGGAACGCTTCTACGCCGCGCTGAAGGGCAACGGCGCCACGGCGCGCTATGTCGTTCTTCCCAAGGAGGATCACGGCTATCGCGCGCGGGAATCGGTCGGCCACACCCTGTATGAGATGGGCGCCTGGCTGGATCGCTGGATGAAATGAGCCAGAACCCTTCTCCCCTTGTGGGAGAAGGTGGCCCTTCAGGGCCGGATGAGGGGTGTCGGCGCGATGCCTGAATGGATGTCGCCAGCCTGCTTCTTCGCACCCCTCATCCGTCCGGCTTCGCCGTCCACCTTCTCCCACAAGGGGAGAAGGAAGAAGTCAGCGATCCCACTCCGGCGTCTCTCCATAGAGGCCGGTCAGGAAGTCGATGAAGGCGCGGACGCGGGTTTCGGCCCGCGCCCGGCCCGCCGTCAGGGCGAAGATCGCCACGTCCGACGAGCCGGCATACTGCGGCAGCACCACCTTCAGCCGCCCGTCGCGCAGCTCGTCGCCGACGTCCCACGTCGAGCGCAGGGCGACGCCGAGGCCCGCCAGAGCCAGTTCGCGCGCCACTTCGCTTGAGTTGGTCCGCACGCGGCTGCGGGCGCGGAAGACGACGGGGCCTTCGGGGCCTTCCAGCCGCCAGGTCGACTGGTTCTCGGCCGCCAGCTGGGCGTGGCGGCGCAGGTCGTCCAGACTGTCCGGGGCGCCGTGCTCGGCCAGATACGCGGGCGAGGCGCACAGCACCCGCCGGTTCGGCGCCAGGCGATGCATCAGTGGATTATCCGCCTCATAGCCGCCGATCCGCACGGCCACGTCCACGTCCTCGGCCATCAGGTCCACGAAGGCGTCGGTTAGGTTCAGCTCCAGCGTCAGGCGGGGTTGCGCCGCCAGGAAGGGTTGCAGCAGCGGCGCCAGCCGCCGCCGTCCGAACGAGGTCGGCGCCGAGACGCGCAGTAAACCGCGCGCCTGGGTCGTGCGGCGCGACACCACGGCCTCCAGATCCTCGACGCCTTCCAGCAGTTGCGCCGCGCGGTCATAGACCAGCCGCCCGGCCTCGGTCGGGGCCAGACGGCGCGAAGTGCGTTCGATCAGCCGCACGCCCAGCCGGTCCTCCAGCCGCGCCAGCCTGCGCGAGGCCACGGCGGGCGACAGGTCCAGCCGCCGCGCGGCGGCGGACAGGCTGCCTTCCTCCAGTGCACGGACGAAGATTTCATACTCGGCCAGCATGGCGGGCTCTCATCGTTGCGTCTTTTGCAAAGATAGATATCTTTCTTCGCCGTGGATAGAGAGGCAGGCTCGGACTACTTTGCAGCCTGCTGCTCTCTCGGTCGTCATCCTCGGGCTTGTCCCGAGGATCCAGAAACGCCGACGCTGATCGTGAGGGGGCGCCGCCCGTTGCGCGTCTGGATTCTCGGGACAAGCCCGAGAATGACGGATGAGGTGAGGGCCTTAGATGAAGGAGACCGCCATGTTCGACGCCCCCAAGACCCCCGCTGACGCCTATGTCCGCCACGGCAGCCTGAAGGTCGCCGCCGAGCTTGACGCTTTCGTGCGCGATCAAGCGACGCGGGATTCGGGCGTGAGCGCCGACGCCTTCTGGGCCGGGGTCGAAGGGCTGCTGGCCCGCTTCGGCCGCCGCAACCGCGACCTTTTGGAACGCCGCGACCAGTTGCAGAGCAAGCTGGATGACTGGCACCGCGCCTATCCGGGCCAGCCGGATCAGGCGGCCTATCAGACCTATCTGCGCGAGATCGGCTATATCGAGCCAGAGCGCGACGGCGTGCGGGCTGAGACGGCGAACGTTGACCCCGAGATCGCGACCCTGGCCGGGCCGCAATTGGTCGTGCCCCTGACCAACGCCCGTTATCTGCTGAACGCCGCCAATGCGCGCTGGGGCAGCCTGTACGACGCGCTTTACGGCACCGATGCGCTGGGCGAGGCGCCGAAGGCGGGCGGCTATGACGTCGAGCGCGGCGCCCGCGTCATCGCCCGCGCCCGCGCTTTTCTGGATCAGGCGGCGCCGCTGGCTGAGGGCGGTCATGCCGAGGCGGTCGGCTATCGCGTCGAGGACGGGCGGTTGGCCGTCGTCCTGTCCGGGGGGCGTGAAACAGGGCTGGCCGATCCGGCCGTCTTCGCCGGTCATGCGGGGGAGGCGGCGGCGCCGTCGGGCGTCCTACTGCGCCACAATGGCCTGCATCTGGAGATCGTCATCGACCGCGCGCACCGCATCGGCGAGAGCGATCCGGCGGGCGTCGCCGATGTGCTGGTCGAGGCGGCCCTGTCGGCCATCGCCGACGCCGAGGACAGCGTCGCCGCCGTCGATGCGGCGGACAAGCGGCTGGTCTACGCCAACTGGCTGGGCCTGATGCGCGGCGATCTTCAGGCCGATTTCCAGAAGGACGGCCGCACGGTCGAGCGGCGCTTGAACCCTGATCGCGTCTATACGACGCCGGATGGCTCGTCGCTGGCGCTGAAGGGGCGCAGCCTGATGCTGGTGCGCAACGTCGGCCTGCACCTGACGACCGACGCCGTGCTGGACGCCCACGGGCGCGAGACGCCCGAGCATCTGCTGGACATCGCCATGACGGGCCTGATCGGCCTGCACGACCTGCGTCGCCCGGCCGAGGCGCGCAACAGCCCGGCGGGTTCCGTTTATGTGGTGCGGCCCAAGATGCACGGGTCGGACGAGGTGGCCTTCGCCGACGAACTGTTCGGCGCCGTCGAGACCATGCTGGGCCTGCCCGCCCTGACGCTGAAGATGGGCATCATGGACGAGGAGCGCCGCACCAGCGTCAATCTGATGAACTGCATCGCGGCGGCCAAGGGCCGGGTGGTCTTCATCAACACCGGCTTCCTGGATCGCACCGGCGACGAGATCCACACGGTGATGGAAGGCGGCCCCGTCGTCCGCAAGGAGGCGGTGCGCGAGACCGGCTGGATCAAGGCCTATGAGGACCGCAATGTCGACATCGGCCTGAAGGCGGGCCTGTCGGGCCGGGCGCAGATCGGCAAGGGGATGTGGGCCGCGCCGGACCGCATGGGCGACATGCTGGCGGCCAAGGCGGGCCATCCGCGCGCGGGGGCCTCGACAGCCTGGGTTCCGTCGCCGACGGCGGCGACCCTGCACGCCCTGCATTATCACGAGGTCGACGTCTGGGCGCGTCAGGCCGAGATCGCCACGCGCGCGCCGACCGGCCTGACGCCTCTGCTGACCCCGCCGTTCGCGACCGGAACGCCGGGCGCCGACGAGATCCGGCAGGAGCTGGACAACAATGCGCAGGGCATTCTCGGCTACGTCGTGCGCTGGGTAGATCAGGGCGTCGGCTGCTCCAAGGTGCCGGACATTCACGATGTGGGCCTGATGGAGGACCGGGCGACGCTGCGCATCTCCAGCCAGCACCTGGCCAACTGGCTGCGCCACGGCGTCACGACCGAGGACGAGGTCATGGAGGCGCTGAAGCGCATGGCCGTGGTGGTGGATCGCCAGAATGCGGGCGATCCGGCCTATCGTCCCTTGTCGCCGGGGTATGACGGCCCCGCGTGGCAGGCGGCCTGCGATCTGGTGTTCAAGGGCAGGGAGCAACCGAACGGCTACACCGAACACCTGCTGACCCACTGGCGCCGCAAGGCCAAGGCGCAGGGCTGACCACACGCCACCGCGCTCTAGCAGCGAGGCGCCGCGCGCCGAGCGCTAGCGCAACAAAAAAAGGGGCGCGACCGGCTGGCCGCGCCCCTTCTTTATGGGACGATGGGTAAGCCCTACGCCTTGGCGCCCGCGTTGCCCTTGGCCAGTTCGCGGTTCAGCCACAGGGCCAGCAGGGTGCAGACGGCGCCCGACAGCAGATAGGCGCCGCCCGCCACCAGGCCGAACTTGCCCGACAGCGCCAGCGCCGCCAGCGGAGCGAAGCCTGCGCCGAACAGCCACGCCAGATCCGACGTCAGGGCCGAGGCGGTGTAGCGGTTGGTCAGGCTGAAGCTGGAGGCGATCGAGCCGGACGCCTGACCGAACGACAGGCCCAGCAGGATGAAGCCCAGGATCATATAGGTCAGCTCGCCCGCCGGGCCGCCGTCCAGAAGCTGGGGCGCAAAGCCCGAGAAGGCGGCGATGCCCGCGGCCGTGACGGCCATCAGGGCGCGGCGGCCGTAGCGGTCGGCCAGCCAGCCCGAGGCCATGATGGCGAACAGGCCGAAGACGGCGCCGATCAGTTCGATCATCAGGAAGCGGCTGGGCGCCTCGTCCGTGTAGAGGAAGACCCACGACAGCGGGAACACCGTCACCATGTGGAACATGGCGAAGCTGGCCAGGGGTGCGAAGGCGCCGATGACGATGCTTCCGCCTTCTTCGCGTACGGCCTGGGTCACGGGGGTGGGGTGCAGTTCCAGCGTCTTGAAGGCGGCCTGGAAGGTCGGCGTCACCACGATGCGCAGGCGCGCGAACAGGGCCACCACGTTGATGGCGAAGGCCACGAAGAACGGATAGCGCCAGCCCCAGTCCATGAAGTCGGCGGCCGACAGCTTGCTCAAGAAATAGGCGAACAGGGCGCTGGCCACGATCAGGCCGAAGGGCGCCCCCAGTTGCGGCGCCATGGCGTACCAGCCGCGGCGTTTCTCAGGCGCGGCGACGGCCAGAAGCGAGGCCATGCCGTCCCAGGCGCCGCCCAGGGCCACGCCCTGGCCGATCCGCAGGGCGATCAGCACGGCGGCCGACCAGTGACCGACCTGCGCGTGCCCCGGCAGGAAGCCCAGGCAGACGGTCGACAGGCCCAGCAGGAAAAGGGCGATGGTCAGCTTGGTCCCGCGCCCGAAGCGCCGGTCGATGGCGATGAACAGGGCGGTGCCGAACGGCCGGGCGATGAAGGCCACGGCGAAGACGGCGAAGGACAGTAATGTCCCGCCCAGCGGGCCCGCATAGGGGAAGACCAACTGCGGGAAGACCACGACCGAGGCGATGGCGTAGACGAAGAAGTCGAAGAATTCCGACGTCCGGCCGATGATGACGCCGATGGCGATTTCGCCCGCGTCGATTTTGCCGTCTCGCGCGTTGATCCGGCTGGCGTCCCGTTCGAGGGGCTCTGAAGAAGGCGCGCCGCTGGCTGCGTTCATGACCGATGAGGCTCCAGGAACCGGGGCGCACGCGCGCCCGCGACAATAGAATGACGAAACAGCTCCTTTGCTCCCGATGGATGCGAGGGGGGATAGGGCAGATTGTCCAGTGTCAAGGTTTGGAAGGCGCGGCTACGGGGCTTGCAAGATGACCGTGCCCTTGCCTCGAACCTCGACTGGAGCCGCCGTGCGCCGACTGCGCCCCCTGTTGCTGTTGCCCCTTCTGGCCCTGCTGCCCGGCTGCGAGGCCGTGGTCCTGGCGCCCGCCGGCGACATCGCCGCCCAGCAGCGCGACCTGCTGGTCTGGTCGGTGGCGCTGATGCTGATCATCGTCATTCCAGTGATGGCGATGATCGTCTTCTTCGCCTGGAAATATCGGGAATCGAACCGGGAAGCCCGGTACGAGCCGGACTGGGACCATTCGACCCATCTGGAGCTGGTGATCTGGGCCGCGCCGCTGCTGATCATCATCTGCCTGGGCGCCATCACCTGGGCCGGGACGCACCTGTTGGACCCCTATCGCCCGCTGGACCGCATCGCTGAAGGCAAGGCCGTCTCCGAAGATCATCGCCCGCTGCAGGTCGAGGTGGTGGCGATGGACTGGAAGTGGCTGTTCATCTACCCCGAATACGGCATCGCCACGGTGAACGAGCTGGCTGCGCCGGTTGATCGGCCGATCCGCTTCCATATCACCTCGACTGGGGTGATGAACTCCTTCTACATCCCCGCCCTGGCCGGTCAGATCTACGCCATGCCGGGCATGGAGACGAAGCTGCACGCCGTCATCAACCGTCCGGGCGAATACGTCGGCTTCTCGGCCAACTATTCCGGCGACGGCTTCTCGAACATGCGTTTCGCCTTCCACGGTCTGGATCAGGCCGGCTTCGACCAGTGGGTCGCGGGCGTGCGCGCCGCCGATCAGGGTCTGGATCGCGACACCTATCTGGAGCTGGAGAAGCCCAGCGAGAAGGTGCCGGTCCTGCACTACGCCTCGGTCGATGACCGCCTGTTCGACGCCGTGGTCAACATGTGCGTCGAGCCGGGCAAGATGTGCATGGGCGAGATGATGGACATCGACCGCAAGGGCGGTCTGGGTCTGGCGGCGGTCAAGAACACCCTGCCGCTGATCTATGACAAATACGCCCGTCGCGGCGACGCCGTGTTCGGCGCCGGCGAGTCCTATGTGATGACGCTGTGCACCCCGCTGGAGGCCGAGGCCGCCGCCGTCGAGGCCGCCCGCCGCCGTCAGGCCTTCGGCGAGGACGTCGCCCGCGACACCCCGCTGAACCGGGTCATGGGGCAGGGGCTGGAACGCCCCGGCCGATCCGAACAGGGCGAGCGTTTCGCCTCTCTCTTCTCCGCGCCTTCCACGGCGTCCGCGCCCGCCGCGTCGCAATCCTGAGCGCCTGAACGATCATGACTGTCGAACAAACCACATCGCCACTTCTGGGTCGGTTGAACTGGGACTCGCTTCCGTTCCACGAGCCCATCCTGGTCGCCACCTTCGCCGTCGTCGTCATCGGCGGTCTGGGGGTGCTGGCCCTGCTCACCCGCTACAAGCTGTGGGGCTATCTCTGGAAGGAGTGGTTCACCACCGTGGACCACAAGAAGATCGGGATCATGTACATGATCCTGGGCCTGATCATGTTCCTGCGCGGCTTTGCTGACGCCATCATGATGCGGATCCAGCAGGCCATGGCCTTCGGCGGGTCCGAGGGCTATCTGAACGCCCACCACTATGATCAGATCTTCACCGCCCACGGCGTGATCATGATCTTCTTCGTGGCCATGCCCATGATCACCGGCCTGATGAACTATCTGGTGCCGTTGCAGATCGGGGCGCGGGACGTCTCCTTCCCCTTCCTGAACAACTTCAGCTTCTGGATGACGACGATGGGGGCCGTGCTGGTCATGGCCTCGCTGTTCATCGGCGAGTTCGCGCGCACCGGCTGGCTGGCCTATCCGCCGCTGTCGGGCATCGGCTACAGTCCTGGCGTCGGGGTCGACTATTACATCTGGGCGCTACAGGTGGCGGGGGTAGGGACCACCCTGTCCGGCATCAACCTGATCGCCACCATCGTGAAGATGCGCGCGCCGGGCATGGGCCTGATGAAGATGCCGGTCTTCACCTGGACCTCGCTGTGCGCCAACGTCCTGATCGTGGCCTCCTTCCCGATCCTGACGGCGACGCTGGTGCTGCTGTCGGCGGACCGTTATGTCGGCACCAACTTCTTCACGAACGACTTCGGCGGCAATCCGATGATGTACGTGAACCTGATCTGGATCTGGGGCCACCCCGAAGTCTACATCCTGATCCTGCCGCTGTTCGGCGTCTTCTCCGAAGTGACCTCGACCTTCTCGGGCAAGAAACTCTTCGGCTACACCTCGATGGTCTATGCGACGGTGGTCATCACCATCCTGTCCTACCTGGTGTGGCTGCACCACTTCTTCACCATGGGCTCGGGCGCGTCCGTGAACTCCTTCTTCGGGATCACGACGATGATCATCTCGATCCCGACAGGGGCCAAGCTGTTCAACTGGCTGTTCACCATGTACCGCGGCCGCATCCGGTTCGAGCTGCCGATGATGTGGACGGTCGCCTTCATGCTGACCTTCGTGATCGGCGGGATGACGGGCGTCATGCTGGCGGTGCCGCCGGCGGACTTCGTGCTGCACAACTCCCTGTTCCTGATCGCCCACTTCCACAACGTCATCATCGGCGGGGTGCTGTTCGGCCTGTTCGCCGCCATCAACTATTGGTGGCCCAAGGCCTTCGGCTTCAAGCTGGAGAAGAAGTGGGGGCTGGTCAGCTTCTGGTGCTGGGTGGTCGGCTTCTGGATGGCCTTCATGCCGCTGTACGTTCTGGGCTTCATGGGCGTGACGCGCCGGATGCGGGTCTTCGACGATCCGGCTTATCAGATCTGGTTCATCATCGCGGGCGTGGGCGTGGCGATCATCGCCGTCGGCATCCTGGCCATGCTGATCCAGTTCGCGGTCAGCATCATCAACCGCGACAAGCTGCGCGACGAGACGGGCGACCCCTGGCATGGCCGGACGCTGGAGTGGGCCACCTCTTCGCCGCCGCCGGACTACAACTTCGCCAAGACGCCGATCATCCACGACGGCGACGCCTGGTGGGACATGAAGGCGCGCGGCTATGAGCGTCCGACCGCTGGCTTCAAGCCGGTCCACATGCCGTCAAACACGGGGGCTGGATTCATCCTGTCGGCGCTGTCGCTGATCCTGGGCTTTGCGCTGATCTGGTACATCTGGTGGCTGGCGGCGGCGAGCTTCGCGGCGCTGATCGGCTACGCCATCTTCCACACCTTCAACTACAAGCGCGACTACTTCATCCCGGCCGAGACGGTTCAGACGACCGAGGACGCGCGCACCAAGGCCCTGGCGGCCGCAGCAGCGACGCAGGGGTGATCCGATGAGCCACGCACCTTCCCTCAACCCCGACTATGTCGACGACGCCGGGCGGCCGATCTTCCACCCGGTAGAGGAGCCGCACCACCCGGAAGGCCACAGCACCATGCTGGGCTTCTGGATGTATCTGATGAGCGACTGCCTCATCTTTGCGATCCTGTTCGCCGTCTACGCCGTGCTGGGCGGCAACTATGCGGCGGGCCCGGCGCCCAAGGATCTGTTCGACCTGCCGCTGGTGGCGGTGAATACCTCCATGCTGCTGTTCTCGTCGATCACCTACGGCTTCGCCATGCTGGCGATGTACCGCAACAAGGTGGCGCAGACGCAGGTCTGGTTGGCGGTCACGGGTCTGTTCGGCCTGTGCTTCCTGGGGATCGAGCTCTATGAGTTCGCCCACATGATCCACCTGGGCGCCACGCCCCAGCGCAGCGGCTTCCTGTCGGCCTTCTTCATCCTGGTGGGCACCCACGGCCTGCACGTCACCTTCGGCATCATCTGGCTGGTCACTCTGATGATCCAGGTGGGTCAGAAGGGTCTGATCCAGGCCAACAAGCGCCGCCTCATGTGCCTGAGCCTGTTCTGGCACTTCCTGGACGTCATCTGGATCGGCGTCTTCACCTTCGTCTATCTGTTCGGGATGCTGCGATGAGCGCTGAAGCCCACAATGAGCACGCCGTGGACCATCACGACGATCACCACGGCGATGACCATGATCACGGCACCTACAAGGGCTATCTGATCGGGTTCGCCCTGTCGGTCGTGCTGACCGCCATTCCGTTCTGGCTGGTCATGGCCGGGGTGCTGGCGCCGCAGCTGACGGGCCTGATCATCACCGCCTTCGCCGTGGTGCAGATCGTGGTCCACATGATCTTCTTCCTGCACATGAACCATAAGTCCGAGGGCGGTTGGAACATGCTGGCGCTGATCTTCACCCTGGTGATCGTGGTCATCGCCGTCGCCGGTTCGGTCTGGGTCATGTATCACCTGAACACCAACATGATGCCCGTCCACGACATGCAGGGGATGGGCTGAGCCCTCTCGCACGCGGAGACGCCGCTTGACGTCATCGTCGGCCCCTGAACCCGCCGCCCGTCCGGCGTCACGCCGTCGAACGGTCGCGGGACTGGCGGCGTTCGCCGTACTGATCGCGGGCTTTTCGGCGCTGGGCGTCTGGCAGGTCCAGCGCCTGGCGTGGAAGCAGGAGCTGATCCGTCAGGTCGACACTCGCATCCATGCCGATCCCGTTCCCGCGCTGGGACGGCAAGGGTTCGGCGCCGTGACGCGCGAGGCGGATCAGTACCGTCGCGTCACGGCCAGCGGCCGCTTTGCGCATGACCGCGAGGTGCGGGTGAAGGCGGTGACGGACCTGGGGCCGGGCTTCTGGGTCGTGACGCCGTTGACGGACGCGCGCGGCTTCACCGTCTTGATCAACCGAGGCTTTGTCCCGGCCGAGCGCGCCGCGCCCGAAAGCCGCGCTGAGGGTCAGGTCGAAGGGCCGGTGTCCGTCACCGGCCTGTTGCGGATCAGCGAGCCCAAGGGCGGCTTCCTGCGCGACAACGATCCGGCGGGCGACCGCTGGTTCTCGCGCGACGTGGCCGCGATCGCTGAGGCCAAGCAGCTGAGCGGCCCCATCGCGCCCTATTTCATCGACGCGGACGCAACGCCCAATCCCGGCGGCTGGCCGCGCGGCGGGCTGACGGTGGTGCGGTTCGCCAACAGCCATCTGGTTTACGCCCTGACCTGGTTCGGCCTGGCGCTGATGTCGGCGGGCGGGGCGGTGCTGTGGCTGCGCGAAGAGCGGCGCCGTAGGCTGGGGGGGCGATGATGCAGACCCAGACCCTGAGCCGCTTCGCCCGCACCCTGATGGGCATGGACGCCAATGCCGAGACGTCCGTGTCGCCGGGCGCGGCCGGTCGCCGCAACATGCTACTGCTGATCCAGTTGCGCTGGCTGGCGGTGATCGGTCAGGTGGCGACCATCGTCATCGTCCACTGGGGCCTGGGCATCAGCCTGCCGCTGGGGCCGCTGCTGCTGGCGCCGACGGCCCTGGCGGTGATGAACCTGGTCAGCGCGCCGGTGACGCTGCGGCGCAAGGTCGTGACCGACCCGGAGATCCTGCTGGCCCTGTGCGTCGATGTGGCGGCGTTGAGCTGGCTGCTCTACTTCAGCGGCGGGGCGACCAATCCGTTCGCGGCCCTGTACCTGATGCAGGTGGTGCTGGCGGCGGTGCTGCTGCGCCCGGCCTACGCCTGGGGCTTCGTGCTGGCGACGGGCGCCTGCCTGGCCTTCCTGGCGATCTGGCGGCAGCCGCTGGACCTGCCTGCCGGAGCCGATGCGCGGCTGGGCCTGATCCAGCAGGGAGCCCTGATCAACTTCATCCTGATCGCAGTGCTGCTGGTCGCCTTCGTCACCCGCACCAGCCAGAACGTGCGCGCCCGCGACGCTTATCTGGCCGAGGCGCGGCAGCAGGCGGCGGAACAGGACCACATCGTGCGCATGGGGCTGCTGGCTTCGGGCGCGGCGCATGAGCTGGGCACGCCGCTCGCCTCGCTGTCGGTTATTCTCAGCGACTGGCGACGGATGCCCGCGCTGAACCGCGACGAGGATATGGTGCAGGACATCGAGCAGATGCAGGCCGAGGTCGAGCGCTGCAAATCCATCGTCACCAACATCCTGATGTCGGCGGGAGAGGCGCGGGGCGAGGCGCCCACCGTCACCACCTTGAAAGCCTTCCTGCAGGAGATCATTGCGGAATGGTCCGACAAGGCGGGCGAGGTCATGCGCGTGACCTTAGACGGCCCGACGCCTGGCAATCCGCCCATTATCGCCGATCCGGCGCTGAAACAGGTGTTCAGCGCGCTTTTGGACAACGCCCACGAGGCTGGGGCGCGGAACCTGGAGGTTCGGGCCGCCGCCGACGCGGGCGGGTTGTTCATCGCCTTCGAGGACGACGGTCCGGGCTTTTCCCCAGCCATTCTGGAGAAGCTGGGACAGCCCTATCAGTCGACCAAGGCGCGCGCAGGCTCGGGCCTGGGCCTGTTTCTGCTGGTGAATGTGATACGCAAGTTGGGCGGGACGGTGGTGGCCGTGAACCGTTCAAGAAAGCAGGAAGGCGGGCAGGGGGCCATGGTGCGCCTGACCTTGCCGATCGACGCCCTGGCTCCGAAATGAGGGGCCGGGAAAGAGGGAATGAGATGACCGACGAGCCCCGCCAGCTTCTGATCGTCGAGGACGACGAGTCCTTTTCGCGCACTCTGCGCCGATCTTTCGAGCGACGCGGCTATCAGGTCGTCTCGGCTCATAGCCATGACCAGATGGTCGAACTGCTGAAGACGCACCATCCTGATTACGCCGTGGTGGATCTGAAGCTGGGAACCGCGTCAGGCCTGACCTGCGTGCAGACGCTGCACGCCTTTGATCCCGACCTGGTGATCGTGGTGCTGACGGGCTTCGCCAGCATCGCCACGGCGGTTGAGGCGATCAAGCTGGGCGCGCGGCACTACCTCGCCAAGCCCGCCGGCACCGACGCCATCGAGGCCGCCTTCGGCCGCGAGGCGGGCGATCCCGATGCGCCTCTGACGGCGCGCTCGACCTCGATCAAGACGCTGGAGTGGGAGCGCATCCACGAGGTGCTGGCCGAGACCGACTTCAACATCTCCGAGACCGCGCGTCGCCTGGGCATGCACCGCCGCACCCTGGCGCGGAAATTGGAGAAGCGGCAGGTCAGCTGAGACCTGCCCTATTCAGGCGTCATCCTCGGGCTTGTCCCGAGGATCCATAAACGCTGCGTTCCAAGGTGAAGCTCGGCATGCAACACGGCGATGTCGAGTCTATGGATCCTCGGGACAAGCCCGAGGATGACGAACTGAGAGACAGGGAAGGCTCACCTCTCCGTCTTCAACGCCCCCAACACGGCTTCCGTATCCTGCCCCAGCTTCGGCGGCGGGGCGTCATAGCGCACCGGAGTCTTCGACAGGCGGATGGGCGAGGCGACAGTGCGGACGGGATCGGCCAGGTCGGGCCGCGTCTGCTCGACCGTTAGGCCGCGATGGATGGCCTGGGGCTCCTCGAACACCTGATCGATGGTGTTGACCGGGCCGCAGGGCACGCCCGCCGCCTCAAGCGCCTGCATCAGCCCCTGCATAGTGAAGACTTCAGTCTGCGCGGCGATCAGCGGTCCTAGCGCCTCGCGGTTGGCGACGCGCAGGGCGTTGGTGGCGAAGCGATCCTCGACTTGCAGCCCCAAGGCGCCGCACAGGGCGCGGAACTGGCCGTCGTTGCCTACGGCGATGATCACCATGCCGTCCGAACATGGGAAGGGCTGATAGGGGGCCAGGTTGGGGTGGGCGTTGCCCATCCGCGTCGGCGCCTTGCCCGATACGAAGTAGTTGGTCGCCTGGTTCGCCAGCATGGCCGCCTGAACGTCGAACAGGGCGATGTCGACGTGCTGGCCTTCGCCCGTCGCTCGCGCGTGCCACAAGGCCGCCAGGATGGCGTTGGAGGCGTACAGGCCGGTGAACAGGTCCACGACCGCCACCCCGACCTTCATCGGCTCGGCGCCCGGCGCGCCGTCCGGCTGGCCGGTGATGGACATCAGCCCGCCCATGGCCTGGATCATATAGTCGTAGCCCGCCCGGTGCGCGTCCGGCCCGTCCTGGCCGAAGCCGGTGATGGAGCAATAGACCAGCTTCGGATTGACCGCCGCCAGCGAGGCGTAGTCGAGGCCGTACTTCTTCAGCCCGCCGGTCTTGAAGTTCTCGACCACCACGTCACAGGTCGCCGCCAAACGGCGCACGGCTTCGGCGCCTTCAGGGCTGGCGATGTCCAGCTCGACCGACTTCTTGCCCCGGTTGGCGCACAGGAAATAGGCGGCGTCGCCGGGCTGTCCCTCAGCCGTGGTGGTGAAGGGCGGGCCCCAGTGGCGGGTGTCGTCGCCCGCGTCCGGCCGTTCGATCTTGATGACCTCGGCCCCCAGGTCCGCCAGCGTCTGCGTCGCCCACGGCCCGGCCAGAACCCGCGACAGGTCCAGCACGCGCACGCCGTGAAGCGGGCCATAAGAGGAAGGGGCGGCGGGAATCGAGGCGGTGTCAGACATGCGCGTCTTCTAGCAGAAACCGCACGCGGCAGGACGGTTTCGCGCCGAAGCGACTGCCATCCAACGATGTAAAGAAAAAGAGACGATGGTGGGTGATCACAGGTTCGAACTGTGGACCCGCTGATTAAGAGTCAGCTGCTCTACCAACTGAGCTAATCACCCGTACCGTCGTCTGCGCCCTTGGTGTGGCGCCGGTCCTTCGCGGCGGCGTTGATGGCCTCGGCGAAGGGCGCTCCTATTACTCAGGACCGGTGTCGGGTGCAAGCGCCAAATGCGTCTTTTATCGCGATTGTATCGCGCGCTAAGGTCGCGCCTTGAATCAGCCGCCGAGAAGACGCGGCGAGGGGGAGTAAAGATTATGGCGTTCTGGAACCGTCGGCGCTCGATCGACGCGATGCTGGCCCCGCATTCGGGGCCGGGGCTCAAGAAAACCCTGGGGTGGCCGCATCTTATGGCGCTGGGCGTCGGCGCCATCGTCGGCACCGGCATCCTGACGCTGATCGGCGTCGGGGCGGGTCTGGCGGGTCCGGCGGTGCTGATCAGCTTCGCCCTGGCCGGTCTGGTGTGCGCCTGTGCGGCGCTGGCCTATGCCGAACTTTCGACGATCATGCCCGCTTCGGGCAGCGCCTATACCTATTCCTACGCCGCGCTGGGCGAGATCTTCGCCTGGGTCGTGGGGTGGAGCCTGATCCTGGAATATTCGCTGGTGGTGTCGACGGTGGCCGTCGGCTGGTCCGGCTACGCCGTGCCCTTCCTGGCGGGGCTGGGCATCGACCTGCCGTTCGCCCTGACCGTGGGACCGCACGTCGAGGGCGGGCTGATCAACCTGCCGGCCATCTTCATCATCGCCATCGTGACCGGCCTGCTGCTGCTGGGCACGAAGGAAAGCGCCACGCTGAACGCCGTGCTGGTGTTCGTGAAGATCGCCGCCCTGGTGGTGTTCGTGGCCATCGCCATGCCGCACTTCGATACGGCCAACTTCACCCCCTTCATGCCGCACGGCTTCGGCGCGCCCTTCGTGCAGACAGGGGTTATGGCCGCGGCCGCCATCATCTTCTTCGCCTTCTACGGCTTCGACGCCATCGCCACGGCGGCGGAAGAGACCAAGAAGCCCGAGCGTGACTTGGCCATCGGCATCGTCGGCTCGATGGTGGTCTGCACCGTGCTCTATATCGCCGTCGCGGCCGCTGCGATCGGCGCCGCCCCGGTCGCCAGCTTCGCCGACAGTCCCGAGCCGCTGGCGCACATCATGCGCGGCCTGGGCCAGGGCGTCGCCGCCCAATGGATCGCCGCCGCCGCCGTGATCGCCCTGCCGACCGTGCTGTTGGCCTTCCTGTTCGGCCAGAGCCGCATCTTCCTGGGCATGTCGCGCGACGGCCTGCTGCCCAACCGCCTAGCCAAGATATCCAAGCGCGGCGTTCCGGCCGTGGTGACGATCTTCACCGCCATTGTCGTGGCCTTCCTGGCCGGCATCATGCGTCTGGACGAACTGGCCTCGCTGGCCAACGCCGGCACCCTGATGGCCTTCATGGCCGTGGGCGTCAGCCTGATCGTGCTGCGCGTGCGCGAGCCGAACCGCGAGCGCAAGTTCAAGGCGCCGCTGTGGTGGCTGGTCGGCGGCATCGCCATCATCGGCTGCATCGTCTTCTTCTTCAGCCTGAAGAGCTCGACGCAGCTCTACTTCCTGCTGTGGAACCTGTTCGGCCTGGCTCTCTACCTGCTGTGGTCGTCGCGCAACTCGCGCCTGGCCAAGGGCGAAGAGGCCGAGGCCTGATGGCGAGACGCGACCTGTCGGGGGCGGTGGATTTCACCGTCCTCGAAGCCATGACGGCGGGCATGGATGATGTGACGGAAGAAGTGCTGGGCCTGTTCGCAGAACAGGCCCGCATGTGGTCGGCCATGCTGGACGCCTCCAGCGAGGGCTGGCGCGACGCCGTTCACACCATCCGCGGCGCCGGGGCGGGCATCGGGGCGAAGGCCCTGGCCCAGGTCTGCGAAGAGGTGGAGTTCGGAGAACAGGCCGCCGCGGCCGCCGGGCTGGAGCGGGTGAAGACGGCGCTGGACGCGGCCCTGGCCGATGTGGCGGCCTATCGCCATGAACTGGCGTTGAAGAGCCTGAAGGGCTGAAAGGTCGTCAGACCCGCGTCTTGTCCCAGGTTCCGAACTCGTGGGCGATGCAGCGGTCGATCAGCAGGCGCCAGACCGGCTCGGCGATGTCGGGCGACAGGCCGGCGGGCGCGGCCGCCTTCAGCACCTTGGCCACCACGTCGTCGATACGGGCCTGATCGAAGACGGCGTCGCGGTTCGGCTTGATGCGCGCGGCGGCGTCCATGTAGCGCTGGCGCTCGGCCAGCAGAGTCACAAGAGCGCGGTCAAGGGCATCCACGCCCTGACGCACGTCGAGCATGGTGGCGCAGTCTTCAGGCGCTTTGCGCGCGTCGATGGCGACAGCGGCGGGAGAGGTCATCAGGTCAGCCGACAAAGGCGCGCTCCAGAACATAGTCGCCGGGTTCGGCGTTCGAGCCTTCTTTCAGGCCGTAGGATTCCAGCAGTTCGCCGGTCTCCTTGATCATGGCCATCGAGCCGCACAGCATGACGCGGTCGCTGTTGGGCGAAAAGCCGATGGGGAGTTGCAGGTCGGCGAAGACGTCGCCCGACTTGATGCGGTCGGTGATGCGGCCCGGCGTCTCGAAGCGCTCGCGCGTCACGGTCGGATAATAGGTCAGCTGGGCCTTCGCCTCGTCGCCGATCAGGGGATCGTCGTGGATCTCGTGGCTGAAGAAGTCGCGGTAGGCCAGGTCGGCGACGTTGCGCACCGTGTGGCAGACGATGACCTGCTTGAAGCGCGAATAGGTCTCGGGGTCGCGCGCCACCGACAGCCAGGGCGCCAGGCCCGTGCCCGTGCCGATCAGCCACAGGCGTTCGCCGCCGGTCAGGGCGTCCAGCACCAGGGTGCCGGTGGGCTTCTTGCCCATCAGGACGCTGTCGCCCGCGACGATCTTCTGCAGGCGCGAGGTCAGGGGGCCGTCCTCGACCTTGATGGAGAAGAACTCCAGCTCCTCGGCCCAGAAGGGCGACGCGATGGAATAGGCGCGCAGGATGGGTTTGGCCCCGTCCAGGCCAGGCAGGCCGATCATGACGAACTCGCCCGAGCGGAAGCGGAAGTCCTCGGGCCGTTTGACGCCGAAGCTGAACAACTGGTCGTTCCAGTGGCGGACCCACAGGACTTCCAACTCATGAAACGGACTGGCCTTGACGGGCGGCGCGGAGAGGGAGGCGTCAGACATGGCGACTACCTAGGCCGTCGCGGGCGGTTGCGAAAGGTGGTGCGGCGATCCTTCTCCCCTTGCGGGAGAAGGTGGCAGGCGGAGCCTGACGGATGAGGGGGGCTGGCGCGACCTGATCAGCGATGAGGCCGGGCGGTCGCTTCGATCTTCAACCGTCACTGCGCCCCCTCATCCGGCCCTCTACGCGGGCCACCTTCTCCCACAAGGGGAGAAGGGAGAAAGAAGGGATGACGACGGAAGATTCCGTCTCTAGCTTCACCGGCATGCGCACTTTTCTTCTCGCCTCGACGATCCTGATGGCTGCGACCTCGGCCTTCGCCCAATCCTCGCCGCAGCCAGCGGCTCCGCCCGCCGCCACGGCGCCCGCGTCCTCGATCCTGACGGTCGAGCGGGTGTTCGCCAATCCGTCCCTGGCCGGGCCGGTGGCCAAGGGGGTCAGCCTGTCGCCCGACGGCGAGTTGGTCGCCTTCCTGCGCTCGCGCGAGGATGACGTGGACGTGCTGGACCTGTGGGCCGCGCCGGTGAAGGGGGGCGAGCCGTTCAAGCTGATCGACGCCCGCGCCCTGGTCCCCGATGCCGGCGAACTGTCCGAGGCCGAGAAGGCGCGGCGCGAGCGGATGCGGATTTCCCAGCGCGGCGTGGTTGAATATTCGTGGGACGAACAGGGCCGCTACATCCTGGCGCCGCTGGAAGGCGACGTCTTTCTGGCCAACCGCGCCGACGGCTCGGTGCGGCGTCTGACCGAGACGGCGGCCGATGAGATCGACGCCAAGGTGTCGCCCAAGGGGGGCTTCGTCAGCTTCGTGCGCGATCAGAACCTGTTCCTGGTCAATCTGGAGACGGGCGCCGAACAGGCCATCACCACGGACGGCAAGGATCTGATCACCTGGGCCACGGCCGAGTTCATCGCCCAGGAAGAGCTGGACCGCGACACCGGCTATTGGTGGAGCCCGAACGAACGCTACATCGCCCTGCAACGCACGGACGAGAGCACGGTCGACGTCATTCCGCGCCTGGACATCACGGGCGGCGGGGCCTCGGTCATCTCGCAGCGCTACCCCCGCGCCGGACGGCCCAACGCGGTGGTCGAGCTTTATGTGCAGGACGTGCAGAGCGGTCAGCGGGTCAATGTCGATCTGGGCGCCGACAACGACATCTATCTGGGCCGGGTGAACTGGGCGGCGGACGGTTCGGTCGCTTATGTCCAACGCCTGTCGCGCGATCAGAAGCGGCTGGACCTGCTCAGCGTCGATCCGGCCACGGGCGCCAGCCGGGTGATCGCCAGCCAGACCTCGAACGCCTGGGTCAACGTCACTCATGATTTCAAGGCGCTGAAGGACGGCAACTTCATCTGGTCCAGCGAGGAGAGCGGGTGGCGTCACCTGTATCTCCATAACAAGGACGGCCGTCGCCTGCGGCCGATCACGCGCGGCGACTACCCGGTCAAGGCGCTGGACGGCGTCAATCAGGAGACGGGCGAGGTCTTCTTCACCGCCTCCATGCGCGACGGCAGGGAATACCCGATCGAGCAGCAACTGTTCCGCGCCAGCTACAAGCGGACGTTGAGCCCCACGGAAGTCACCCCGCGCGGCGGCTGGTGGAGCGCGTCGGTCAACAACACCGGCACGGCCTATGTCGGCAACTACAGCGACGTGAACACCCCGGCGCAGTCGGCGCTGTACTCGATCGACGGACAGCGCGTGCGCTGGATCGAGGAGAACCAGCTTCAGCCCGGCCATCCCTTCTGGCCCTATGCCGAGCGCCAGCAGAAGCCGACCTTCGGAACCCTTCAGAGCCACGGCGAGACGCTGATGTGGCAGATGACGACGCCGCCGGGCTTTGATCCGTCGAAGACCTATCCAGTGGTGATGGAAGTCTATGGCGGGCCGTCGGGCGGCGGGGTGAAGAACGCCTGGCAGCCGGCCAAGACCCAGTTGCTGACCGAGGCTGGCTATATCGTCTTCCGCCTGGACAACCGGGGCGAAGGCGACCGTTCGGCGGCCTTCAAACAGGCCCTCTATCTGAAGATGGGTCAGCCGGAGATTGCGGATCAGGTCATCGGGGCGGACTATCTGCGCTCGCTGCCTTACGTCGACGACAGCCGCATCGCTATGATGGGCTGGTCCTATGGCGGGTTCATGAGCCTGATGGCCCTGACCGAGCCGAAGATGGGGCTGGCCGCCGCCCTGGCGGGCGCGCCGCCGACGGAGTGGGGCCTGTACGACACCGCCTATACCGAGCGGTACATGTCGACGCCGCAGGCCAATGTGGACGGCTACGCCGCCTCGGACGTGGTGAACCGGCTCGACAATCTGACGGGGCGTCTGCTGCTGATGCACGGCATGGCCGACGACAACGTCATCTTCGAGAACACCACGCGGGTTCTGAACGCCCTTCAGGAAAAGAGCATCCCCTTCGAGACCATGCTCTATCCGGGCCAGCGCCACGGCATTCGCGGCAATGATCGTCAGCTGCATCAGTGGCGGACCTATCTGGACTTCCTGGATCGCACGATCGGCACGCGGGCGCCGCATAAGGCGGACTGAGGCGAACTCTGATCCGGCGGAACCCGGCCCTGCGGCCGCCGTTCCGCCGGAATGGAAAAGCTGTTCAATCATCTGGCGAACGCGACGGCCAAGCTGGCGGGGCGGCCGTGGACCTTCATCGTCTGCCTGGCGGTGGTGCTGATCTGGGCCGTGACGGGGCCGGTGTTCAAGTTCAACGAGACCTGGCAGCTGGTGATCAACACCGGCACGACCATCGTCACCTTCCTGATGGTGTTCCTGATCCAGAACACCCAGAACCGCGACGCCGCCGCCATGCACGCCAAGATGGACGAGCTGATCTATGCGGTGCAGCGGGCCGACGCGGGCTTCATCGGCATCGAGCACCTGACCGACAAGGAACTGGCGGTCATCCTGCAGGAGGTCGAGCGGCGCGGCCGCGACATCCACGCCGGCCAGCCCGCGCGGGCGGTCAGGAAGCGCCCGGCGTCGCGGGTCGAGGAAGGCTGAAGGTTCGGACTCGAAAAAACAGAGTCCAATTCGTCTGAATCGTCTGAAACCCCTCCGCGGCCTGAACCGAGAAGGCAGGGTGACGCATCGGCGGGACGCGGCGCGCAGATTCAGGCGAACCGCGCGCAACTCCCGTCTTTTCCCGGGATTGGAGCGACCTGATGCGCGGGCTGGGCGCCTGAATCAGGGGCGGATCGCCGTTTACATCTCGCGCCAGGTCTTGCCGGTCACGCCTTCATAGTTGGTCGCGTGATAGACGCCGCGCGCCACGGCGCGGGCCAGGACGTCGGCGGCGACGTTGCCCAGTTGCGCTACGGCGACCTGACGGGCGGCGGGGTCTTCGATGACCTTCTTGCCAGTAGACAGGCTGAACAGGGTGTCGCCGTCGAACGGCGCGTGGGCGGGGCGGATGGCGCGGGCCATGCCGTCCTGCGCCATGATGGCCACGCGCTGAAGCTCCACGCGGGTAAGGGCCACGTCGGTGGCGATGCAGGCGATGGTGGTGTTCTCGCGCGGCTGAGGCCGAAATTTCGCCGCCCCCCAGTCTTCAGCCGAGGCGTGCAGTCCGGACGAGCCGAGGCCGCCGAACTCGTCGCCGATCTCATAGGGAGCGGCCCAGAAGCTCTTGCCCCCGGGCGCCACGACCGAGCCCACGCTGTTGACCGCGACGATGGCGCCGATCGTCCAGCCCGAGACCATGACGGCCGAGGCCGAGCCGACGCCGCCCTTCAGTGCGCCCGCCTGGGCGCCGTAGCCCGCGCCCGCCGTGCCCAGGTCGAAGCGGTCGCCGGCGGCCTCCAGCGCCTGAACCGACAGGCGGCGATAGGGCGGCTCCATCTCCCACTGCTTGTTCCCGCCGTTGGCCAGATCATAGAGGCAGGCGGTCGGGATGATGGGCGAGGGGGGCACGCCCGGCGCCCCGCCCATGCCGTAGCCGCGCCCGCGCATGCCCATCCAGGCGGCGACGCTGTCGGCCGAGCCCAGGCCGTAGACCGACCCGCCCGACAGGATGACGGCGTCCACCTCCTGCACTAGGTTTTCGGGGCGCAGCACGTCGGTCTCGCGTCCGGCGGGGCCGCCGCCGCGCACGTCCACGGCGGCCGTGGCGGGCTTTTCGGCGAGGATGACGGTGACGCCGGTACGGACGCCCGCGTCATGGGCCTGACCGACCTTGATGCCCTCGACGTCGGTGATCAGGTTCAGCGGGCCGGTGCGGCCGGACGCGCGGGCGGCGTTCTGAGCCGCAGGCTTGGCGCTTGCGGCGGTTCCGGTCGCGGAAGCGGCGGCGCCGATCAGGGCGGAGCCGAGGACGGTTCTGCGGTTCATCCGAAGGTTTCCTTATCCAGGGCGCTATTGCGGACCAGATCCGGCGTCGCCGCCAGAAGTTTCTGCGTATAGGGGTGCGACGGGGCGGCGAAGACGGAGGCGGTGAGGCCCTGTTCGACGATCTTGCCGGCCTGCATGACCAGCAGCCGATCCGTCACCGTCCGCGCCACGGCCAGGTCATGCGTCACAAACAGATAGGACAGACCGAGGCGCTCCGACAGTTCGGCCAGCAGATCCAGCACCTGGGCCCGCACCGAGACGTCGAGCGCCGACACGGGCTCGTCCAGGCAGATGACCGACGGCTCCGTGATCAGGGCGCGGGCGATGGCGATGCGCTGGCGCTGGCCGCCTGAGAACTCATGCGGGTAGCGGTCGGCGGCGTTGCTGTTCAGCCCTACGCGCTCCAGCATTTCATCAACGCGGCGACGGGCCTCAAGCGGGCTGGGGCGCGCGTCCAGCAGGTGGAAGCTTTCGGCGACCAGATCGCTGACCTTCCAGCGCGGGTCGAAACCGCCATAGGGATCCTGGAACACCACCTGGATGTCGCGACGGATGGCTTTCAGGGCGGCGCCTCTGGCTGCGGTGATATTGCGGCCCTTGACCTGGACGCGGCCCGCCTGCGGCGCTTCCAACGCGAGGATGGCGCGCAACAGGGTGGACTTGCCGCTACCGCTTTCACCGACCAGGCCGACGCTTTCCCCCGGTTGGATCGACAGGCTGACCTGATCGACGGCGCGGAAGGGCTTGGCTCTGCCGAAGAGGGGGCGGGCGCCGGGGTATTCGCGGACCAGGCCCTCGACCTGAAGCACGGGGGCTGCCTCGGCCTGGGGGCGACCGTGGCGCGCGGGGACATAGGCGGCGTCGGCGAGAAGGCGGCGCGAATAGGGATGCGTCATGCCGGTTCGAAGACGTTCGATCGGCGCCTGCTCGACCAGTTCGCCGGCCTTCATCACCGCCAGACGGTCGGCGGTTTCGGCTGCGACGGCCAGGTCATGGGTGATGAGGATCAGGCCCATGCCGTCCTCGCGCGCCAGTCGTTTCAACAGGTTCAGCACCTGAGCCTGGGCGGTAACGTCCAGCGAGGCCGTGGCCTCGTCCGCGATCAGCAGCCTGGGAGTCAGGGCGATGGCGATGGCGATGGCGACGCGTTGTCTCTGGCCGCCTGACAGTTCATGCGGATAGCGGCTCAGCGGGAATCGCTCGGCGGGCAACCCGACGCGGTCCAGTACGGCGCGAGCGACGGCCAACGCCGCCTTGCGCGAGGCCTGGCTGTGCACGCGCACCGTCTCGGCGACCTGATCGCCGATGGTCATGACAGGGTTCAGGGCCGTCATCGGCTCCTGAAAGATGACGCCCACGTCGCGGCCGCGCACCTGCTGCATCACGGCGTCCGAGACGCCGGAGATGATCTTGCCGTTCAAACGAATGTCGCCGGACATCGTCGCGCGCGGCGGGGTCAGGCCCAGCACGGCCAGGGCGGTCATGGACTTGCCCGAGCCGCTTTCGCCGACCAGGCCGAGGATCTCGCCGGGGGCGACGGACAGGCTGACGTTCTTGAGGATCGGCGTCGAACCGATCGACAGGCTGAGGTCGCGGACGTCGAGGACGTTCATGCTCAACGCTCCCGCCGCACGCGCGGGTCGAACAGGTCGCGCAGGCCGTCGCCGGCGAGGCTGAACCCCAGGACGGTCAAGAAGATGGCGAGGCCGGGCATGACGGCCAGCCACGGCGCGAAGCCGATCATGGTTTGGGCCTCGGCCAGCATCCGGCCCCAGCTGGGCGCAGGCGGCTGGGCGCCGAGACCGACATACGACAGGCCCGCCTCGGCGACGATGCCGACGGCGAGCTGAATCGCGGCCTGCACGACCAGCAGGCTCATCAGATTGGGCAGGATGTGCTGGATCGAGATCAGGGCCTTGGACTTGCCCGCCGTGCGGGCGGCCAGGACGTATTCGCGGGTCCAAAGGCCCTGCGCCGCGCCGCGTGCGACGCGGGTGAAGACGGGGATGTTGAAGACGCCGATGGCGATGACGGCGTTGATCGCGCCCGGTCCCATGACGGCGGTGATCATCACGGCCAGCAGCAGGGCGGGGAAGGCGAAGATCAGGTCGTTGCCGCGCATGACCACTTCGTCGATCCAGCCGCCGCGCGCCGCCGCGGTCAGGCCCAGGGGCGTGCCGACACCGACGCCTATGCCGACGGCGACGAAGGCGACGATGAGGGAGTTCTGCGCGCCCGCCATGATCATCGACAGGACGTCGCGGCCGAAGTGGTCCGTGCCGAACGGGTGGGCGGCGGAGGGGGCGGTCAGCTTGGCGGCGATGTCGACCGCCTCGACGTCATAGGGCGTCCAGACGAGGGCCAGCAGGGCGGTCGCCAGTACGACGGCGGTCAGGGTTGCGCCGACGATCAGCGACAGCGGCCAGCGCACGCGGGGCTTGGCGGAGGCGGTAATGGCGGGGGCGTCGGTCATGCGCGGCGTCCCCTCAGGCGCGGATCAGCGAACAGGTAAGCGAGGTCGATCAGGAAGCTGACCAGGACCACGGCGAAGACCAGAACCACCACCACGCTCTGCACCACGATCAGGTCGCGCTGGGTGATGGCCTGGAAGACCAGTCGGCCGAGGCCGGGCAGGGAGAAGACGTTCTCGATGATGATGCCGCCCGCCAGCAGGAAAGGGAACTGAAGGCCGAGGATGGTCAGAACCGGAATCCAGGCGTTGCGCAGGGCATGACGCCACAGGGCCTGATTGACCGACAGGCCTTTGGCGCGGGCGGTGCGGACATAGTCCTCGTTCATGGTGTCGAGGAGGGCGGTTCTCAGCACGCGGGCGAGGATGGCGGCCTGAGGCGCGGCCAGCGCCACGGCGGGCAGGATCAGGGCCTTGAAGCCGGGCCAGAAGCCTTGGCTCCAGCCGGGGAAGCCGCCGGCCGAGAACCAGCCCAGGTTCACCGAGAACAGCAGGATCAGCAGCATGGCGATCCAGAAGTTGGGCAGGGCGACGCCGACCTGGGTGACGCCGATCAGGCCGGTGTCGACGGCGGTTCCCCTGCGACTGGCGGCGGTGACGCCGATGGGCAGGGCGACCAGCAGCGACAGGACGGTGGCCATCAGGGCCAGGGGCGCGGAGACGGCCAGACGTTCCGCGATCAGGCCGCCGACCGGCACCTGATAGGTGTAGCTGGTCCCGAACTTTCCGGTCAGCAGGTCGCCTAGCCAGGCGAAGTAACGTTCGACGCTGGAGCCCTCCAGGCCCATCTGCTGGCGCAGGGCGGCGATGGCCTCCGGGCTGGCGTTCAGCCCCATCATGTAGCTGGCCGGATCGCCCGGCACGACCTGCAGCAGCAGGAATATGACCACGGTCGCCGCCGCCAACGTCAGGGCGTGGCCCCCCAGCTTTTTCAGCAGCCAGGCCGCGCCGAAGCGCCAGGCGACGAAGGCCAGCAGGCCGACGCCCGCGATCAGGCTGATCCAGCCCCAGGGCGGGCCGCCGCCGGTGCGCTCAGTGCTGGCGGTCGTCGCCGCGCCCGCGCCGGTCCAGTAGGCGCCGGTGACGTCATTGGCGGCGATGGGGCCGTTGATCCACAGGCCGTTCACGTCCGCCTTCCACACGCCGATGCGCGAGGACTGGAACAGGAAGCCGTTGACCGCGTCGTCTGCGATGCGGCGTTGCAGGTCGCCCAGCAGCCGCAGGCGCGTCGGTTCGTCCGGGGCGGCGTTGACCTGGGCCAGCAAGGCGTCGAAGGCGGGGCTGTCGTAGCCGAAATAGTAGTCCTTGCGGCCGTAGATGTCGTAGTCCATCGGCTCGACGTGTTCGACGATGGTCAGGTCGAACTGGCGGCGCTTGAACACCTGATCCAGCCACTGGGCCCATTCGAGGTTCTCGATCTTGGCGCGGACGCCCGCCTGAGCCAGCTGCGAGATCAGCACCTCGCCGCTGCGCCGGGCGTAGGGGCGGGGCGGCAGGCGCAAGGTCACGTCGATGCCGTTCGGATAGCCCGCCTCGGCCAGCAGGGCGCGCGCTTTGGCCGGGTCGTGGGGAGACAGGCCGGTCAGGTCGACATAGCCCGGCGCCTGACGCGAATAGTGGCTGCCGATCGGCTGGCCGAAGCCGAACATGGCCCCCTGGATCAGGGCTTCGCGGTCGATGGCGTAGGACAGGGCGCGGCGCACCCGCACGTCGTTGAACGGCGCCCTGGTGTTGTTGATCCCCAGAATGACCTTGCCTTCGGACGCGCCGACGATGACGCGGAAGCGCGGGTCGCGTTGGAACTGGGCCACGTTCTCGGGGGCGGGATAGTTGGGGAAGGCGTCCACATCGCCTGCGCTGACGGCGGCGAAGGCGGCGGTCGGGTCGCTGATGAAGCGGAAGACGACGGTGTTCAGGCGCGGCGGCGTTCCCCAGTAGCCGTCGCGACGCACCAGGGTCAGCTGGCTGCCGCGCTGCCAATTCTGCAACTTGAACGGCCCGGTGCCGACGGGGGTGACGGCGTTGGTCGCGGCGGTCTTGGGCGAGACCATGACCGCGTCGCCCCAGGCCAGAAGGTAGGGCAGGGTCGCCATCGGGCGGGACAGGTGGATGCGCAGGATCGCCGGATCGATGACCTCAACCTCGCGGATCGGCGCGAACAGGGCCTTCTGGGCGTTCGTGGAGCCTTCGGCGGTGATGCGGTCGAGAGAGAATTTGGCGACGGCGGCGTCGAACGGCGAGCCGTCGGAGAAGGTCACGCCGCGTCGGAGGTGGAAGGTCCAGATCAGGCCGTCAGGCGCGACTTCCCACGACTCGGCCAGGGAGGGGGCGACCGCGCCGTTTTGGGTCAGGCGGGTCAGGCCCTCGAAGACGTTGGCATAGACGACTTCATCCACCGCCGCCGCCGCGCCCGAGGTCGGATCGAGGTTCGGCGGCTCGAGCGGCAGACCCAGCATCAGGCGGTCGCGTGCGGGCTGGGCCGGTGCTTGCGCTTCGGTGGCGCCGGGCAGGGCCGTGGTCAGGCTCAGCATCAGCGCGAAGGAGGCCAGCGCGCGCCGGATGCGTCGCAAAACCTGTCTTCTCATGCCCGAAGTCACGCGGTCACGCCTCCCGTCCTGCAGCATCGCTCAAATCGGCCACGGCGTCAGGGCGTGCCGCACCCTCGATATCACGCAAAGTCTTGTTTGCGCGGCAGAGGGCTGGATCGACGGTAGCACGAGAAGAGAAAATGCGGCGGGCGCCGCGCGGGCTGCGGATGACAAGGGAGCTCCGCCTGCGTAGCGGATGAAAGAACGCGATAGCTCGGCGACCAGACGGCGAGCATGCGGCGCCTGCAGACCGTAGCGCCGGAGCCGTGGGCGACGAGCACTCCGGGTGAGAGGAAAATGTCGGAAGTTAATGGCGGAGAGGGGGGGATTCGAACCCCCGGTACGCTTCCACGTACGCCGCATTTCGAGTGCGGTACATTCAACCACTCTGCCACCTCTCCGCGGGTCGGTAGTCCCTAATGGGGCTGAGCGAGCGGCTTCTGTAATGAAAGCCGTCCCGGGCTGCAAGCCGTATGTCGAAGAAAATCGACTGGCGCTTCAACGCTGTCCGGGAAGGGCCAAGCCAGAGGGGGCGCCGCCGGACGGTTCGGGGCCGATGTAGCGGAAAAGTTCGGCCGGACGGCCGCCTGTGTCGCTGGCGAAGACGCCCGTGGGCTGGACCAGGCCGGTGCGCTCAACGCCGCGGCGGAAGTTCTGCTTGTGCAGCGACAGGCCCGCCACCGCCTCGGCCGCGTTCTGCAGGGCGGACAGGGTGAAGGTCTGGGGCGTCAGGTCGAACAGGACCGGGCGGTACTTGAGCTTCGAGCGCAACCGGCCCAGCCCGGTGGCGACGATACGGCGGTGGTCGGAGGTCATGGACAGGTCGCCCAGGGGAGCGGGGATCGGCCGGTCGTGATCGCGGGCGGATTCTGCGACAAGGCCCGCTTCGTAGAGCAGTTCATAGCGTTCCAGCACGCGCTCCTCGTTCCAGCGCGCGTCGGGCGATAGGGCGAACAGGGACTCGGCGCGGCCGAGTCGCGCCAGATCGTCGCCCGCCCACTCGGCCAGGTCCGAACACAGGCTGGCGAGCACGGCGGGGCGGCCCTGGCGCCAGTCCTCCCAGGGAAAGATGTCGAAGACGGGCGTCCAGGCGGCGTCCCGGCCCGAGGCGAAGCCGGGGGCGTCGGGCGCCTCGGCGGTCAGCGCCAGATAGCCGACTGAAACTTCGCGCGCGCGTTCCGGCCCCGGCGTGGCGCGGGGCGAGGCGCGGCCGGCGTCGCCGAAGGTGTAGAGCTGCTCGACGAAGCCGAGGGGAAAGCCGGTCTGTTCGGTGACGAAGGCGCGCAGAGCCAACTCGAACGTGCGATCTCGAGCCGGATCGAAAGGACCGAAAGGCAGGGCGGACGCTCCGTCCGCCGCATGGGTGGTCAGCACCACGGCCTGACGGTCGCGCAGGGCGATGACCACGGCCGACAGGCCGATTCGCACGCCCTGTTCGCCCCCCTGCGTCATGCGCGTCCTATTCCGTGTGCCAGGCGTCGGCGCCGGGCAGGATGCCGACAGCTTCGGCCAAAACGCGATAGCGGTCCAGATAGCGCTGCTGGGCGATGGCCGCAGGCTGCGGCTCGATGATCAGATCATAGCCGGGCGGCGGGGCGCCGAAGATCTGCAGCGACTCGCGGCGGGTGAAGCCGGCCAACTGGGTCGCTTCATAGAAGGCGCAGGCCTTGTCGGCCTTCTTGATCAGGGACTTGATCGTCTGCGGCGTCTTAGGCGGCAGTTGGAAACGGACGTGGATGGCGGCCTCAAGCCGGGCCTCGAAGTCCTTGTAGCCGGCGCCCAGCGCCGATTTGAACGGCGAGATCATGTCGCCGATGACGTATTCCGAGGCGTCGTGCAGCAGGGCGGCCAGGCGCCATTTCGGTTCCAGCCCCGGCCGGATGTGGGCGGCGATCTCTTCGACCACCAGCGAGTGCTGGGCGACCGAGAAGGCGTGCTCGCCGATCGTCTGGCCGTTCCAGCGGGCGACGCGGGCCAGGCCGTGGGCGATGTCCTCGATCTCGATGTCGAACGGCGAGGGGTCCAGCAGGTCCAGGCGACGGCCGGACAACATGCGTTGCCAGGCGCGAGGCGGCTTGGGTTTGCGGACTCGGGGCGCGGGGCCGGCGTCTTCGATTTCTTCGGCCAAGGTCTTAATGCTGCGCATGCTCAGGCTGGTGACTCAGACCGAACGCGCGATCAAGGGCGGCCGTTGCGATAGATGGGGGTTAATCGCCGACGTTCAGCGTCACCAACGCCTTGGCCGCGTCGAACAGGCGGTCCGGGTCGCGGTCCTTGCTGCGGACGGTGGCGACGACGATGGGGCCGCCGACCGGGCCGCGCGCCTCATACCCCACAGTGCGCCAGCCGCTGGCCGAAGGTTCGTCCGCCGTCATCAGGAAGGTCGAACGGACGGACTCGCCGGCGGCGCTGGTGCGAATGCGGGCGGCGCCGTCGGTCGCTTCGATTTTCACGGCGTCGTCTCCGGACGAGACGTCGACGCGGCTCGACTTGTCGTCGGCGCGAATGGTCAGGCCGCCGATGCGAATGTTGGCGCGGTCGCCGTCGGCGTCGATGCGCATGCCCGGCAGGCGGACCGTGGCCTTGTCGCCCTGGGCGTCGACGCGCACGCCGGGCGCGCTGACGTGGGCGGAGTCGCCGGAAGCGGCGTCGGCCGCTGCACGAGAGGCGTCGGCCTCGGCGCGAGCCGCGTCCGCCTCGGCCCTGGCGACGTCGGCCTCCGCCCTGGCGGCGTCAGCTTCGGCGCGGGCGTTCTCGGCTTCGACCTGGGCCATGGCCTCGGGCAGGTCGGCGGTCAGGCGGGTTTCGAAGGGCTTCAGGGCGTTCTGCGCCGAACGGCCGTCCAACTGGACCAGTTGCAGGATGACTTCAGAGCCGCGAGGCCCGCTGTAGACGCAGGAGCCGTCGGCGCGGGCCGAGCCCTTGCGCGTCAGCACGCCCTGGGTCTGGGGGCATTGCAGGGCGTCGACCACCCTCAGCACGCCCGAGGAATCCGAGGTCGTGGAGGTGGTGATGCGCACCGCGCCGCCGTTGTCGCAGGCGGCGGTCATCAGCGCCAGGGCGATAACGGGCCAGGTGATGTGTTGCATGGTCGGCTCCACTCCAGGCCCCGATTGTGCGCCATAAGCGCAGCGGGACCAGTGAAATCGCGGTAATCGAAAGACGACGGGAAAGCGGCTGAAATCAGCCGCCTCTACCAACCGCCAGGACGGGCGCCTTCGCGGCGGGCCATGAAGGCCAGGCGTTCGAACAGATGCACGTCCTGTTCGTTCTTCAGCAGGGCGCCGTGCAGCGGCGGGATCAGCTTGCCCGGCGTCTTCTCGCGCAGAGTTTCCGGCGACACGTCGTCGACCAGCAGCAGCTTCAGCCAGTCCAGCAGTTCGGACGTCGAAGGCTTCTTCTTCAGACCCGGCGTGTCGCGGATTTCATAAAAGGTCTTCAGCGCCTCAGAGACCAGGCGCGGCTTGATGCCGGGGAAGTGGACCTCGACGATGTCCTGCATGGTCTCGGCGTCGGGGAAGCGGATGTAGTGGAAGAAGCAGCGGCGCAGGAAGGCGTCCGGCAACTCCTTCTCATTGTTCGAAGTGATGACGACCACCGGGCGGATCTCGGCGCGGATCGTCTCGTCCGTTTCCTGAACGTAGAACTCCATGCGGTCGAGTTCCTGCAGCAGGTCGTTGGGGAACTCGATGTCGGCCTTGTCGATCTCGTCGATCAGAAGCACGGGGCGGGCGGGTGCGGTGAAGGCCTCCCACAGCTTGCCCTTTTTCAGATAGTTGCGGACGTCGTGGACTCGTTCGTCGCCCAGCTGGCTGTCGCGCAGGCGGCTGACGGCGTCGTATTCATACAGGCCGTTGTGGGCCTTGGTGGTTGATTTGACGTGCCAGGTGATCAGCGGCGCGTTCAGCGCGCGGGCCAGTTCATAGGCCAGAACCGTCTTGCCGGTGCCCGGCTCGCCCTTGATCAGCAGCGGCCGTTCCAGCGCCACGGCGGCGTTGACAGCGACCTTCAGGTCGTCTGTGGCGATGTAGTTGGACGTGCCTTCGAACCGGCTCATGCGAAACCTGCTCCATTCCGGGGGAAAGGAGCAGGTAGCTTAAAGAGATGCGCGTGAACAGGCGGCAGCGTCAGGTGATGCGCTTGGCCGATACCGGGTCGCTGGCGGGGAAGGTCTCTTCGACGCCTTCGTCGATCAGGGCTTCCTGGCGGTTCTCGGCTTCCTTTTCCTTGTCCTTCAACTGGTCGGGCTTGCCGTGTTCGTGAGGCGCGCGCTTGGCCGGGGGGGTGTTCGGGTCGGCGTCTTCCTGGGCCTTGGTCGGATGATGTTCGGTCATGGAATCCCTCATTGCTCAGGGCCGTAGCCCAGATCCTCGATGTCGTCGTCGGACAGACGCTTGGCTTCCCAGTGGGCGGCGCTGGCCTGAGCGCCGCGCTGGTTGCGCATCAAGCCGGCGTAGACCAGCTCGATCTCGTTCGCGCCCGAGGCCGTGGCGCCGTCGCCGTCCGTCTCGTTCAGCCGCACGCCGTTAACGCCCAGCAGGGCGTCGGCCTCGGCCTCTATGCCGTCCAGCGCCAGGTCGGCGTCCAGATCGGCGTCGTCCTCGTCAAAGGGTTCGGCGTCGGCGTCCCCGTCCAACTGGGTGACGTCCAGCACGTCGTCGGCTTCGTCGAACGACAGATCGCCGTCGCCTTCATCGTCCAGATGGGTCTCGTCGTAGACCTCGGCCTGGTCCTGGCCGTCGGCCTCGAATTCCGGTCCTGCCATCGTCGTCTCCCTTCCGAAAGGTCAACGGCTCTGCTGGGCGGGGCGTTCCCGTCTGCGCGATCGTGACGCTGGGAAGCGCCTGAAGTGAAGGGATGGTTAACCACGTCGCTTTACAGTTCTTCAGCGGCCGGCCGTCACGGTGAGGGCGGCGCCACGGAGACCTTCCCTTGCCTCTGAAACTGTCGCTGAAGCCCGGCGAGAAATTCGTGCTGAACGGGGCCGTCGTGCAGAACGGCGACCGTCGCGGCGTGCTGGTCCTGCAGAACAAGGCCAGCGTTCTGCGCGAGAAGGACATCATGCAGCCCGAGGACGTGACCACGCCCGCGCGCCGCATCTATTTCCCCGTCATGATGATGTACCTGGATGAGTCGGAAGCACCGAAATTCTATGATGAATTCGCCCTTCGCCTGACGGAGTTCATGGGGGCGGTGCGCAACCCTGACATCCTGACGGAATGCGTCGCCTGCTCCAAGCACGTGCTGGCGCGCCAGTATTACAAGGCCCTGATGGGCGCTCGCAAAATCGTTGATTACGAAGACCAAAGGCTCGGCAATGTCGCTTCAGGCGTACAAGACGGCGGCGACGCGGGCTGAATCACCGCGTGAAATGGAATACCGGCTGTTTGGCCAGGTGACGCGCGCCCTGATGCACGCCTCGACCCTGGACAAGTCGGATGTCGCCGGGCGGATGGACGCCCTGGACTGGAACCGCCGCCTGTGGTCGACGCTGGCGACCGCCTGCTCGGACCCCGACAACGCCATGTCCCAGGCGATGCGGGCTCAGTTCATTTCCCTGAGCCTGTTCGTCAACCGCAACACCTCCGAGGTCATGCGCGGCGAGGACGACTTCTCGACCCTGATCGACATCAACCGCATGATCATGCAGGGCCTCAGCGGCCAGACCGACGCGGGCTGAACCTAGAAGAGGTTCGTCGCCCATTCGGCGATGCCGGCGACGACGGCGACCACCGTGGTCCACACCAGGGTCAGATAGATCCCGCAGACGGCCGTGCCGAAGAAGCCGGCCAGGATGAAGGCGCCGTCGCGCTGGATGATTCCCAGGCCGAACAGGGCCAGGGTCAGGCCGGGCAGCGCGTCGCCGAACGGCACCGGCAGGGCCATCATCAGCGCCAACAGAATGCAGATCAGGCCGATGACCACATCGGCCGCTTCGCCCGTCAAGGCGGGCCAACGCGGGCGAGTCAACCGTTCGACCCGGCGCAGGCGCGGCAGAATCTTGTCGGCGGCGGATCGATAGGAGTTGCGGTTGACCGACAGATTCAACAGCCAGCGAGGCAGCCAGACCTTCTCGCGTTGCAGCGCCAACTCGGCGGCGATTAGGATGATGGGCACGGAAAACACGGCCTTGCCTCCAGGCGGCCAGGGCACCAGCGCCATCAGCGCCAGCATCAGGATGACGGCGCCGAAACCGCGCTCACCAAAGGCTTCGACCATTTCGCGGAGAGACAATTTGTCGGCCTGGCCCTGACCCAGGCGCTCCAGCACGTCGGAGAAGGTCCGCCCTTCATCGGGCGGCGGCGTGGAAACAGGCGTCATCAGGCGAGACTCAGGGAGCGAAGGTCCGTCAAAGTTAGGGGCGCTGCGAACCGTGCGCCATCCCTGAGGCGTGGTGGAACGTCTATTGTTTTGCAACGTGCTCGGGTTTGCCCTTGCGCCGGGTGTGGGCGAACTCTTCCAGCTGTCTTTCGGTCATCGATTCCATCATGGATTTCGACGCGCCTTTGAGCTTGGATTTTGGCGTATCGCCGCGCTTGGCCGACAGGGCGGCTCCGGCGGCTTTCTGCTGGGCGGCGGATTTGGCGGGCATGACGACGATCTCCTTCGAATGAAGGGCAACCTTCCGCTCGCTTTAAGGTTCCTGGGGCAGGGTCAGGCTGATCCGGGTCTGGCCGGCTTGCTGATGGATTTCGCCCGGCGCGGTGATGTGCAGCGACAAGTCCTGGTTGTTGAGAAGGATCGTTTCGCCGGCGCAAAACTCGCGCAGTTCGGCCAATGAAACAGGCAGCGTGACGGTGTGGATGGTCATGCCTTCCGCAGCCACGCCTGTAGGGACATCAATCAGGGCCGGGGCTCCTTCACTCTTCAGCGCGAAACCCGGAGCCTCCATGACCACCGTGCCGTGGGGCAGGGCGATGCCGCCGTCGGCCAGCGGGGTCATCGCTCCCGCTGAAAAAGACAACTGGACGTCCTTGCCGCGAACGCCGGGCGCTTTCAGTTCGAGAACCAGCCAATGTGGAGCCTGGTCCAGGAAGGCTTCGCGGCTCGTGACGCCTTTGGGCGCCTGGTTCAGTCGCTCGGCGGCCTGAGCCTTGAGCGCGGGAAGGTCGAAGCGCGCGGCGGCGGCCGAGACATCCTCGTGCGAACCTTCGCCGATCGTCTGGCGCAGAAGAACGTCCAGAGGGACGCCTCGGCTGATATGCGTTCGCCACTGGTCCGCGTCGAGGTCAGCAAGCAGCCAGGTCAGGGCAGCGCCGACGGGATAGGCGCGCCAGCGGAACAGCTCGGAAACCAGGCTCATGTCGTCATCGCCCGGAACGCCGAGATTCCTGGCGATGGCGCGGGGCAGGGCCTCGTCGGGGCGATCGGCGATCAGGTTGCCGGCCTGCAGGCCGATGAACTCGGCCGTGCCTTCTGACCACTCTCTTTGCTGCTGCACCGCCAGGATTTCGGAGGGAAGCTCGGCGCTTCGTGCTGACCTGAGCGCCAGATAGGTTCGCGCCAGACGTCGCCGGGCGGTCGCGTCGGGCTCCAGCAAGGCGGCTTGCAGTACGAGGCGCTCCAGATCCAGGGCGGCGATGAATCCGGCCAGGTCGGAAATCGCATTCAGATCGACGAATTCCTGATGCCCGTCGCCCGACATCCAGCGGAAGGCCGTGTTCTGGTAGTCGTGGAACTGTTCGTGGAACAGGGTCGACAGGTCGTCGTCGGGGCCGTCGGGGCGCAGCAGGACAGTGTCCGGGCGGCCGGACGGATAATCCAGGACGAAGTGGAATTCAGCGCCCTCTAGCCGGCCAGGCCTGAAGCGGGGCGTGTCGGGCAGACGATCGCCGCCGAAGACGGCGCCGACGTTCGGCGCATAGAGGATGAAGGGTTGGGTTTGCGGCCAGTATCCGGGCCACAGGCGGCTGAGCGCGTCTGCGTGGCGTTCGACGCGCTCAGCCTGCGCCGTCAAGGCGGCCTGATCGAGAAGAGGGGCGGGGGCTTGAGCCCAGGCGGCGGAGGCGAAAAGCGCGCCCAGGCCACCCAGCAAAGCCCCCCGTCCGATCACATCAGCTTCCCAGCAGTTCGCGGCCGATCAGGAAGCGGCGGATTTCGTTGGTGCCGGCGCCGATGTCGTAGAGCTTGGCGTCGCGGACCAGGCGCTCGACCGGCCATTCCTTGGTGTAGCCGGCGCCGCCTAGGGCCTGGACGGCCTCCAGCGAGACCTTCACCGCGTTCTCGGAGGCCAGCAGGATGGCGCCCGCCGCGTCGTAGCGGGTGGTCTTGCCCTGGTCGCAGGCGCGGGCCACGGCATAGACATAGGCGCGGGCGCTGTTCAGGGCGACGTACATGTCGGCCACCTTGGCCTGCATCAGCTGGAAGCTGCCGATGGCCTTGCCGAACTGCTTGCGGTCGCGGACGTAGGGCAGGACCACGTCCAGGGCGGCCTGCATGATGCCCAGCGGACCGGCCGACAGGACTGCGCGCTCATAGTCCAGGCCGCTCATAAGCACGGCGGCGCCGCGGCCTTCGCCGCCCATGATGTTCTCTTCGGGGACTTCGCAATCCTCGAACACCAGCTCGGCCGTGTCCGAGCCGCGCATGCCCATCTTGTCCAGCTTCTTGGAGACGCTGAAGCCCTTCATGCCCTTTTCGATCAGGAAGGCGGTGACGCCGCCGTTGCCCTCGCCCGTGCGGGCGTAGACGACCAGGGTGTCGGCCGAGGGGGCGTTGGTGATCCAGAACTTGGTGCCGTTCAGGACGTAGCGGTCGCCCTTCTTCTCGGCACGGGTGCGCATGGACATGACGTCCGAACCCGAGCCGGCCTCGGACATGGCCAGGGAGCCAACGTGCTCGCCCGAGATCAGCTTGGGCAGGTATTTCGTCTTCTGCTCGGGCGTGCCCCAGCGGCGGATCTGGTTGACGCACAGGTTGGAGTGAGCGCCGTAGCTCAGGCCGATCGAGGCCGAGGCGCGGGAGACTTCCTCCATCGCCACGACGTGTTCGAGATAGCCGAGGCCGAGGCCGCCGAACTCTTCCTCGACGGTGATGCCGTGCAGGCCCAGCTCGCCCATCTCGGGCCACAGGTCGCGGGCGAACGCGTTTTTCTCGTCGATTTCGGCGGCGCGGGGGGCCAGCCGTTCGGCGGCCCAGCGGGCGGTGGTGTCGCGGATGGCGTCAGCGGTCTCGCCGAGGCCGAATTCCATGGATTGGGGCGCGAAGGGAATGCTCATGCCGCAAGGCGTAGCATCGCGCGCGAGCTTCGCAAAGACTGCTGTCAGTGCGACTGTTTCTGCTCTGCGGGCATGTTCTTGCCGCGCAGGAAACTCCAGGCCGCCACGCCGATGAAGACTAGGCCGGCCGTAGCGAGACCTGCGCCTATCAGCACTGTGGCGTCGCCCGAGGCAGGGGCGCTCAGCGCGCGCCCGAAGGCGGCGATTCCCGCCAGGAAGGCCAGGGCGCCGATCCCGCCAATGAAGAGGACCGCGCCTCGGTCGCCCAGGGCTGAATCGCCCGCTGTCGGCGCGGCGCGTTTCTCATGACGCATGACGGGCACGCTTGGCGGGGGGGCGTCGACGGGCGGCTCTGCGGCGCCTGGGCCGCGCACGGGCGCGGTCAGCAGGGCGTCCAGCGGGGCTGGCAGGTCCGGCGCGGTGTCGAACAGGGCGCGCTCGGCCGAGCGACGGCGATACAGGGCGTCGACCGGCGGCGAGGCGCGCTCGGGCCAGGCGGACAGGGCGACGGCGGCCTCGGTCGGCGCGTTGGCGTCCAGCTTGGCCTGGACGTCCGAGCCCTGGAATCGCTCAAGACCGATGGAGAAGATGAAGCTGGCCAGGGCGTCGAACTGATGCTGGTTCAGCGGCAGGCGCACGCGCTCGTTCAGCAGGGCGACGATCGGCATCAGGTCGTATTGCAGCAGCAGTTCGGCCTCGGCCTCGCTGACCACGGCTCCGGGGCGGGCCGAACGGGCGTGGCCGTAGCCGATGACGGGCGTGCCGTCGCGGCGCAGCACGGTGCGCGGGCGGAAGCCCTCGAAGCTCTTGATCAGCAGAAGGCCTTCTCGAGAGACCTTGCGGCGTTGCGGCGCGGCTGCGGACACGGATTGACCCAATTCGAAACGGGCGTTCTCGCCCTGGCTGGGGCGGAGCAAGCCTCGTTCCGAAATCGGCGGGGCCGTTTCAGGTCAGATTTACAGCAGGACGATGGTCGCCAGGCCGAGGAAGATCAGGAAGCCGAAGAAGTCGGTCGTCGCCGTCACGAACACGGCCGAGGACACGGCCGGGTCGAACTTCAGCTTCGACAGGGTCAGCGGGGTCAGCACGCCGACGCTGGCCGCGACCAGCAGGTTCAGGATCATGGCCGCCGCGATGACGGCGCCGATGCGCCAGTCCTGGAACCAGAAGCCCGCCGCCAGACCGATCAGCGGCGCCAGGACGAAGCCGTTGGCCAGGCCGACGGCCATCTCGCGCCAGAAGGTTCTGAGGGCGTTGGAGGCGTTCAGCTCGCGCGTCGCCAGGGCGCGCACGGTGACGGTCAGCGCCTGGGTGCCGGCGTTGCCGCCGATGGCCGAGACGATGGGCATCAGCACGGCCAGGGCCACGATCTGCTGGATGGTGCCTTCGAACAGGGCGATGACGCTGGCGCCCAGCATGGCGGTGAACAGGTTGATGCCCAGCCACGGCACGCGGCCGCGCACGATTTCGAACACGCTGGACGAGCGGTCCTCGTCGGCGACGCCGGCCAGGCGCAGGATGTCCTCGCGGTTCTCTTCCTGAATGATGTTGACGACGTCATCGACGGTCAGCTGGCCGACCAGCCGCCCGCCCGTGTCGACCACGGGGGCGGAGATCAGGTGGTATTTCTCAAAGATGTAGGCGACTTCTTCCTGGTCGACGTCCACCTCGATGGCGTTGACCGGCTCCATCAGCTCGATCAGGGGCGTAGCGCGCGGGCTGCGCAGCATGCGGCTGATGGCGACGCCGCCGATCGGCCGATTCATCGGATCGACCACATAGATGTCGAAGAACAGCTCGGGCAGGTCGTCGCCCTGGGCGCGGACGTGGTCGATGGTGTCGCCGACGTTCCAGAACTGCGGCGCGGCCATGAACTCGCGCTGCATCAGACGGCCGGCCGAATCCTCCGCATAGCCCAGCGAGGATTCGATGGCGGCGCGCTCGACCTCGGGCATGGCGGCCAGCACGCGCTCGCGCTGGTCGTCCTCCAAGTCTTCGACGACCGAGGCGGCGTCGTCCGAATCCAGCTCCTGCAGGGCTTCGGCCAGGGTGGCGGAGGGGACGCGCTCCAGCACCTTCTCGCGGATGCCGTCGTCCATCTCGGGCAGGGATTCCGCCAGCAGTTCGGGCGGCAGCCACTGGACCACGACCGAGCGGTGCTCGGCGGTCAGGAAGCCCATCAGATCGGCGACGTCGGCGGGGTGCAGGTCTTCCAGCAAGCCGCGCAGACGCATGCCGTCGCCGTCGTCCGCGGCGTCCACGACCTTTTCGACGAAGGCCGCCGTCAGGGCGTAGTCTTCGCCGAGAGCGGCGTGATCATCGTCTTCGAGATGGGGGTCTTCGGGGCGCAGAGGGGCAAGGTCCGTGTGGGTCACGTATCTGCCTCCTCTGAGATGATTTCAGCCTATCTAGCCGAGATTCGCCCTGTCAGATCAGATGGTGCGGTCGAGAAGACTCGAACTTCCACGGGTTGCCCCACAGCGACCTCAACGCTGCGCGTCTACCAATTCCGCCACGACCGCTCGCATCGGAGGGCGGGCAATAGCGGAGAGCTGACGGAAAGAAAAGAGCGTTTTGCGGAAATAGCGGAGACAGGCGCAATTCCTTCTCCTGACAGGCGAGGGATGGCTCAGGCGGCCCCAGCCATGAAGTCATAGACATCGGCCGGGCGCGTCACCGTGATGGCGATGCGGTCGTCGCGAATCTCGATCTCGCCGCGCGCGACCGGATGGTTGTTGGCCAGGATCCAGACCTCGTCCTTTTCCGAGGCGTCCAGCGGGATCACCGCGCCGCGGCCCATGCGCAGCAGTTGCTGCATCGGCAGGACCGAACGGCCCAGCACGACCGAAATCTCGACATCGACGGCTTCGATCTGGCTCAAGACGGTACTCGCAAATCAACGGGCGGCCCTTGCGCCGCCGCGTTCGGCCCCACATTGAGGGCATCATGCTTGCCGACCCGTTAAACTCTTCCCAACGCCGCCTGTTTCGCGAAGACGGCCGTCCTGTCGAATGGGCGCTGTCGTCCGGCTATGTCGACTATGCCGCCGCCGAGGCCGCCATGGAGGCGCGCGTCGCCGCCATCGCGGCCGGACAGGCCGAGGAGCTGATCTGGCTGCTGGAGCATCCGCCGCTCTATACCGCAGGCGTCTCGGCCAAGGACGACGACCTGCTGTCGCCTGATCGCTTTCCGGTGCATCGGACGGGGCGGGGCGGGCAGTTCACCTATCACGGGCCGGGCCAGCGCGTGGCCTATGTGATGCTGGACCTGAACCGGCGCGGCAAAGATGTGCGCGGCTTCGTGCATGGGCTGGAGGACTGGATCATCGGCGCCCTGGACCGCTTCGGCGTCGAGGCGGGGATGCGCGAGGGCCGCGTCGGCGTCTGGGTCGAGCGCAAGGGCGCGGGCTGGAGTCGCGAGGACAAGATCGCCGCCATCGGCGTCAAGGTCCGCAAATGGGTCAGCTTCCACGGCATCAGCCTGAACGTGGAGCCGGATCTGGACCATTTCGGCGGCATCGTGCCGTGCGGCATCACCGAACATGGCGTGACCAGCCTGGTCGATCTGGGCGTGCTGGCGACGATGGACGAGGCGGACGATGCGTTGAAGTCGTCCTTCCAGTGGGTGTTCGGGCCGGTTCAGGCGGGCGTCGCGCCGCTCTGACGGCGGGCGCCGGGGGCGGCTCCGTAGCGGTTGAACGCCTTCTGACCCGGCAGGACCACGAGGTCGAAGGCGACGAGCACGAGCGCGGCCGCCGCGACCCAATCCAGAAGCGTCAGCGGTTGCGGCCACGCCAGGGCGAAGGCCAGCAGGATCAGTCCGCTCCACCACCCTGAACGGCCCCGGTCATGCAGGCGTTGGGACAGGACGCAGAAGCCGCTGTAGAGCAGGGCGGCGGCGATCAGGGCGTGAAGCCAGCCTGGCGTCGGCGCCAGGATATCCGCCGCAATCCAGACGCAGATCAGACACGCTGCGCTCAGGAAAAAACGGACCCGGCCGATACGTCCCGTGGAGTTCAAAAAAAGATCGGCCAGGGCGGTCATTCGGAATCACGCGGCATTCAGCGCCTTTTGCGCCTGCGGATTTCATGGCCTAGTCAGGAAACGGGCGCGCGTAAACGCCGCGCCGTCAGAAGCTGCACAATTCGCGACAGGGGTGGCGACGGCGCCGTTAATGGGTCTAAAACACGCCCAAACCGCACTTTGACGGACCGGGAGAAACCCCTATGCAACGCCTGCTTTCCGCCTCGGCGGCCGTACTGGCCCTGAGCTTCGCCGCCTCGGCCGCTTCGGCCCAGAATTTCAGCGATCTGGCGCGGCAAGACCTTCAGGCCATGCACACGGCCCTGCGCGACAATCATCCCGCCGCCGTGGTGCCGGGCGACGCCAGCGCCCCCTTCCGCGCCTGGCTGGACACGGGCCTGCAGCAGGCCCAGGCCAAGGCCGGTCAGGTCAACAGCGGCGACAGCCACGCCTATCTGCTGCGCTGGTACGCCAACGGCTTCCGCGATTCCAACATCGCCGCCCGCCCGACCTATGAGGGCCTGGGTCCGTTCTTCGCCACCAGCTGGCCGGGCGTGGCCACAGCCTGGCGCAATGGTCAGTACGTCGTCTCCTATGTTCAGGAAGGCGTGCGCGGCGCGCCGCCGCTGGGCGCCGTGCTCAAGAGCTGCAACGCCGAGCCGATCGAAGATCTGGCCAAGGCCAAGCTGGATCAGTTCGAGGGCGACCTGACGACCGAGGCCGGCCGCGTCCGCAGCGCGCCCTATCTGCTGTGGAACCGCAACAACCCGATGACCACGGGCGTGCCCGGAACCTGCGAGTTCCAGGTCGGCCGCCGCACCCGCGACTTCACCCTGTCGCCGCAACCGGCCACGGCCCAGAACCTGGAAGCCGCCTATCGCGCCTCGGTCTATACGCCGTCGGGCGCGCCGCTGTCGGTCGAGACGGTGAACGGCCGCCCGTGGATCAACGTCCACTCCCTGGCCGATGACGCCGCCTGGGACGCCTTCTTCGCCCAGATCGAAGCCCAGTCCGCCGCTATTCGCGGGCCGCAAGGTTTTGTGTTGGACCTGCGCGGCGCCAACGGGTCGTCGCTCAACGCCACCACGCGCGGCTATGGCCTGGCCAACCGCATCTGGTCGCCGGAGTTCACCGTCAGTCGCCAGCCGGAAGCGGGTCAGATCACCTATCGCGCCACCGCCGCCAACCGTCAGTGGTTCGCCGACACCCTGAACCGCATGGTGTCGGACCCGCGCTTCGTCCAGGAATCGGGCGCGGTGATCGAGCAGACCCAGGCCATCGTCGCCGCCTTCGACAGCGCCATCGCCGCCGGTCAGCCGACCTTCGTCATGCCGGGCCGACCGGCGACCCCGGACACCGGCGCCGCCAACCCGGTTCAGGGCCAGGTGATCGTGCTGGTCGACGCCGGCTGCTCGGGCGGCTGCCTGGACACGCTGGACCTGTTGAGCCGCCTGCCGAACGTGCGCGTCGCCGGCTCGACCACGGCCGAGGACACCATCTTCATCGAGCCGACGACCCTGCGTCTGCCGTCCAACTACGCCGATCTCAGCTATGGCCATAAGGCCTGGACGACGCGCCAGCGCGGCAACAACGCGCCCTACGCCCCGGCCGGCGCCCTGGCCTATGCCGGCGACGCGACCGACGAAGCGGCCGTGCGGACCTGGGTGAACGGCCTGTTCGGCGCCTGATCCGAACGATCATCTCAGGCTATTGAGGGCCGGACGGTGGAACGACCGTCCGGCCCTTCCTATTTTGAGATCATGACCCAGACCGAATCCGCCGCCCCGATGCGCTCTGCCTCCGGCTATGACCTGACGCCGCCGACCGACAGCCAGCGCGTGGCGCTGGAGGCCGACCTCTCGCCGGAAGAGAAGCGCGTGCTTCTGGCCCACGGCACCGAGGCGCCCTTTTGCGGAACCCTGCTGGGCGAAAAACGGGCAGGGGTCTTTTGCTGCCGCGAATGCGGCCTGCCCCTGTTCCGCTCGGGGACCAAGTTCGAGAGCGGCACCGGCTGGCCCAGCTTCAACGAACCCGTCGATCCAGCTCACGTCCGCGCCGTGCGCGACGACAGCTACGGCATGGTGCGGGTCGAGACGCGCTGCGCCCGTTGCGACAGTCATCAGGGCCACGTCTTCCCCGACGGCCCGCCGCCGACGGGCCTGCGCTATTGCATCAACTCGGTCGCGCTCAGTTTCGTGGCCGAAGGCGAGCCTCTGCCTGATCCTTTAGGGCGCGACGACGGGACGGCCTGACCTTGGCCGCATTTGGGGTTAGGGTGCTTGTGAACGGGAGTAGATGCGTATGCTGATCGAACTCATGGCCGCCTCCCTCTTGCTGGCGAGCAGTGATCCCGAGGGCGTGGTGTCGACGGCGCCGCGCGCTGGTCCGGGCGCCGTGCCGACCGCGAGCGCCGACGCCTTGGCCGCGACGGTCGGCGACGCCTCGCCCGCCGTGACGCTTCAGACGGCGGCGCCGCACGGTCTGACGACGGAAGAGCAGATTTCCCGCTGGATCGGCGAGCGAAAGGCTGACGCCGGCGCATCTCCGCCCTGGGCGGACGCCTGGGAGGATGAGCAGCCCCTCAGGATGCACGGCGAGGTCAGCGCGGGAATCGGCACGGGCGGCTATCGTGACTTCGCCGCCGCCGTCTCCATGCCGATCGGCGAGAACGGCACGCTGAACCTCAGCGTCAGCCAGACCAAGAACGCGCCCTGGGCCTACGGCTACGGCCCTTATGGCTATTCGCCCTACGGCTATGGGGCGGGGCGCTATGGCCTGGACGGCTACGGCTGGCGTGACGCCTACGGCGCAATGCCGGGACCGCTGGGCGTACGCAGTCCGCGCGACCGGCCCAGTCGCATTCGCCCCTTCAGCGTAGACGAGAAGCACGCTGAGCCTGCGCGCGACCGGGCGGACGACGTCAGCCGATAGGCTGGACACGGGCAAAGTGCGGCCCATCCGCCACGCAGACCTGTTTTTTCGGGTCGGGCGTCGCATCGCCGCATTCCCTTTATAGGCGCTGATCCCATATGCCCTTGGGCAAAGGATCAGTATGGACAGCTTGCTTACCTCGGCCGCCGACTTCATCGCCCGCAACGCCATGTGGGCCGGTGTGATCCTTGGCGTCGTGACCTTCTTTGAGTCCCTGGTCGTCATCGGCGCCTTCGTACCGGCGACGGGCTTGCTGGTGGCGGCGGGCGGGTTGGTGGCTGCGGGCGTGCTGGACCCCTTCACCGTCATCGGCGGCTGCGTCATCGGCGCCGTCATGGGCGACGCCATCTCCTACTGGATCGGTCGCCGTCTGGGCACGCGGGTGCTGCGTCACCATCTGCTGGTCCCGCACCGCCGCAAGCTGGCCTGGACGCGCCTGTACTGCCGCCGTTACGGTGTGGCCTCCATCTTCATCGGCCGCTTCTTCGGACCGCTGCGCGCCTTCGTGCCGGTGATGGTGGGCGTGCTGCAGATGCGACAGCGCGTCTTCCAGATCGCCAACGTTTCTTCGGCTTTCGTCTGGGTGCTGGCCATGCTGGCGCCCGGCTATCTGGCGGCCAAGGGGTTGGCCAAGCTGGAGATGATGAGCGAGGCGCACAATCCGACCCTGTGGCTGCTGGCCTTCGGCGCGTTGGTGCTGGCGTTGGTGCTGGCCATGCGCTGGTTGAAAGGCCGTGCGGCGCGGCGCAATGCGTTGCTGGAAGCCTCGGTGCGCGGGCTGGGGGAATAACCTCCTCGCCCCGTTCGCGCATCAGGGCGCAAGCCGCGAGATTTCTATCTTTCGTCACCCTTGGGCTTTCACACTGTCCGCCGGGATGAGCGGAGGTAGGCAATGACCAATGCTCAAACTGAACTGCTCACGAAAAAGGGCCCGGCGGATGTCGGGCCCTTTCGCGTTCCTGCCTGGCGGCGGGATCAGTCGTGGGTGTGGCTGTGGGTCTCGGCGGCCGAGGCTGTGCCCGAGGCGCTCCAGGCCTGGCCGTCTTCGCTCTCGAACCAGAACGGCTTGCGCTCTGCGCCGCCGACTTCGTTCATGTGGTTATCGAACAGACGGCCGTTGATCATGGTGTAGCCGATCTTGGTCGAGTCCCGCAGGTTCTCGAGCGGATTGGCGTTCAGCACGACCAGGTCGGCCAGCTTGCCGACTTCCAGCGAGCCGATGTCCTTGTCCATGCCCAGGGCGCGGGCGCCGTTGATGGTGCCGACGCGCAGGGATTCGTGGGCGCTCATGCCGCCCTGTTCGAACATCCACAGCTCCCAGTGGGCGCCGAGACCTTCACGCTGGCCGTGGGCGCCGATCTGGACCGAGACGCCCTGATCCATCAACCGCTTGGATTCACGCGCGATGGAGATGTGGTTCAGCTCCTCCGGCGGGGTCTTCACCGGACGACGCGAGCGCGAATCCAGGATGCGGCGCGGCACGTACTGGGTCAGGATCGGATCCTTCCAGACGTCCGTCGTCTCGTACCAGTGGTTCTCGCCCCAGGCGCCGCCGAAGCCGACGATCAGGGTCGGGGTGTAGGACGTCCCCGTCTGCGACCACAACTGCACCGCGTCGTCGTACATCCGCTCCACCGGCACCGAGTGCTCGATGGTGGTGTGGCCGTCGACCAGCATGCTCATGTTGGCGTGGTACAGCGAGCCGCCTTCCGGCACGACCATCATGCCCAGTTCGCGGGCGGCCTGCATGATCTGCTGGCGCTGGTCGCGGCGGGGCTGGTTGTAGCTCTTGACGCTCCAGGCGCCGATGGCCTGCATCCGGCGCAGGTGCGAGCGCGCGTCGTCCAGGTTGTTGACCACGGCCGTCGTCGGCGTGGCCGCCCCGTACAGGATGGTGCCGGTCGAGAAGATGCGCGGCGCCACCACGCGCCCGGCCTTGGCCAGTTCGCTGTGGGCGAAGATCTCGCTGTTGTCGTTCGACGGGTCGTGCAGCGTCGTCACGCCGAAGGCCAGGGCGGCGTAGTTCACCCAGCTCTGCTGCGGGATGATCTCGTCCGAACCCATGCGGCCGTGCCAGTGGGCGTCGACCAGGCCGGGAATGATGGTCTTGCCGGCCATGTCCATGACGCGGGCGCCGGCCGGAACCGTCACCGAGCCGCGCGGGCCGATGGCCTCGATGCGGTTGCCGTTGACGACCACCACGCCGTCCTCGATCACCTCTTCGCCCTTCATGGTGATCAGGCGGGCGCCGGTCAGGACGGTGACGCCGCTGGGGCGGGCGTAGTCGGCGCTGAAGCCGATCTTGATCCCGTGTTCGGCGGGCTTGGGCAGGTCAGCCGGCGCGCCGTCCATGAAGGCGAAGCTTTCGCTCAGCGGACGCGAGAACAGCTCCGGGCCCATCGACCACTGCAGGCGGCTGGAATCGCCGGACCAGTGCAGCCACTCGCCGGCGTCGCGGGTGACGCGCGTCTGCGGCAGGGCCTTGGCGTCGGCGCCGACGGTGATCGGGCGGCCCGTCGGGACGAAGGGGGCGACATAGGCGTTGAAGCGTTCGGTCCAGGCGATCCACCGCTCGTCCGGCGAGATGGAGAACTCGGCCGCCCATTCGCTGCTCAGGTGGGTGCGCTCGTCCTCGCCCGACAGATTGACGGACTTCAGGACGCGCTTCTCGCCGTCGCGGGCGCTCAGGAAGATGCGGTCGTTGCTGGCGCCGAACTGCGGGTTGGCGCCGGAATCGGTGATCTTGACCGGCTCGCCGCCGCGCACGGAGACGCGGTAGATGCCCGGTTCGCGGCTCCACATGGCCGAGCGCAGATAGCCGTCGCTGGAGGTGCGATAGACGACCGTCTGGCCGTCCGGCGAGAAGCGCGGCTCCAGATAGTGGCCGGGGTTGGTCGTGATGGTGCGGCCTTCGCCGCCCGCGACGGGAACCACGCGGATGGAGCCCAGGTTTTCGTCGTTCCAGGTCGTGTAGACGATGGAGCGGCCGTCGCGCGACCAGGACGGATACAGCTCGAAATGGTCGCTCTGGCGCGTCAGGCGGCGCGGCGTTCCGGCCACGCCGTTGCGCAGGTCGCGGACCCACAGATTGCCCAGGGCTTCGAACACCACCTTGGAGCCGTCGGGCGAGGTCTGCGCCCAGCGGATCATCTTCACGTCGAACTGGGCCGGGGCCACGTCGACGGGGAAGCGGGCGGTTTCCTGCACCCGGCGGGTGTCGGTGACGCGGAAGGGCACTTCGCTGACGGCCTTGGAGGCCACGTCGATGCGGCGGATCTTGCCGCCCGCCCAGATGACGATGGAGCCGTTGTCCGGCGTCCAGGCGAAGCCCGGATAGACGCCGTGGATGGCCCAGGTCTCCTGCATGTCGCGGTCCAGGGCGTCGTAGATCGGCGTCTCACGCCCGGACTCCAGATCCATGACGTAGAGCACCGACTGGTAGCGGTCGCGGCGCACGAAGGCGAGCGACTTGCCGTCCGGCGACGGGGTGGGGCGCACTGAGCCGCCCGGCCCGGTGACGAAAGGCTTGATCTCGCCCGTCTCGCGATCCAGGCGACGGATCACATAGAGCTGGGTGTTCGGATCCTTCGAGTATTCAAAGACGCCGCCCGGCGTGGAGTCGTCGCTGAAGTACATGTAGCGGCCGTCGGGCGAGAAGGCGGGCTCGCCCGTGTCCTTCTGCTGGGTACGGCGCTCGGTCAGCTGCACGCCGCTGCCGCCGCCCGAGCGGTGGTACATCCACATCTCGCCCGCGCCCAGCGAGCGCGAGGAGGTGAAGTGCTTGCGCCCGACGATGAACTGGCTGTCCGGCGTCCAGGCGGGGGAGTTCAGCAGGCGGAAGGTCTCGCTGGAAACCTGGCGCGGGTTGGAGCCGTCGCGGTCCATGACCCACAGGTTATCGCCGCCCGCGCGGTCCGAGGTGAAGGCGATGAAACGGCCGTCCGGCGAATAGCGCGGCTGCATGTCCCAGGCCACGCCCGAGGCGATGGGGCGGGCTTCGCCGCCGCCGATCGGCATCACATAGATGTCGCCCAGCAGGTCGAAGATGATCTCGCGGCCGTCGGGGCTGACGTCCAGCGCCATCCAGGTGCCTTCGTCGACGTTGATGTTGACGTCGCGCTGGGCGCCGATGGGGTTCTGCACGTCCCATTTCGGCGTCGCTTCGGCCCCGCCTGCCGCGGGCGTCTGTGCGAACGCCGGAAAGGCCACGGTCAGCGCCGCAGCCGTGGTCATCAGAATACGCTTCATGAAAAGCCCCTCAGCCCCTCGAACAAAACTTGATGGGGCGAAGCTAGCGGCGGGCAGACTGGGTTGACCAGTCGGGATAATGACGCAAAGGCCGAATAATCTTCGGCGACTTGTGGCGCGGGTGGCGGCGAGCGCCTGCGCGATTTCGTCGTCTTGCCGTCAAGCTTCAACTGACGGAGCTTTTCGCGGGCGCTCTTTATCGGGCGACGAACAATGGAGTTCAGAGTGAGCGCGTCGAATGAAGCCCCGAATGCGTCGGCTTGGACGATTGTGAGCGCGCAGGCTGCTGACGCCGACGCCCTGGCCTTGATCGGGGCGGCGACCTTTCTCGAAACCTTTGCAGGGGTGCTGGACGGCCTGGCCATCGTTTCGCATTGCGGCGTCGCGCATGCCTCCGGCTACTACGCGGAACGACTGAAGGCGGGGGCGGCGGCGTGGCTGGCGCGGGTCGAGTATGGCGCGCCCATAGGTTATGCGCTGCTGGACAAGCCGCAGTTGCCTGAGGTTGAGATTCGCGAAGACGATCTGGAGCTGAAGCGGATCTACGCCCTGAGCCGATTCCAGGGCGGGGGATTGGGCCGCGCCTTGATGGCGACGGCGCAGGACGAGGCGCGGCGTCGGGGCGCGCAGCGATTGCTGCTAGGCGTCTATGCACAGAACCAGCGGGCCTTGGCCTTCTATGCCCGGACCGGATTTGTCGGGCTCGGCCAGCGACGCTTCAGCGTGGGCGGTCGTGAGTACGAAGACATGATCCTGGCGTGCGACCTGGCGTGATCCATCGGCGCCGAACGGCGAAGCAGAGCCGTCGCAGGATTCGATCTTGTGACGTTCTTTTGTGCGTTTCCGAAAACATGATGCTTATCCCCACATTGTTTTGAGGGGTAAGGCGTTTGGCCGCGTATTGCCGTATCTCAAGTATAAATATGAAATAATCTACGACGCTGTTTAAAGCGCATGATCATTTGGAGCAACGAAAAATAGTCATGTACGGCCCAACTTCCTTGGGGGTTTGGCGAGTTGCAAGCGATCAGAACGTTTTCTGGGGATTTTGTTGCCGTTATTTCAGTAAATTCGGCATAAATATTACCGATTTTTGAGCCGCCATATGTATATACATGACTTGACGCTCAAGACGCCTCCCGCACAGGTTCCACCGCAGTCAGGGCTCGAAGTTCTGCGCGAATACCTAAGCGGGAAGGCATGGGGACGATGAAAAAGAGGCTTTTGTTGGCGGGGGCGGCTGTCGTCGCGACGATGTACGGCGGGGCGGCGTCGGCTCAGGAAGTCGATGTGACGAATGTTGACGACATCGTCGTCACCGGCAGCCGGATCAAGCGTCAGGACATCAGCGGGGTCGGCCCCGCCACGGTCGTGACGGGCGAGGACATCGAGCGCACCGGCATCACCAACGTCGAGACCCTGTTGCAGCGCCTGCCGGCGTCGGCCGGCGCGGCGGGCAATCAGACGAACTCCTACTGGACCGGCAACGGCTACGGCACGGCGCAGGTGAACCTGCGCGGCCTGGGCATCAACCGGACCCTGACGCTGATCAACGGTCGTCGCGTGGTCAACGGCGGCACCGGCGCCAACAGCGCCCCCGACCTGAACATGATCCCGACGCCGATCATCGCCCGCATGGACGTGCTGAAGGACGGGGCCTCGGCCATCTACGGCGCGGACGCCGTAGCCGGGGTGGTGAACATCATCACCGTCAACGGCTATGAAGGCCTGAAGGTGTCGGGCAAGTACGGCATCACCGATGAAGGCGACGGCCAGGATGTGACCTTCGACGTCCTGTGGGGCATCAAGAACGACCGGGGCAGCGTCACCGCCGCCCTGACCTATCAGAAGTCCGAAGAGGTCAACCTGGCCAGCCGCGCTCCGTGCGGCCTGGGCGAGGTGAACGGCGCCCTGACCTGCATCTCCAGCGCCACGACGCCGGGCGGCCGCGCGGTCCTGCCGAACGGGCAGATGATCAACTTCAACCAGACGCCGGGCGGGGACGGAAACTTCTACGAGTCGTATGATCCGGCCAAGCACAACCACAACTCCAACGGCTATCTGAACGCCTCCTCGCCGATCGAACGCTTCAGCACGGCCGTGCTGGCCGACTATCAGTTGACCGACAAGGTCAGCCTGTTCGGCGAGCTGTTCTTCACCCACCGCGAGAGCAGCCAGATGGCGGCGCCGGGCGCTCTGCGCGACATTCGCATCGCGGCCGATCATCCGACCAACCCGACAGGCCAGGATCTGCTGCTGATCCGTCGTCTGCTGGTCGAGCCGGGCCAGCGCCAGTTCTTCCAGGAAACGGACACCTACCGCTTCGTGGGCGGCGCGCGCGGCGACATCGCCGGCGACTGGACCTGGGAGGCTTCGGCCAACTGGGGCCGCAACACCGGCGTCGACGGCATGACCAACATCGTCAACCTGCAACGGTTGGGTGATACGCTGAACACCTCGCTGTGCAGCCCGACGCCCGGCGCGGCCGTGCCGTGCGGCGATTATCTGGGCATGGGCGACGTCAATCAGGACGTGCTCGATTACATTCTGTTCAACTCGCGCGACACGGGCGGCAACGAGCAGAAGAGCTTCACCGTCGACGTCAGCGGCACGGTCATGGAACTGCCGGCCGGCGCCCTGGCGATGGCGGCGGGGCTCGTCTATCGCGAAGAGAAGGGCTGGCGTGATCCCGACGCCCTGACGGTGCTGGGCATCTCCAACACCAATCAGCAGGATCCGATCGCGGGCGAGACCAAGGCCAAGGAAGCCTATGTCGAACTGTCGGCGCCCTTGCTGAGCGACCTGCCGTTCGTGCAGCGGCTCGATCTGGATGCGGCCGTCCGCTACTCGGACTATGATCTGTTCGGCGGCAACACCACCTACAAGCTGGGCCTGAACTGGTCGGTGGTCGACAGCCTGCGACTGCGCGCCACCTATGGCACGGGCTTCCGTATTCCCAGCGTGCCGGAACTGTACGGCGGCGTGGCCGAGGGCAACCTGACCACGACCGATCCGTGCAGCCGCTACAGCGACAGCGGCGACGCCGTGCTGATCGCCAACTGCGCCGCCTCGGGCGTTCCGGCGGGTTATGTGCAGATGGGCAACAGCATCCTGACCACGGTCGGCGGCAATGAGATGTTGCAGCCGGAAAGCACCGAGACCCTGACCCTGGGCCTGGTGTGGCAGCCGACGCAGATCAGCGGCCTGACGCTGACGGCCGACTATTTCGACATCAAGGTCGAGGACGCCATCCGCTCCATCCCCGGTTCGACCAAGCTGGCGATCTGCTATGCGACGCCGAACATGGACCACCCGTTCTGCAAGCCGGACAGCTTCACCCGCAACCCGCTGACGGGCGAGGTCAACTATCTGTCGGCCCAGCCCACCAATACGGGTCTGGAGACGATGAAGGGCGTGGACATCGGCGTGCGCTACGCATTCGACATCGGCCAGCGTCGCGCCAGCCTGGACTGGAACACCACCTATCTGGACGAATACGTCATCACGCCTTTCGAGGGCGGCGATCCGATCATCTTCGACGGTCACATCGGCGGCGGAAACGGCGGCTATCCGCACTGGCGCTCGAACGCCAGCCTGACGGTCATGGATGAGCGCTGGGCCGGAACCTATTCGATCCAGATGATCGGCGAGGCGACGGACTTCAACGCCGCGCCGGGCGACATCGGCTATCAGACCGACGCTGTCTTCTACCACAACGCCCAGTTCTCTTACCGGGTGAACGACAACGTCGACGTGGCCTTCGGCATCGACAACCTGTTCGACAAGAAGGCCCCGTTCATCCAGAGCTGGACCGACGGCAACACCGACACGATGACCTACGATCTGATGGGCCGTCGCGGATATGTCCGCCTGACGTATCAGTTCAACTAAAACCGATGTGAGGTGCGTCAGGCGCGAGTTCTAGAGCGCCGCCTGACGCAGCCTTCTCTCACAAGACGTGAGTATAAAATGATACGCTGGCCTCTATTGGCGCGTAGAACCCACAAGTGGTTTTCGCTCATCATGGGCGTCCAGGCCCTGTTCTGGATCGTGAGCGGTCTCTACATGACCGCCATCCATATCGACATCATCCACGGCGACCACCTGATAAGGACGCCGGACGCCAAGCCGATTGCGACGGACGGTCTGGTGGAGCCGTCGACCATCCTGAAGAGCGCCGACCGGGCCAGCAGCCTGCGTCTGGTGCAGCAGCTGGATCAGCCGCTCTACATCCTGACGGATGCGAGCGGGCAGGCGCTGTTCGACGCCCGGACAGGCCAGAAGCAGCCGCTGATCGACGAAGCGGGCGCTCGCCGGCGCGCAGAGCGAATCTACGCCCCCGAGGGCGGGATCGTGAAGGCCGAGCTTTTGACCGAGATCCCCGGCGAGATCCGCGGCCGCGCCGCGCCGATCTGGCGCGTCGAGTTCGAGGGGATGTGGAAACCGACCCTCTACCTTTCGCCGCACACCGGAGAGCTGTTGTCCCGGCGCCATGACCTGTGGAGAGGCTTCGACTTCTTCTGGATGCTCCACATCATGGACTACGAGACCCGCGACAACATGAACAACGCCCTGCTGAAGGTCGCGACCTGGATGATGGTGGCGACGTCCCTGTCGGGCGCCTGGCTCCTGATCTTCAGTTTCCGCCGCAAGCGCCGCGTGCGCAAAAAAGCCGCTGCGTGAGGACCGCCCATGTTTCTACTTCGCAGACTTCATAAGTGGTTCGGCCTGGTTCTGGGCATCCAGCTCCTGCTGTGGGCGATCAGCGGCGCCGTCATGGCCATGATCGACCACCACAAGGTGACGGGCGGTCACGTCCTGGCCGAGGTGAAGCCGACGCCAGCGCCGACCCAGGTGCTGTCGCTGGCCCAGGTGTCCCAGGCGATCGGCGCGCCCGTGTCGCAGATCGAACTGCGGCCGCTGCAGGACCAGTGGGTCTTCGCCGCGACGACCGCCGAAGGGATCAGGCTGGTCGATCCGGTCAGCGCCGCGCCGGTGGTTGTCGACGCCGAGCGGGCCAAGACCCTGGCGACGGCGGCCTTCAACGGCTCGGCGGCGATCACCTCGGTGACGCGGGTCGAGAAGCCGACACTGGAGACCCGCGATTTCGCCCTGCCGGCCTGGCGGGTCGAGTTCGCCGACAAGGAGCGTTCGACCTTCATCCTCAACGCCGCCACCGGCGAGCTGGCGGGAGCCAAGACCAACACCTGGCGGCTGTGGGACGTGTTCTGGATGATCCACATCATGGACTACACGGATCGCCAGAGCTTCAACCACCCGCTTATCATCATCATCGCCACGGGCTGTCTGTGGCTGGCGCTGAGCGGTTTCATCATGCTGTTCCAGGCCTTCCGCAGGCAGGACTTCGCCTATCTGCACGACGGCATCGAGTGGCTGCAGGAGCGGCGTCGCCGCTGACCACCAAAGGCCGGGGCGCCCGTGACGGCGTCCCGGCTTCTTCATGATTCAGAGCCTGAAGAAGGCCGCCATGACCTTGGGAGGGGCGCATGGACAGTCCGCTTCACCGGCGCATCCGGTCCGACATCGCCGAGCGCATCCTGTCGGGCGAGTGGCCGCCGGGCTTCCGCATTCCCTTCGAGCATGAGCTGATGGCCGACTACGACTGCTCGCGCATGACGGTCAGCAAGGCCCTGGCGCCCCTGGCCGAGCGGGGCATGATCGTCCGGCGCAAGCGGTTCGGCTCCTTCGTAGCGCGGCCGCGCATTCACTCCGTGCTGCTGGACATCCCCGACATCCAGGCGGAGATCCAGAAGCGCGGCGAGCCCTATGACTATGAGCTGCTGCTGCGGAAGGTCCGCGCGGCCCATCGGCGCGACGCCAGCGAACTGGGACTGACCGCGTCCGGGGAGGTGATCGAGCTGCGCTGCCTGCACAAGGGCAGCGGCCGCGCCTTCGCCCTGGAGGAGCGGGTGATCTGCCTGACCTCGGTTCCCCAGGCCAGGGATGCGGCGTTCGACGAGATTCCGCCCGGAACCTGGCTGCTTGAACGGGTTCCCTGGACCGAGGCCGAACACAAGATCAGCGCGGTGAACGTGTCGCGGGCGACCGCCCTGACGCTGGGCGTGGAGCCGTCGGCGGCCTGTCTGTCGTTGGAGCGCCGAACCTGGCGGCGAGCCGAGGGCATCACCTTCGTGCGGCTGACCTTCCCTGGCGAGGCCTATGACCTGGGCGCGCGATTTGCGCCCTCCGAGCCGGACCCGGCCGTTCCCACGGGGGCGTAACGGTCGCTGCAAACAGTTTGAGTATGAAGGAAAAAGTCATGTCGGCTGATGGCTCGGCTTTGCCGTCCAAGGTTGTGATCATCGGCGCGGGACACGCGGGGGGCTCGGCGGCGGCGCTGCTGAGGCAGTATGGGCATGAGGGCGAGGTCGTCCTGGCGGGGCAGGAGAGCGCGCCGCCCTATCAGCGGCCGCCCCTGTCCAAAGCCTGGCTGAAAGGGGAGGCGGGTCTGGAAGACCTCCTGCTGCGTCCCGAGCGCTTCTACGCCGAGCAGGACATCGCCCTGCGCACCGGCGTCACGGCGACGGCTATCGACGCGGGCGCCAGGATCGTGACCTTCGCCGACGGAACGGTCGAGACCTACGACGTGCTGATCCTCGCCACCGGCTCGACGGCGCGCAAGCTGACCCTTCCCGGCGCGGACAGGCCCGATCTGCTGGAGCTGCGCACCCTCGACGACGCCGAGCGACTGAAGGCGGTTCTCGCCCCCGGCAAGCGGCTGGCGGTGGTCGGCGGCGGCTATGTCGGGCTGGAGGCGGCGGCCTCGGCCCGCGCCCTGGGCGCCGGGGCGGTGGTGATCGAGCGCATGGACCGGGTGCTGGCACGCGTGGCGTCTCAGCCCCTGTCGGCCTTTTTCACCGACCTGCACCAGAAACAGGGCGTCGAGATCCTGACCGGCGTCGAGGTCGCGGGGTTCGAGGATGCAGGCGTGCGGCTGGCCGACGGGACGCTGATCGCGGCGGATGCGGTGCTGGTCGGCGTCGGCGCCTTCGCTTGCGAGGCCCTGGCGCGCACGGCCGGATTGACGTGCGACAATGGCGTGGTGGTCGATGAGACGGCCCGCACCAGCGATCCGGCCATCTACGCCATCGGCGACGTGGCGCGGCGGCCGATCCCGGTCCACGGCGGCGTCATGCATCGGCTGGAGAGCGTGCCCAATGCGCTGGAACAGGCGAAGCAGGCGGCCTCGGCCATCGTCGGCCGCCCCGCCCCGGCGCCGGAAGTGCCGTGGTTCTGGTCCGACCAGTATGACGTCAAGCTGCAGATCGCGGGCGTGCCCTTCGACGCCGACCGCCAGTTGGTGCGCGGCGATCCGGCCGGCGGCGCCTTCTCGGTCTTTCACCTCAGGGGCGACAGGATCGTGGCGGTGGAGGCGGTCAACGCCCCGGCCGACTTTATGGGCGGGCGGATGCTGATCGGGAAGGGGGCGCGGGTATCAGCCGAACGGCTGGCTGATTCTGCGACGTCCATGAAGGCTGTCGCCCTGTCCCGAGACGGGTGATGGAATGGCGATGTCGGTCAGGCGAGCGGGCCTGTCTGCATCGCCGGCATCCAGGAACGATTCCAATCTGCCTGATCGAGGCGTGAAGACGCCTGCGCCGGACGTGACATGTCCAGGCGGTGAAACAAGTGCTTGATTGAAATGGAGAGATTGGCCCCAGCCCTTGCCGATCCGGGATCAGCAAGGGCTGGGATGGTGCCGCCGGGCAGGATTGAACTGCCGACCTCAGCCTTACCAAGTACCAACTGACTGGTATTCCCGGGTTCGTTCGGGTAAGGTCCGACCTGAAAACATTAGGTAAAACCGTGCCTTGACGTTAGATCGGGTAACGTGCGGTTCGGGGCGGTTCGGTCGAATAGCCCTTGGCCGCGTTACCCGATAGTTACCCGGAGAGACCATGACGGCGAGGGCGGAGAAGCAGAAGGCGATTGTGAGGCTGACGGAGAAGTCGGTCGAGCGTTACTCGCTCGCGGTCGGTGAGGAGCGCCGGGAGGTGTACGATGAGTACCTCCCCCGCCTTGCGCTGAGGATCGGGCGAAGGAGCAAGTCGTGGTCGGTCATGTACCGGGTTGCGGCGGCGGGCGAGGTCAGGCGCGGCGAGCTCAAGCGGTTGTCGCTTGGCTCCTGGCCGGTGGTGGACCTCACGACCGCTCGCGAGAAGGCGCGGGAGGCGCTGGAGGCGGCGGACCGGGGCATCGACCCGGCAGCCTTGAAGACGGCCGAGGTCGAGGCGCGCCAGACCCGCACCTTCGAGGTGGTCTTCGGGAGGTTCGTCGAGCTCCACGTCAAGCAGAACACCAAGGAGGGGCGCTTCGCTCGCGACCGCGCCGCCGCCCTCGCCGAGGCCGCCGCCGCAGGTGACGCCTTGGCGCAGAGAGCTGTTCCGGGCGTCGAGCTTGCGGCTGGCGGGCCGACTTCACCACTGGCTCGGTCGCTCAAGGGACCGAAGGCGAGGCTCGGCCGCGTGGCGGCGGAGCGCATCATCGCCGACGACGCGCTGCCGCGCTGGACAGGCCGCCTCATCGAGACGATCAGCCGAGCCGAGATCAACGACCTCCTCGACGATGTGATCGAGGAAGACGGGGTCGCCCGCGCGCGGGAGCTCAGGAAGCACCTGTCAAAACTCTTCAACTGGTCGGCGGACCGGGGCCACATCGTCGCGAGCCCTATGACCGGGATGCGTCGCCCCGAACTCGGCTATCGAGCCCGCGAGAGGGTGCTGTCGATGGAGGAGCTTCGACGGATTTGGGACGCCGCCGGGGCGCTGGGGAGGAGGCCGGGGGAGGGGTCCTACCCCTTCGGCCCTGCGTACAGGCTCCTGATCCTCACGGGTCAGCGCCGGTCCGAGGTCGCGGAGCTTCAGCGGCCGTGGGTCGAGGCCGCGAGGCGCGCGATTGAGATACCGGCGTCGCACTACAAGACGAAGCGGCCGCACGTGATTCCCCTATCAAGGCCCGCATGGGACTTGGTGCAGTCGATGCCCCGGTGGAACGGCGGCGACTACGTGTTCTCGACGGACGGCGGGCCGGGGCGCCCGGCGGGCTCCCGGCCGATAAGCGGCTTCTCGAAGGCGAAGGAGTTGATCGAAGCCAAAATCGCCGAGCTCGGCGCTGCCGACGGGCTCCCGCCCATCGAGGACTGGACGGTCCACGACATTCGGCGCTCTGTCGCGACACACATGGCGCGTCTGGGCGTGCCGATTGACCACATCGAGCGCGTCCTCGGCCACGTCCTCGGGGGCGTGAAGGGGACCTACCAGCACCACGCTTTCTTCGAGGAGAAGCGCTCGGCACTGGAGAAGTGGGGCGAGTTGTGGAAGTGACCCCCGAGGCACCGGAGGATGTGCGAGATGCGGCGTACTGGGCCTTCGTCGCCGCGAGAGAGCCGGTGGATGGCAGTTCCCGCTCCGCTCGCGCCCGAGACCGTATCCGCAACATCAAATCGCCGCGCGGAATTGCGGGCCTGTCACCTGAATTGCGCGCACTCTGGGACTGGCACGCTGCGAATCAATCGGGGTTCGCTGCCCTCTCGTTCGAGGAACAGCACGACGAGTTCATGCGCATACAGGCCGACGAGGCCGCGCCCGATCTGGGCATTCCTGCCCAAGTCGGGCGGCGGGGTCACGACGCTTTCCACGCAGCCGGGGCACCACTGTTGGACTGGTGGGAGGGGCAGGGGATGGCGGTCACAGCCAATCTTGGTCCAGATCGGGCAAACCCCGTCCCGTGCGATACAGTCCGATTTCTGGCCGCCGAGTTCCTCCGCATTGCTGAGCGGTATGACGGTGTGCCGCTGACAATGTTCGACGCGCCCGATGCTGAGTTCTCCGACCCAGAAGCGTCAAAACTGGCTCGACGGGTCCACCACAGCGCTTTCAGCATCGGGTTCGACGTTGCGGCTCGCTACAACCAAAATCGCACCGCAAAGCGGTAAGTTACCGACCGCCCTTACCGCCGTAACCCCGTCCTTACCCCGCCGAACGAGGAGGACGCAGTGGACCCGAATGATCGCCTTTTGAGCATGACCGACGTCGAGCAGATGGTCGGTTTCTGCAAAGTGACAATCTACAAGCTGATCCGCGAGGGCGACTTCCCGGCTCAAGTCAGGCTTGGCCCCAACAAGGTCGCTTGGCTCCGATCCGAGGTGCTTGATTGGATCGGGCGGCGTGTCGCCGCCCGCGCCGCCTAATCGGTCCCACCGCCGACAGCGGCGCTGACGGTGGGACCGGCTCAGGAGTGGCACCAGCAAGAAGCGCCGAGGGAGAGAATAACCGTCCCTGCGCCCGGAGCAGAGCTCCGATCCTTGAACGTGATGGTGCCGTCCTGATCGACCCACCCGGCTGCCCGGCCGAGATGAGTTGATGAGATGATTGACGACCTGACCCCCGATGACGGAGCCATTCGGGCATTCCTCGAAGATGTAGTGGGCGGCGACCGTATCGCTCTCACGGCGATACCTCCAGAGGGAGGTCGGACTGAAACCAAGACCTTCGACAGCGCCGAGGCTGCGGTGCGCTGGGCTGCCGGTAAGAATAGCGCGGCCGGGATGAACCTGTATTGGACGGTCAACACCGTCGCTCGGGCCGTCTGTAGCAAGCCTAAGAAGGAGGACATGGAGGCACTGAGATTCCTCCACGTCGACATTGATCCCCGCAAGGGTGAGCACGCGACCGGGGCGCGCACCCGCATCCTGACGGCACTGGAGGCCTTCGAGCCCAGACCCACGTTCGTGGTCTTCTCTGGCGGCGGCTATCAGGCGTTCTGGCGTCTGGAGGAGCCGGTCTATGTCGGCGGCGACGCCAACCGGATCGCTGAGTCAGAGGCCTACAACCGGCAGCTTGCGACTGACTTGGACGGCGACCACTGCTGGAGCATCGATCATTTGATGCGCCTGCCGGGGACGGTGAACTGGCCGGGAGAGACCAAGCGCAAGCGGGGGAGGGAACCCGGCCTCGCAGAGCTCGTCTGGTCGGGAGGTCCAACCTACCCGCTCCACGACTTCACCCCGGCGCCGGAGGTTCAGTCGACGAAGGGGACGGGCTCCGCCAACAAGGTCGTCATCAGTGGCAACCTACCTCGCCTGAAGGACCTCGACGAGTTGCCGGAGGCCGTGACGCAGCGGACCCGCATGCTCATTGTCCAGGGCGACGACCCCGACGACCCGACGCGCTACGGCTCGAAGTCTGAGGTGATGTGGGCGGTCGTCTGCGAGCTCGTCAGGGCGGGCTGCGAGGACGACATGATTGCATCCGTCCTGCTCGACCCCGACTTGGGCATCAGTGACCACCCCCTCCGCCAGAAGCGCTCGGTGGAATACGTGGCGCGCCAGATCGAACGGGCGAGGGTGGAAGTCGACAAGGACGAGGTCGGCCCGAACGGCCGCCGCGTGCTCGACCCTGCCGCCCCATTCTCAAATGCGAAGCGCCTCCGCGACGAGCTATTCCCCGACGCCATTCATACGAACGATGACTGGCTCGCATACGAACGCGGCGCCTACCGGGTGGTTGAGGACGCCTCTATGCGAAGCGTCGTCTGGGAGGCTCTCGACACGGCGACCGTTCGGAAAGTGAAGGACGGTGTCGTCACCTTCGTCCCGTTCAAGCCGATACCGGGCCAAGTGAGCGGGGTTCTCGATGCTATGGAGGCGGTTGCCCACCAGCCCGCTGATCGCATGGCACCGCCGGTATGGCTTGACGGCGACGGCCCACCTCCCGGCGAGATCATCTCTTGTCGCAACGGCCTCCTCCACGTCCCAACTGGGGAACTGCTGCCCCCGACGCCGCGCTTCTTCACCCGCAATGCGCTGGATCTGGACTTCGATCCGGGCGCACCGGAGCCGACAGAGTGGCTTGCGTTCGTCGAGCAGACCTTCCCTGACGGCGACGCAGCGACGCTTTTGCAGGAATGGTTCGGCTATCTCCTGCTGCCGGACATGACGCAGGAAAAGATGCTGCTGATGGTAGGGCCACCCCGCTCGGGCAAAGGCACCATTCAAAAGGTGCTGACGGAGCTCGTCGGCCGCTCGAACATCTGTGCGCCGTCGATCAAAAGTCTTGGCGGCGACTTCGGGCTACAGCCGATGATCGGCAAGCAGGTCGCATTCCTCTCTGACATCCGCCTTGGCAGCAGCTCCGACCGTGCCGCGATCACGGAGACTCTGCTTCGGATCACTGGACGCGATTCTGTGACCGCTGACCGTAAGCATAAGGACCAGTGGACCGGGAACTTGGCCGTGCGCTTCGTCATCTCGACGAATGAGCTGCCGAGCCTAAATGACAATAGTCCCGCGCTCTCCAATCGCTTCGTCCCGCTGATTCTTGAACAGAGCCACCTCGGCCGCGAAGACCACGGCCTCGCTGACCGACTTATTGCCGAGCTCCCGGGCATCTTGAACTGGTCGCTTGCGGGCTGGCGGTCGCTGCGTGATCGGGGGCACTTCAAGCTCCCTGCAGTCTCGGTGAAGGCGGTGAGTGAGATCATGGAGCTCGGATCGCCGACGGCGCGCTTCATCAGCGAGTGTTGTGTCCTTGGCCCGTCGCTTCGTATCGAGAAGGGCCGACTGTTTGCCGCTTGGCGGCGGTGGTGCGAGGACAAGGGTGAGCGCGTCTCCGGGGAGAGCCACTTCGCCAGTAATCTTCGCTCTGCCACAAGCCAGACTGTGAAAGGGTCTCGGCTCCGAGACGGCGGGGGGCGGCTGAATGTGTATCTCGGCATCGCCTTGGCAGACGATGGCGAGCGCGAGATGGCGGCACCCAGCGACCTGTTCGACCCCTACTAGCCCGCGCGGTCGGGGTCCGGGTTGGGCGCGGTCGGGGTGCCGGTCGGGGTCGTAGCCCACAGGAGGTTGGGGCGGTCGGGGCGGTCGGGGTCGTTTTCGACATTCGTCGAAATGGAGAGAGCAGAGATGGAAGGGGGAGGAGACCGGGAGAGAAGCAGGCCGCAGTAGGGCTCGACCCCGACCGCCCCGACCGCGCTTGGATTTTGTGGGTTTTTGGTCCGACCGGCACCCCGACCGGCTGCTTGGGCATCGGTCGTCCGCCCAAACCGATGAGACTTACGCGCGCGGGCGCCCGACACGCTGTCGACCTGGGCCTCGGCTAGGCGCGGGTTGCGCCCCCTTGAACCAATGTTTCGTGGATGGGAGTTGCCCCCGCTCAGCCTTCGGGTAACGGGCGGGTAACGTCGGCCACAATCGCACGACATTTCGGTGAGTTTCAGCGGCGTCTCTTCCTGCGAACAGGGGTGGGCCGACACCCTCGTCGGCATCAGCAAGGAGGTCGTCGTGACCGATAAGTTCACCCCCGCATTCGGCAGCTTCGAGGACTGGAACTGGCAGCCGCCGATGGTAGCGCATGTCATGAATGAACTTGCTCGCGTCCACTGGGATGATGAAGGAGAGACGTATCCCGGGTTCGCTGCCGCGAGCGGTGGCCTCCGGCTGGCCGTGGCCGCTGATACCATAGGACCGGACACCGAAAAGGCTGCCCATGTCTTGCACCACCTAGGCTGGATCGCTGCGTACATGACCAGTCTCGATGTCGACGATGACCAGCGCGGTGCCTTCGGTGCTATCATCGCAGCAACTGAGAAGTGGAAAAGCTGAAATGCTCGTGCTCCCTCGCCGACCCTATCGGCGAGGGAACTTCGCCCTTAGCGCCGTCCCTTCCCTCGACGCCGTGCGGAGAGCTCCATCCTCATGATTTTGTCGAACTGGAACTGCCAGTCGGCCGTATGGACGACGCGGTCGAACTTGGCATCATGATCCCGCAGGAGGTCGAGGCGAGAACGCTTAGAGATGTCGCCCCAATCATCGTACAGGATGTAAAGAGCATTGCCGTAGCGGAGGTTCTCGAAGACGACGAGGTCGTCGGCGAACTTGGCTCCAAAGTAGGAGCCGAACTGGCCTGATCCCCGGATGTAGGACTGAGGTTGCAGCTTGTTGAAGGCGGCGGTCCGGTCCCGGAGATGTTTGTCGAAGTCTGGCGAGCGCGAGGCGGCGCTCGGCTTCGAGGTGAACCACGAAACGACGTCATCAATCGTCCCGGGCGGGAATATGTCCCAATCCAGATGAATGGTGCCGAGATAGTCTTCTTTCGTGGCTGTGCTCGGATAGACACCGGCCACGCCGGTGTTCTCTTGCAATACATTGAGAGCCCAAAGCAGCATGAGCTCAAACTCAGGCTGAGTTCGGCTTAAGAACGGTGTGAGAGCAAACCGCACCACGACTTTGTCGCTGCCCGTTTGTGACAAGACGGTCGGTTCGATCATCATGCCTTGAGCCTCGAAGACCTGATGCTGGTAAACTTGGCGAGTTTGGTGGTGGGGATGGGTGCCGTAAGTCGATGCATCGCCGAAGTTTGGCGACTCCCAAACGAAGCTCTTTGGGACCATCGGGAGGTCGGGACGCTTCCTGTCCCAACCACGCGCATTACGAAACGACCACTTCCCCGCGTCCTCTGGCGGCCGCCTCGGGCCGTTGACGACGATGGAGCCATCGAGGAGGTCGGTCTCAAGCCCGAGGTGCGCGTACAGCCCGCTCTGGACGTCCGCGACACTGACCGACTTGACGGCGGCGATGGCGATGAGATCGCCGTCAATCTTGTCGAGGTCCGCGCGCACCTTGGGCGGGACCTTCAGGAAGTTACCCTTCCAAGGAAAACGCTTCGTACCCATGCCGTGTCTCCGAGATTGCTGCGCCGCCTTTCGACGGCGCAGCTAGTTGCTACTTCTCATGCGTAGTGGTGTTCGGGCTGCGCTTGCCGTACGCCGTCGTCACGAACCGCCCCGAGATGGCGCTGCGATAAGCGCCCCCCGTGCTGCCGCTCGTTCCCCCGGCCTCCCGCACCGTCGTGCGGGGGCTGCGCTGCCCGTGGGCCTTCGTCACATAACGACCCGAAATGGCGCTCCGAAACGAACCGCCGCCTTTACCCTTAGCCATGATGGCCTCCTTTCCGGCAGAGTTCGGTACTGCCATATCTGCGGTATGGGGACACCGAGTTCGGTTGTCAAGCACAGGAGATCAGGTTATCACCGAACTCGGAAAACAAAAGCAGGAGAGCCCATGCCATCGAAGCTCGGCATCAAGATCAATGAACTCCGTCGTCAGAAGGGGCTGACGCTGGAGCAACTGGCTCAGGCGACGGACAGCTCGAAGAGCTACATGTGGGAGATCGAGAACAAGGAGGTGGCTCGGCCCTCCGCCGAGAAGCTGGACCGCATCGCCGAGGTTCTCGGGGTCACGGCGAGCTTTTTGATCGACGCGTCCCAGACGAAGCCGACTGATCGCGACCAGAACGAGGCCTTCTTCCGAAAGTTCGAGAAGGCGGACCCGGTCGTCAAGGACCGCCTCAAGCGCATTCTCGACGTGCTCGAAGATGAGGGGTGACCCCACCACCCCATGTGCCTGGGCCAACGCGCTGGTTCGGGCGTGGGGGCCTCGGTTTCCCGTAGACGTGAAGCAGATCGCTCTGGAGTACTCCAAGCGCTTCGATGACCCCGTCCGCAAGATCGGCGAGGCCGACATCCCGACCTTCGAGGGCGCGCTCTACCCGATGCCAAAGGGCGGCTGGGCCATACTCTACAACCCGTCGATCACCTCGCCGGGACGGACGAACTTCACCCTCGGCCATGAGTGGGGGCACTACCTCTGCCATCGCCACCTGCGACCCGACGGGATCGAATGCGGGGTCCGCGACGTGGTCGGAGGGGGCCGCGACATAGAGCAGGAGGCGGATCGCTTCGCCTCCTATCTCCTCATGCCGCTGGACGATTTCCGGACACAGGTGCGCGGCCATACTATGGACGCCGACCTCCTCCGTCACTGCGGTGATCGTTACGAGGTCTCCCTGACCGCCGCCGCCCTCAAGTGGCTGGAGGCGACGGACGAGTGCGCGGCCTTGGTCGTGGCGACCAATGGCTTCATCCGGTGGTTCAAGCGCAGCGCCGCCGCCGAGAAGGCGAGGCTGTTCTTCCCGCCCGGCACCGAGCTACACCCGCGCTCAGTCGCGGCCAGCGGCGATCAGACCAGCGCCTCGGCAGGCGTCAACCTGCCAGCGGGCGTCTGGGCCGACCGCGCCGTCCGGGAGGTTGCCATCTTCGCGGACAAGTACGAGATGACAATCTCGCTACTCGTCTTTGAGGAGAGGGACTTCTCTCCGAGCAGCTGGGACGCCGACGACGAGGGCGACGTCCTCGACCGGTTCCGCTTCCGGGGATAGCTCAAGCCTTAGCCGTCGGGTTCTGACCGGTCGGCGGCTAATCTCTGTGGATGGCCCGCCACCCCCTCAGCGCTGAACGCAAGGCCGCCTTCGTGGCCGAGTTGGCCCGCCACGGCATCGCCATGCGCGCGGCCCGGTCTGCGTCACCCCATTCAGCTTCCGGCGCCCTCTCGACCTTTCAGGATGAGCGCCAGCGCGATCCCGACTTCGCAGCGGCGTGGGACGACGCCGTGGAATCAGCTCGCGCCGACGTCGAACATGAGATCTACAGGCGTTCGACTGAGGGTTATGAGGAGCCGGTCTACGGCGGAAAATACCGTGAGACGGTCGTCGGGACCGTCCGCAAATACAGCGACCGCCTCCTAGAGCTCCGGGCGCGAGCCCTGCTGCCGGCTTACCGGGACGCCGCCGCCCTCAACGTAAACAAGCGCGTCACCCACGATGTCGAGCCCGGTCTGCTGGGCAACGCCGTCGCCTCGGTGGCGACCCGACTGGCGCAGTCGTTCCGGCCCGAGCCGCTCAGGGTGATCGAGGGGAGCTTCTCCGATGACGCCTGACGCCGCCCTCGACCGCGTCGCCTTCCTTGTTGGGCTACGCCTCATGGGGCCTGATGCGCGCCGCCGCCTCCGCCTTGCTCTGGTCCGCAGCCCTGATTTCGTCGGGCAGCCCGGCTTCGACGTCGCCGCCCTCGACCGCTTGGACGCCCTGATCGACGGCCGCCGCCCGCCGGAGACGAGCCAGGACCATGTCGATTTGGCCCGGGCCGAACAGGAGCGGCTGAAGGCCCCCTTCGACGAGGCCTTTTGGTTGAGCCGGGTCTCCGACCTGATCGGCGCGGGCTTCGGCGCGCAAGAGGCTGCCCAACTCGTCCAGACGGTGCGGGCGCAAGTGGACGTCAGGCCCGAACCCATAAGTCAGGAACACCACAATGCTTATCAGCCTTAAGCGCAAGCGCATCATGTCTGAGCGGCGCGAGGCCGTCGGACAGCGTCACGCTGCCGCCCGCGATCTTGTCGCCGCCCTGAGGGAGGCGGAGGCCGCAGTCGAGGCACTGAAATCGGCAAACGACCGCTTCTATCGATCCGACGTTCAGGCGGAACAGGCGGGTCTCAGCAGTCTGCGCCGGTCGCGCGAACGGATGTTCGCTTTTCTCACCGCTGGTGAGCTCATCGCCGAGGCCCCCATCCTGAGCCGCATTCTCGGTCTGCGCGTCAGCGTGGCGCGACCCATGCCCCTTATCGAATGGGTCGACCACACATCAAATCTTGATCTCGGCGACGCCGGGGGAGGAGCCCAAGCATGAACCCGATGAAGCGTCACCGCGTCAGAAACCTCTCGCTGTCTGAGATCAGCAGCGTGGACCTACCCGCCCAACTCGGCGCCCGCGCCGTCCTCATCAAGTCAGCAGGAGAAGCCCCCATGACCGACACCGAAATCCGCAAGAACGCCGCAGCCGTGGCCTCAGGTGCCCAGCCCACCTACTCCGCCAGCACCTTCGAGGACTCCATGCTGCGCCGCGCTGACGAGCTCGCCCTCCGGCAGAACGTCACGCCGGAGCAGGCCTTGGCGAAGAACCTGTCGAGCGACCGCGAACTCATGGATCTAGCCCACGCCGCCGAGGTCGCCCGTTGCGCCGCCTACGGCGTCGAGGTTCGCAAGCGTCAGAGCGAGCGAGCCTGATGGGGCAAGGCGCGCTCACGGCCGATGACATCGTCGAGGGCTATGAGGTCCTCTTCGATCCGCTTATGCGGGCGGCCCACAGGGCCTGCTTCGAGCGCGCCAACCTGACACGACCCGAGCGTTGGCCCACGGTGTCTGACTGTCTGGCCTTCGCAAAACTGTATGGAGTCGATGCCGCTGAGCTCGCCGCCTTCTTTGGGCATTTGTGCTGGGGAGAGCGTGGTCGGACAGTCTGGGTGGACGCTCTCAGAGGCGACGTGCCGACGTGGCTCGCGCGGCAGCGCTCGACCCGGGGGCAAGCAATCGCCTTCGGCTTCCAGCGTGCGTTCGCCGAGACCGTCCGCTCAGAAAGGAGGCTCCACTGATGCCCTGGGGTGCCTGGTATGGCGGAGACCGACAGTTCAATGACCCCGACGGGCTACCTCGCCCATTGAAGCGGCGTCCGTGCCTCTGCTGCGGGAAGCAGTTTGATTCAGAGGGCCCGGGCAATCGGCTCTGCGCGCCGTGTCGGATCAAAGTGTCGGACGTGAGCCCATTCGCAATCTGATTTTCGGCAGTTACCCGCTAGATTACCCGAGCTTAGAAAGTAGAAAGGCCGCTCCCTGAGGAGCGGCCTTTTTATTCCATCAGTTCATCTAGTTAGATGGTGCCGCCGGGGGGAATCGAACCCACGACCTCAGCCTTACCAAGGATGCGCTCTACCACTGAGCTACGGCGGCGGGTCACTGAGGAAGCGGCCGTATAGCCAAAGGTTTCGGCTGGGCCAAGCCAAAAATGCATGCTTGATCAAAATCTTTGCACGCGGTCTGCTGCCGTCATGGACAAGCCGACCAAAGACGCCGACGAGACGGGGCGAGATGCAGACTCGTCCCCTTCCGCCAGCCCCGCAACCTTGGCCAAGGCCGAGCGCGCGGCGCGTCTGGCGGCCGCCCTGCGGACGAATCTGCGCCGCCGAAAGGCGCCGGGCGCGGGCGGCGCGCGGCTGCCGAGCGAAAGCAACTGAAAGTCATCCGTCTTGCGACGTTACGGCCTTTCGCGGGCGCCGTCCGACTTGCTAGATAACCGGTTCGCCGGGCCGTAGGGGTCCGGGCCTCCCAGGACTTCCCCGACACCCATGGACAGCATCGTCATTCACGGCGGCAATCGCCTCAACGGCTCCATTCTGGTCAGCGGGGCCAAGAATTCGGCGATCAAGCTGATGGCGGCGTCGATTCTGACGGATCAGCCCCTGCTGCTGACGAATATGCCGCGTCTGGCGGACACGCGATTCCTGGGCCAGCTGCTGCGCCAGTTCGGCGTGCAAGTGACCGAGCGTGACGGCGCCGACGGGCAGGAGACCCTGTTTCATGCGCCGGAGCTGACCTCGACCTTCGCCCCTTATGACCTGGTGCGTCAGATGCGGGCCTCGTTCAACGTGCTGGGGCCGCTGCTGGCGCGCACGGGGAACGCCAAGGTCTCCCTGCCGGGCGGCTGCACCATCGGCGCGCGGCCGGTCGACCTGCACCTTCAGGCCCTGACGGCCATGGGCGCGGCGATCGAGCTGGAAGAGGGCTATGTCAGCGCCACCGCGCCCAAGGGCCTGCGCGGGGCGGAAATCGAGTTCCCGTTCGTGTCGGTGGGCGCGACCGAGCACGCCTTGCTGGCCGCCGTTCTGGCGGACGGCGTGACGGTGCTGAAGCGGGCCGCGCGCGAGCCGGAAATCGGCGACCTGGCCCGCTGCCTGATCGCCATGGGCGCCAAGATCGAGGGGCTGGATACGGACGTGCTGACGATCACCGGCGTCTCGTCCCTGTCGGGCGCGACCTGGTCGGTGATTCCCGATCGAATCGAGATGGGTTCCTATGCGCTTGCTGCGGCGATGGCCGGGGGCGAGGTGCGTCTGACCAAGGGGCGCGCCGACCTGATCACCGCCCTGACCGACAAGATGGTCGAGGCGGGCGTCGAGATCGAACCGACGCAGGACGGCCTGATCGTCCGTCGCGACCCGACGCAGCGGCTGAAGGCCGTCAACGTCACGACCGAGATCTATCCGGGCTTCGCCACCGACCTGCAGGCGCAGTTCATGGCCCTGATGACGACGGCCGAGGGCGAAAGCGTCATCCACGAGAACATCTTCGAGAACCGTTTCATGCACGCGCCGGAACTGGCGCGCCTGGGCGCCGACATCACCGTCCATGCGGGCGAGGCCGTGGTGCGCGGCGTCGAGGGGCTGAAGGGCGCGCCGGTCATGGCGACAGATCTTCGCGCCTCCATGTCTCTGGTCATCGCCGGTCTTGTGGCCGAAGGTGAGACGACGGTCGGCCGCGTCTATCATCTGGATCGCGGCTTCGAGCGGATGGAAGAGAAGCTGGGCGCCTGCGGCGCCGATGTCCGACGGATCAAGGGGGAGGGCGATGAGCACTGACGGCGAACCGATCTCGGCCCTGACCGACGAGGTGGCGGACGAAGGCGCAGCGGGCGAAAGCCTGGCGCCGATGACGCCCCTTCGCCTGCTGGCCGAGGATGCGGACGACCTGCAGATCATCTCGGCCGCGCTTCAGGACGCCATCATGCGTCCGGTCGACATCCGTTGGGAGAAGGAGGCGCGGCGCCTGACGGTCGTCCTGTCGCGCTTCTGCTGGGAATGCGGCGGCACGCGCGTCATGGCGGCCATGCAGTTCGGCGACGTCCAGGCGGTCAAGAGCCGCCGCCTGCCGCGTCTGCCCGAGGCGGCGCTGGAGCTGTTGGCGCTCGACTTCCTGCCGACCGAGGCGCCGGGCGGTCAGGTGATGATGATGTTCGCGGGCGGCGGCGATCTGCGGATCGACGTGGAGTGTCTGGATGCGGTGCTGACCGACCTGTCCGAACGCTGGCCCGCGCGGGTGGCGCCGACCCATCTGGACGGAGCGGCGGAATGAGCGGGCCGCACAAGCTGACCGCGATCGAGATCGACAACGCCTCCCTGCCGGCCGCTACGGCCGAGATCGAGCATCAGCGCCGGGTCGCCATCTTCGATCTGGTCGAACAGAACAGTTTCATCCCGGACGGCGCTGAAGGCGGCCCCTACACCCTGGCCCTCTCGTCGCAGGATAATCGTCTGGCTTTCGATATCGCCGGACCGGATTTCAGCCGGACGCATGTCCTGTCGTTGACGCCGATGAAGACGGTGATCCGTGACTACGGCCTGATCTGCGAAAGCTACTACGAGGCCCTGCGCGGCTCTTCGCCCAGCCAGATCGAGTCGGTCGATATGGGGCGGCGTGGGTTGCATAATGAAGGCGCGGCCCTGCTGAAAACCCGGCTGGACGGCAAGGTGGAGATCGACCAGGAGACGGCGCGCCGGCTCTTCACCCTGGTCTGCGCCCTCTACCGTCGGGGCTGAACTCGACTATCTAAGCGTTTTGGTGCATTAGGCGCCCTCACTTTCACGGCTCGCGCTCACGCTCGGCGCGGGCCCGTAGCTGTTCACACGGGCGAGAGAGGCCGCATGGCTAAGGAAGAACTGCTGGAATTCCCCGGCGTGGTCAGCGAACTGCTGCCGAACGCGACGTTCCGCGTGACGCTGGAAAACGATCACGAAATCATCGCCCACACTGCGGGCAAGATGCGCAAGAACCGCATTCGGGTGCTGGCCGGCGACAAGGTGCTGGTCGAAATGACGCCCTATGACCTGACCAAGGGTCGCATCACCTACCGCTTCAAGTAAGGACGCGCGTGTCGCGTCCTGACGCCTTGGCTCCGAGGTTGATTCTGGCCTCGTCGAGCCCGCGCCGCATCGAATTGCTGGCGCAGATCGGCATTACGCCCGATCTGGTCGATCCCGCCGATATCGACGAAACGCCCCAGAAGGCCGAGACGCCGCCGCGTCTGGCCCAGCGTCTGGCCTGCTCCAAGGCGGCCGTCGTGGCCGAGCGTCATCCCGATGACGTGGTCCTGGCGGCTGACACCGTGGTGGCCGTGGGGCGCCGCCTGCTGGAAAAACCCGCTGACGAGGCGGAGGCGATCCGCTTCCTGAAACTGCTGTCGGGGCGCAATCATCGCGTCTTCACCGGCGTGGCCGTGATCTGCGGCGGGCGCATGTCCTGGCGCGTGGTCGACACCCGCGTCAGCTTCAAGCCGTTGTCGCAGGACGAGATCGCCGCCTATGTCGCTTCGGGCGAATGGCGCGGCAAGGCCGGAGGCTATGGGATTCAGGGCCGGGCCGCCGCCTTCATCACCCGAATCGTCGGCAGCCATCCCGCCGTCATGGGCTTGCCCCTTTATGAGGCGGCGAATCTGCTGCGCGGAGCCGGCTGGAGAGGCGAGGCGGCCTGATGGCCGATGTCGAGGTCTTCCTGGACGCGGCTCCGGGCGAGACCCGTGGCATGGTCTTTCGCGACGGCCGCGCCTGGACCCTCATTATACATAGAGACGGCGATCGGCCCGAGCATCGCCTGGGGGCCCGCGTCGTCGGCCGTGTGGCGCGCCTGGCGCCGGGCCTGCACAGCGCCTTCGTCGATCTGGGCTGCGGCGAACCGTTCGGCTTTCTGCCGTTGGGCAAGGCGGATCGTCCGGCGGAAGGCGCCAAGCTTGAACTTCTGATCACGGCCGAGCCGCGCGAGCGCAAGGGGCCGGTCTTGCGCCGCCTGGGCGAGGAGAGCGGAGAACCGCGTCTGCTGGCGGCCGGACCCGACGTCGCCGCCATTCTGAGCAGGCTGGCGCCGGGCGCGCCTGTGTCCACGGGCGTCGAGGCGATCCGCGCGGCGCTGGAGGCTGAAGAAGACGCGCTGTCCGGCGGCGTGGTCGTGCCGGGCGTGGGCCTGGATCTGGCTGTGCAGCGGACGCGGGCTCTGATCGCAGTCGACATCGATTACGCGCCCGCCGCAGGTCGAGATTCCCGCAAGGCGCGCGAGGCGGTGAATCGCGAAGGCCTGCGCCAGACGGCGCGGTTGCTGGCGCTGAAAGGGTGGGGCGGTCTGGTCGCCATCGACCTGGCAGGCGTCGGCCTGCACCCAGAGACCACTCTATCCATGGCGCGCCAGGCGTTCGCCGATCACGACGGGGCGGCGATCGGGCCGCTCAGCCGGTTCGGCCTGCTGCAACTGTCTTTGCCGTGGGCGCGTACGCCTGCGGACGAACGACTGGCGGCGCCGGGGGCGCCGGAGATCGGCGCCCTGCGTCGGCTGCGCCTCGCCTTGCTGACGGATCGCGCCGCGCCGCGCCTGACGCTGCACTGTAGTTCGACATCGGCTGCGATCCTGTCACCCTGGGTGGCGCAGCTGGGGCCGCGCGCCCACATCCGCCCGGACGCCGCGCCGGGCGTGTTCGAGATCAAGGAGGGCTGAGCATGGCCCAATGCCCCATTTGCCGTCGCGCCGAAGCTGTCGCCGCCTACAAGCCCTTCTGCTCCAAGCGTTGCGCCGACATCGATCTGCAGCGCTGGTTCACCGGCGGCTACGCCATTCCGGTCGAAGAGGCGCACGATGATGAAAAAGATCGCGGAATTGAGTGAATTGGCGTCTGGACAGCCCGTCCGGGCTCGCCTATAGACCCGCCTCTCGCGACGACGTCGTGCGCCTGGATAGCTCAGCTGGTAGAGCAGCGGATTGAAAATCCGCGTGTCGGTGGTTCGAACCCGCCTCCAGGCACCACTTTCCCTTCATTGTCGAATATTCGCTTCGGTCACCAAAAAGCCGAAAATTCGTCACGGGCCTAAACTTTTCTTAACCTTAGCTTGCACGGCAAGTTTGTTGCTGTTTCGTGACTTTTGCGCGCATTTTTTATGCGTCGCGTGCCGTGACGCGTCGGGCAAGGGGTGAAAAGCCATTTTCCGCCCTTGACGCTAAGATACCGCTTCGCCAAAGGGACAGGATCGCATTCCTGCTTGCAGGCTGTGGACGGCGAGATATTGTCTCTGTCGTCATGGTTCGCAGGCGCTTCGGCGCTTGGAGGATTGCGGCGCCGACCGGCGGGGGAGAAATCCGGCGGGAGGAAAAGATTTCACTGTAAAGGCGCGGCCGACTGACGCGGTCGCTGTCTTGGGTTCCACGAGTCAGACCAAAGCAGGAACTGGCGAAACATGCTCGATAAGAAGACGAATATCCTCCTCGCTATGGCCGGCGCCGCCGTCCTGATGGCGAGTTCGCCGGTTCTGGCGCAGGACGCAGCCGCACCGGCCGCTCCGGCCGCAGCCTCGGCCCCCGCCGCTGACGCCGCCGCTCCGGCCGCCGACGCTGCTGCTCCGGCGGCTGACGCCGCTGCTGAAGCCCCCGCCGAAGAGGCCGCTGAAGGCGGTCACGGCGGCAGCCTGACCCCGATCGCCATGTTCATGATGGCGCACCCGGTCGTTAAGGTCGTGATGGCAGGCCTGGTCCTGGCGTCGATCTTCTCCTGGACGCTGCTGCTCATCAAACTGGTCGAGTTCAGCTCGCTGAGCAAGACGACCAACCGCTTCCTGGAAGAGTACCGCGGTGCTCGCAACCTGGCCGACATTCGTCGCCTGGCCACCTCGGAAGAGTTTGAAGGCAACCCGCTGGCTGACATGGCGGCGGCCGCTACGGGCGAAATCGAACTGTCGCGTCAAGCTGGCCTCGACGTGATCGGCGCCCACCGCGACGCCACTGTCGCTCGCGCCTCCAACGCCGTCGCCGCCGTCCAAGGCGGTCTGGGCATCCGTCTGTCGGGCGGCCAGCAGTTCCTGGCATCGGTCGGTTCGTCGGGTCCGTTCATCGGTCTGTTCGGTACCGTTTACGGCATCATGAACTCGTTCATCGGCATCGCCGAGTCGAACACCACCAACCTGGCCGTCGTGGCTCCGGGTATCGCTGAAGCCCTGCTGGCTACCGGCATCGGTCTGTTCGCGGCTATCCCGGCGGTTATCTTCTATAACTACTTCAACACCCGCATCGCGTCCTACGGTGCTCGCGCCGATGGCTTCAACGCCGAGCTGATGAACTCGATCTCGCGTCAACTCGACAAGGGAGCGTAAGACGGATGGCCGCCAAACTTTCCGGTTCCGGCGGCGGCAAGTACACCGTCGAGGCGAACAGCGATATCAATGTCACGCCTTTCGTCGACATTATGCTCGTTCTCCTTATCATCTTCATGGTGGCGGCTCCGCTCGCCACCGTGTCGGTGCAGGTGAAACTTCCACGTGCCGTCGCTCCGCCGGCTCCCAACCCGCCCAAGCCTATCTTCATCTCCATTCAGAATGGCGGCGAAGTGTTCGTGGGCGATTTCCGGACCTCGGTTGCAACGCTAGGCGATGATCTGAAGACCCAAATCGGAACGCGTAACCCTGACCAGGAGCGGATCTTCATCCGTGCTGACCAGCAAACGCGCTACGGGGACTTCATGCAGGTCATGAACGCCTTGCAGGACAATGGTTTTTACAGCGTCGCCCTGGTTGGCGAAGATCAGTCGTAAGGGGGCGTGACGCAAAGCATGACTGCTGAACATCACGAGCATCGCGACCCTCTGCTCGACGCCCCGAAGAAGAAAAAACTTTCGACGGGCGCAATGGTCGGAATCGGCATTTCGGTTGTCGTTCACGTTCTTGCTGGTTTTTACCTCTACAAGAGCAAGTTCGAACTCCAGGAGTTCGATTACGTGGACGAGGCTGTGGATGTGGAGTTGATGGCGCCGCCACCGCCGCCACCGCCTCCGCCTCCGCCGCCGCCGCCGCCGCCGGATACGCCTCCGCCGCCGAAGCTTCAGGTGCGCGAGCCGGTCGTCAACACCCAGGCGCCTCCGCCTCCGGTGACCTTGCCGATCGAGCCGACGAAGAAGGAAGACCGCGTCGAATACACGGGCCCGCCCGTGATCGTCCCTGGTCCTCCGCCTCCGCCGGCGCCGCCCGCGCCGCCGCGTCCTTCGGTGATCACCAACCCGCAGTGGGCTCGCCCGCCGCGTCCGACCGAACGGGACTTCCCGCAACGCGCTCTTGATCGCGGCGTGGGCGGTTCGGCCACGGTCGAGTGCACGGTGACCCCGAGCGGTCGTCCCGAAGCTTGTCGCGTCGTCTCGGAAGAGCCGTCCGGCATGGGCTTTGGCGCCGCCGCAGTCCGTATCGTCCAGCGTGGGCAACTTTCGCCCCGCACGGTCGACGGCGCTGCAACGAACGCCAAGTTCGTGGTCCGGGTGCCTTTCAACCTGGACTAAGCGAGCGATCGCATTGAAACGAAAAGAAGCGCCTCGAGGTCTTGCCTCGGGGCGCTTTTTTCATGCGCTGAAACCTCAAGGTCGCGGCTCAACGAAACGAGCGATGGAAACGCACTTTGCGGCGTCAGGCATGGAGCCGGGCGGCCTGCCTGTGCATTATGGCCCCTGAACTGTTCCGGAGGACTGATGTCTCGTAAGCCCCTTATGCTCGCCCTGGCGATCACCACCGGCGTTCTGGGCGCCGGGGTCGGCGCCTGCGCCTATAATGAGGCCCTGGGCCGCAATCAGCTGGTCTTCATCGACGACGGCGTGCTGGTCCAGCAGTCGCAGGCGGCTTGGGCCGAGACGCTGCGGACGCAGAAGGTGTCGAACAATACGGCCCAGAACGCACGGGTGCGCCGGGTGGGGGATCGCATTGTCCAGGCGGCCAATCTGACCAACCGCCATTGGGAATATGCGGTGTTCGACGACGCCACGCCGAACGCCTTCGTCCTGCCGTCGGGCCATATGGGGGTGACGACGGGACTGCTGGCCATCGCCAAGAACGACGACCAACTGGCCGCCGTGATCGGCCATGAGGTCGGCCACGTCATCGCCCGTCACGCCGCCGAGCGCGCCTCGACCACCCAGACGACGGGTCTGATCCTGGGCGCGGTGCAAAGCCAGGCCGGGGATTACAGCCAGGCGGTTCAGGCCTTTGGCGGCATGGGCGCGCAGTTGGGCGTGCTGTTGCCGTTTTCGCGCAGCCATGAGTTGGAAGCGGATCGGCTGGGCGTCGATTACATGGCGGCGGCCGGCTACAAGCCGTCGGAATCGCTGGCCCTGTGGCGCGCCATGGCTGAAGGGCGGCAGTCTGGGACGCCGGAGTTCGCCTCGACCCACCCTTCGGACCAGACCCGTCTGATGCAACTTCAGCAGTATATCGCCAGCCGCGGTTGGAACTGACGGGGATAAAACATAAAATCCTGCGCGAGGACGAAATGGCCGCTTGCCCCCGACGGCGAGGCCCGCTAGAGAACCGCCCTCGCGCAGAGATGTGCAGCCTTAGCTCAGCTGGTTAGAGCGCCGGTTTGTGGAGCCGGAGGTCCTCAGTTCAATCCTGAGAGGCTGTACCATTCTCCCTCGAATCGCTTCTTGCGAAAATCGAGGGAGAAGTATGACGATGACGTCGCCGGCGTGGGATCCCCAACAGTACAACCGTTTCGAGCGCCAGCGTGATCGCGCGGCGATCGATCTGCTGTCTCAGCTTCCGGGTGATCTGAACCCGCATGAGGTTTGGGACATCGGCTGTGGCACGGGTCAGCACGCGGCCTTGCTGAAGCGGCGTTGGCCGGATGCGCAGGTGCATGGGCTGGATTCCAGCGCCGCCATGCTGGAGCAGGCGCGGAGCCTGCCGGACGATGTGGACTGGGTGCAGGGCGATCTCGGCGCCTGGAGGCCCGCCGCGCCGGTGGACCTGATCCTGGCCAACGCCTCCCTGCAGTGGGCGCCGGACCATGGGGCGCTGTTTCGACGCCTGACCGAGTCGCTGGCGCCGGGCGGGGTGCTGGCGGTGCAGATGCCCATGGCCTGGGAGACGCGCCATCACACCCTGATGCGCCAGACGGCGGCGGACGGCCCGTGGAGCGCCCGCCTGAAGGGCGTCGACACCATCCAGCCGCTGCTGGCGGCCGAGGCCTATTACGACGCGGTGGCGGATCTGTGCGAGGAGGTCGATATCTGGTCGACGACCTATCTGCACGTTCTGGACGGCGAGAACGCGGTGCTGGAGTGGATGAAGGGCACCGCCCTCAGGCCTTATCTGACCGCGCTTTGCGAAGACCCAGCCAACCACGACGCCTTCCTGGCGCGCCTGGCTCAGGTGTTGGGCGAGGCGTTTCCGCGGCGTCCTGAGGGAAGGACTCTTCTGCCATTTCCTCGACTGTTTCTTCTGGCGCGCCGGTCTGACGGCGACGGTGCAGGGTCTCGATCGGCCCGTTGAGGCTGTCCAGGGCTGCATGCGCGGCCTCGTAGCCCGCCGCGACGCCCGGCTCATAGGCTTTCCAGTCGCGGATATCGACGCCGTCGGGCGTGGGCAGGATCAGCAGGTCCGTCTCGGCGCGGGCCTGCATCCGCTCGGCTTCGCTGGACAATGTGGCCGAGCGCATCAGGATGGAGACGATCGGCGGCCCGTGCTTCCAGGCGCCCGACAGGATCCAGCGCCACCAGGACGGCGGATTCTCCAGCATCTCGGGATCGACGCCGCGCGTCATGGACACGTCGACGCCGACGACGGGCCCGCTGTTCAGCCGCCGCATCACATCGCTGGGGAAGTTGCGCAGCACGGCGCCGTCGACCAGCACCTGGCCGTTCATCACCACGGGCGGCATGACGCCGGGGATGGAGATGGAGGCGCGCAGAGCGTGGCGCAGCATCCCTTCACGATGAACCTCCAGCTTGCCCGAGGTCAGATTGGTCGAGACGGCGAAGAAGGGCAGCAGCATGTCCTCCATCTGCACGTCGCCGAAGGCCTCTTTCATCATCGCCTTGACCTTGCGGGCGTGCGTCATGGCGATGATGGGCGGGGCGATGTCGGCCAGGGGGTCGGACAGGACGAAGGCCTGGCGGATGTGGTGCTCAAGCTCTTCGTCCGACCAGCCCAGAGCTGGGCCCGCGCCGATGACCGCCCCCATGGAAGCGCCGCCGATGAAGTCGATGGGCGTGCCCGCTTCGCGCAGGGCCTTCAGCGCGCCGATGTGGGCATAGGCGCGCGCGCCGCCGCCCGACAGCACCACGCCCACGGCCGAGCCGGTGATCAGGCGGGCGATCCGCGCCGTGTCGTCGAACAGGCCCTCGATCGCATGGAACCAGCGGCCCGGCTTCAGCACGTCCAGCCAGGCGCGGGTGTTGCTGGGGCGCGGCATCCGCGGATCGCGCAGCAGGATCAGGTCGGTGCGCTGGCCCGCGTCGTCCCAGTCGTCGGCGACAGGCGGGGCAGGGGGCGGCGGGCGGTCGGCGGCGCCGACCAGGAACAGGCGGTCGACCTGGCGCGCGCACAGGGTGGCCCAGTTCGGCTCGTCCGCCTCGGCGACATAGAGGACATAGTCGTGGGCGTCCTCGACGCGCGAGAACCATTCGGCCGCCGACGCCAGGGCCGAACTGTCGATGACGTGGCAGGTGACGCCCTGGGCCTCGACCGCGCGGGCCACGCGCTCGACGAAGGCGCGGATCGGCTTGCCGCGCGCGGAAACGAAGCCGAAGACGTTCGGCTCGGTCCCGCCGCCGCGCTCGCGGGCGCGGGTCAGCATGATCTGGCCCAGTTCGGACATCAGCATGGGATCGTTGCGTGCAGCGTCGAAGAAGGCCTCGCGCGGCAGGGCCAGCACGTCGCTGTCGCGCAGGGCGACCACGTCCGACATGTGCGAGGTGCCGGCCAACATGGCCAGTTCGCCGACCGGTTCGCCCGGCTTGATGACGGCGGTCATCTGCGGAACCCGTCCGTCGTCGTGACGGAAGACGCCCAGACGCCCGGCGCGCAGCAGATAGAGGGTGTCGGCCCGGTCGCCGGCCGAGAACAGCCGCTCGCCCCGCGTCAGGGCGAACCAGCTGGCGCGGCTGTCCTGCGCGTCCTCGAAGGCGCGGGACAGGGCGACGGCGAGCGTGTCCGGTCGAAGCGGGGCCATGACAGGCAGATATAGCCGATTTCGTCGTGGGGGAACCGAACCGGCTTCCCCCCGGCGCGGAAGCCTCCTAAACCTTGGGCATGCCCAAGCTGATTTCCGCCGTCGATCGCAACAGTCCTGCTTTCAAAACGCTGGATGCGCACAATCGCGCCCTGCGGGACGAGCTTTATGAAAAGGTCGCCAAGGCCGCGCGCGGCGGCTCTGACGCCAGCCGCGACCGCCATGTGGCGCGCGGCAAGCTGTTGCCGCGTGATCGGGTCGAGCGCTTGCTGGACCCCGGCTCGCCCTTCCTGGAGGTCGGCCAACTGGCGGCCAACGGCATGTACCGGGACGAGGCGCCGGGCGCGGGCATGATCTGCGGCGTCGGCCGGGTGTCGGGTCGTGAGGTGATGATCGTCGCCAACGATCCGACGGTGAAGGGCGGCGCCTACTTCCCCATGACGGTGAAGAAGCACCTGCGGGCGCAGGAGATCGCTGAGCAGAACAACCTGCCGTGCGTCTATCTGGTCGATTCCGGCGGGGCCAACCTGCCGCACCAGGCCGAGGTCTTCCCGGACCGCGACCATTTCGGCCGCATCTTCTTCAATCAGGCGCGGATGAGCGCGCGCTCGATCCCGCAGATCGCCTGTGTCATGGGATCGTGCACGGCGGGCGGCGCCTATGTGCCGGCCATGTCGGACGAGACGGTGATCGTGCGCAATCAAGGCACCATCTTCCTGGCCGGTCCGCCGCTGGTGAAGGCCGCGACGGGCGAAGTTATCTCGGCCGAGGAACTGGGCGGCGCCGAGACGCACGGCCGCAAGTCCGGCGTGGTCGACCATGTGGCCGAGAACGACGAGCATGCGCTGGAGATCGTGCGCTCCATCGTCGCCAATCTGAACACCACCAAGCCCCAACCGCTGGACGTGCGCGAGCCGCGCGCGCCCGCCTATGATCCGGCCGAACTGTACGGGATCATTCCTGAGGACGTCCGCGCCCCCTATGACGTGCGCGAGGTCATCGCCCGCATCGTCGACGGCTCGGAACTGGACGAGTTCAAGGCGCTGTACGGCACGTCGCTGGTCTGCGGCTTCGCCCGCATCTGGGGTCAGCCGGTGGCCATCCTGGCCAACAACGGCGTGCTGTTTTCGGAAAGCGCGCAGAAGGGCGCGCACTTCATCGAACTGGCGTGCAAGCGCAAGATTCCGTTGCTGTTCCTGCAGAACATTTCGGGCTTCATGGTCGGCGGCAAGTATGAAGCCGAGGGCATCGCCAAGCACGGCGCCAAGCTGGTCACGGCCGTCGCCTCGGCTGAGGTGCCCAAGTTCACCGTCCTGATCGGCGGGTCGTTCGGGGCGGGCAACTACGGCATGTGCGGCCGGGCCTACAGCCCGCGCTTCCTCTTTACCTGGCCCAACAGCCGCATCAGCGTCATGGGCGGCGAGCAGGCGGCCAGCGTCCTGGCCACCGTCCACCGCGACGCGGATACGTGGACGCCGGAAGAAGCCGAAGCCTTCAAGGCGCCGATCCGCCAGAAGTATGAGGACGAGGGCAACCCCTATTACGCCACGGCTCGCCTGTGGGACGACGGGGTCATTGACCCGGTCCAGACCCGCGACGTGCTGGGTCTGGCCATCAGCGCCAGCCTGAACGCCCCGATCCCCGAGACGACCTTCGGCGTGTTCCGGATGTAAGGTTACAAATTAAACAGCGCTCAAAAAACTGCTTGAAGCCGGATCGCGCGGCTGAGAGTGTCGCGTCGGCGATCTCGATGCGGGATCGAAATCTGGACGACAAGGACAGTGACATGAAGAAGACGGCAGCACTTATCGCCCTGACCACGCTGCTTGCGGCTTGCGGATCGCAGGCCGATTCCAAGGCCCCGGCCACGGTTGAAGCCGCGCCTGAGGCTGCGGCGACGACGCAGACCGAACCGGTCTCGGCGGCTGAAGAGGCGGCTGCGCGGGCGGGCGAGCCATCCGAAGCGGTCTTCCCGGTCGGCTATCGCGGCAACTGGGACTATAGCGACGACGGCTGCGCCAAGGACGAGAGCGGCACGCGCTTCGTCATCACGGCCAATGAGATCAAGGGCTATGAGGACACCTCCAAGCTGGTGGCTCTGGAGACCTTGCAAGGTGAAGGCGACGCCATCCGCGTGGTTCTGGAGAACCAGTCGTCGGACGGCGACCAGACGCTCGTCCAGACCCTGCGCCTGTCGCCGGTGGCGGGCGTCTCGCTGCGCGTCGAGCAGGACGGCAAGACCGTTCGCGCCAACCGCTGCGATCCTGTTTAATCGCCTTCTTCCCCAGCGAGGGGGAGAGGGATGACGTTTGAAGCGTTCTATCGGCCAAGGAGCCCATCATGACTGACCAAAAGCCGACCGAAGAAGAGCTGAACGCTCTGGACATCACCGACGCCGAGGCGGCGGAGATGAACGCCATCGCCCACCCCTTCGTCGCCGATGCGGCGCCGGACGCCAACGACGACCTGGTGCAGATCGACGCCACCGCCGACGGCGTGGTCTTCGTCACCATCAACCGTCCCGAGAAGAAGAACGCCTTCGACGCGGCGACCATCGCCGCCCTCTATGAGGCGTTCGAGACGCTGCACGGCGCCGACAAGGTGCGCGTGGTCTTCATCCGTGGCGCGGGCGGGACGTTCAGCGCGGGCGCAGACCTGAACTGGATGCGTTCGGCGGCCGACTGGTCCGAAAGCGACAACCGCGACGACGCCATGGGTCTGGCCAAGATGCTGAAGGCCCTGCACGACGTGCCGGCCCTGACGGTGGCCCTGGTCGAGGGTGCGGCCATGGGCGGCGGGGCGGGCATCGTCGCCGCCTGCGACATGGCCGTGGCCGTGGAAGGGACGCGCTTCGCCTTCTCCGAGGTCAAGCTGGGCCTGATCCCGGCGACCATCGCCCCCTATGTCATCGAGGCGGTCGGCGCGCGGCGCGCGCGCCAGCTGTTCCTGACGGCCAACATCTTCGACGCCGACTACGCCGCCCATGCGGGACTGATCGACATGGTCCTGCCCGAAGGTTCGGTCGATGAGTTCATCTCCATGCTGACCGACAGCCTGTCGGCCAATGCGCCGGGCGCGATGGGCGACGCCAAGCGCCTGGTGAACGACGTGGCGGGCGAAGAGATCGACAACCGCCTGCTGGAAGAGACCGCCAAGCGCATCGCCCGCGCCCGCGTCTCGGCCGAGGGCCAGGAAGGCGTCCGCGCCTTCCTCGACAAGCGCGCGCCGAGCTGGGCGCAATAAGGTAGTCTGATGTTCAAGTCCGTCCTGGTCGCCAATCGCGGCGAGATCGCCTGCCGCGTCTTCCGCACCGCTCGTCGCATGGGGCTGCGCACCATCGCCGTCTATTCCGAGGCCGACGCCCAGGCGTTGCACGTTCGTGAGGCGGATGAGGCGGTGCTGATCGGCCCGGCGGCGGCGCGCGACTCCTATCTGGATGCGGCCAGGGTGCTGGCGGCGGCCAGGGCGACGGGGGCGGAGGCCATCCACCCCGGCTACGGCTTCCTGTCCGAGAACGCCGACTTCGCCGAGGCGGTGGCGGCGGCAGGCATCGTCTGGATTGGCCCCAAGCCGTCCTCGATCCGCGCCATGGGCCTGAAGGACGCGGCCAAGAAGCTGATGATCGAGGCGGGCGTGCCCGTCACCCCCGGCTATCAGGGCGAGGACCAGTCGCTGGAGACCCTGACGGCCGAGGCGAACCGCATAGGCTTCCCTGTCCTGATCAAGGCGGTCGCGGGCGGCGGCGGCAAGGGGATGCGCAAGGTCGATCGCGCCGAGGACTTCGCTGATAATCTGGCCTCGGCCCAGCGCGAGGGGCAGTCGTCCTTCGGCGATCCGCGCGTCCTGATCGAGAGCTACATTACCCGCCCGCGCCACATCGAGGTGCAGGTCTTCGGCGACAGCCACGGCAACGTCGTCCACCTGCATGAGCGCGACTGCTCGCTGCAGCGCCGCCACCAGAAGGTGATCGAAGAGGCTCCGGCGCCGGGCATGGATCAGGCCACGCGCGACGCCGTCACCGCCGCCGCCGTGCGCGCCGCCAAGGCCGTGGACTATCAGGGCGCGGGCACCATCGAGTTCATCGCCGACGCCTCCGACGGGCTGAAGGCGGACCGCATCTGGTTCATGGAGATGAACACCCGGCTTCAGGTCGAACACCCGGTGACGGAGGCCATCACCGGGGTCGATCTGGTCGAGTGGCAGTTGCGCGTCGCGGCGGGCCAGCCGATCCCGCTGGCGCAGGCCGACATCCCGATGAAGGGCTGGGCGATGGAGGCCCGTCTCTATGCTGAGGATCCGGCCAACGGCTTCCTGCCGTCGATCGGCAAGCTCGATCATTTCGTCATGCCCGACGACATTCGCGTCGACACCGGCGTGATGCAGGGCGGCGAGGTCAGCCAGTTCTACGATCCGATGATCGCCAAGCTGATCGTCCACGAAGACACCCGCGAGGCCGCCGCCGCCCGTCTGGCCGACGCCTGCCGCGACGTAGAAGTCTGGCCGGTGAAGACCAATGCGGGCTTCATGGCGCGTTGTCTGGACCATCCACGCTTTGTCGAAGGCGACGTGGACACCGGCTTCATCGCGGCGGAGGAGGGAGCGCTGATCGCCCCGGCTCAGGTTTCCGCCCGTGCTCTGGCTGCTGCGGCCGGACAGATCGGGCTGGAGGCGGACGCCGCCGCCTTCGACGCGCCGGACAATGTGCTGGCGCCGACCCGTGCGGGCCTGTTCGGTTTCCGGCTGAACGCGGCGCCGCAGGCGCATACGGCGGTCCATCATGACGGCGTGGCTCACGCCCTGACTCTGACCGGCGAGCCGGGCTGGTATGGCCGTTCGTCCAGCTTCTCCGCGAGCGGCGATTTCGGCTCGGCCCAGATCTATGGCGAGCCCGGCGTGGTCGTGGTTGACGGCGAGGTGGTCAGCACCCTGTCGCCTGACGCCGAGCGGGTTCTGGTGTTCGACGGCGGCGACGTGGTCGAGTTCCGACGCCGCAAGTCCAGCGGACCGGCAGGCGGCTCCGCCTCCGACGGCGGCCTGCGCGCGCCCATGCCGGGCAAGATCGTCGTTGCGCCTGCCAAGGCGGGCGACAAGGTCGCCAAGGGTCAGCCGGTCGTGGTGCTGGAGGCCATGAAGATGGAGCACGCCCTGACCGCGCCCTTCGACGGCGTGGTGGCCGAGTTCAACGTCGCCGTCGGCGATCAGGTCACGGACGGCGCGGTGCTGGCTGTTGTGAAAGCTGAAGGAGCCGGCGCATGATCGTTGCGGCGATGATGGCGACGGCGCTTCTGGGCGCCGATCTGAGCGACATGCCGACGGCCTCTGCGGCGGATCTGCAGTGTATGGGCCTGCTGGCGGTGGCGATCGACGATCCGACCGCCTCGGATGCCCTGAAGCAGCAGTATACCGGCGGCATGATGTATTATCTGGGCCGTCTGGAAGGCCGCGATCCGGCGCGGAACTGGATCGGGCGGATGCTGGAATATACGGACTCCACCCCGGTCCAGCAGGTGCGTTCGCACAGCCAGCGGTGCGGACAGGAACTGATCGCCAAGGGGCAGGAAATCTTCACCCAACTGGATCGCGAGCCCTGAGCCGGGCTGGCCTTCGCGGCGTCGGATGACTAGTTGGGCCGCATGCCCCTGCACATGATCAAGCTCTGCGTCGGCGTGACCGAGGTCGAGACGCTGGAAGCGAACGCGGCCCGGTCCGACTGGCGCATCGTCCACACCCGCATGACGCCCAAGCGCGCGGCCGAGATCGAGGACGGCGGCTCGCTGTACTGGGTCATGAAAGGCTCCGTGACCTGCCGCCAGCGCATCCTCGAGATCACGACCATAGGCGAGGGCAAGGCCAGCCGCTGCGAGATCAAGCTGGACAGCCAGGTCATCCGCACTGCGCCCCTGGCCCGGAGGCCGTTTCAGGGCTGGCGCTATTTCGAGAAGGACGTGCCGCCGGACCTGACCGTGGCCGAGCCGACGGACCTGCCGCCTGACCTGGCGCGAGAGTTGCGCGAGCTGGGCGCCTGGTAGGCGCCTGAAACGCACGTAAAATCGTTTGACCCGCGCCTGCGCGCGTGGCTGTTGCGGCCTCCGATGGTCCAGTCCCTGTTCAGCTTCCATAATCGCGCCACCCTGACCGAGCTGATGAAGCTGGCCTGGCCAGTCGTGCTGGCGCGTCTGGGCATCATGACCATGGGCCTGACCGACGCCATCGTCGTCGGCCACTACGCCAGCCGTGAGCTGGCCTATCACTCACTGGCCTGGGCGCCGTCCTCGGTCGTGCTGACCACGGCGGTCGGCCTGATGATGGGGGTCCAGGTCATCACCGTCCGCCTGCTGGGCGAGGGGCGCGGCGACGAGGTCGGCGCCGTCTTGCGACGCGGCATGACCTACGCCCTGCAGATCGGCTTTGTCGCCATGATCGGCCTGCTGCTGCTGGGGCCGTTCGGCCTGGTGCACATGGGGCTGGAGGACGGTCTGGGTGAAGGCGCGACGCCCGCCCTGATGGTCTTCGCCCTGTCGATGCCGGCCTATCTGATTTCGATCTGCGCCCTGTTCTTCCTTGAAGGACTGCATCGGCCCAAGGCGGGCATGGTGGCCATGTGGGTGGCCAATGCGGTGAACCTGGGTCTGAACCTGCTGCTGGTGCCGGATATCCTGGGCATCGGCCTGGACGGCGCGGTGGCCTCGTCCTGGGCGACGTTCGGCGCGCGTATGGCGCTGGCGATCTTCCTGGTGATCTTCATCCTGCGCCTGCCTGAGGCGCGCGCCTGGGGCGTGTTCAACAAGCCCAAGCGCGACAAGGCGGTCGAAAGCCAACAGATCAAGGTCGGCCTCGGCGGCGGCGCATCCAATTTCATCGAGGTCGGCGCCTTTGCGGCCATGACCCTTTTCGCCGGGCAATTGGGCGCGGCCGAGACCGCCAGCTGGGCCGTGGTCATCAACGTCTCCGCCATCGTCTTCATGGTGCCCATGGGCCTGTCGTCGGCGACGGCCGTGCTGGTGGGGCGCAGCTACGGCGGCGGCGACAGGGCGGGCGTCATGCGGGGCGGCCTGGCGGGAGTCGGCGTGGTGACGGTGCTGGCCTTCATTATCGCCATCGGTCTGTGGCTGACTGCGCCCTTGGTGGTCAGCGCCTATACGACCGACCCGGCGATCCTGGCCATCGCGGCGCCGGCCCTGGCGCTGGCGACGCTGTTCTTCGTCGCCGACGCCCAGCAGGTGGTCGCCGCCCAGGCCAACCGCGCGGCGGGCGACGTAGTATGGCCGACGCTGATGCACCTGCTGTCCTATGGTTTCATCATGATCCCGCTGGGCTGGTTCCTGGCGCATCGCATGGGCGTGGACGGCCTGGTCTGGTCGGTGATCGTCGCCAGCCTGATCTCGGGCGCGCTGCTGACCGGGCGGTTCGTGCGGATCGCGCGGCGTCTGCCGACGGCAAGGGCGACGCCTGTCTCATAGGCGTCCGGCCCATAAAAGGTGACGGCTGGGTTTGCGCCCTCTATATCCGACGCCTCCCTGTCAGACGTTGGAAGATCATGTCCCGCATCCTCATCACCTCGGCGCTGCCCTACATCAACGGCATCAAGCACCTTGGGAATCTGGCCGGGTCGATGCTGCCCGCCGATGTGTGGGCGCGCTTCATGCGAAGCCGGGGGCATGACGTCCTCTATGTCTGCGCCACCGACGAGCACGGCACCCCGGCCGAGCTGGCCGCCGCCGCCGCCGGTCAGGACGTCCGCACCTATTGCGACGAGCAGCACGAGGTTCAGAAGAAGGCCGCCGACGCCTTTAGCCTGTCGTTCGACATCTTCGGCCGCAGCTCCAACGCTCCGAACACCCGCCTGACCCAGCACTTCGCCAAGGTGCTGGAAGAGCGCGGCCTGATCGAGGAGCGCGTCGACCGGATGATCTATTCCATCGACGACGCCCGCTTCCTGCCCGACCGCTATGTCGAGGGAACGTGCCCCCACTGCGGATATGAGAAGGCGCGCGGCGACCAGTGCGACAACTGCGGCCGCCTGCTGGACCCGACCGATCTGATCAATCCCTATTCGGCGGTGTCGGGCAGCCGCAATCTGGAGGTCCGCGACACGCGCCACCTGTATCTGCTGCAGACCAAGGTGGCCGATGACGTGCGCGCCTGGGTCGACGCCCGCTCGCCCCAGTGGCAGCCGCTGGCCCGCTCCATCGCTTACAAGCATCTGGACGACGGCCTGATCGATCGCGGCATCACCCGCGACCTGAAATGGGGCGTGCCGGTCGTCGGCCCCGACGGCGGTCCGCGTCCGGGCATGGAGGGCAAGGTCTTCTACGTCTGGTTCGACGCGCCCATCGAGTACATCGGCGCGACCGAGGAGTGGGCGCAGAAGACCGGCGGAAACTGGCGTTCGTGGTGGCGTCTGGACGAGGGCGCCGCCGATCCTGAAAACCCCGTGCGCTATGTCCAGTTCATGGGCAAGGACAACGTCGCCTTCCACACCGTCAGCTTCCCGGCGACCATCCTGGGCTCGGGCGAGCCGTGGAAGACGGTGGATCAGCTGAAGGCCTTCAACTGGCTGAACTGGTACGGCGGCAAGTTCTCGACCAGCATGAGCCGGGGCGTCTTCATGGACCAGGCGCTGGAGCTGCTGCCCGCCGACTACTGGCGCTGGCACCTGACGGCCTATGGTCCGGAGCATTCCGACGCGGCCTTCACCTGGGAGCAGTTCCAGTCGACGACGAACAAGGATCTGGCCGACGTGCTGGGCAACTTCGTCAACCGCATCGTCAAGTTCACGGAATCCAAGTTCGACGGCGTCGCGCCCGAGGGCGGCGAGCCGGGCGCGCTGGAAGACAAGCTGGCGGCTGACGTCAAGGCGGCCCTGGCCGGCCTGACCTATGAGTTCGAGGCCATGGAGTTCCGCAAGGCGGCCCAGGCGGCGCGCGCCCTGTGGGTGCTGGGCAACGAGTACCTTCAGGAAGCCGCCCCCTGGACGGCGCTGAAGACCGACCGCGAACGCGCGGCTGTGGTGGTGCGGACCGGCCTGTCTCTGGTCGCCCTGTTCGCCCGCGTGACCGCGCCCTTCATGCCGGAGGCGGCGACCCGTATCGCCGCCACGGTCGGTGCGACCGACCTGTCGTGGCCGGACGTCGAGGGCGACCTGTTGAATCTCGTTCCCGCCGGCCAGGCGGTCGCCGCCGCCCAGGTGCTGTTCGCCAAGATCGAGGACGCCCAGGTCGCCGAATGGACCGAGCGCTTCGGCGGCGCCGAAGGATGATCTCGTCCTCTCACTGAATAAGAAGAAGGCCCGGAGCGATCCGGGCCTTTCGTGTTTCAAGAGGTGGGCTCAGTGGGCTGGACCGTTTGAGGCGGCGGGTCGCGTCGTTCGCGACCGCCGGGCAGAGCGTGGGGCGTGTGGGAGTCGACGCCCTTGCCGCCCTGGCGCAGATGCTTGGCCTGTTCCTCGGCGCCGATGTCGAGGAAGGCGGGGGCGGAGGCGTTGAACTGATCTGCATGGCCGGTGCGCACGATGACCGAACGCCCGCCGTCCCAGATCATGTGCAGGGCGACGTAGAGGACGATGGCCAGGCCGACATAGGCGATCCAGCGATAGCGGTTCAGCAGCTTGGCGATGAAGCTGGCGGCCAGGCCCATCAGGGCGATCGACAGGATCAGTCCGAAGACCATGATCCACGGGTGGTCATGGCTGGCGCCGGCGACGGCCAGGACGTTGTCCAGGCTCATGGTCAGGTCGGCGATCATGATCTGGATCAGGGCGGCGCCGAAGGTCTTGCGCTTCAGGCCCATTTCTTCCGGCGATGGCCCGCCGCCGTGTTCGATGGCCATGGCCCGTTCGATTTCGGCCTCGGCCTCGGCCTGGTCGTGGGTGGCCTGTTCGCGCAGTTCGCGCCACATCTTCCAGCACACCCACAGCAGCAGGAAGCCGCCCGCCAGCAACAGGCCGACGATGGCTAGAAGCTGGACGGTGATGAGCGCCAGGCCGATACGCATGACGACGGCGGCGGCCAGACCGATCAGGATGGCCTTGCGGCGTTGTTCCTGGGGCAGGGCGGCGGCGGCGAGGCCCACGGCGACGGCGTTGTCGCCGGCCAGGACCAGGTCGATCATCAGCACCTTGCCGAGGGCGGAGGCCTGACTGATCAGTTCGGGATTCGAGAGGAAGTCCATGCTGGACTCTTAAAGCCCGGCCGGACCCGCGCCAAGACGCCGCAGGGACGAGTTGACGCGGGGGCTTGTTCCTAGCCCGCGCGGCCTTGGGCGCGGGCGGCTTCATACAGGGCGATGGCGGCCGCGTTGGAGACGTTCAGGCTCTCGAAACCGCCGGGCATGGGGATGCGGGCCATGGCCTCGCAGTGCTCGGCCACCAGGCGACGCACGCCGTCCCCTTCTGATCCCATGACGATGACGGTCGGTCGGGCGTCCAGCGCCTGTTCCAGCGTCAGTTCCGATTCGCCGTCCATGCCGATGGCGCGCCAGCCGTGGTCGGCCAGCTTCTCCAGCGCGCGGCTGAGATTCGTCACGCGGGCGCAGGGCAGGCGTTCAGTAGCGCCGGCCGAGGCCTTGGCCAAGGCGCCGGCGAGGGCGGGGGAGTGACGGTCCTGCACCACGATGCCGCGCGCGCTGAAGGCCAGGGCCGAACGGAAGATGGCGCCGACGTTCTGAGGGTCGGTCAACTGATCCAGCATGACGATGACCCCCTCGGCGGGTTCGGCCAGGTCTTCCAGGGCGACGCCCTCCAGCGGCTGGACCTTGAAGGCCATGCCCTGGTGCACGGCGCCGGCGGGCAGCATCCGGCCCAGGGCGACAGAATCGACCACTTCGATTCGGTGGCCGTTCGCCAGATTCTCGCGCTGGATCTCTTCGGCGCGGTCTTCCGTGACCATCAAACGGCCGCTTCCGCGACGCGCGGGATTCGCCAAAGCGGCCAAAACCGGATGACGTCCCCAAAGAAAATTATCGGCGTCCGGACGCGAACGGGCGGTTTTGCGTTCGTTATCGTTCCCGCCGCGTCCTTGCGTAGCGGGCGTTTGAGGCCGATCCAGACGGCCTTCCCCTCTCTTTTGGAAAGATTGTTTTTTACCGGTTTTCCGGTCGTTGCGTTCTCGAAATGACGACACTATAAGACGGCCTCCGATTTGGGCCCCAGGGCTTTCGGTTCAGGCGCTTCCTCTACTGCAGGCGTCGCCCGACAGCGAAGGCTTTCGTCGCGAAATGATCGAAAGATTGTTTCCGGCGTTTCCAGACCGGCATTGACATAAGGCGCGCTGGGGGAATGTCCCGAGCGGCAAAGGGGGCGGACTGTAAATCCGCTGCGTAAGCTTCGCAGGTTCGAGTCCTGCTTCCCCCACCACGCGCCTTCAATGCCCTGGGACGGAGTCCAATGAAGGTATCGGGTGCGGAAACGTCGCTCTTCATGCGAAGAGCGGTGCAACCGCATTCTTCGTGCGGGTATAGCACAATGGTAGTGCAGCAGCCTTCCAAGCTGAGGATGTCGGTTCGATCCCGTCTACCCGCTCCAGGTTTTTTGAACTGAGCACAGCGCCCCTCCGTTCCGGACCCGGGCCACAGGAGTTTGGCCATGGCCAAGGAAAAGTTCGAACGTACGAAGCCGCACGTGAACATCGGCACGATCGGTCACGTTGACCACGGCAAGACGACGCTGACGGCGGCGATCTCGAT
>NZ_JBDGLE010000010.1:0-60109 GCF_057655995.1 Brevundimonas sp. Soil_N_31
TTACGTCACTGCGACGAGACCCAATCCCTCCATTATCCGCAACCCCAGATCTGTGCCAAAGGCGCTGACGCCGAACATCCTGGCGGTGATCACCCGCCTGTCGCGCGAACCGGCGTGCCATGACGCGGCGCTGGTCCTCGCCGCCCATGCGGAAAAGCAGATTCTCCTCGACACCGACATCGGCAGTCGGGTGTCGTCCTATGGGGCCCTTGCCCGCGCCGTCTGGCGCGTCTCGATCCACGAGTCCGCGGCCTATTTCCGCCGCACGCTCGATCTCGCCGATGCAATCGGTTCGGACGATTTCGATCGGACCAATCATCTACTGGAACTGGCCAGCCACTATGCCGGTCCACGGCTGTCGCCTCGGGCAGGGCACGATCTCGCGCGGATTTTGGAACTCAATCAAAACGAGGACTCCAAATTCCCATGGGTCGAATACGCACAGACCATGGTCCCGGTGGCCGGTCTCGACATCCTGGCCATGACGGCCCGACTGGATGACCGCGAAAAGGCCGACCTCGGACTCTCCCTTGGTCCGGCGCTCACCGTCCTCCTTCGCTACAACAGGATCCCATCCGATGTGGCCGCATCCCTGTTCGGACTGGCGGCCCCCGGCGAGAGCTGGACGTGGCGAACATCCGACTTCGTCAAGGCCGTTCTGCCAGGCTTGGCGCCGGAGCGGCGCGAGTGGCTCTTTGGCCTCATCGTTGTCGAGATCGACCGCGATGACCAACTTGCCCCGTCGCGTGACACGGCAAAAGAACTGCTCGCCTTGGCCGAGACCCATTTGCCCGCGAACTCGCCTTCGCGGATCCGCATCGCCGCCCTTGTCGCCCGTAGAGCGCCCGGAGAGACTCCGTCATTCGAAAAGACCGCCCCGAACGGGTCGAGTCCGGAGCTGAGCGAGACGGCCCTTGGCGATCCCGAGGCCATCGACCGGGCCATTTTGCAGGAAGACATCGGCCCCTCCGGACGCCGCTGGCCCCAACGCACGCTTTCAGACCTGGCCGGGGCCGCACGCAAACCGGCGGTGCGGCTGGCCTTCGTAAACGCGGTGGCGGGCGCCAGCGCGGCCAACCTGAGTGACAAATTGCATGCGCTCGAGGACCACCTCCCGCAGTGGAGCGCGACCTCCCTCGCGCTGAAGGATGATCTCCCGCGCCTCGCTTTGGTCCTGGCCGAAAAGCACGCGTCAGAACTGGTCAGCTCCGACTCCGCCGCATGGTCGAGCTGGCGCACCCTTCACACCTGTTTTGACGTCGATCGGCCCGCTGCGGTCGAAAGGGTAGTCACGGCACTGGCCGGTGTTGCGAGCGAAGTGGCGGGCGATTCCTGGCTCGCGCTCGCCGCCAAACTGGCACCACACTCCGGCTCCTCTGCGTTGGGCGAAGGGCTCGAGCGATTTCTGTCGCTCAGCGGCGATCCCCTCCCCGCTGAGGTAGGCGACGGTGCATGGGATGATCGTTTCGTGGTCAGCGACGACCCGGTTGACGTCGCCGCCGGGCTGATCTGGTCCCGGCTCGGTCACGGTCATGCGGCGATGCGCTGGCGGGCCGCCCATGCCGTGCGCCGACTGGCAGAAGCAGGGCGGTTCGATGTGATCGGGCGCTTGGTCGACCGCTACGAGACGCGGACCGTCATGCCCTTCGGGGATGCGAAACTGCCGTCATATCCGCTGCACGCGCGGCTCTGGCTGCTCATCGCCCTGGCTCGGGCGGCCAAGGACTGGCCCGACCAGCTCCGGCACCATTCTGCCCTGTTCGAGCGCATCGCGTTTTCGGAAGAATTTCCACACGTCGTCTTGCGCGCGTTCGCCGCGGACGCCCTGAGCGCCATCGCCCCAAGGCTGGGCGCTCGCGATCGAAAGACCCTTCTGGCGAAACTGAAGACCGTCAACAAGCCGGCGCTTCCGCCTCGACCCAAGGAGGGCTTCACGACCGGGCGCTATGCGCCCAGGCCGGAGGACGCCGAGCGTCCACCCGACGCCTTCCACCTGGATTATGATTTCAACAAATACCAGACCGAGCGGCTCTGCCATGTATTCGGCTGCGGCGGGTGGGAGATCGAGGACGCCATCACCCGCTGGGTTCGGCGTTGGGATGAGATTGTCCCCGGAATGTACGACTGTCCGCGAGGAAGTGATCGCGAGGATCGGTCGTGGTCGTCCGGCTCGGTCCCGGTAGTGGACAACTACGGCGGATACTTGGGCTGGCATGCGCTCATGCTCGTGGCGGGCGAGATGGCGGCCTCGCGTCCCGTCACGGGCCGCGACTGGGGCGGCGACAGCTGGAAGCACTTCCTCGCGGAGTATCGCCTTTCGCGTTCCGACGGTCTTTGGCTGTCGGAAGCGACAGATCCATTTCCGCTTGATCTTCCTAAGGGCGAGGACCTTCCCATGCCGGAGGCGGACGCCAGGGTGAACGAACGGGAAGATCACGCCTTGCTGGCGCCCTTGGTCGGAATCGCCGGCGGAATGCTGGGCGCGCCATGGATGCCGGTGATGGGCCGCTGGTCATTGACCGACGAAACGAGCCTAAGCCTCAGCACCGTGCTCGGCGGGCGCGAGGACGCGCGAGCCGCTCTGATGACGGCCCTGACGGATGAGCCGTTCTTCCGGTGGCTCCCGCGCGACGACGAAGAAATTCCCAGAGACTTCGGACGCCATGGCCATTCGATGCGCGCGTGGATCGACACGGTCCAGCACGCCGAACGTCAGTTTGACCACCACGATCCCTATGCCGCCAAAACGGCTCTCAATCGGCCGTCCCCGGCCGGGTGGGTGCGCAAGCTCCTGACGCTGCGCCAAGATGACCCGGTCGGTCGCAGCTGGTCGGACGCAGCCGGGCGGGCCTTTACCGCGGAGTCCTGGGGCGCCACAGGCGGCCGCGGTGAGTACGCCTGGGAGAAATACGGCGAACGGATCAGCGTCGAGCGATCTCGCTTGCTGGGTCTGCTCGGCAAGACGGGGCTGACCCTTGTCGGCTTGGTCAAGCTACAGCGCTATCACAAGCGAGGATCGCCGCGAGCGGGAAGCAGCGGCGTGTTCACACACCGGTCGTATGTGTTCGTACTTGATGCGAGCGGCCGCGTTTGGGCACCCCTGCGCGCGAGCAATGCGGCACGCGCCGCTGTCCAGGCATTAGTACCGCGAGAGGGACGTGACTTCCGGCAACGGTTCAAAGCGATCAAGGGTCGCTGAGCGGACCACGGACTACTTCAGCGCTTGCGTTCCGAGGCCTCGCTGTAGCGAATCCACTTGAGAAGTGACGCCTTGGAGGACAGCAAGCGCATCGGCCCAGCCGTCACGCGCGCCGTCGGCATTGATTTCCTGCAACGCCTTGTCGAGTTCCGTTCCTGCTCGGCGGAGCGTCGTTATGACGAGCCGATTTTCGGTCACATTCAAAGTTGCCAATGCGTCCTGAGCCTTCTGAACTGCTAGCACGTCATTATCCTTGACCCGACCGGCTGACGCCAACAGTGGAGCATCTCGGCGGTGCGCCATCGCAGCTTCTCGAGCGTCGCTAATCACTGCCAGTAGCCGTCGCGCGTCATCCCGTGCGGTCTGGTCGCCGCTCTTCTGGATGACTCTGCTTACGGCTTGTTTGGCGCTTTCTGCCTTCGCGAGGGCCCAGATCGATAGCCCGACACCGATCGCGGACAGGACCAGCCCGCCCAACCCAACTCCATCCATAGCTAGCGGTTCTCCTGATGGGTCGCTGCAGTGAGAACTTCAACCAGCCGCTCTTTTGATAGGGTGAACCGTTCCGGGCTCGGCTGTCTCTTCCAGACGTCGAGCATTCGGCGGTAGACCGGCCTGACCGGCATGTGGGAGTTCCAATGCCCCGGCTTCTGCATCGGTACGTACTGGAAACGATTCAACCTCTCGACGGTGAATTGAGCGAAAGAAAGAAACTTCGTCTCGTTGTTTCCGTCATATCCTGCGAACTTCGTCACCGGATAGCTGGACACGTCCAAGTCTGCTGGCATGGCCCGTCCGATGGCGTCGAACATGTCCAAAGTGTCCCATACCTCGCGGGACTCCTCGGAAGTCATCTTATCGTCGCCGTCGTAGATGTACTCGAAGTCCAGCGTGTAGAGCATCTCATATCCCCGCTCCAACGCCTCGCGTTGGACGCTAATTTGAGATGCTTCGTCTGGGTACAAGGCCTCGAGGATACGAAGCTGATTGACCATCAAGATGCGGTCCAACTTCGATAGCTTAAGTTCTTCAGACATCTACATCCGTCCAGTTTGGGGAGGCGAAAGGCCGTTCGCGGCGCCAAGATTCATCGGCCCGCCTCTATTGGGCCATTTGGGCCGTGCTGCCAAACACGTAAACAACCGCCTGAAAATCCAGGACTGGGCCCCACACGCGGCGCATTCGGTGACGCAACTACGTCCAGCCGAACTGGCTCCTTGTCCATGTCGGACACCACGCGCGAGTAATCGCAAGCATTCGAGCCACCTCCAAGCGGACTCTTCCAAGGTCCACAATGAGTCACAAGCAGCCTATCGCCCCACCTTCACAATTCGTGATGCTGCCCTTTCACGGCAACCGCCACCGCCATCCCCTGCCCCAAAGGCGACAGCCCCACCGCATCCCCAACCGCCAACGCCGGCCCGCCCACCTTCAGCCGCCCATAATGCTCCACGCCCAGGGCATCGCGCACCACGACAAAGGCCGCCGCCCCCGCCTCATCGTGAAACCCCGTCTTCACCACCACCCCAGCCACCTTCTCGCGCCCCAACAGCCGCACCTCGCGCGCGCCCTCCAGCCGGCGTTGGTTCATCATCCTGATGATGTCCCGCCGCATTTGTAGGGTTCGCAGCTTCATCTCCATCTCTGGATCGAGCCGGTATCGACGGCCTGCGCGCATGGCGAGCCCCAGCCTCTCAAGATGCCGTAGCCTCCCCCGGCTCAACGCCGCCCAAGCGCCGGTCCCTCCCTCCCCGTCATCGACCATGCCGTCTGCATCCGCCGCCGCCAGCAGTCGCCTGTCCAATCCGGTGAAACGATCCGCCTGGGTCTCCTTCCAGACCCGCCGCTCGGCGTCGACACGCGACAGATCCCCCAGCCTTTCCTGTGCGACCTCCTGGGCACGGGCTCGAAAGCCGTAGCCCATGTAGTGGCGAGGAATGACCAGGTCCCGTCCATCCCCACGCCGCCCTCTCACCAGGACATGGGCGTGCGGTTGGTCGGTGTCGTAATGGCAGGTCGCGACCCAGCGCAGACTTGGCTCGCCCCGATCGGCTGACACCCGCGCCATCACCTCCCGCACATAGCCCCTCAGATCAGCGATCCGATCGCCGTGCTCGGGCGAGATGATGAAGCGGAAATGATGGCGGTCAGCGCTCCATCCGCGCGTTTCCAGGGCCGCCTCAACCCCGTCGTCCGCCCGGTCGAAGAAGTCCGGACGCGCCCCCTCGACGCCCGCCCCCGACCGGCCGAGATAGGCGATATGCGCCGCCAGCGCCCCGGCCCGCGCCACGGGTTTTCCGACATGTCGCGACACCAGGGCTTTCACGATCACACGCTGGCGGACATCCATACGGAAGGTCCGGCCCGACCGTCCCTCTGCCGCCCTGAGCACGCCCGAACGATCTCCTAAGGCGAACTGACGCGACGCCGCCAGCCTCTGGAACAGGCCTGTGCGTACCGGCGCCCGATCGGTCTTCAGGGACAGGGGGAGCCGGACCTCGACGCCCTCGCGGTCTGGTCCTGCATTCATCGCCAGCCGGTTCTCGATCGCCTCGCGGACGAGCATGAGCGCCTCCCGATAAGGCCGCCGAGCCGTCCGAGCCCGACAACTCTCCGCAAGTCATCCAGAGCCCGACCTTCATCGGCTAACCCACCGAAAGAATAGCGAAAAGAAGGCCGCGCCAATACCGCCTTTTATCTTGCCCTGGGCCTCTTTTCGCAGATTTCCAGACATCCTCAGCAAAGCTTCGGACACCCGATCAAATGCGATCACGGTCTCCGCTGCCAAAGGCGGGAGCGCTCAACCGCTTTTCGCTTGGCCAAATGCCGCCGCCGCATGACAAAGAAAAACCCGCCCGGCCGAAGCCGAGCGGGTCGTTCATTCAGTCTGCCGGACGGTCGGGTTCGTCGTCCCAGTAGGCCGGATCGCAGGGATCCAGTCTGCGGATGCAATAGTCGTCCCAGAGATCGGCGGCTGAGAGGCGGATCGCCATCTCGTTCTGCTCGGCTTCCCATTCGATGGGGTCCGGCTCGTCGTGGTCGGAAATGTCGGAGGTCATCACCCTCTCCATGGAATGACTCGTCCGGTGATACCGAGCGAGGCGTTGTCGGGATGCAGATTGTCAGGCGGCTCGCGCCTTGACGGCGACGTGTCGCAGCCCGGACTCCATCGCCTTCTGCCCGAGATTCAGCGCCGGTCCGAACGGACGTTGATCCTCCCGCGCCCGACCGACCGAACGGGCCAGGGTGAGGCAGACTTCCGGCTCGAGCGCGATTAACTCGTCGTTGGCCCTGAAGGGCGCCGCCTTGCCGTGAGCGTCGAAATCCGCCCGTGCGAGGATGAGCGTCACCCCCTTCTGCTGAGCCCATCGGATGGCGAGCTTCTCCGCGCCTTTCGCGCCGGTCGTCGCGAGCGCCATGTCCGGCCATTCCGCCAAGGCCCAGTTGAGGGCGTCAAAGATGCGCGCCGCGTCCTCCGCGCCATCCGCCGACGGCGCGCCCCGGAAGGCCACCACGGCGCCCCGGTGGCGTGCGTCGCCCGCCCTCCGCTCGCGAACCGCCCGGATGGCTTGCTTGGCCTCCAGTTGCGCCGCCGTCAGGAAGCTCCCCCTGCGGCTGCCCTTCCAGGCCGTCCAAACCTCGCCGGTGGAAACCGTCCAGGCGTCCGAGGCCGCGTCCCGTATCCGCTCCGCCGCCAGCGCCGCCGCATCGCCCGCCCGGGCCTTGGCGGTCGCTTCCTGCAGCTCTACGTCCGCCGCCTCCGATCCATCGAAGTCGCGGTCGAGCCGGCGCATCACATCGCGCGCCCGATCAGCCTCCCGTTCGATCCGCCCGGCCGCCGAATGAAAGGCCCCGATCAGAGCTTCGCCGAGGAGCGTCTGGAAGTCCTCCAGCGCCGTGTCCGCGATCACGTCCAAAAGTTCGGTCATGAGCGCTCGCCCAAGCTGGACCAGGGCTTCCTCGGAGGCCTGCGGGCGTTGATCGCCGAACGCTGCGCCAAGGTCGAAGGCGGAGTCTGATGTCGCGGTGACGGCCATGGCCGAGCCGGTGTTCGAAGTGTGCATCGTATCGTTCCCGTTCTGAAAGGCCGAAGCGCCCCATGCGCAACGACCCCATTCCTGGCCACGTCGGGGTCCCCGGCGGTCACCGCAGCGGTCCGCCCTTGCGGGCCGCGAAGGGAAACGGCGAAGCCGTTGACGGCCGGGGTGACGTGTCAGGATGGGAAGTCGTTGTGTGGGGGCATGTCCTCGCCCCCTCGGGGCGAGGACCCCATTCACGCCGTCGCGCCGATAGCGACGGAAGACATGCGGCCGCCCTGCACTGCGACGACGGCCGCGCCGGCGTCGCCTCCATCTCGGCTGCGGTCGCCCTGGGCGCATCAGACGTCAATCGACGCCGACCATTCTCATCAGGCTCTCGGCCGAACAGGGCCGCTTCTGGTAGCCCACGGCGGCATGAGGCGCGCAAAAGGCGCCGCGCGTCACCGGACGCCCGCACAGACCGAAACCCGCCTCGCCGGAAGAGCCGTAGGGCCAGCGGCACTGGCCGGCCCCTACGGACAGGATGGTGGCCGTCGGCGTGGGCGGCGCAGCCCCCAAGGCCGCCGGCGTCCCCACCGTCGATCGGACCTGCACGGCCGCAGGCGACCTCGCAGCGGGCGGCGAAGCGTCGACCGCCTCCCGAGGCGGCTTCGGCCGGGGCGGCGCCGCCGTTCGCGCGCGCCTGACCTCGGGTCCACGGGCCAGACCCAGGCGATGGACCTTGCCGAGCACGGCGCAGCGCGACACGCCACGGCCGAGCTCGCGCGCGATGGCGGCGGCGCTCCGGCCCTCCAGCCACAGAGCGGTCAGGCGGAGAATGCGATCCTCGGTCCAGATGGAGGAGGTCATGGGGATGCTCATCGTCAGCGAGCCCAATCGGCTCGCCCCCGACCGCCCTTCCTCCCGCTTTCAAGGACCGGCGATGACAATGGCCCGGCGCGTCTGCGCCGGGCCCTGCCGCCCACCCTCCGATCAGGTTGCGGTCAGAAGGGGATGTCGTCGTTCAGATCATAGCCGGACGCCGCATCCAGGCCGGCGTCACCGGCGGCCGGCTCTCGGTTCGAGCGGGCGTCGCGCCGGTTCTTCAACCGCATGTCGTCGACCACCACCCGCAGGTCGTAGTGTTCGACACCGTCCTTGCCGGTCCAGCTGTCATTCTCGACATGGCCCTGAAGGACAACCCGGCTGCCCTTGCGGGCATAGGGAGCGATGTAGTTTTCCGTCGTCGCCTCATTGAAGCAGACGCAGTTGAAGCCGGTCGTCCGCTCCCCCTGTTCGCCGTCGGCGCGCCGATAGCGGGTCGTCTCCAGGACGCGGAAGCTCGCGCGTTTGCGGCCCGACCCCTGGGCGGAGAGGATGGACGGGTCGGCGGCCAGATAGCCTTCGATGACGAGGGTCTGCATGGTCAGTCTCCTTGATATGAGGGTGAGGATTCAGGCCGCCGCGCGGCCCCGCTTGCGAGTGCGGGCCGTCTCAGCGGTTTCGTCAGCCTTGTCCGCCGAACCTTCCGCTTCGGGTTCCGCGGCCCGGTCGCCCGACCAATCGAGGACGTTCAGCCGGTTCACCACCAGCTCCTTGGCGGCGCGTTCGGTCCCGTCCCTCGCCGTATAGCTCGTGTCGACGAAGGCCCCCACGACCAGGGCCTCGCAACCCCTGGCCAGGCCTCGGGCGATGACCTTCTCGTTGAGGCCCTTCGCCCAGCTGACGCAGTTGACGCCGACGATTCTGTCCTTGCCGCCGGCGTCCACGCCGCGTTTCTCTAGCAATCGGAACACCGCCTTGGCGAAGTCGGCGCTGATCTGGGGATCGGCCGCCAACCGGCCGGTGAACACCATGGACTGCATGTCAGTCTCCTTGTGATCCGAGGCCGGGAAGACCTTCTCCCCCGTTCCGCCTCGCCCTCCTGAGCCCTTCCTCCCTCCGGAACCGGTTCCGCCGGGCGCGCCCCGACGAAACCGGCTTTCCGGTCAGGCCGCGTCGGTCGCCGCCGCACTCTGGGCGCCGTCAACCAGGGCCGCCTCCCCGGCCGGCGTCACCACGAAGACGCCGACGCCCCATGTCCCCTCTCGGTCATCAGCTTCGCCGCCAGTCTCCGGATCGTCAGCGTCGGCGCCGCCCTCGTCAGGCGCTTCGTCCGCATCGCGGACGTCGTCCGCGTCCTCCAGCGCCAGCCTCCATGACAGGCAGGCCGGCGCCCAGGTCCGCGCCTTCGCCTGGTCCTCGGTCCAGGCGACGAGGTCGCCCTTCCTCAGGCGGGCCGGGGCCTCGGTCTCGCCCCCCATCCGCTCCAGCATGGTCAGCAACTGCTCGCGGGAATGTGGACGCAGATAGGCTCCATCCGGCGTCCACCAACGGGCAATGTCCGCATCGCAGAGGTCGGCGATCTCGGCGGCCTCGGTCCTCGCCGCCTTCCGCACGAGGCTGATTCGGTCCTCTCGCAGGTCGAGGCTGACGGCCGTCAGTTCCGCCAGCAGGCCCAGCCTGTCGCCCAGCTCCATGGCGTGGACCCAGGCGATGATCGTCAGGCCCGACGCCTCCCAGGCGCGACGCCGCTCATCGAGACGTTCGCGCACCGCGCCGTCCAGGGCCTCGATGATGCGCCCCCCCGTCGGGCTGAACATCGAGGCTGTGACGGCGAGGGCCGCCTCAGTCCGTCCGATCGACGGCCAGATCGCCACGGCCCCGAACAGCCGGGCGATCAGGGCCGTGAGCGCGACCTCCGGCGCGTCCGCCAGGGCGCGGATCAGACCGCGCGTCGCCATGTCCGTGCGGGTCGCGTGCAGGACATGACTGACCCCGTCGACCTCGGGCGCCGGGGCCTGCGCACGAGGCGGCGCATAAGCGCTGCGAGCCACCGGTCGTCCCGGAGCCTCCATCGTCTCTACGCCAGTCTCCCCGGCCTCGTGATCCGTCGACCTGACAGGATCGACCTCGGCCTCGACCGGCCCGTAGCAATCGACCTCGACGCCGGTCCGCAGCGACGGACGCAGGACCAGCACGGTGGCCAGCCGTTGCCCGGCGCCGGCCTGATCCTGGACGATCCGCGCCCGTACAAAGGTTTCCAGGCCTCCCGCACGGACCGCATCGGGCGCTACCGGTTCAATCGCCGCCACGGCCTCAGCCGCCGCCTGGGTGCGGTCGCGAGCCTCACGATAAACAAGGGTCGCTTCCTCGGACAGGGCGCCATAGGCGTAGTACAGCTGCTCCAGGTCCTCAGGCAGCTCCATCCCGTCGTCGCCGGGACGGAGGCGTACGGTCAGGCCCTCTGCCTCAAATGGCGCCGCAATCTCCGCCGCGCGTTTGAGCCAGGCCCGCGTCAGGGCCTCGGGGTCCAGCAGGACCGGCGGCATCTCCCCGAACAGGTCAGCCTCCGTCCGCCCGCCCTCTGCCGCGTAAAGCGCAGGCGTGACCAGGCCGCAGCGGGGATCCCGGTCCGTGATCCGGCCCTCGCCCAGCTGTTCCTGGATGCGCCACTCCGCCAGACCCTGTCCGTCGAGGACGCCTTGAGCCATTTCCACCTGCTGGGCCTTGTCCTTCAGGCGCGCCAGCAACCTGGCCTGGCGCAGGGTGATCTTGCCGGCCTTCAGCGCCTCCAGGGCGACGGCGGGAAGCTTCGAGAGGGCCGCCAGACGGCGGATCTCGACCTCGCCATAGCCCAAGGCGCGGGCGATGACCTTTACGCCCAGTCTTTCCTTCAGCATCCGGCCAATGGCGGCGATGACGTCGGCGACGTGGACCGGGGCGGCGGTGTTGGTCAGGACGACCGCCGCAGCCTGGCGCTTCCGGTCCGTCTCGACGAAGACCTCCACCGAATGGTCGTCGTCGATGAAACCGCCGTCACGCAGCAGCCGGAGCGCCAGCAACCGACGACGCCCGTCCAGGACCATGAAGGCGGCCTCCTCGCCCCGGCCCGGCCGTACCGTCGGAAGCTGCAGCAGGCCGGCGGCGGTGATGGTGTCGGCCAGCTGCGGAATGTCGTCGTCCGGCGCCTCGCCATAGCGGAGGTTTTCGGGGGCGATGTCGAGGTCGCCGAGACGGACGACAGCCTGGCGGCGTGGCGACGCGGCAGGCCCTGAGGGTGAAGGCGTCGAAGCCGGAGCCCCCGCAGCGGCGGCCTGTGAAGCGAAACGGGTCATGGGTCTTCTCCCGCCGGTTCGGCGAGGCCTATCCCCGCCTTGCCGGCGCCCCGCTCCGCCCTTCCTCCTTCTCCCGAACAGCGGCCTCGGCCTCGTTCCAGTCCCCGAAAGGGGCAGGCGGCAGACGGATGGAGGCCGCTACGCCCTCGCTCCGCAAACGCGTGCAAAGCGCCGCCGCCGCCCCCTCGCCCGCCCGGCCGCGATCCCCCGCGATCAAGACGCGGCGTACGCCCAAGGGGGGCGACCAACGCGCCAGGTTGCCGGCGGACAGCAGGGCCCAGCCGGGGAGATCGAAGCGCGCCATGGCCGAGAGCGTCGTCACAACCCCCTCGCCGACGACCATTTCGGCCTCCAGCGGCGAGAGACGAACCGCCACCCCGCCCGGCGCCGATCCGACCGTCTTGCGCGGAAGTCGAATCCGGCGCGCCGCCCGGCCGTCCGGATCCAGATAGGCGATCTCCACAGCGCGCATTTCATCGTCCGGGGCGCGGATCGCCGCAATCATGGCCGGACAAGTCGGGCTGTCAGGCCGAAACACCGACACCGGCGCGGCGGGGTGGCGGCGCAGATCCTCGGGCATGGATCGGAGACGGAGCCCGCGGTGTCTGAAGTAGCGAAGGCAGAGATCGCCTTCCGCGAGCGGCAAGGCCTCGCCCCAGACCCTCTGGGCGACAGCCATCCGCCTGCGAGGCGGCGGTCGTACGGGCATGACCGACGCCCGCCCGACTTCGCCAGTCGTTGCGCCGGTCAGGCGCCCAGCGGCGTCGATCAGGCCCAGACCGACGAGATGGGCTCGAACCTCGCGCCAGCCCGTCGAACCAAAACCGTGGATCACGACTCGATCCTGGTCCAGCAAGAGGGAGACTGACCGGTCCGCCCTGCTGTGACCCGGCGCCGGCACGCTGGCGGTTCGTCCACCGTGGTGAAGGTCGCCGCCAAGGGCGGCGACGATGTCATGGAGCCCCGTGGCGAGGATCATGACGTCCTCACATCAGGCCGAGGGCGCGAAAGCTCTTCGTCCCTTCCCGGCCGACGACCACATGGTCGTGGACCTCGATGTCGAAGATGCGTGCGGCCTCGAGAATCCTCCGGGTCATCTCGATATCCGCCCGCGACGGCGTCGGATCGCCGGAAGGATGATTATGAACCAGGATCATGGCCGAGGCGGACATTTCGAGCGCCGTTCTCAAGACCTCTTTGACGTAAACGGGCGCGTGGTCGGTCGTGCCCGGCGCCCGATGCTCCTCGCGCATCAGGACATTGCGTTTGTCGAGATAGAGGACCCGGAACTCTTCCCGGGGAAGATGGGCCAGGGCGACCCGGAGATAGTCCACGAGCGCGCTCCAGGAAGACAGGACGGGACCCCGGCAGGCCAGATCGCGCGCCATGGCCGAAGCCAGAGATCTCGCTCTGGCGATGTCGGAGACCGCCGCGTCGGAAAGTCCCTGAGCGCGCAGGATCGGGCCTGTTGTCGCCGCCACCCCGGCGAGGGAGCCAGTTCGCGCAAGCAGCCGTCCACCGACGAGACGGGCGCGCTTGGCGCCCAGCCTCGTTTCCAGAAATCCTGCCAGGATTTCAAGATCGGGATGGTCCGGCCGGGCGCTTCGTGATCGCCGGGCGTTTCGCGTGGTCACGGGCAGGGCGTTTCCCGGCGCGTCGCCGGCATGGGGCTTGATGCTCATCTGAGGGTCCTCGTCGCCGCTCCGGTTTGGAACGCCCCCTGGCTCCCTTCCTCCTCCTCCCGATCGCCGCTGGACCGAGGCAGACTCACATTCCCCGGACCCTCCGGGGCCTTGAGGCTTTGTTGACGAAGGCGGTCTCAGGATCGCGCAAAAGGGAGAAACGGTCATGACCCCCAAGAAGAGGCGGCGGATCGGGGAGGCGCTCAGGCAGCGAGCCGGGCAATGGCGCACGCGCATAGGCTTCAGCCTGCTTATAGCCCTGGCCTTCTGGCCCATGGTCGGTCTGCGCTTCGCCCTGATCTGGACCGTCGCCTATGTCCTGGTCCAGGCAGGGGAAAGGTTCGTGACAGCGGTCTGGACCGCTTCGCCGCGGCTGAGGCGCCGGCTCGCTCCGATCGGCGTCAGCCTGGTCCTCTCCAGCAACCTCCTCTTCGCCGTCTTCGCCCTGCGCCAGGCCATGACCCTGGAGACCCAGGGCCTGGTCTGCGCCGCTCTTTTGCTGTCCGGCGCCCTGATCAACGGCCTCATGGTGACCGCCGGTTCCCGGACGATCACGGCAGTGACGCTGGGTCCTCATCTGTGCGCGCTTGCGGCCCTGCCCGTCTTCATGCGCATCCGGTACGACCAGCTCCTGCCTGCCCTGCAGCTTCTGGTCGCCGGCCTGCTGCTGGCGGCGGCTACGGTCGCGGCTGTACGCGGCCTGTCCGCCGCCCTCGCCCAGCGCCGGACAGCCGAGGCGACGGCCGTCGCCGCGCGTCGTCTGGCCGAAGCGGCCAGCCGCGCCAAGAGTGATTTCATCGCCAATATGAGCCACGAGATCCGGACGCCCCTCAATGGGGTGATCGGCATGGCGCGCGCCCTGTCCCATGCCGACCTGCCCCCTCGTGAAAAGGAGCAAAGTCTCCTGCTGGTCGATTCCGGCGAAGCCCTCCGCGTCCTGCTCAACGACATGCTGGACCTCTCCAAGATCGAGGCCGGCAAGCTGACGATCGACGCCCGTCCCTTCGCTCTCCGCCCGATGCTCGAGGGCGTCACCCGCCTCTTCGAACCAGCGGCCGCCGCCAAGGGATTGACGATCGGCCTCGAGATCGCACCCGGCCTGGCCCGGACCTGGATCGGCGACGAGGCGCGCATTCGTCAGATCCTTTCCAATCTGGTCTCGAACGCGGTCAAGTTCACGAGTACGGGAGGCCTGGTCGTAAGCGCGGCCCCCGCAGGCGGCTCCAGCGGATCGGCAGCCTTCGCGGGGCTTCGGCTCGCCGTCGTCGACACGGGCCCGGGCATAGATCCCGCCCAGATGGATCGTCTCTTCCAGAAATTCGTCCAGCTCGACGAATCCTCCACCCGTCGCCGTGGCGGCACGGGACTCGGCCTCGCCCTGTGCGCGGATCTCACCTCCCTGATGAAGGGCGAGGTCCAGGCCCGACGCAGGCCGGGCGGCGGCATGGAGTTCGTCGTTCTCCTGCCGCTGAAGACCGGTCAGACCGATTTCGCCGAGACCCCGACCCTCAAGCCGGCTGCGCCGGCCGTCGGCGACGGCGACGGCGCGCCGCTATGGGTTCTTGCCGCCGAAGATCACCCCACCAATCGCAAGGTTCTCGAACTCCTGCTCGAGCCGAGCGGCGTGCACTGTCGGTTCGTGGAGAACGGCCAGGAAGCGGTCGAGGCCTGGCGCGGGCAGGACTGGGACATCATCCTGATGGACGTGCAGATGCCTGTGATGGACGGCCTCGCCGCGACCCGCGCCATCCGTTCGGAGGAAGCTTTCCGCGGCCGCCGGCGAACGCCCATCATCGCTCTCACGGCCAACGCCCTGCAGCACCAGCAGGTAGAATATGCGGCTGCGGGGATGGATGACTTCGTCGGTAAGCCCATACAGCCGGATCGCCTGTACGCGGCGCTGACCCGGGCGGCCGAACAATCCGCGCCTTCGACCCGGTCAGCGGACGCCGCCCAGGCCTAGTCGCGGCGAAGTGGGAGCAGCCGCTTTACCGCCGGCCGTCCGACCGAACGCACCGCGAGGGCGCCCGGCATGCGATTTAGCGGAACCCCGAGTCGGCCGGATCGTTTGATGCGCCAAATCGAGGTAAGCGGCGTGAATTCATACTTTTGCATTGTTAACATGCCCGGCGTTCCCGCGCGCGAAATCAGGGTGCTGGACGTGCGCGACGACGCCTCGGCCATACAGGCGCTGGCCGCTGTCGCGGACGAATGGATCGGCTTCGACACCATCTGCCTCTATCAGGGTGAACGCTTCATCCAGGTGCTGAGCAATCCTGCCCTGGGCTTCCCCCAGGACGCACTGGCCCTCCCGCAAGACCCGACGCCATGGGCCGAGGCGGCCTGAAGCCGCGCCCCCTCATTCTTCCTGGCCGGCGAACCAGGCCGCATAGCCGGTATTGCGCGCCAGGCGACGATTGACGTCAGGCGCGCCGTCGCTCCACCACGGCGGCCCCCTTTCGCCGAGTGAGACCTTGGCCGCCTCCACCTCTTTGCGAGCGAGCGAAAGGGCCTGTTCATCCCCTGCCCGCACGGCGTCCCGCACCGCCCTGCGGGCGCGCATCAGGTCATCTACGAGACGCTGGCGCGCCTCTGGGGCGAGAGACGGGTTGGAACATCGCCACAGTCGCCCCCGCACGACGAAATACCGCCCGTCCGGCGTAACGGGATGGGGGTGATCGTCCCTCAACTGGCGCGACGGCGCGGCGAGGCTCGAGACGCCTTGGCCGGCGCGGGCGACTTGGGCGTGCGTCCACGTCCCTTGGTCCGCGGAGCGGCCCCCTGGAGACTGGCGCGAAGGGCGGCCATGAGGTCCACGACATTGGTGTCTTCGGGCTCGGCCGAGCGAACCGGCTTCTGGCCCTTCTGCTTGGCCGCGATCAGGGCCTTGAGCGCCTCCTCGTAGCGATCAACGAACTGGTCAGGATCAAAGGGTCCGGCCTGCTGCTCGATGATGCGCCGGGCGATGTCGATCATGGCGGGATCGGGCGGCTTGTCCGATATCGCTCCAAAGACGTCCCGAGTGTCGCGCACCTCCCCACGGGTGCGCAGGGAATAGGCCAGAATGCCTTGGTCGCGAGGCTCCAGAGCCAGAAGGCGCTCGCGTGTCGAAAGCACCACCCGGCCCAGGGCGATCTTGCCTTCCGACCGCATGGCCTCGCGGATCACGCCGAAGGCTTCTTCGGCGATCGCCCCGGCGGGAGCGAGATAATAGGGGTTGTCCCAGTAGAGCCGATCAATCTCGTCGGCGGGGACGAACCGCTCGATGTCGATCGTCTTGGTGCTCTCGAGCTTGACCGACTTGATCTCCTCGTCGGTGAGCAGGATATACTCGTCCTTGGCGACGGCATAGCCCTTGACCAGAGACGACCGCTCCACGGGCCCGGTGTCGGGATCCGTCGTCACCATGCGGATACGGTTATTGGTCTCCGGATTGATGAGGTTGAAATGAACCTCCCCTCCCGAATTGCTGGCCGTATAGAGGGAGACCGGACAGGTCACGAGAGACAGACGCAGGTGTCCCTGCCATGTGGGGCGAAAGGCCATGATCCGAACTCCTGGCGAACATCAGGCTCGCCACCTCGGATTCAACACCGTCCCCCGGAATTCGCTCCGTCCCGATTTCAGGGTCGCAGACCGGCCGGCGTCAGCCGCAGGGTTCGGCCTGACCGTCGCCGAGGTCGATGACGAAGCAGTGTTCCTGACCGCCCTCCATCTCCGCCACAAAGACCCGGATCTCGTCGTCGGCGTCCACGGGCGGCGCATAGATTTCCGTGTAGCCGACGGCGGCGGCCTCGAAACTCGGCGCCTCTATGACATGTCCGTGGGCCCGTCCCACGCCCTCGGCATAGGCGAAATAGCGATGCTGTGCAGCTTCGACCATGGGCTCTCCTCCTCAAGTGAATGCGGCAGGCGACAAAAGGATTCCATGATTCGTCCGGGGATAAGCCTTTCTCCTGATTGACTCCGTCCCGGAATGAGAACCAGAACATAACAGGAACATTATAGACCTCGGAAAGGAGGCCGTCATGCACGTCCGGCCTGTCGCCGAGCTGGCCGCCTTGCGCGCCCGCATTGAAAGCCTGGAGACACCCGGTCGGTCCCGCGCCGGCGTCCTGCCCTTCGGCGTCCCTATCGTCGACGCCGCCCTGCCCCAGGGCGGGCTGGCTCTCGGCGCCTTGCACGAGGTGGCCGGCGGCGGCGACGGAGCGGTGGACGGCGCGATCGCCGCCCTCTTCGCCGCCGGCATAGCCGCCCGCCTGCCGGGCCAGGTGCTCTGGTGCCTGACCCGACCTGATCTCTTCGCCCCGGCCCTGCAGCAGGTCGGGCTCGCCCCGGACCGGGTCCTCTATCTGGAGGCCGGCGACGAGAAGAGCCTGATGGCCTGTTTCGAGGAAGGCCTGCGACACGGCGGCCTGGCCGCCGTTGTCGCCGAGACCGCTCGCCTCTCCATGACCGCCTCGCGCCGCCTCCAGCTCGCCGCCGAAAGCTCGGGGGTCACCGCCATCGCCGTCCGGCGCTGGCGGCGCGCGAGCGAAGCCGCCGACTTCGGTCAACCAACAGCGGCGGTCACCCGATGGCGGGTGACCGCCCAGCCCTCCTCGCCCCTCCCCGCGCCTGGCGTCGGCCGCCCGCGATGGTTCGTCGAACTCCTCCGCTGTCGCTCCGGCGACTGCGCCGATTTCTCTCTGGAAGCCTGTGATGAAAAGGGTCGTCTCGCTCTACCTCCCGAACTGGCCGATCGATCGGCTGCGCCGGCGGCTGGGGTCCGCCGCACCGCCGCCTGAGACGCCGACCGTTCTTGTCGGGCGGGATCGCCGTCGACGGATCCTTACGGCCTGCAATCCAGCCGCCCGGGCCCTGGGCCTGCGCCCCGGCATGGCCTCGGCCCAGGCCCATGCCCTTGTCCCCGGCCTGGAGCCCTTTGACGCCGCTCCCGCAGAAGACGCAGCGGCGCTTGAGCGGCTCGCCCTGTGGGCGCTGCGCCGCTACGCCCCGGTCTGCGCGGCGGATGCGCCCGACGGTCTCGCCATCGACGTCACGGGCGCCGCCCATCTCCGGGGTGGAGAGGAGAAACTCCTGGCCGACATGGAAACGCGCCTGGAGGAAGCCGGCGTCCGCGCCAGGGCGGTCGTCGCTCCCACCTATGGCGCGGCCCATGCCGCCGCACGTCATGGCGGCCCCGCCGTCATCGCCGAGGGCGAGATCGGCCAGTCTCTGTCCAACCTGCCCCTCGCCGCCCTGCGCCTTTCGCCGGACCTCATCCAGTCCTTGGGCCGCATGGGCTTCGAGACCATCCTGGATCTGGAACGCCAGCCCCGCGGCCCCCTGACGCTCCGCTTCGGGCCCGAGGCCGGCAAGCGCCTGGACCAGGCCTTTGGTCGGACCTTCGAACCGATCATTCCCGTCATCGAGACCGAACAGCCCCGGGTGGAGCAGGTCTTCGCCGACCCCATAGGCGCGCCCGAGACCTTGGCGCGCTACGTCGGTCTCCTGACAGACGCGCTTTGCGCGCAGCTGGAACGACAGGGCCTGGGCGTACGCCGCCTCGACTGGCTCTGTCATCGTGTCGATCATCGCATTGAGGCCGTCCGCGTCGGTACGGCCCGGCCTGTGCGGGACCGTCGACGCCTGATCCGACTGCTGCAGGACAAGATCGAGACCGTTTCGCCCGGCTTCGGCATTGAGCGGATGACGCTGACGGCCTCGATCGCCGAACCCCTGGACTGGCGGCCAAGCCCCTCCAGCCTGGCGGATGAGGCGGCACCTGACGTCTCGGGCCTGGTCGATCTGCTGGCCAATCGCATCGGCGCCCGCAGCCTTTACCGCATGGCGCCTGCAGAGAGCGACGTCCCGGAACGATCCGTCCGCAAGACGGCCCCGCTCGCGGGCCCCTCCCTGGCCGCCTGGGCTCCGGACTGGCCGCGGCCGGTGCGTCTCTTTCCTTCGCCCGAGCCGGTCCAGACCATGGCGCTCCTGCCCGACAATCCCCCGACCCATTTTACGTGGCGCGGCGTGCGGCGACGCATTCGGCGGGCCGACGGGCCGGAGCGGATCTACGGCGAGTGGGGCCGGCGCGACGCCGAGATGTGGGCTGTCCGGGACTATTTCCAGGTCGAGGACGAGGCCGGTGAACGCTTCTGGCTGTTCCGGGCGGGCGACGGCCTCGACGCCCGGACCGGCTCCCAGGCCTGGTTCATCCACGGGCGGTTCGGATGAGGTACGCCGAGCTCCAGTGCGCCTCCCACTTCTCTTTTCTGAGGGGGGCCAGCGCTTGCGAGGAGTTGTTCGCCGAGGCGGCCGCCTGCGGTCTCGACGCCCTGGCGGTGACTGATCGCAACAGCCTGGCCGGGATCGTTCGCGCCCATGAAGCGGCCAAGGCCGCGGGGGTGCGCCTGATCGTCGGCTGCAGTCTGGAGCTGACCGACGGCGCCGTGGTCCTCGTCTATCCGACCGATCGGACCGCCTATTCGCGCCTGACCCGCCTGCTGACCCTTGGCAAGCAGAGAGGCGGCAAGGGCCGCTGCTTGCTGGACTGGGAGGATCTCGCCGGTCATGCCGAAGGCCTGGTGGCCATACTGGCGCCCGACCGGCCGGACGCCGCGGCCCGCCGTCGGCTCGAGCGGATGAAGGCGGTCTTCGGCCGGAACGCCCACGTCGCCCTCGCCCTGCGTCGACGTCCGCGAGACCAGATGCGCCTTCATGAGCTGTCATGCCTGGCGGCTGAAACCGGCGTCGCGACCGTGGTCGTCAACGACGTCCTCTACCACCATCCGGACCGCCGCATCCTGCAGGATGTCCTCACCTGCATCCGGGAAGGTTGCACCATCGACAGCGTCGGCTTTCGCCGCGAGCGTTCCGCCGACCGGCATCTGAAGCAGGCCGTCGAGATGCACCGCCTGTTCCGGGCCTGGCCCGAAGCTTTGGCCCGAACCCTGGAGATCGCCGACCGGTGCCGCTTCTCGCTCGACGAGCTTGCCTACCAGTACCCTGAAGAGGCCGGCCTCCCCGGAATGACGCCCCAGCAGGCGCTAGAGCACCTCACCTGGGAGGGCGCGAAGACCCGCTATCCGGAGGGCCTGCCCGAAAAGGTCCGGAAGAGCCTGGAGCATGAGCTGCGCCTGATTGCGACGCTCGAATACGCCCCCTACTTCCTGACGGTCCACTCCATTGTTCGTTTCGCCCGCAGCCAGGACATTCTTTGCCAGGGCCGGGGCTCTGCCGCCAATTCAGCGGTCTGCTATGTGCTGGGCGTCACCTCTATCGACCCTGAACGCAACGACCTCCTGTTCGAACGCTTCATCAGCCAGGAGCGCAAGGAACCTCCGGACATCGACGTCGATTTCGAGCATGAGCGTCGCGAGGTCGTCATCCAGTGGATATTCGAGACCTACGGGCGTCGCCACGCCGCCCTGTGCTCTACCGTCATCCGCTACCGGTCGCGGGGCGCGCTTCGCGACGTGGGAAAGGCCCTGGGACTGTCCGAAGACATCATCAAGGGCCTGTCGTCCCAGGTCTGGAGCTATTCCAGCGAGGGCGTCGAGGACCGGCACGTCGAAGCGCTCAACCTCAACCTCGCCGATCGCCGTCTGCGGCTGGCCCTTGATCTGTCGCGTCAGTTGATCGGCTTCCCGCGACACCTTAGCCAGCACCCCGGCGGCTTCGTCCTGACCCACGACCGCCTGGACGACCTGGTTCCCATCGAGCCGGCGGCGATGAAGGATCGCCAGGTCATCGAATGGGACAAGGACGACATCGACGCCCTGAAGTTCATGAAGGTCGACGTCCTGGCCCTCGGCATGCTGAGCTGCATGAAACGCGGCTTCGATCTCCTGGCCGAACATAAGGGCGTCGCCCTCGACCTTGCGACTATTCCGGCTGAGGACCCCCTGACCTACGCCATGATCCGAAAGGCCGACACCCTGGGCGTCTTCCAGATCGAAAGCCGCGCCCAGATGGCCATGCTGCCTCGGATCAAGCCGCGCACCTTCTATGATCTGGTCATCCAGGTGGCCATCGTCCGGCCCGGTCCCATCCAGGGCGACATGGTCCATCCGTATCTGCGGCGTCGCGAAGGCCGCGAGGCGGTGGACTATCCCCGGCCCGAGCTGGAGAAGGTGCTGGGCAAGACCCTCGGCGTCCCCCTCTTCCAGGAGCAGGCCATGAGGGTCGCCATTGAATGCGCCGGCTTCACCGCCTCCGAGGCCGACCAGCTCCGCCGCGCCATGGCCACGTTCAAGTTCACGGGCGGGGTCAGCCACTTCAAGGACAAGTTGGTGGGGGGCATGGTCGAGCGCGGCTATGCGGCCGAGTTCGCGGAAAAGACCTTCAGCCAGCTTGAGGGCTTCGGCTCCTACGGCTTTCCTGAAAGCCACGCCGCCTCCTTCGCCCTGATCGCCTATGCCTCGTCCTGGCTCAAGCGTCATCACCCGGACGTCTTCTGCGCCGCCCTCCTGAACGCCCAGCCCATGGGCTTCTACGCCCCGGCGCAGATCGTCCGCGACGCCCGGGAACACGGCGTCGAGATCCGCCCCGCCTGTATCAACGCCAGCCGCTGGGACTGCACCCTCGAAAAGACCAGCGACAGTCGTTTCGCCGTGCGGCTGGGCCTGCGGATGGTGCGAGGCCTCGCCAATGCCGACGCGGCCCGCATCACGGCGGCGCGGTCGGAACGTCCCTTCGCCTCCGTGGACGATCTCTGGCGCCGCGCGGCCGCGCCCGCCGCCAGCCTGGTCCGCCTGGCCGAGGCCGACGCCTTCCGCCCTTCGTTGGGGCTGGAACGGCGCGAGGCGCTCTGGGCCATCAAGGCCCTTCGGGAAGCGCCTCTGCCCCTTTTCGCGGCCGCGGACGCTCGGGAGGGATCGGTCCAGGCGGAAGTGCCCGAAGCCACGCCTGACCTGAAACCGATGACGCCCGGTCGGGAAGTGGTGGAAGATTACGGCCACCTGGGCCTGACGCTGCGCGAACATCCCCTGAGCTTCATTCGGGGCGATCTTCAGCGGCGACACGTCATGACCTGCGCCGAGGGCACGGCCATGCGCGATCGCCGCCTGACACGGATCGCCGGCCTGGTCCTGGTGCGACAGAAGCCCGGCAGCGCCAAGGGGGTGATGTTCATCACTATCGAGGACGAGACAGGGGTCGCCAATCTCGTCATCTGGCCCAGCCTCTACGAGGCCCAGCGCCGTGTCGTCCTCTCTTCAAGCCTGCTGGTCGTCGACGGCAAGGTCCAGCGCGAGGGCGAGGTCGTCCACATCGTCGCCACCAGGCTCCATGACGGCTCAGACCTGCTGGCTTCTATAGGCGAGAGAGGCCAGGCCTTCCCTCTTCCCCACGGCCGCGGCGACGAGGCCCATAAAGCCAGCGGCCCCGATCCCCGCTGCGCGCGTCCACGGGCAGGTCAGGCCCGCGACATCTATATTCCCGACTTCTCTCTGGAGACGATCAAGGTGAGGTCCCGGGATTTCTGCTGAAAAACAGCCTTGCGGCGCAAATGGCACGACGCGCAAAAGTTGATCTTCGGCAGGAACACCCGGCGCCTCGCGCCGCTTTGCGGTGACAGGGATCATCAACCACCGCCCGCCCTGTTCATGAGTATATGACGCATGCCCCGTAACATCGCCACGCCGGCTGCCCTTCGCGCTCTTCAACAGGAGGCTGAGAGGATGGCCCGGCTCTCGCCTTTCTCCGCCGACCGCGACCGATTCAACAGAATCGCACAGCGCTACCGCGAAGAGGCGGAAAAGCAGGCCTAGAGGGCCGATTTTCCTTCTCCCGGACCGCGCGGCAGCTTCGTTGCCGCCGCCGTCGCAAGCCTGAATTTCCAATGGCGGAGACAACGAGCCTGTCGCAGGGACTGATCTCCCGGCCCCCTGGGTCGCATCGCTTGGCGCTTGCTCTGAGGCCTTGATCGGGTCCAGTAAACTTGACCGTCCCGAAAGGGATACCGGACGCCAAGCCATGAACCAGCCGACCGCTCCCGTCTGGGCCCCGCAGCATCTACGGCTGGGCATACGGGCCGCGGGCGTGGCCCTATGGTCCTGGAACGTCGATACCGACCGTCTCACCATGGATGCCATGGGCTATGCCCTGTGGAATGTTCCCGAAAACGTCGAGGTTGCTTTTGAAGATCTCTCCAGACACATCCATCCCGCGGACAGGGATCGTGTGCGGGCCGCGTTCAATGCGACGCGGGCGATCGTTGGCCCTTATGAGATTGATTTCAGGATTCTCGTCGAGGATGAGGTGCGGTGGATTTCCGCCCGTGGGCGAGGCGACGACGAGGGCATCGTGGGCAGCGTCATGTACGGCGTCTTCCTCGATGTGACAGGTCGCAAGCAGGCCGAAGAAGCCCACGAGCTTCTGGCGGGCGAGATGAGTCATCGGGTCAAGAACCTGATCGCCATCGCCGGCGCCCTCACTTCGATGTCGTCGAGGGCTCCGGGCACCAAGGAAGAGATGGCGAGCGAACTGACCAGTCGCCTCGCCGCCCTGGGCCGCGCGCACGACCTCGTTCGTCCTGTACCGGGCCAGACTGAAAACGCCGCCCTTCTCGCGGATCTTATGTCCATCCTGCTGAATCCCTACGACGATCCTGGCGCGTTCAGCGGGCGCATTCGGGTGGCTGCCCCGCGGATGGGCGTGGACGAGGCCGCCGCCACCGATCTGGCGTTGGTTATCCATGAACTGGCGACGAACTCACTCAAGTACGGTGCGCTCTCGAGCGCCAGCGGTCTGCTCGACCTGACGTGCACATTAGCCGAGGACGAAGTCGTCATGGTCTGGACCGAGCGTGGCGGCCCCGCCGTCAGCCCGCCGGCGAATGCTTCTGGATTCGGCAGCCGCCTGCTTGACCGGATCGTCACTCGCAAGCTGCGCGGGTCTATTGATTACCAGTGGAGCCCGGAAGGTCTGATCGCCACTGTGCGCGTGAAGGCCGAGAGACTGCTGGCGGACCGAGGGGCCCTCGACGAGGACAAGCCTTGAAGCCATAGGCCGCCCGAGATTGAAGGTCGCGCAAAACAGGGCGTCTTGTCCGTATCAGGTCCGGCGATCCGACCGTCCGTTTACGGCTTCGGTCTCGCCGATCTCAACTGCCGGAGGATTGCCGTGGGACGGCGGCTATGCCTGATGGCCGCCACGGCGACGGCCGTAAACAGCAGGCAAAGCGCAATCAGAACATAGTTCATGTTCCGTCTCGTCCCACACTCCAACCTCGCCCGAAGCGTTTGAAGACATTGCCGGCGAGGACCAGTCCAACAGCCACCGGAACCGCGAAGACGAAGACAATGAGAAAGGCGGCTAGGGTGTTCATACGGGTGGAGCGTCGCCCGGCGCTGCGAGGTTCCCACCCGAACGTCGGAGGCCCGGGAGCAACCGACAGCCCGCGAAGCCGTTCATCGCGGAACCTTCACCTTGACGAGCACACCATGACCTCAATCCGCTGCCTGCCAGCCGCCGCTCTTGCTGTCGCTCTCGCCGCATCCCCAGCTGCAGCTCAGAACACCGGCGACGCGCCTTCCCAGCAGCAGGATCGGATCGGAGCGATTCTTGGCGCGCTTTTCGGCGACCGATTGGGCGTTACGACGTCGATCGAAGCCCAATGGGCGGCAGGACGTACGCCGCTCCTGACCCAACGCAACCAGTTCACCGCTCGTATTGATTCTGATGTCCGCTCCGGCGCGATCAATCAAACGACCGGAACCCGACTCAAGAGCGACTATGCGGCGCTTGTGGATCTCGAAACCCGCTACGGATCTGATCGTCGCTTTACAGCGGAAGAACGCGCGGACCTGGCCAGCCGCTACGAAGCCCTGACCCGCGTGCTCTCGGACGGCCGCTATGCCGACCCCTCGTCGGAGGTCGCTTCGGTCGTCGCCGGCAAGCCGGACTTTGACCGCCGGGTCGATACAGCCGTGTCGGCGCGTCGCCTGAGCCGTACGGAAGGGTCGCGGCTCAAGGGCGACTACGCCGCCCTGATCCAGGTCGAAGCGGGATATCTGCGCGACGGCCAGATCACGGCTCGCGAACGCGAGGATCTCGATTCCCGGCTGGACGCCCTCGACACCCGCGTCGGCGACGTGGGATACGGGAGCGGGACAACGGTTCAGACCCCGCGCGTTCGTCTGGACGCCGTCCTTCGGAGCCTGCCCTATTCGGGCCTTTCCACCGCCGCCCAGACGCAACTGCGCATCGAGCACGGCGACCTTGACCGACTCGCTGCGGCTTATGAACGCCTTGCCCCGTCGGCGGATGACCGGACCTATCTGGAACGGCGCGTCGGCGAACTCGAGACCCGGGCCAAGGTGCGGCGCTGAAGCGTCGAGCGCTCGGCACGGCGGGGTAAGAGGCGACCGATCGCTGACCTGCCTCGCAACGTCCATCCACGCCCAGTCCGGCAAGAGATGCGGCTTGCCGCCTGAAAAGCTCAGGGCTTCGGCGTCTGCCGGCAGAGGCGCCGTCAAGGCAGGCCGCAGGCTTCTCCCATGTCTCAGGGGTCGCTCCATCCCATGACCCGGACGCGCGCCTGGGGTTTCACACTGGAGGAAAACACCAGGGTCACCCGTTTTTCACCGCGCCCAGGCACGTAGTCGAGGCTGGCCCGGGCCCGATCCCCTTCGGATTCGCCTTCTATCTCGACAGCGGCCGCCGTCATGTCGCCCTTGTTGAGAACCCTGACCTCCACAGCCCAACCCGATGCGACGGGCCGAGGGGCTTCCGGTCTGACAGAGAGATCCGGCGGCGACTGATGGGCGAATGCGGAGCGTGCAAGCACCACGATAGCGGCCAGGGTGACGACGAGACCCAGAAGGGCGCACAAGCCCTGCAACCGGGACGGCGTCCCTCCGTCAGATGTTCTGCGGCTCTTCATCCTGGTCATCATCCTCACACCAGAAGCCGGGCCGCCGCGGCCCCCAGAGCCGCCGGGAAAGCCAGCACGACCACATTAGCCATGACCGCCCCCGCCCCATGCCCATCGACAGCGGCGAAGGCCCACAGCATGGCGAAGCTCGCCGCCAGACAGAGGGCGTAGCCCGGCAGGGTGAAGTGCAGGAAGGCGCGAAGCGGCGTTTCCTTCTCTTCCTGGCCTGCAAAGCCTGCTTCGAAGACGATGACATGCAGGAGGACCATGGAGACGAACATCAGCCCCAGAGCGCCCAACGGCGTGGTCAGATAGGCGATCAGCCGCATTTCCTCGGTCGGCGCGAGATTCATGGCGAAATAGAGCGCACCCGCCAGCATGAGAAACAGCTCGCCCGGGTAGGAGGCCTCGTCCTCGTCCCCCTCTTTGCCGTCGCCGGAAAGCTGGCGGCGGGCCACCAGGGCGCCCAGAGCCGCCGGCGCCGCCTGAAGGGATATCTGTCCGGTCGCCGACGTCAGGGAAGCGTAATCAAGGACATTGAACAGAGCCAGGAGCGCGGCCGAGGTCACGTAGCCGACGGCGAGCGCGACCAGGGTGTCCAGGGTGTTGTTCATCAGACCCCTGCGCGCCGAAAAGCCCGCGTAATGCGCGAGACCGTAAAGCACCGGCAGCGCCCCGAGCACGAAGGCGAGGCGTCGCAAGGGGGGCGCGGACACGCCCAGAGCCCACATCTCCATCGTCATCAGGAGGGGCAGACTGAACAACAGGGCCCCGCCGAAGGCGCGGCCGAGATCCGCGAGATAGTTCAGCTCCGATCTAGCCCCGTGAACCGCAGCTTCCATCCTTCCCCCTCATCTCCGGCGTCGTGCTTCGACGCGATGCGCCTTCCGTAAGCCGTCGCTGAACCGCGCAGTCTCAAGCGTGCCTGGAGCCAACGTCGACCCAGCCTTGCTGTTCCTCTCTGTCGACCACCCGGCTTTTCGGATGTCTCACCCGACCCCCGCCCCGCCGGTCACGCCCCAGACCTCTCCCGTGACAAAACTGGCTTCCTGTGAGGCCAGCAGCACATAAACAGGGGCGATCTCCACGGGCTGTCCCGGACGGCCGAAAGCGCTATGGGCGCCGAACTGCTCGACCTTCTCCTGCGGCTGGCCGCCGCTGGGCTGCAGCACGGTCCAGAAGGGCCCGGGCGCTACGGCGTTCACACGCACGCCCTTGTCGATCATCTGTTTGGCCAGGGCCTTGGTGTAAGCGACGATACCAGCCTTGGTCGTGGCGTAGTCCAGCAGGATGTCCGACGGCTCATAGGCCTGTATCGAGGCGGTGGTGATGATGGACGCCCCCGGAGGCAGGTGCGGCGCCGCAGCCTGACACAGCCAGTGCAGCCCGTAGAGGTTGGTTTTCATCGTCGCGTCGAAATCCTCGGTCGAGACCTTTGAGACGTCTTCTCGGTATTGTTGATGTCCGGCGTTGACGACGAGAATATCCAGTCCGCCGAAGGCCTCGACGACGCGCTCGACCATGGTCGCGTTCCAGGCCTCGTCGCGGATGTCGCCCGGCAACGCCAGCGCCCTGACCCCGGCTTTCTCGATCAGGGCGATCACCTCCCTGGCGTCCGCCGCCTCGGACGAAAAATAGCCGATCGCCACGTCAGCGCCCTCGCGGGCGAAGGCGATGGCGATCGCCCGCCCTATGCCGGAATCTCCGCCCGTGATCAGGGCCTTGCGCCCCTTTAGTCGACCATGGCCGACATAGCTGTCTTCGCCGTGATCCGGCCTGGGGCTCATGCGGCCCGCTAGCCCCGGCTCGGGCTGCGGCTGGCGGGGAAAAGGCGGTCGGGGGTACTGGCTGCGGGGATCCTGCATGGCGAGGCGATCTGTCATCGGGTCATCCTTGTGAGGAGGCGCGCGACGTCAGGCGGCGCGCTACCATGCCGATCTAATGCCGTCGCCTCCCGGCCCGTTCCGACCTCGCGCTCCCTTGTGACCGACCCGGACGGGGTCCTCACCCAGTCCTTAAGGCAAGGCTGTGGTCGCTGGGAACGCAACCTCGCCCTGCGTGCTTTGTTCGCTGGCGTATCAACTCGAGAAGAGCAAAGACGTGGCCGCAGAACTGAATGCTCGACGCGATGTCGTCGTCATCGGCGCCGGCCCGGCTGGCCTGGCCGCAGCCCTGTATCTGGGGCGATATCGTCGGGACATTCTGGTGCTGCATGACGGCAAGAGCCGCGCGTTGAGGATTCCCCTAACCCACAATGCGCCGGGATTTCCGGACGGAATTCGCGGACCGGAGCTGATCGCCCGGATGACGCGCCATGCCGTCCAGTACGGCGCCGCCGTCGAGGAGGCCGAAGTGGTCATGATCGACGCTGTCGCCGACGGATTTCACCTCCGCCTCAAGGACGGCTCTACGCGAGCGAGCCGCGCGGTCATCCTCGCCACAGGCATAGAGCTCAATCAGGTCGATCTGCCGGACGCAGTTCATGAGGCGGCGATCCGAGCGAGCGTGCTGCGCTATTGCCCGGTGTGCGACGGCTATGAGCACACGGACAGACGGATCGGCGTGATCGGCTGCGACAGCAACGGCGCGGCCGAAGCCCTCTTCCTGCGGCAATACTCCGACGACGTCACCCTGATGCCCCTCAGCCATCCCGAGGTTTCCCCCGCCCAGGTGCAGGAGCTGGCGGCATCTGGCGTCAGCTTGGAAACGGGCGCCCTGCTCGCTCTGGAACCGGTTGCGGACCGCATCGGCGTCCGGCTTGAAGGGCGCGCGCCTCTGGAGTTCGACGTCGTCTATCCGGCCCTGGGGTGTCGGCCGCGGTCAGTTCTGGCGGAGCAGCTCGGCATCGGTTTGACCGGAGCCGGTTGCGTGTCCGCCGCCGGCGTCGCCGATAGCGGCGTTCCCGGCGTCTTCGCCGCCGGAGACGTGGTGGAAGGGCTTGATCAGATCAGCGTCGCCATGGGCCACGGCGCCATAGCGGCGACAAAGGCTCACAACTGGCTGCGCGAGCAGGACCACGATACGCTGCAGGCTAAAGCTTAGATCCTGAAGGCCGAGCCCCGTCCGAATACAGAGCGATGCGACCAGCGCCGTCAGAGTGATAGGCAACCTTCTGAACTCAGGGGAACAGCGGTTAAACGGGCACGTTGCGGCTTCATGAGCGAACTCGTTGCCAATATCGTGGGCTCGGCGGCGGCCGTCTGCTCCATCACCAGTTTTGCGCCTCAAGGGGTAAAGATCTGGAAGGAGAAGGACGCCTCGGCTATCAGTTTGAAGACCTACGCACTGACGGTCACCTGCTTCATCCTTTGGGTGATCTACGGCGTCATGACAGAGGCATGGCCCGTCACGATCGCGAACGCCTGCGCCCTGGCGATGGCGTCAGGCGTTCTGTTCATGAAGTGGCGCTTCCGGGACGACGGTCCGAAGGCCGCCCATTCCTGAGCCGCCCCTTGTTCAAGCTGACATACTGCTCGGCCCCCGGCGGCGTCGACGCCTCGAGCGCTTCCGGACGCCCCCGCCCAGGCGAACCTGAAGCGTTCGTCGTGGTCCGAAACTACCGACGGCAGGACAAGGCGAGCCTCACGGCGATCCCACGTCCAACGTCCTCGCCCGGCCCGCTTGAGCTCGGCCCCCGAGGGAAACCTGGCGGTCTAGATCAGCCCCGACAACGCGTCTCCACCTGCCGAAAGCGGTCGAAATCCCAGGATGCCAGGCCTGATTGTTCAGGCCAGCGTCCTGAAGGTGATCGAATAGCGCAGCGCCGTCATCGGCAGGATCGAATGCTCCCATTCCCGCCGGGCCTCGCCGAAAAGCCGATAGACCGACCCGGGCTCCAGCGGCGCGGCTGACCGGCGCCACCCCGTCCCATCCTTCTGGCGCAGGCGCATCACACAGGGCGCCAGCAGAGAGACGCCTAGAATCTCGCCATAGACAGGCCGATCCCGATGCCAGCCGATCCCGGCCCCCGGGGCGTATTCATTGACGAGGGCCTGAACGAAGTCGTCGCGCTTCAGGCCTACCCGCTCGGCAAGACGGGCCAACAAGTCCTCCAGGAAATCCGGCCACGGATCGGCGACATCCAGCCTGCCCCGTTCCACGTCGTAGCGCCGTCCGAAGGCGGCGATGCGCCGGAAGGCGAGGTAGCCGAGGTGCTCATAAGGTTTGAAGCTCAAACTCTGGAGCTCCGACGCCAGCTCAGCCTGCTCATCGGCGGTCAATACGTCGGGCCGGTAGTCGAACCCGTCCGGTTTCGTCGTCGGCGCAGGCGCATGGCCGAACAGGTCGGCCTGGACCGCTGTCATGACAGCGCCAGTTCGCCCACAGCGGGCTGGGCCGTCGCCTTCTCGAGGTTGGAGATGGTGACCCCGACCAGGCGAATCCCCTTGGCCGGCGGATAGAGCGACCTGATCAGCAGGCGGCTGATTTCCCTGAGGCGGGCCTTCGAGGCGACCGGCTCGGCGAAGGACCGGCTGCGCGTCGATTGCTGAAAGTCGGCCCATTTGACCTTCACCGTCACGGTCCGCCCTAGCGAACCGGCCTTCTCGCACCAGGCCCAGACCTCGTCGGCCATCTCCTCGACGCCGGCCTCGATCGCCGCTGGCTCAACGAGGTCCCGCGCGAAGGTGGTCTCCGAGCCGCTGGACTTGCGCTCACGGTCCGGATTGACCGGCCGATGATCCTCGCCGCGCGCGATGGCGTAGTACCAGGAGCCCGACTTGCCGAAATGATGTTGGAGAAAGGCGAGCGACTGGCGACGCAGGTCCGCCCCCGTTTCGATGCCCAACCGGGTCATCTCTCCGCCGTCACCGGGCCGACGCCATGGAAGCGCTTGACCGGCAGGTCCCTGACAAAGGCCTCTCCTCGGCCCGGCGGCACCACGAACTGGCCGTTCGGTTTGCGCTGATCCGACGCCAGCTTGGCCAGGAATTTGTTGTAGGAAATCCCGGCCGAGGCCGTCAGCCCCGTCTCTTCCAGGATGCGGGCGCGGACCTCATCAGCGGTGGCGGTGGCTGTCGGCAGACCCCTGAGGTTGGCGGTGACATCGAGATAGGCCTCGTCAAGCGACAGCGGCTCTATCAGATCCGTGTAGTCGGCGAAGACGGCGTGGATTTGGGCCGAGACGGCGCGATAGACCTCGAACCGGGGCGGCGTGAAGATCAACTCCGGGCAGCGCCTCAGCGCAGTGCTTGACGGCATGGCCGACCGCACTCCGAACCTGCGCGCCTCATAGCTGGCGGCGGCCACCACGCCGCGCGAAGCGGCGTGGCCCACGGCCACCGGCCGGCCGCGCAGCGCAGGATCGTCCCTCTGCTCCACCGAGGCGAAGAAGGCGTCCATATCGACATGGATGATCTTGCGAGGCGTCGCGATTCCCATGACCCACGCGTAGCAGAAAAGGAACAAATCAGGAACAGCGCTTAGCGCATAGAGGGACCTCGGCAACCGGCGACCCTCCAAGACAGCGCGCCGCCGAACGCCTTCACTCCTTCCAGCACGCCGCGGCCGATCGAAGACGTGAGGTTCGCCGCCGAATCCCTGGCGGAGCGATGGGCGAGCCGGGAGACCGGTTTCGTCTTCAGCCTCGCCGCCGCCGCGTTACGCTCAATGCCCCAGCGCGCCGGAACAGGCTGGCCTGAACGCCATGACAGCTGACCGCGATGCGGACACGCCCCGCGTCAGGCTCGGCTAGAGGCTCCGAGCTCTTCTTCAACCTGGTGAAAAAGAGTCTGCGCCTCCCCGTCATCCAGGGCTTCGATGTCGACCGCCCCGGTCAACTCGATCACAAGATGGATGACCGCCCGACAGGCTGCGCCGTCTCTGGGAGCCTCCGCCTCGACCCAGGCTGCAATGGCCGAAAGCGTGTGGAGAGCCTCCTGATCGGTCATGGGGCTGTCCGTCAATGAGGCGGCCGCCGCGATCTCACGCATTTCCCACAGAGCCCGCCGGCAGACTCCGGCCCCGCGCTCTGTCACAGGCCTCGGCCTTGTCGCGTTTTCCCTTGCGCGGAGAACCGGGCTGACCGAGCCGGGAAAGCGCTCGGCCTGCGCCTCCAACCCTTTGTTCGCGCAGTCATCCGCGCATTCGACAACCCCAATAACGGCCCCGCCGAGCTGCGCGGTTTTTCAAAAATCGGGGCGGCCCTGACCGGGAACCTGCGGATCAGGGGCAGGGACAAACGCCCGCCGCCTGTCCCGGATGTCACCCATGAGCCACGACGGTCACAGTGCGTCCTGGTTGAAAGCACGGTCTCACTCGACGCCTGAACTTGTCATCTCATTTGGGGCTTGCGTCGCGCTGTCCCGGAAGGCCGCAGCGTCCTCGACCTGAGCGCCATTGTCGACCGGAGCCTGAGCAAAGGGGCCGGCCCAAAAGGCCCAGACGATCGCAAAGCCGATCGCTGTAAGCCCCAGGCCTGAGAGGAGGACCGTCAGTATGCGGCTCCCTCGGCGTCCCTGACGGGCGTTGCGGGCCCTGATCGCAGCTGGGCCGCCCGTGTGTTCGGACGGGGCGTCTTCAAAGCGGTCAGACATGGCTTCCTCTCCAAGTTCAAGAAATTGAGGCTCGCTTCTGGGCCGCGGCATGGCGTCAGGCGACCAAACCCAAGCTCATGAACCGCCTGACCCGGCCCCTGGAGCGTGCGGGCCTGCCCCTTGGCCACGTCGTCTCTATGGAAACTCGGGGGCCGGCCCCTGAGGTCGGGACTGGCAGGCGTCGCGCGTTTTGGAGGCGACGCCTGCCCGCCGAAGGATGGAGCGCATCACTGCCCCGCTTCCTCAATGGTTCATCCGCCAAAGGCGTTCCCTCCGCCAGGCAGAGGCAGGCGACGCGGCTGCGGCGATCCGCCGTCTTAATGGCGGGCACTGTTCAGAAGGCGCCGCCTGAACACTCTCGCCTTCAGGGCTTGAGGACCACCTTGGTCCACTCATTGGGGTTGTCGTGGAAATTCTTGTAGGCCGCTGCGGCCTCCTCGAGCGGCAAGCGATGACTAATCAGGTCCGTGGTGTCGATCTGGCCGTCCATCACAAGCGCCAGTAGTTTGGGCAGGTATTTCTGCACATGGGTCTGACCGGTTTTCAGGGTGAGCCCCTTCTGCATGAAGGCGCCGATCGGCAGCTTGTCGCCGATCCCGCCGTAAACCCCCGGCATGGAGATGCGGCCGCCTTTGCGGCAGGCCATGATGGCCTCGCGCAGGACATGCTGGCGGTCCGTCCCCAGTTTCGTCTCCTGCTTGACCGCGTCGATGATGTTGTCCGGAGCGAAACCGTGCGCCTCCATGCCCACCGCGTCGATACAGGCGTCGGGGCCGATGCCCGCCGTCATTTCCTTGAGGGCCTCAAGAATCTTGACCTCATGATAGTTGAGGACCTCGGCGCCGTTCTGCTTCGCCAGGGCGAGGCGGCGCGGATGGTGGTCGATGGCGATCACCCGCGCCGCCCCCATGTGGATGGCGCTCTTGATCGTGAACAGCCCGACCGGGCCGCAGCCCCAGACCACCACCGTGTCGCCCGGCTCGATCCCGGCGTTTTCAGCCGCCATCCAACCCGTCGGAAAGATGTCCGAAAGGAAGAGCACGCGCTCGTCTTCGATACCGTCAGGCACGACGATGGGCCCGAAGTCCGAATAGGGAATGCGCGCATACTCCGCCTGCCCGCCTGCGTAACCGCCCGTCAGGTGCGAGTAGCCGAACAGCCCGGCGGCGGGGTAGCCATAGGCCACCTCGGAAGCATCGGACTTGTCGGCCGGGTTGGAGTTGTCGCAGGCCGAATACTGCTCCTTGCCGCAGAAGAAGCACTGGCCGCAGGCGATGACAAAGGGCACCACCACCTTCTGCCCGATCCTGAGACTCGTATTGCCCCGCCCCACCTCGACGACCTCGCCCATGAACTCATGGCCGAGAATATCGCCGCGGTGCATGCCCGGGATGACGCTGTCGTAGAGGTGCAGATCCGAACCGCAAATGGCCGTGGCCGTGATCTTGATGATGGCGTCCCGGGGATTGATGATCTCGGGGTCGGGCACCGTGTCCACCCGAACATCATGTTTTCCGTGCCATGTCAGTGCGCGCATGAATTTCGTCCTTGAATAATCAGCCGCGCGGCGCGGCGTCGGGAGCCCGGGAGGTCGAGACCTCGCCTGTCTCCATCAGTTGCTTGAAACGGCGGAGCTCGCGTCGGGCCTGGACGCGCGGTTCGCGCTGCATCACCTTGGCCACGAGCTTCCCCACGGCGCCGGCCGGCGGGTCATAGCTGATCATGACGCGGACCTCGGTCCCTCGCCCGAAGGCGTTGTCGCGGAACTCGACCCAGCCTTCGTGATCGATGTCCGCCGCCTCCGTCGAGCGCCAGGCGATCTTTTCGCCCGGTCGGTCTTCCACGATCTCGGTTTCCAGTTCGACATCCATCCCGCCGGGCCCGGCAATGACCCAGTCGCGTCCGTCGCTGCTGACGGACCGGACATTGGCCATGAAAAGGGGAAGATTCCGGAACTCACGCCAGAAGGCGTAGAGCTCGGATCGGGGCCGGTTGATCATGACCGCCTGGATGGACGACGAGGCATGATCCCCGTCGTGGACGTCGTCGTTCAGAAATCCTGTCGACGCCATATTCGCGTCAGTGGTTCTCGGCTGCGTCTGCATGGGTTCTCTCCGGTTCCGGGGCGGCGCGGCCGCCCCGCGGCTCATAGTTTTTCGCGCGCCTTGGCGAGGTCGCGAACAAGCTTGGTCCGCGTCTGGTCAAACCGCGTCTTCTCTTCGGCGGCCCGGGCTTCGAGGCTTCTCATCTCGACCCGAACAGCCTCCGCGCTGTCGGCGTAAGCCCGCTCGAACGCCTCCAGTTCGTCTGCAAGGCGCTCGACGCGACGTTTCTCGGCGGCGGTCGGCCCTTTGCGCGCCGTCACGCGCGCCGCTCGGGGACCGGCCTTCCCGACATCGACCGCCAGCCCCCGCTCGACGACCTCTCCGGGTCGCGCCCGAGCCGCTTCGGCGTCCTCCGCTTCAGGGGCTTCCCTGGCGAGGCCCGAAGCGAAGATGTCCTGGTGGATGCCCCAGGCGGCCAGGGCCTTGGGCCGGGAGGCGGCCGCCACCGTAAAGCGATGGAAGCCGTCCGACCATTCAAAGACCTTCAGCCTGGGGGCCATGCTATTCGCCGGAAATCGACTTCTGGACTTCCTCGGCCTTCTGCAGATGGGCTTCGATCTTGGGCAGGACGGTGCGCGCGCGCGTCGCCAGGGCGGGCGCCTCCGCGTTGTCCGAGAAGCCGCGGTGCAGGGTCACCGCCTCCTGATGAGCCGCGACCTGCTGATCGATGTAGACCTTGTCGAAATCGGCAGCGCCGGCGGACCTCAGGTTGTCGATCAGCCCCTTGCGCCGCTGATCGAGTTCCGCAGGCGGGGTCACGTTCGGGGCCGCGGTTGAGGCGGCCGCCTTGAACGCCGCGCTGGCGGCGGTGTGATCCGTCTTGATCATCTGGGCCAAGGCCTTGACGTCGGCCCGGCTGGCTCGATCCAGCGCTATATCGGCGGCCTGGATTTCATACATGTCCCCCATGGCTGCGGCCGGCACATAGGCGCTGACCAGGTTTGCCCCCATCGTAGCGGCCGAGGTCTGGCCTACCGGCGCGGACACCGCGTCCTGGGCCTTGTTGACGGCTTCATTCCCGTCCCGTGGGCTGCAGGCGGACAGAAGGGCGGCGGCCGCAGCGGCGGCGACAAGGATCGAGGCGTGGCGCATGTTGGTCATCTCCTGATTGATATGGAGGACAAAGCGCCTCCGACGCCATCGGGTTTCCTCAGACCGGGCGCGGGCGCGGCGCCAAGGCCCTCGGAGCCCGGCGCGACGGGCGGGCAGGCCCACTGTCCGAAAGCCGACACAGGGTCCGCGTCTCGGAGCGGCGTTGGGACCGCGCCAGGCGACCCCGGGAATCTGGGCTCGCGGAAAGCGCCAGACGGCCCGCGCGCTCGCTCCGCCGTCCCGTTCGAGCAGCCGCCCGGCTACGCCTCTCTCAAGGCGCTGAGCCAGGACGACGCTGTGCGAGGAAGCCTTGGTCCCGTCCATCATCTTACGCGCCGCCGCCTTAACCTCCGACGAAAGCAGAAGCGCCTCCTCCACCTTCGTGTGGAGGCTCTCCAGGCTGACGACTAGGCGCCGTCCGTCATCTGCGCGAGCGCAAGCGCGTCACCGACCGCCTCTCCCAGGGCGGTATTATCGAAGATAACCCAGAGATCGCGATCACGCGTTCCCCAAGCCCGCACCCTGTCGCGAATGGTCTCGAGCCGGTCCCGTCCATAGGCTGACCGATACATGGCCGGACTACCGTGAAGACGGACATAGACGCATCCATCGCCGCCAGGCAGGCCCGCGCCTGGCGCGGGCTCCGGGTCCGCCGCGACGCGCGCCGCCCCGTGGTCAGCGAGGAGTCTATCCGCCGCTTCCGTGAACCAGGACGGGTGACGGGGCTCGATGACGACCGGCGTTTCGAAGCGAGCCCGAAAGGCGTCCAGAAAGACCGCTATCCTGGCGTCGTTGAAGAGAAGGCTCGGCGGCGTCTGCACGAGGATCGGGCCCAGTCGGTCGCCCAGGCTCTCCAGATCGCTGGCCAGTTCCGCGAGCAGGTCGTCGCAGTTCTCCAGCTTCCGAAGGTGGGTGATCTCGCGCGGCGCCTTGACCGAAAAGCGAAAGTCCCGAGGCGTCGCGGCGGCCCAGCGCGCGAACGTGGAGGGGCGATGGCGGCGGTAGAAGGTCGTGTTGATCTCGACCGCGCCGAGGCGCGCGGCGTAGCGCTCCAGCCCGCTGCCCGTGACAGGAAACCGGTCTCTCACCTCCGCCGGAATGGCCCAGCCTGCTGTGCCGATCCGGATCTTCATTCCCTCCGACCCGAGAGGCTCAGCGCCGGGCGACAGACCGCCTGGATCACGACGCGTCGCGTCGCGCCGCCGTGCCCGGGGTGGCCGGCGCGAGTTCCTCAGCCTGGGTCTTGGGCGGGGGACCGTCCGTCTGCTGGAGACCATCGTCGGGCGTCTGGCGGATCGAGAGTATGGATTCGCCGCTTTTCAACAGGGGCGCGGCCGCGTCTACGGCCTGGGCGTCCGTCGGGGACGGCACCCTCAATCTCCGTTCGGCGCCATGGGCGTCGGCGACGATGATCTCATAGAATTTCATATCGGTCCTCATCGGTTCCGGGCGTGATCCAGCGTCGAATCCAGCGCCCTGACTGTCTGGGTTAGCGCGCCGCTCGCCAAGCCGTTCCGAGCGTCTGACGGCAGGGGCGGGATCGGAGTTATCGGGAACAGGCGCCGCCTTTCGAGGCTTGTAACCCATGCCGCCGCCTCTGCTCGAAGGACCGCCCTCGCATGAAACCCGCCGACAAGCCCCCTGTCCTGCGCAACCCTCGGCGGCTGCTCCGCTTCACCGGGCTCCTTTTGCTGCTGCTGCTGCTCGTCTACCTCGGCACAGCTCTGACAGGGTTTTTGAGAAATCAGGAGAAGCGGCCCGATCCGAGAATGACGGGCGCGGAGGCGCCGCTTGAGCGCGCCGGAGGCGTTTTGACTGTCAACTGACGCGACCCCTTGGGTCGCCTATCGGGCTTATGGAACGTGCTGCGCCCAATCGAGTTACCGCCTGCCGACTGAACAGCAAGGAGACAGGGGAATTCGATGTCTGCGGATGGGGTTTATGATGACGACTTCTTCGCCGCGCTGGCTAATCGCGGCTTCTACGTCTTCACGTCCGGGCCCATCGCGGCGGCAAAGCCGCAAGCCTTCGCTGCACGCTCATCGGCTCCGGTTCTATCGACAGGCGAACCCAGCGCCGAGGCGAGCGATAACGCTCTGGTCGAGGCGGCGTAACCCAGCGCCGACCACCCCATGCAGGTCTCTGCGTTAAGTTGACCGGCCGCGTCGCCGAGGGTCGGCCCCGACCCTATTAGGCAGCGCGAAGCTGAAAAATCTTGAGAAACGGCCCGCGCCAAGGGTGTCCCCACCTCAAAGGCGTCGCCCTGGCCCCAGGTCGCATACAGGACAGAACAGCGGCGCCTGGAGCCGATCCAGCGGGAAGCCGTTGCGGTCCGGCGCACTGGGCGCACAATCAAGGATTCACTCATGGCTGAGAAAACGCTCGACAATCTGTTCCACGACACGCTCCGCGACATCTACTACGCCGAGCGGAAAATCCTGAAGTCCCTGCCCAAGATGGCTCGCGCCGCCCAGTCGCCCGAGCTCCAGGCCGCATTCGAGAAACACAAGGACCAGACTGAAGGTCAGATCGAGCGCCTTCAGCAGGTGTTCGAGATCATCGGCAAGGCGCCCCGCGGCAAGACCTGTGACGCCATCGACGGGATTCTGGCCGAGGGGGACGAAATCGCTGAGGAGTACAAAGACACCGCTGCGCTGGACGCCGGCCTCCTCGCCGCCGCCCAGGCGGTCGAACACTACGAGATCACCCGCTATGGCACGCTTAAACGCTGGGCCCTGGTGCTCGGACTGAATGACGCCGCCGCCCTGCTTGACGAGACGTTGCAGGAGGAATCACAGACCGATGAGGATCTGACCACGATAGCGGATGCTGCGATCAACGCAGAGGCGATGGGTCTGGCCCGGTAATCTCACGGCGGTCGAACTCGGCCGCCGCCCCCTGACGGCGAGCGCCCGCACCTGCAACGCGGGTCTTCGCGCTGGCCGTCAGCGGGCGCGGGTCGGAGGAGCCTGATCCTGGGTTCTGGTGCGGAAGTGACCGACTGGGGGCGCCGGACGATGGCGGGCGGGTTTGACCCGGAGCCTGTTTATAAGGCTTTCACTTCATGCTCGCCGGACTGCGCTACCTGGATTGCCGCCTTGCAGCCACATGCGACTATGCCCGAGACGGATTTGAAAGAGAGACTGGCGGTTCTGGAGGGTCACGCGGTCCCCCAGGATCCCGGACGCATGTCGCTAGGCAGGTACCGCAGCCTGGGTCGACCGGCGGGCCTGATCATCGACGCCCCCAGATAGACACTTCTAAACCGGGGCTCTTCTGAGCCCTAGATAGGTCGGGCCGACGTCCGCCTGCCCGGATTCAGAACGCCAGCGGGACCGTCTGCCACAGGATGCTGACGCCGGCGACCAGAACGCCTGTCAGACCCACGCGCCGTTCCCATGCTTCCGGACCTCCCTTACTTCGCTCTTGGCCGAGCCAGACCGCCATGGCGATGAGCGCGAGCAGACAGCCCAGGCTGAAGACCAGGCCCATCCAACGTGCGCCGGCAGCCTCGCTCGACGACCAGACGTCAGCCGCGCTGGACATCAGATAGAGGCCGATAAAGTGAGCCGCCCAGATCAGCAGACCGCCGGTCATCCTCAGCCAGCGCGTCATAGGCCGCTGCCCGGGAACAGGCGGACCAGGAGGATGACGCCGATCGACTGCGCTGCGGTGAAGGCGAGGAAGAGGCTGATCAGGTCCACCGTCGAGGGACGCTCCGCCGCCAGGCGACTGAACAAACGCCTCAGTACGATATAAAGCCCCATCAGGCCGCCGATGGCGGCGAAGGTCCCAGCCCAGCTCAGAAGGGCGTAGACCGAAGCGCCCTGGCTGGAGACGTCCGGTTGCAAGCCCGTCGTCCACCACGCCCGCCCCTCCACGATTGAAGCCGCGATCACCCCGGCGGAGGCCAGCACCAGCAATCCTGTTGCGGCCGAGACCGCGCCGTCGCGCGCCATTCTCACGGCCCGCGGCGCGGCGAGCGCGCAAACGCCGGCCACGGCCAGCAAGCCGACGGAAACCAGGAGCGAACTGATAGGCGGCGGGGCCTGCCACAGGTCCGGCCGTCGGCTCCACAGGAAGACATAGGAGAAACCCGCCAGCAGGCAGACCATCCCCCCGACGATCAGGACGATCACCATGGCCCACCAGCCGTGGCTGGACGGACCAGATACATAGTTGGGCACGCGGATGCCTGCACCGATCTCCGTCGTCTTGCGCGCATGCGGCGCGTCCAGGAACCAGCACCAGCGCATGATGCAATAGATGGCCAGCACGCCGCTGATGACGGCGGCAGCATAGGCCTGGATGGTCAGGATCAGGAAGAAGCCCGCCGTGAAGACCGCGCCGAAAAGATGCCAGCCTGAAGGACGAGGGATGCGCAGCACATACTGCGGCTCCGCGTTCAATGGGCTGGTCACCAGGGTCTGCCGCTCGCCCCGGGCCGCGCCCGGCAGGAAATAGCGGCCCGCTGCGACGTCTTCCGCCAGCCCCTTCTGATCCCACAAGGGATAGAGGCTCTTCACCACAGGGATCGACCGGACCGAATAGAAGCCGCTGGGCAGCCACTCCAGCCCTGGACCGTCGTGGATGTTGCCGGCCTCGCGGGGGCCGAACGGCCGGAAGTTGCGGATCATGTCGATGACCCACAGCAGGACGGCCAGACCGAACATGAAGGCGCCGATGGTCGAGATGAAATTGGGCAGATCCCAGCCTCGCCCCGGCAGGTAGGTATAGACCCGCCTCGGCATCCCCATCAGCCCGGTCAGGTGCATGGGCATGAAGGCCAGGTTGTGCCCGGCGAACATCAGCCAGAAGATCCACTTCCCCCAAGGTTCGCTCAGGGGCCGCGCGCTGGACATGGGCAGCCAATAGTAGATGGCGGCGAACAGCGGGAAGACCATGCCGCCGATCAGGACGTAATGCAGGTGGGCGACGATGAAGTAGCTGTCGTGGGCCTGCCAGTCGAAGGGCACCATGGCGACCATGACGCCTGTCAGCCCGCCCATGACGAAGATGACCATGCCGCCGACGGCGAACAAACCCGGCGTGGAGAACCGCATCCTGCCCGCCGCTATGGTCGCGATCCAGGCGAAGACCTGAACCCCCGCCGGCACGCTGACCGCCATGGAGGCCGCGCTGAAATAGTTGATGCTGATCTGCGGCATGCCCGTGGTGAACATGTGGTGGGCCCAGACGCCGAAGCTGATGAAGCCCGTCGCCAGCATGGCCATGACCACCAGCGGGTGTCCGACCAGAGGCGTGCGCGCCATGGCCGGAATGATGGTCGACATGGCCCCCGCCGCCGGCAGGAAGATGATGTAGACCTCCGGGTGGCCGAAGAACCAGAAGAGGTGCTGCCACAGCATGGGGTCGCCGCCCTTGAGCGGGTCGAAGAAGGGCCAGCCGAGCGCCCTTTCCAGCTCCAGCAACAGGGTCGCCAGGATGATGGACGGGAAGGCGATGATGATCATGCAGGCGAAGATCAGCATGGCCCAGGCGAAGACCGGCAGCTTGTCCAGGGTCATGCCCGGCGCCCGCGTCTTCAACACCCCGACGATGATCTCGATGGCCCCCGCGATGGCCGAAATCTCGATGAAGCCGATCCCCAGCAGCCAGAAGTCCGCGTTGATGCCCGGCGAATAGGTGGTGCTGGTCAGCGGCGGGTACATGAACCAGCCCCCGTCCGGCGCCAGGCCGAAGAACAGCGAACAGAAGAAGGCCAGACCCCCGATCAGATAGGCCCAGAAGGCGTAGGCCCCCAGGCGTGGAAACGGTAGGTCGCGCGCCCCCAGCATCTGCGGCAACAGCAGGACGCCCAGGGCCTCGACCGCCGGCACGGCGAACAGGAACATCATCACCGTACCGTGCATGGTGAAGATCTGGTTGTAGGTGTCCTGGGCCAGGAAGCCTGTCATCGGCAGGGCCAGCTGCGTTCGCATCAACAGGGCCAGGACCCCGGCCAGCACGAAGAACAGCATGGCCGCGCCGACATAATAGACGCCGATGATGTTGTTATTGGTGGCCGTGATCCATTCCCACGGCGAGCGCGGCCCGCACCAGGCCTGTTCCAGCTGCTCCAGCTCCCCCTCGGGCCGGGGTTCCGTGGTCGGGAAGCGGTCGTACTTGTCGACGTCGAAGCCGGTTTCCGACGTCATTTCAGGCTTTCCAGATAGGCCGCGACATCACGCAGCTCCTGTCCGCTCAGGACGGAATAGGAGGGCATGCGGTTGCCGGGCTTGATGCCCTGGCTGTCGGCGATCCAGCCCGCCATCGTGCCCTGATTATTGGGCAGGATGCCCGCCCCCAGGGTCTGCCGCGATCCCACATGGGTCAGGTCCGGCCCAGCCAGACCATTGGCCTCCGTCCCCCGGATCGTATGGCACGCGCCGCAGCCCGAGGCGGTGAACACCGCTGCGCCAGGCAAGCCCGACACCGCCGCCGGAGCGGCCTGTTTGAGACGCCATGCCGCAAAATCAGCCGGCGAATGGGCCACCACCACCAGTCCCATCAGGGCGTGGGGACCGCCGCAGTATTCCGCGCACTGGCCCGCATAGACGCCCGGCGCGTCGGCCTGCAGACGCATGAAGTTGCGCCGGCCGGGGATCATGTCGGTCTTGCCGCCCAGACGCGGAATCCAGACGCTGTGGATCACATCCGCGCTTTCCAGTTCCAGAACCACCGGACGACCGGCGGGAATATGGACTTCGTTGGCGTCCTGGACGAGTTCGCGGCCCTGATCATCGAGATAGGCCACTCGCCACCACCACATCTCGCCCGTGACGCGCACCCGCATTTCACCGGCGCGCGGGGCGTCAGCCACGCGGGCTGTCACGCTCAGCCCGTAGATCAGAAGGCCGGTCAGCACGACGACGGGAAAGGCCAGGCCGCCGATCCAGACCAGCTTCTCGCCCGCGACCCGCCGCTTCCATCTAGGGGGTCCGAACAGGGCGACGCCGAGCGCGATCAGCACCAGGGTCAGCACCACGGCGCCCATGATGAACAGGACCCAGGCGACCGTGGCCACCGGCCCGGCGAAGGGGCCGGCCGGATCCAGCACAGGCGGCGGCCAGCCGCTGAGAACGGCGGGCGTCTCAATCGTCATCGAGCGTATAGAGATAGGCCGCCACATCGCGGGCTTCGGCGTCGGTCAGAGGCATGGGCGGCATTCCCGTATCGGGCAGCAGGGCTGGCGCGTCCCGAACCAAGGCCGCCATCACTGCGGGTTGGTTGGGCAGTCGCCCCGCGATCATCGGTCGCGACGCCACACCTGTCAGGTCCCCGCCCGTACGGCCTTGCGGCCACCGAACGCCCGGTATGGCATGGCAGGCGGCGCAGCCATGACGTTCGATCAGTCTGAGCCCCTCTGCTGCATCGGCCTGGGCCAGGGGGCGCGGCGCATTCGCCTTGTCGGCGCAGGCCGTCACGGCGGCGCACAGCCCCGTCGCCAGCAGCAAGGTCTCTATGGTCCGCATCGTCCGAACATGATCGCATCCCGCCCCTCTTCAGCTTCACCAGAACCCAATCCTTCGCAGCCTGAGGGGTTCCCGCCCCGGAACCGAGACCATAAGTCGGTGTTGGGACAGGGTGCGCGCTCTCCCTCCCCTCACGCTTCTCGGCCTCATCCTGACCGGCTCCGGACTTGTCGCGTGCGACGCCGCGCCCGGCGAGACCGACCGCGTCTTCTCGTCTTCGGGAAAGGTCATCGCCATGAGCGGCGGCGCGGGCGGAGCGGCGAACGCCTGCTTCACCTGTCATGGACTTCAGGGTCAGGGCGACGGCGTCTCGACGCCGCGCCTGGCCGGGCTGGACGCCGGCTATCTGCAAAAACAGATGGAGGACTACGCCAGCGGCCTGCGGCCGGATGATGTGATGAGCCGCATCGCCAAGGGGCTCGATCCCGACAGCCGTCGCGCCGTCGCCCTCTTCTACGCCGGCTTGCCGTCGTCGACGTCGACAAGCGCTTCCCCTTCAGCCGCCGCACCTCCGCCGGTCTGGCGGACGGGCGATGCCTCTCGCGGAATCACGGCCTGCTCATCCTGTCACGGCCCCAATGGACAGGGCGCGGGCGAAGGCCAGCCGATCGTGGCCGGCCAGCCTCTCGCCTATACGCTCGAGCAGATCGACCGCTGGAAGTCCGGCAAGCGCCGCAACGATCCACGCGGCGTCATGGCCGCCGCCGTCCAGAGGCTGACGGACGCAGAAGCGCGCGCCATAGCCCAGTGGCTGTCCGGCCAATCTGTTTCTCCAACGCCCGCCAGCGCCTCTGCCAGCGCGTCCGTTTCGGCCGCAGCTGCGGCGCGACCGGCAGCATCGCGTGAAACACGTCGTCCCGATCGATCAGATGGTGTTTGAGCGCCGCGCCCGCGTGAATCGGGATCATCAGCAGCAAGGCCGCCACCATGGCCCAGTGCATCCATTCGGCCCCGGCCTCGATCGCCCATCGCTGGGTGTTGGAGACCTCCTGCATCGGCAGCAAGGGCCAGGGGATAAAACCCGCCGCAGCCAGCTGGGTGTCTCGCGCGGTGGCGGAGATCATGGCCCATCCTGACAGCGGCAGACCGAACAGGCAGATGTAGAAGACATAATGGGTGATGTGCGCCGCCAGGCTCTCCCAGCCCGGCTTATCCGCGTCATTGATCAGATTGGGCGCCGCCAGTCGCCAGGACAGCCGCCCGATGACCAGCATCAGCATCAGCAGGCCGATGGCGAAATGCACGTCATAGGCCGCCGCCTTGGCCCCGCCCACCGGCAGCCGCCCCATCCACCAGCCCCACCCGAGCTGGAAGAAGACCAGGCCCGCCATGGTCCAGTGAAAGACGATGGCGACCGGCGAATAGCGGCCTTCGTCGTGATGGCCCGCCGCCCATTCCAGCGCCTGTGCGATCAACCGGTCAATCATGCCGTACGCGCCGCCTCCCCGCGCCTGAACAGCTCGCTGATCCGCCAGAGCGCGACCAGGAGATAGGCCGCCGCCGCGGGCGCCCACATGATCAGGCCCGCCGCCTGCTGATCCTCCAGCGGGCTCATGCCCCAGGCCAGGGTCGTGGCGAAGTGCGGCGTATACAGCGGCTCACCCGCAAACACGATCAGCGCCCCCAGCAAGCCCATCAACAGCATGGCCGCCAGCAGGCCCGCCACGGCGGCGGCCGCGTTGGACGCCCGCACCGCCGCCCAGAACCAGACGGCGCTGCCCAGAATGGTCAGTTGCATGACCCAATAGACCAGGTCGTTCGACAGGGCCGCAGCGTAGAGATCAGGCGCGTGCCAGGCCCAGAAGACGACGGCCTGGACAGCCGTCGCCAAGGCCAGTCGCGGCGCCCTCAGCCTGGGCAGCCACAGAGCCGCCAAGGGCGCCGCAGCGAGCAGGAGCAACAGATGGTGCAGCGTACGGGCCGTGAACAGGGCGGAACTCAGTGCGCACAGCGGCGAGATAAAGACGAGAACCAGCACCCCCGCCGCACCCAGCAAGAACGGCGATCCGGGACGCCTCTGCACCGCAAGAAACACGCCGCACGCCACGAGGAGCCCCAGCGCCACCAGAAGCACCGGATCGCCGTTCCAGCGTCCCAGCACATCCTCGGGATCGGGCGCGGGCCCGCAATAGGGCGTCCAGGGCGTCATCGTCATAGTCGGCTAACGACCCGGAACGGCGACGGTTCAATCCTGCTTCGCGACCGTGACGCCCTCACCGCGAGGGGGCGATCCGCCAGACCGTATTGGACAGGTCGTCTGCCACCAGAAGTATCCTTTTCGCCGGGTCAAAGGCCACGCCGACCGGACGGCCACGGGCCTCGCCGTCCTTGAGGAAGCCGGTGGCGAAATCGACGGGCTGTCCCACGGGACGGCCGCCGCTGAACGGGACCCAGGCGACCTTGTACCCGGACGGGTCCTGACGGTTCCAGCTCCCATGCATGCCGATGAAGGCGCCGTCGGCGTACTGGCCGCCGAAGCCGCCGCTGCGCGCGAAATCAAGACCAAGCGCCGCGACGTGCGAGCCCAGGGCGTAGTCGGGCTTGACGGCCTTGGCGACCATGTCCGGCTTTTGCGGCATCACGCGCGGATCGACGTTCTGGCCCCAGTAGCTGTAGGGCCAACCATAGAAGGCGCCGTCGCGAACCTGGGTCAGATAGTCAGGCACCAGTTGAGGGCCGAGTTCGTCACGCTCGTTGACGACCGACCACAGGAGACCGGTGGTCGGCTCAATCGCCAGAGCGGTCGGATTACGAATGCCGGTGGCGATCGTGCGACGCGCCCCGGTCGCGCGGTCGATTTCCCAGACCACGGCCCGCTCCTCTTCCAAGGCCATGCCGCGTTCGCCGATATTGGAGTTGGAGCCGATGCCGACATAGAGTTTGGTCCCGTCCGGGCTGACCGCCAGGGACTTGGTCCAGTGGTGATTCACGCGCGAGGGCAGAGCTGTGACCCGCTCGGGCGGGGTCGCGATACCCGTCTGGCCGGGCTGGAAGGCGAAACGGGTCAGCGCGCCCTGCTCGGCGACGTAGAGGTAGCCCTCGACATAGGCCAGACCGTATGGCGCATCCAGATTATCGACCAGGACGGCGCGCAGTTCGGGGACGCCGTCGTTATCGGCGTCGCGCAGCAGGGTGATGCGGTCGCCGCCGCTGATCTTGGTGTTGCCCTGTTTCTTGATGAAACCGGCGATCACGTCTTTGGGGCGCAAGGGCGGCGCGTGACCGCCACGCCCTTCGGCCACCAGCACGTCGCCGTTCGGCAGGACCAGCATCTGACGCGGGATCTTGAGGTCGGTCGCGAAGGCGCTGACGGTAAAGCCCTGCGGAACGGTCGGCGCCTCTCCGTTCCAGCCGGCGGGCGGGCTGATCTTCATCGCTGGGACCAGGGTCTCGTTCACCTTGGGCAGATCAGGATTCTGTCCGGTCTGGCTCAGCTTGGGATCGCTGGCGTTGCCGCAGGACGCGACGGTTAGAGCCATTGTAAGGGTCGCGGCGCTGGCGGCGAGCAGGTTCTTGTCCATCAGATTGTCTCCCGCGCGGAATAGGCGATCCAGCCGGCGATCATGACCAGCAATGTGCATAGGAGGGACAGGATCAGGCCAAAAGCGCCGACCGAGCTCCACGCGTCCTGGCTGTGCTTGAAGGCGTTGACCAGCCCCAGCGCCCAGGCCAGGGCAAGCGCAACCAGATGGATCAGGCTGAGGCGGGACCGACCCCGCCGCGCGCGAACGACATAATCGATGATGGAGAAGACGCCTGCGATCCCGCCGAACACCAGTGCCCCGGTGATCAGCCAGGCCGAGAAGTTCGTCCACTGAATCTCCGCCGTCTTCAGATAGGCGATGTCGGTGAACAGGGCGAAGGTGAAGAGGCTGATCGGAAACGCCAGCAATATGCGGTGCAGGGGTCGCACCACCCCGCCGGATCGTTCATCGATGGTCATGTCGCCCTCTCCCTAAAGCCTGGCTTTGGCTAACTGCTTGGCCGCGAGATGGTTCAACCGCTCGGTAGAATGGGTCTGGTCAGTTGAGCCCGACGGCGTTTCGACCGGTTTCGATCGCGGCGGGCGCGGCTAGCGGCGCCTTGTCCTCTCTCAGACGGCGACCGGCGTCCCCGGGTGAGGTGCTGATCATCGACCATGCCGGTTTTGGTCAGAGCTTGCCGGGAGAGAACCCTCGCCTTTGCGCCTCCGTTTCCCTGACCTTGTTCAGGAACCCGCTGCATGTCTGACACCGTCTCCGAGCCCGCATTTGAACCTCCGCCTGAGGCCATGGCCTTTTACGAGGAGAGCCTGCGGCTTTTGAAGGAATCCGGCGTGCCTTTCCTGCTCTCCGGCACGTATGCGGTGACGGCCTACACCGGCATCCGCCGTCCCACCAAGGACCTGGACGTCTTCTGCAAGCCTGGCGATTACCCTCGCATTCTCGCCTACTTCCAGACCCGCGGTTACCGGACGGATGTCGAGGACGAGCGCTGGATCGCCAAGGTCTGGAAGGACGACAAGCACTTCTTCGACGTCATCTTCGCCATGTCGAACGGCACCATCGCGGTGTCGGACAGCTGGTTTGGCGAGGACCGGATCACGGTCTACGGCCATGAGGTCATGATCACGTCGCCGACAGCCCTGATCCTGTCCAAGGTCTTCATCCAGGATCGGTATCGATACGACGGCGCCGACGTGAACCACGTCATCCTGAAGCAGTCCGACGCCATCGACTGGAAGTCCATGCTGGATCAGATGGACCTCTATTGGGAGGTCCTGATGGCTCACCTCCTGAACTTCCGCTTCGCCTATCCCACAGAGCGCGGCCGTGTGCCGGCATGGCTGATGACTGAGCTCCTGGAACGACTTCAGGCCCAGGTCGATCTGCCCACGCCGCGCGTCAGGGTCTGTCGCGGCCGTCTGTTCAGCCCTCGCGACTATATCGCCGACATCAGCGAATGGGGCTTCGGCGACGTTGTCGGCAAAGGCCTGGAGGAACGCCATGACCCCGTCGCCTGACATCCAGACGCCTCAACCCGGCATGGAGGCCGGACCAGGAAGGAAGCTGCGTATCGCCGCCGTTGGCGACCTGCACGTGGGCGAGACTTCGCACCGTGTCTATCGCGACCTCTTCGACCGCGTTCACGAAGACGCGGACGTCCTCTGCCTTTGCGGCGACCTGGTCAACTTCGGCAAGACAGGCGAGGTCGAGAACCTGCTCGAAGACCTGCGCGCCTGCCGCATCCCCATGGTTGGGGTTCTCGGCAATCATGAGCATGAATGCGGCCAGCCCGACGAAGTCGCCCGACTGATGTCCGAGGCGGGCGTCAGGATGCTGACCGGAGAGTCCTATGAGATCGGGGGCGTCGGTTTCGCCGGCGGCAAGGGCTTCGTCGGCGGCTTCGGTCGTTACATGCTCAGTTCGTTCGGAGAGGCTTCGATCAAGCAGTTCGTCCAGGAGGCGGTCGAAGACGCCAACCTGATCGAGAATTCCATCCGCACCCTTCGTACCGAACGCAGCGTGGTGCTGCTGCACTACGCGCCTATCGTGGACACGGTGATCGGCGAGCCGCCGGAGATTCACCCCTTCCTCGGCTCCTCTCGCCTGGGGGAGGTCGTGGATCGCTACGAGAACGTCAAACTTGTGGTCCACGGCCATGCTCACCGCGGCGCGCCTGAAGGCCGCACGGCACGAGGCGTCCCCGTCTACAATGTCGCCTTGCCCGTTCTGCGGACCCTGGGCGACCTTCCATATCGTGTGTTCGAGGTCTGACAGGTATTGCCGATGGCGGGGACCAGCTGCCCGAAGATGCTTCGGTGGACGTTCAACCGCCTCCTGAACATCCCTGCGAGGCAACGGCTGGCGAGGTTCCGGCCTTGTTCCGGTCAAGCATTTGATAAACCGTAAGACTCTCCAACGAGAGCGTTCCCAATAGTGGGCGCCCCTGGAAAACGGAAAGGAAGCCAGCCTGCTCAATTCCTCTGGACCGGCCCCCGCAATCAGCGCGCGCTTCAAGCTCAAGGCGGCCACCGCCGCCGCCCATGACCGTCTGGACGGATGGATGTCTCGCTATGATCTGACCTGTCGCGCCGACTATGGCGCCTTTCTCCAGGCGCAGGCCGGCGCCTTCATGGGCGTCGAGGCCGCTCTCGATGAAGCCGACGCCGAAACCCATCTGCCGGACTGGCATGAACGGCGCCGCACAATTGCGCTGCGATCCGACCTGAACCTGATGGGCCTGGCCTTCCCTGAACCGGCCCAGGTCACGCCTTTTCGCGGAGAGGCGGAGGTCCTGGGCGCGATCTATGTCCTTGAAGGCTCTCGTCTCGGCGGCGCCGTTCTCATCCGCTCGGTTCCCGATGGTCTTCCGAAATCCTTCCTCTCGTCCGGGAACCCGGCCGCCTGGCGCGCATTAGCGTCTGTTCTTGATGAACGGCTTAGTTCGCCGGACCGCTTCGACAGCGCCGCAAGGGCGGCCTGTTCGGTGTTCGCCGTGTTCGAAAACGCCGCACGCGCCTATCCCGGAGCCGACCGAAAGTGACGACCCCCGCCGCCTCGGTCGACCTGACCAATTGCGATCGCGAACCCATCCACATCCCCGGAGCCATCCAACCGATCGGCTTCCTGGTCGCTTTAACCGCCGACTGGCAGGTGGCGCGCGTCTCCGCGAACGTCGGGGATTTCCTGGATGAGTCGCCGGAGGCTGTGCTCGGAGCTTTGATCCAGGACCTGTTCACGCCCAAGGCGGTTCACGACCTGCGCAACCGGGTCGCCATGCTGGGCGGCCGCGACGCTGTTGAACGCCTCTTCAGCTGCGTGCTCGTGGACGGCGGCCCGGCCTTCGACGTCGCGGTTCATGTCTCCGCCGGGGAGGTCGTGATTGAAGCCGAGCCGGCGTCCGGCGAACACGGCGACGCCAGCGGCGCCGTCCGATCCATGATGTCGCGACTGGATCAGGCAGCAGATTTTCCCGCCTTCTATAGAGAAGGCGCCCGACAGGTTCGCGCCCTGCTCGGCTATGATCGGGTGATGGTCTATCGGTTCGCCGAGGATGGGTCCGGCGAGGTCGTGGCTGAAGCGGCTCGGTCAGGCATCGGTCGGTTCATGGGGCTTCGCTATCCAGCGACCGACATCCCCGCCCAGGCGCGGGAACTGTACAGACGCAATCTCCTGAGATTGATCACGGACGTGAACGCCGTGCCGGTGCCCATCATTCCCGCGCGCAACCAGGACGGCCGCCCGCTCGATCTTTCCCTGTCGACGCTTCGCTCGGTCTCACCGATCCACATTGAATATCTCAAGAACATGGGCGTCGGCGCCTCGCTGTCGATTTCCATCATCGTGGACGGCAAGCTCTGGGGTCTGTTCGCCTGCCATCACTACGCCGCGCGCCGCCCCACCTTCGAGCGGCGATCGGTCAGCGAGTTGTTCGCCCAGATGTTCTCCATGCGCCTGGAAAGCCGCGAGCGTAAGGAGACCGTCGAGTACGAACGTCGCGCGCGAGACATTTCCGATCAGTTGTTGGGGGCCGTGGCGTCGGACGAAACCCTGTTGAAGGATCCTGACTGGCTCGCAGACATTCTCACCCACGCCATACCGGCCGACGGCGTCGGCGTTTGGCTGGGCGGCAACCACGCCTTTTCCGGCGAGACGCCCCCTCTGGAGGATTTCCGTCGCATCGTGCGCGCGCTGAACGGCACGGCCGCAGGCCGCGTGTTCGCGACGGATCACATCGGGGCGCTGGTCCCGGAGGCGCGCGCCTTCGCGTCGGGTGCGGCCGGCCTTCTGGCCATTCCCATCTCTCGCTCGCCGCGCGATTACGTCATCCTCTTCCGCCGGGAGCTGGTCCATTCCGTGCGCTGGGGCGGCGACCCGCACAAGCCGGTGAGCTTTGGACCCAACGGCCCTCGCCTGACGCCGCGTGAGAGCTTTGCAGAGTGGAAAGAACTGGTTGAGGGACGATCCCAGCCGTTCACGGCCTCAGAAATCCGGGTGGCGGAAACTCTGAGGGCGACCCTCATCGAGGTCGTCTTGCGTCTCGCCGACGAAGCTTCCGCCGAGCGCCAGCAATCCAGCGCTCGCCAAGAGCTGCTGATTGCGGAACTCAATCATCGGGTGCGCAATATTCTGGGCCTGATACGGGGATTGATCCGCCAGTCGGAACCGACCAGCGCCAGCATCGCCGACTTCGTCAAGGTCGTGGACGGACGCATCCACGCCTTGGCGCGCGCCCATAACCAGATCACCGACGACCACTGGGGACCCGCGCCCCTCCAGGCGCTGATCGACGCGGAAGCGGCCGCCTTCGTCGATGAGCGAGGACGCATCACCCTTCAGGGAGAACCGGTTCTCCTGAACCCGAACGCCTACTCGACCATGGCTCTGGTCCTGCACGAACTGGTCACAAACTCCAACAAGTACGGCAGTCTTTCGACGCAGGACGGGCGGGTGGTGATCGGCTGGAGCCGCAATGCGGCCGAAGATCTGGTCATGGAGTGGCGGGAGATCGGCGGACCGCCGGTGACCCCGCCCACGCGCCAGGGCTTCGGCACCACCATCATCAGCCGGTCGGTTCCCTATGATCTCGGCGGATCAGCCGACGTCGCCTATGAGCCAGGGGGCGTGCACGCCGTGTTCCGCATCCCGGCGCGCCATCTGTCGGAACCGCGCTCCACGGACGGAGCCAAGACGATCAAATACCCGCGTCCCGCCATCGGCCACCCCCAGCTCCTTCCGGACGCGGTCCTGGCCAATCACGACATTCTGCTGGTCGAGGACAGTCTGATCATCGCGCTGGACGCCGAGGATATCGCCCATCGCCTGGGCGCGGCCTCCGTCACCACGGCCGCCACCGTGGAAGGCGCGCTCGAATTCATCGACGCCGCTCGGCCCACCGTGGCCATGCTGGACATCAATCTCGGCGACCGGCACAGCTATCCGATCGCCGACAGGCTGGCCGAAGTCGGCGTTCCCTTCATCTTCGCGACCGGCTACGGCGAACAGGCAAACCCGCCGATCGAGCACAGGGGGCGCCCGATCGTGCAAAAGCCCTACACCCTGGAGAATATGGCGAGAGCTTTCGACAGCCTGATCGGCGAAACCACGTAGACGGACGGTCGCGCGCGATCAGGGGGATTTGTGATTCACACGGCTGCAGACACGAGCTTCCTGAATGGTCCGGGCGAAATGGCCCGGCTCATCCGGGATCATGACTGGTCGACGACGCCGCTCGGCGCCAGGTCTGCATGGCCGCAGAGTCTGACCACCATGGTCGGCATGATGATCGCTGCCCCGAACCCCATGGTTCTGCTCTGGGGCGCGTCGGGCGTCCTCCTCTACAATGACGGCTATGCGCGTTTCGCCGGCAAGAGGCATCCTGAGCTCCTGGGGATGGGCGCCCGCGAGGGCTGGCCTGAAATCGCGGATTTCAACGACGCCAATATTCGACGCGGCCTCGCAGGACAGTCCTGGTCGCTTGAGCGGCAGGAGCTGGTGCTGGATCGGGGAGCCGGTCCGGAATCCGCCTGGCTTGACCTCCACTACGCTCCTGTCCCCGATGAAAGCGGCCAGCCCGCCGGCGTCATGGTCTTCGTGTCCGAAATCACCGAACGCATCCGTCTCGCCGCTCACGAGGCCGAGGCGGTTGAACGGCTCGAGCTGGCGCTGTCGGCCGGTCGCGGCGTCGGGGCGTGGGATTGGGACATCGCCTCCGACCTCGTCCGCGCCGATGAACGCTTCGCCCGTCTCTACGGCGTCGATCCCGTTGTCGCCCGAGAAGGCGCTCCGCTTGAGGTCTTCTTCAGCGCCATCCATCCCCAGGATCTTCCGGCGGTCCAGGCGGCTATTGCGCGGGCCATTGAGGCCCGCTCGGCCTTCAGCGAAGAATACCGTCTGGTCCAGCCCGATGGCGAAACGGTGTGGGTCGTCGCCGAGGGGCGGTGCGTTTTTGACGCCGAGGGACGTCTCCGCCGTCTTCCGGGCGTCAGCTTCGACATCAGCGAGCGCAAGCAGGTCGAGATCAGGCAAGCCGCCCTGCTCCGCCTGCACGACGAACTCACCGCCCTGGACCACCCGGAGCAGATCCCGGCCGCCGCCGCTCGCGTCGTCGGCGAAACTCTGAACCTGGCTGCGGCCTATGTCTCGCTCGACAGGGGCGCGAAGCCTTGCGGGTCTGAGCCGGATCGGACCGTGGCGCCGGGCGCGAAGCCGCCGAGGCCGGCCTGGTCGCCGCGAGAGCATCCCGAGGTATTCGCGACCTTGGCCCAGGGGCGCGCCGTCGCTGTCGCCGATGTCGTTCAGGACGCCCTCACGCGCGGCGAGGGCGCCGCCCTGACCGCTGCGGACATCCACGGCTTCGCAGCCGTGCCCCTGCTGGAGCGGGACCAACTGGTCGCCATGCTGTTCGTCACAGACGCCCGCCCTCGCGCCTGGAGCCAACTCGATCTGGACTTCCTGCAGGATGTAGCCGCCCGAACCCGGAACGTCCTGGAACGTCTTCGCGCCGAAGCCGAGCGCACCGAAAGCCAGCAACGCTACCAGACCCTGTTCGACACCATGGACGAGGGGTTTTGCGTCATCGAATTCATCGATGGGCCCGACGGGCCGCTCAGCGACTACGTCCATGTCGAAGCCAACGCCGCCTACGCCGAACACGCCGGGATCGGCGACGTGGTCGGCCGCCGGGTCCGCGACATGGTTCCGGCCGAGGCCGACAGCTGGGTTTCGCTTTATCGGGACGTGCTCGAAACAGGCCGGCCGATCCGTTTTGAAAAGGAACTGGAAGCCACCGGCCGATGGCTGGAACTGGCCGCCTTCAAGGTCGGACCGGCCGGAGGTCGTCAGGTCGCCGTTCTCTTCAAGGACCTGACGGCGAAAAAACGGGCTGAAAGAGCGCTGGCGGATCTCAACGCCTCGCTCGAAGCCCGGGTCGAGGCGCGGACCGAAGAATTGCAGTCCGCTCATGCCGCCTTGCGTCAGAGCCAGAAGATGGAGGCTGTCGGTCAGTTGACGGGCGGCATAGCTCACGACTTCAACAATCTTCTGGCCGGAATTTCCGGCAGCCTGGAATTGATCGCCAAACGGATGGCGCAAGGCCGCGGAGCCGAAATCGGGCGCTACGTCGAAGCGGCGCAGGGCGCCGCGCAGCGGGCGGCCACCCTCACCCAACGCCTTCTGGCCTTTTCCCGCCGCCAGACCCTGGCCCCTCGCCCGACGGATGCGAACCGCCTGATCGGCGGCATGGAGGATCTGATCCGTCGTACAGTCGGGCCTGCCATCGACCTCGAGGTCGTCGGCGCAGGCGGTCTCTGGTTGACCGAGATTGATCAATCCCAGCTTGAGAACGCCTTGCTCAACCTCTGCATCAACGCCCGCGACGCCATGGCCCCCGGCGGAGGACGGCTGACGATCGAAACGGCGAACAAGTGGCTCGACGATCGTCATGCCCGCGAGCGCGATCTCGCTGCCGGGCAGTACATTTCCATCTGTGTCACGGATACAGGCTCGGGGATGTCCCCCGAAATCATCGAGAGGATTTTCGAACCCTTCTTCACCACCAAGCCGATCGGACAGGGCACCGGCCTGGGTCTGTCCATGATCCACGGCTTCGTGAGGCAGTCCGGCGGACAGATCCGCGTCTATTCCGAACCGGGTCTGGGCACCACCATGTGCCTCTACCTGCCGCGCCATCACGGAAGTCTGGCCGAACCAGACCCGCTCGTCGCGAGTCCGGAACCAGGGTCCGGTCATGGTGAAACCGTGCTGGTCATCGACGACGAGCCCTCTGTCCGAAGCCTCGTCGCAGAGGTTCTGCGCGAGCATGGCTACGCCACGCTGGTAGCGGGCGACGGGCCTTCGGGCTTGCGCATCCTGGAGAGCGAGCACCGGATCGATCTTCTGGTCACCGATGTCGGTCTTCCTGGCGGCCTGAACGGGCGTCAGGTGGCGGACGCCGCGCGCATGAGGCGCCCGGAGCTCAAGGTCCTGTTCATCACGGGCTATGCCGAGAACGCCGCCGTAGGCAACGGACTGCTGGAGCCCGGCATGGAGGTCATGACGAAGCCATTCGCGATGATGGATCTGGCGGCCAAGGTCACAACCATGATCGAGGCCTGAGCCGCCCTGTCGGCGCCCGCGGCCAGCCGACATGGCAAACGCCTCGGCCGCCGTTCAAGCGCCCTCCTATCGGCAGGTAGCCCCGGGCTCGCTTTCATGCTCCAGGGCATCGGCCTCTCGTCTGTCCCGCTCGGCGACCCTTGCGAACCTCTCACGATCAGCCTTGAAGGGCGACAACCTCGCCATGTTTTCGGCATTGAGTTGGAGCCGGCGGAGTTCGGTAAGGCGGGACGTACGGGTCATCATTGAACTCGGAAACTGCAGTCGTGCACTGGGTCTGGAGAGAATCTTCGGGCGGAGCCTGATACGGTCCGAATGAGACCCTGGATGAGCTGAGCGTTCCCGGGCGCGAGCCAACGTCTTCGTGTAGTCAGGCGTCGGAACGCCCTGGGTCGCTGTGATCTGGTTTGCCGCCGTCAAACGAGGGGATCGACACGATCAACGCCCCCTAGAGCCCGGATGCCGGCCAGAGGGTCCTGACGCCGCCGCAGATAATCGCCGCACGCCTCTAAGATGGCGCCGGATATTGAGGCTCGCCGGTCGCAGGACCTAGAGAAGATCACAGATATGGCCGCTGCTGAACCCGCGACGTGGCGTCATCATCATCGCTGCCCGGCAGCCTGTGCCGGCGCCCTTTACCTGACGCGATAGCGTCGGGACATTCTCGTGCTGCACGACGCATGGGCCGTGCGCCAGCCATTCCGCTGACCCACAACCCAGCCTGGCTATTCAGGCCGGTGTGCTCACTGCGATCAAAGAGCCTATCGCCGTCCTCGGCGGTTTCGTCAGCTTCAGGCCATCAGGAAACTGAGGCGAAGGACGCCGTTTATCCCCTTGACGCCCATACGCATGCAAATCGAGCGGAGGTGGGACCGGACCGTGTGTATGGACATGTCCATCTTGCGGCTGATGTCCTTGGGCGCTTCGCCGCTGGTCAGTCGAACAAGCACGGATTTCTCGACGCGCGTCAGGCCAAAGACACCGCCCACAGCTGCAACCTTGCCTTCGTCCAGCGGCTTGACCGGGCGCACCGATGCGAAAGCCCGATTTGGCGCTTCGGGCGCGGTCGCAATATCTAGAATGCACCAGGCGTCGTCTCCGGCGCGGAACAGGATGCGACCCGCTTTTTCGTGCTCGTCGGCAAGCCGTTGGAGAAGCATGTCCAACTCGAGGCGATTGCGATGTGAGGAGCAGATAAACACGCCTCCGGACCCGAGCATTCCGCATGCGGCCAAGGCGCGTGCAGCGGCGTTGCTGCTCAGAACGCGACCGTTCAGGTCCAGAACAAACCGCGCCGTTTCATCATTTTCAAACCAGACCTCAGCCTCAGAAAAGCGAGGGATGGACCTCGTGATCGGCGGCCTTGCGAAGGAACGTCGCTCGCTGGGCGCGCCCCCGCCTCTCTCCCCCATTTCACGCCGCAGATGGTCATCAGGCATGCCAACCGGCGCCCCGACGATATCCTGACTAATCATAGCTTCCCTGCTCCGGACGGCCCCGTGAATCGGCGGACTCAGCCCCTCACCTACAAGCTGCAATCACATTGCCGGTGCATTGGTTCGCCATACAAGAACACAGAGCAAGACAATTCTAAGAAATAATAGTTTCAACTCAGATCAAAGCCAAAATATTAGCCAGCAAGCTATCACACCAGTTCGACATCATTTGATATGTATCAATAAAAAAATATTCATTACCATCAAGGCATACAACCATCACTTAAAAATAACCCTAGAAATGAGATTTAAAACTTAAAAGTTAATCTTCGTTATCCAAATTGGTACTTATTAATTTGGCGAAATATCAACGGTAATCAAGTCTTCGTACCTCCCGCCCATCTGACCATTCACGAGCCCCAAGATGAAAGTCATGGGCAGGGCGAGTCCCGAGAGGGTGCGAGGAGGATCAATTTCTTTTGTCCAAAGAGCGGTTAGATCGACCTGATCGCCATCAAGCTCCACGCCATAAGGCACGACGGTGGCGTTCTCTACGTCTCCCAATCGGCGCATCACCCCGCCGTGCTCCGACTTAATTGTCAGAGTGGAAGGGGCATTGGCCCGAACCTGGACAAAGATACGACGGGTCGCACCCGTCGCCGCCTCGCCGAAATCAACGACCTCGACGCTGGACCCTTCACCAAACGCTCCCGCGGCGCCGGCCAGGTTCAATTGGGCACGAGGCGTCGACTGCAGGACAAGACGGACGGGAACAGGGGAGATCAGCTCGACGCCGTCAGTGTTTTTTATGAGCAGACGCAGATCGACGCCGTATTCACCGGCATCGGCGACAGCGCCCTGCACCACGACGGCGTCCATTTGGGCCACCCCCTTTTGCCCCGCCGCCAGAAGGTATTGGAAGACGCCCCTCTGGACGTCAGCCGCCTGAACGCCCGAGGATTCACGGGGGCGAAATCGAACCCCTACCCCGCCGAGCTGCACGTCCGTCACCTCAATGCCAGCCTCATCCGTAAATGAAAGTCGTAGGTCGCACGCTCCCTCGCCCTTGTTCTCCAGGGCCACGTCCAGGGCGCCCGGCGTTGGGCTGAGCGCGAATGGATTATATTCGATGCGAACAGTTTGAGCCGCCTCGACAAGCGCCGGATTGCAATCTTGCGCATGCGCATTCGTCGCGCCCAAAAGCAGGGCGAAAGCCACGCCGCCGCCCCTTAGCCACGCCCTTGGTCCCAACAGTTCAGGGCAACGACCGCGAAACTCTGATTTCACCGACATCGATTATTCCTTCCACATTATCGGGGATGACGAACTCCCCGAGCACTTCCCCCTGCACAACCAGACGATAGCGACCGGGCGCCAGCCCATCAGCGACGAAGCGCCCGCCTCTGTTGGTGAAGAACGGCTTGCCGGGCGCGCCTGCAGGCGCATCGGTCGCCATGATCGAACCGCCTACCAGGGCGATGGGGCCTTCGGGCGAAACAAGAATACCTCTGGCCGTGTGCGACGCGTCGCTGCCAACGACGACCCGATATCCGTTGCCATATCCCGGGAAGGTGCTGATCACGCCGCTGCCGAGGTCATAACCGGGCGGAAGCGGATCGACATCGAGCTCGTAGCGTCGAACGCCATACCCCCGGTCGATACCGGCGAGCGCCGGTCCGAACCAACCACTGCGGGCCACGGGATAGCCGCTGGAGTCTGTCAGACTGACCTGCGCGTTCTTGAGCGTCGGATGCGGCGTGGCGATAACAAAGCCTTCACGCGCGGCGCGACCGATGCCGAATGCGCCGTCTGCATACCCAACGAGGGTCGAGAGCCGCCACAGAGACTCCTGTCGGGTGGAGCCGCCCGGCACGGTGGACACCAGTCGGTTGGAGATAACCTCGGCGTCGAAGCGGTTGTTGATGTAGCGCAGATCGCCGGAAAGGGTCTGGTTATTGCGATCTTCAGAGAAGCGGATGTCGCCGCTGAGATCATTCAACCGCCCCGAGGCCGAGCGTGAGATCCCCACCTCGCGGAATTCGTTCTGACTGTCGTAGCGCGCAGCGCCGCTCCATCGACCGCCAAAGCGGGTGGTCAGCGTCAAGCCGAACCGCGTGTCCTCGACACCGTCGCTGGTGGCTCCACGCTGCCAGGCCAGGTTGACCCCGAACTTGCGGAACGTCCGACCAATTGACACACTGAAATCGGTCCGATCCTCTTGCTCACGCCCCTTAACAAAGGCGGCGCCAAGACTGAGAGAATAGGCCTTGTAGCGGATCAGGGCCTGGCCGGCGGCCCGCCACTGCTCGCGATTGAAGGCTGAGTTCTCGAAGGCCGTCTGGAAGAATTTGCTGGTCGCCTGCGCAGAGGCGACAACCCGCAGCTCGACCTCGCGCGCCAGTTTCGCCTCGCGCATATAGTCCAGCGCAACAATATAGCCTTGCGCGCCCGTATCGCCATTGTGGCTGACGGCGGCGCTGGCTTGCACCAGCCCCAGGCGGCTTCCCCACGTTGCAAGCCCCCCCATCTGACCGCGGCCGTCAGCCCACTGGGCGTTGGCCCCGAGCGTAAGCGCGTCGGTGATCCCCTTGCGGACAAAGCCGGACGCCGCGAGGGTCGATCCGTATTCCAACTGGCCGCCCTCCTCCAGGACGCCAGCCGATACGCCGAAATCCATCACGCCCGGATCCAGCAGCCCCGCCCCGCCAAAAAGATCGAAGACCGCGATCTCGCGCTGGCCGCTATCCTCTTCGACCAGCAGCCGAACGGTGTTGGCGCCCTGACCAAAGGGAAAGTCGGACAACGAGTAAGGACCTGCCTCAAGTCGGATACGTTCCACGACAACGCCGTTGACCTCGACCACGACCAGAGCAGGCCGATCCAGAATGAACTGTCGACGGCCAGCCGGTCGCACATTCTGGAACGGGCGTATGGTCGAATAGGCGCGTGCAGCCGACAGACCCAGAAAACGGCGAGATCCCTGAAAACTCTCAACCGGCGGCGCAAACTCACCCGCTGTCAGGCGAACGGCGGACTGAAACAGATCTTTGGAGAGCCGTATCTCGCGGCGACGCCAGCGTTGATCCTGACTGCTGCCGTCGTAGTCGACGCCCCCCGTCAGGGTGACCCCGTCGAACCCGCCAATATTGGCGAACATATCGATACCGCCGGCCAGAGGCGCGAAGCGCCCCTCATCATGGGAATACAACTGGGCCATGCTGATATTGGCGCCCGCTGCAAAATGAGCGGGCTGATCGAAGGCCGTTGGATCGACCACCTCATTACGGGCGAAACTGACATCGCGACGCGCGCGGGCATCAACAGCCAGCTCCGCGACAAAAGTGAGCGACAGAGGATCGAAAGAAATCGAAAACTGTCCGTCGTCGAAACATTTGGCGCAGGTTTGGCGTGGCGTTAACGGAGAGCGGGCCTCGTCAGGGGTTGGCTTTTA
>NZ_JBDGLE010000011.1:0-53979 GCF_057655995.1 Brevundimonas sp. Soil_N_31
AACCGCCGCGCCACCGTCGACATCAACTTCTAAGGCTCAACGGGGCTGGTTCATTCCAGCCCCCGCGACCTGAGAAGTACCGGTCAAACCTTCCGCCGAGCTCAGTTTCCTGGGTTCGGCGGTTGTGTTTGACAACTGAGCGTGCAGTGCTTTTTCTATTGGTGAAACTGAGGTTGAGCCTCTAAGAGAGCTTGCCTTTCAGAAAGATATCAGCGTTTGCTCGCGCCCTTTGATCCAGATTTCCCGGTCTCAGATGTCGGCGTCGTCAGCTTGACGGGGCGCCGCTTCCTGATTGTGTCTGCCCCGTTCGGTCCCTTCGGGCGTCGATTGGCGGGCGCGATCGAGGCGCGGGGCGGCGAGGTTCGGCGTATGCTGTTCAACGCAGGCGACGTCGCGGACTGGCGGCGAGCGGGCGGCGTCGCCTATCGTGAATCAGCCGACTCGTGGGCAGTTCATGTCTCGCGGCTGGCTGCAGAGTTCACGGACATCCTCGTTTTCGGCGAAGGCGGTCCCTACAACCAAGGCGTGCTGAGTCAGGCGCAACATTTGCCCGCGCGCGTCTGGGTTCTTGAAAACGGCTACTTCCGACCGGACTGGATCACGCTGGAAAGAAACGGGGTCAACGGCTCAAGCGGCCTGCCGCGCTCCGCTGCAGGCTATCCGCCTCCGCCCCCTGAAATCCCTGTGTCGCATCCGGTTGGCAAAATCTTGCCGCACCATGTCATCAACATCAGCCGCTATCACGCGGTTCAGCCGTTTGGGCGGCTGTCGTTCCCTCGTCATCGGCATCACTATACGATCTCGCCGTTGCAGCAGTGCCTCGGCCATGTCCGTCGCTATCTGAGCTTGACCTTCAGTTTGTCCGGCGACCGGGCGGCGGAACGTCTGAGCCTCAAGGGCTCCTTCTTCATTGCGTGTCTTCAGCGCGACGGCGACGCCCAGTTGCTGCGTTATTCCGATATTCACGACAACCTGTCCTTCCTTGATCGGGTGATGGATAGTTTCGCTCGGTCGGCGCCCTCTGAAGCGCGCTTGCTGGTCAAGAACCACCCTCTGGACGCCGGCGTCATCAATCTGAACCGCGCGACAGGCGAACTTGCCGCCAAATACGGTTTGTCGGGGCGCGTTGACTTCATTGACGGCGGCAATCTGGCGCAACTGTGCCGGGCGTCGAAGGGCATGGTCGTCAACAACTCGAGCGCCGCTCTGTCGGCGTTGGGTTTCGGCACGCCGGTCAAGGTGCTGGGCAAGGCCTTCTTTGACTTCGAGGGGCTGACGGACCAGAAGAGTCTGGACGCCTTCTGGGGAGCTCCTGAGCCGGCGGATCGCGCCTTGTTTGCGGCGTTCCGCGCCTATGTGATCGGGCGGACCCAGATCAATGGCAATTATCACGAGCCGCGCGCGCTAGGCGCGACCGCTGAACGTGTGGCTGACGCCTTGGGGCGACGGCTGAATGACGACGTTCGGGGTGTGGCGTAACGGCCACCCCTGAGGGCTGTCACGTTTCTGTCATCTAAGTGTCGCCCTGACGTATGATGACGGGCCTAAAGCCGCCCCATCAATGACCAGATGCGCCGATCGCTGTTCCGGCTGGCGCTGCAAGGGGATCGCACACATGTTCAACCGCAACCTCGCCTACGGGGTTTCCGCAGCGGCCATCCTGCTGGCCACGTCCAGCGCCGCCTTCGCTCAAGAAACGACCGGCGGCATTCGCGGCGTGATCACGGATGCGTCGGGCGCGCCGATGGCGAACGCCACGGTCGTCGTCACCCACGTCCCCTCGGGCACCAGCACCACCACGGTGACGGGCGCTGACGGCGGCTATACGGCGCGCAACCTGCGCGTCGGCGGCCCCTATGTCGTCACGGCGCTGACGGCGCAGGGCGAAGTCTCGGGGCAGGTTCCCTCGGTCAGCATCGGTTCGCCGACGGCTCTGAACCTGACGGCGACGGTTTCGGCTTCGGACGACGCGACCTCGGTCGCCGACGTGGTCGTGCGCGGCGTTCGCGGCGGCGGCCTGATCACCGGTCCGCGCACCCGTATCGGCGCCGAGGAGCTCGAAACCCTTCCGACGATCAGCCGTGACATCAAGGACTTTGTCCGCACCTCGCCGTTCGCGTCGGTCGACTCGACCAACAGCGACGCCCTGATCCTGGGCGGTCAGAACAGCCGCACCAACGCCTTCCTGGTCGACGGCATCCGTCAGGGCGACGATTTCGGCCTGTCGCCCAACGGCTATCCGACGGTGAACTCGCCGATCTCGATTTCGGTCCTGGAAGCGGTTCAGGTCGATGTCGCCCCCTATGACGTCCAGTACGGCGCCTTCCAGGGCGGCGTGGTGAACTCGGTCACCAAGTCGGGCGGCAACGAGTTCCACGGTGAAGCCTTCTACGAGATCACCAACCAGGATCTGCAGGGCGACAGCTTCTCGTATGAAGACATGTCGTCGGGCGAGACGATCAATCGTTCGGTCACCGGCGAGTTCGAAGAGAAGACCTGGGGCGCGACCCTGTCAGGTCCGATCATCAAGGATCGCCTGTTCTTCCTGCTGAACTACGAGAAGTTCGAAGCGACCGAGCCGGTGCTTTCGGGTCCGACGGGGTCGGGCGCCACCAACGAAGTGCCGGGCATTACGCAAGCCGACGTCGATTCCGTCCGTAACGCCGTGAAGTCGGTCTATGGCTACGATCCGCTGGATTGGTCGACGAGCGACCTGACCACCTTCGACGAAAAGTACTTCGCCAAGCTGGACTGGAACATCAACGACCGTCACCGCGCGGTTGCGTCCTATCAGCAGACCCAAGGTTCGCGTCTGAGCCTGAACGGCACCTCGACCAGCAACACCACGCCGAGCGTCGGCCTGCTGTCGCAAGGGTATGATTTCCAGAGCAACATCACGGCCTACAAGGCCCAGTTGTTCTCGGACTGGACCGACAATTTCTCGACCGAACTGTCTATCTCGCGCAAGGAAAGCGAGAACATCACCAGCAACCTGGGCGGTTCGGACTTCGCGGCCTTCCGCGTTTACCTGGACCCGGTGGGCGCCACGCAGCGCCGCTCGGTGGTGCTCGGGCCGGAGCGTTCGCGTCACGCCAACTCGCTGACGAACGATCTGAACCAGTACCGCTTCGTCGCCAAGTATCAGAACGCGGGTCACCGCCTGACGGCGGGTTACGAGCGTGAAGATCTCGAAATCTACAACGTCTTCGTGCAGGCCGCGAACGGCGAGTATGAATTCGCATCGCTGGCCGACCTGCAGAACCGTCGCGCCTCCTACATCAACTACCAGAATGCCGGGACCAACAATAAGGTCGATGGCGGCGCGAGCTTCGGCTACACGACCAACACCCTGTTCGCCCAGGACGAATGGGATGTGAACGATCGCCTGACGCTGCGCGCCGGCCTGCGCTTCGACTGGTACGAGATGTCGGACGAGCCGCTGTACAACAAAGCGTTTGAGGACAAGTACGGCTTCTCGAACACTCACAATCTGGACGGCATCAGCCTGCTGCAGCCGCGCTTCGGCTTCAACTACCGCGTTGACGACACCTTCAACGTTTACGGCGGCTTCGGCCTGTTCTCGGGCGGTTCGCCGACCGTCTGGGTTTCGAACAACTTCTCGAACCCCGGCAACCTGATCGGCCAGTTCCAGTGCCGCGTCAACGGCTACACCAGCCAGAACGTCAACACCGGCGTTCCGGTCTGCTCGACCGCGCAACTGGCGGCGCTGACCAACGTCGATGGTTTGAATCCGAACCAAGTGGCCAAGGACGCCGTGACCGAGAGCGCCAAGCTGGGCACGGGCGCGATCAACGTGATCGACCCGACCTTCCAGGCGCCTTCGATCTGGAAGACGTCGCTGGGCCTCACCAAGGACTTCGACCTCAACCGTTGGAGCATGGGCGACGGCTGGGCGGTTCGCGCCGAGTATGTGCACTCGGAAGTCGAAAACGCCATCGGCTGGGTCGATCTGAACATGGCCAAGCGCCAGAACGGCGTCGCGCCGGATGGTCGTCCGACCTATTCGGGCCCGAACGGCAGCCAGGTCGTTCTGATGCTGACCAACTTCAAGGGCGGCAAGACGGATCAGTTCACCGTCGGCGTGAACAAGGCCTGGTACGAAGGCTGGGCCGAAGGCCTGGGCTTCGACCTGTCCTACACCTACGTCGATGCGACCGAAGTCCACCCCGGCACCTCGTCGGTGGCCGCGTCGAACTTCGGCCAGGTTGCGGTCTTTGACCCGAACAGCCCGGGCGTGGCGACCTCGAACTATGAGATCAAGCACTCGACCAAGCTGAACCTGAGCTATAGCCGCAAGTTCTTCGGCGACTATCGCACCAGCTTCAACCTGTTCGGCGAGCGCCGCTCGGGTCTGCCTTTCAGCCACACCTTCAACAGCACCAACCTGGTGGGCGAGGCCAACGAGTACGGCCGCCGCAACCGCCAACTGCTGTATGTGCCGGCTGTGGACTCGAACGGCCTGGTCACCGCGACCAGCGATCCGATCGCGACCTTCGCGAACAACTTCGACTTCGCGGGCTTCAATGAGTACCTGCAGCGTTCGGGTCTGATCAAATACGCCGGTCAGATCACGCCGCGGAACGGCTTCAAGTCGCCGGACGTGACTCGCTTCGACCTGCGTATCTCGCAAGAGCTGCCGGCCTTCTTCCCGGGCGGCGCCAAGCTGGAAGGCTATGTCGATATCGAGAACATCGGCAACCTGCTCAACGACGAGTGGGGCGTGGTGCAGCAAGTGGGCTTCCCCTACTTCTCGCGCGCGGTCACGGCGCGTAACTGCCAGATCTCGAGCTGTGTCGCTGGGGCGGGCAACTTCTACCAGTACGACAGCTTCCGTGACTGGACGGCCACCAACTACAACAACCAGTCAGTGTGGCAGGTGAAGTTCGGCGTTCGCTACAAGTTCTAAGCGAACGATAGTGTGAGACGGGAAGGGCGGTCCGGCGACGGGCCGCCCTTTCTCTTTACTGAGGCGGCCCTGACGCGCGGTGGCGCTGCTTGAGGGGTTGGCGGCTCCAACGGGCGAACGCGCCGTCGCCATTGAACCCGGAGCCGTCAGGGCCTATCTCGCCCCCTTCGTGCTTCATCCCTCTTATGTGGACGTTTTCGCCCCATGACTTCGCCCATGACCCTGCCTGTTCCTGCTGAGTGGACGCCGCATCGTGCGATGTGGGTCGGCTGGCCCAGCCATGCCGATCTGTGGGAGGACAACCTCGAACCGGCGCAGGCCGAGGTCGAGGCCCTGGTGCGCGCCCTGGTCGGGCCGGGTCGCGAGCAGGTCAAGCTGATGGTCGGCAATGACGAGGCCCTGGCCGACGCGCAGGCGCGCTTCGCCGATGTGGCTGGCGTGACGGTCGTGGCCGGTCGCTTCGGCGACATCTGGCTGCGCGACACCGGGCCGATCTTCGGCCCCGGCTCGGCCTCGGCTCAGGCCTTTGTCTTCAACGGCTGGGGCGGCAAGTACGACCTGCCGCACGACGACGAGGTCGCCGACCAGATCGGGGAACAGACGGGCGTCGCCCTGACCCGTCACGACTTCATCCTGGAAGGCGGCGCCGTTGATCATGACGGCGAGGGCACGGTGCTGACCACGCGCCAGTGCGTGCTGAACCGCAACCGCAACACCGGCTGGACAGCGGAAACGGCCGAGGCCGCCTTCGCGGAGGCTCTCGGCGCCAAGAAGGTGTTGTGGCTGGGCGACGGCCTGCTGAACGACCACACCGACGGCCATGTCGACAATCTGGCCCGCTTCGTCGCGCCGGGTGTGGCGGCCTGCCCGATCGCCTTCGGCCCCAAGGATCCCAACGCCGAGGTTTATGACGAGACGGCCCAGGCCCTGGCCTCCATGACCGACGCCGTCGGCCGTCCGATCAAGGTGCTGCGCATCCCGTCGCCCGGCCTGATCCTGGATGAGGACGAGCGTCCCGTCCCGGCCAGCCACATGAACTTCCTGATCGCGGACGGCGCCGTCGTCGTGCCGACCTACGGAAACGACATGGCCGCGCGCCTGGCCTGCGAGGCCCTGGCGACCGTCTTCACCGATCGCGAGATCATCCCCCTGCCGTCGACCGCCATCCTGTCGGGCGGCGGCTCGTTCCACTGCATCAGCCAGCAGGAGCCCGCCTAATGGCCCGTGAGATCACCGTCGCCGCCATTCAGACCTCGTACGGCGAGGACATGCAGGCGAACATCGACAAGACCATCGGCTTCATCCGCGAAGCCGCGGCCAAGGGCGCCCAGGTCATCCTGGCGCCGGAGCTGTTCCAGGGGCCGTATTTCTGCGTCTCGCAGGAAGAGAAGTGGTTCGGCGCCGCCTATCCGTGGCGCGAGCATCCGGCCGTCACCCAGCTCCAGCCGGTGGCCAAGGAACTGGGCGTCGTCCTGCCCGTCTCCATCTTCGAGCGCGAGGGGCCGCATTATTTCAACAGCCTGGTGATGATCGACGCCGACGGCGAGCTGATGGGCGTCTATCGCAAGAGCCACATTCCCGACGGCCCCGGCTATCAGGAGAAGTACTACTTCCGCCCCGGCGACACCGGCTTCAAGGTCTGGGACACGCGCTTCGGCCGCATCGGCGTCGGCATCTGCTGGGACCAGTGGTACCCCGAAACGGCGCGGGCGATGATGCTGCAGGGCGCCGAGGTGCTGCTGTACCCGACCGCCATCGGCACTGAGCCGCATGACGACACCCTGGACACCGCCGCTCCTTGGCGCCGCGCCATGCAGGGTCATGCCGTATCGAACGTCGTGCCGGTCGTCGGCGCCAACCGCATCGGCCATGAGCAGGTGACGGCGGCAGGCCAGACCTTCTATGGCCACTCCTTCATCGCCGATCATCGCGGCGACCTGGTCGAGAGCCTGGATCGGGAGGAGGGCGTCCTGGTCCACACCTTTGATCTGGACTTTCTGGATCGCCACCGTGCGGCCTGGGGTTTCTTCCGCGATCGCCGGACGGACCTCTACGGCGCCCTGGCGGCGGGCCGCCCGGCCTGATCCGGCTCCTAGAAACCGGCTGATCCACAAACAAAAAGAGGCGGAAGACCGGGGTCTTCCGCCTCTCTTCTTATGCGTTGAACGCTATCAGAACTTCAGCGTGGCGCCGAAGGTGAAGTAGCGACCGATCGCGTCGTAGGTCTGCGGGAAGGTGTTCCCGTTGTTCGCCGACGTGGTGCCGATCTGCGAGCCGACGATCGGCGGCGCCTTGTCGAACAGGTTGTTGATCGTCGCCGTCAGACGCACCGTCTGGGTGATGTCCCAGCGGCCGCTCAGGTCGAAGTAGTCGTAGCTGTCGATCTGGGCGTAGTCCGGGAACCACTTGGTGCTGCTCGGCTCGACTTCGACGCCGGACAGGTGACGCCAGCTCAGCGAGGCCGAGTAGTCGCCCAGCGTCCAGGTCGCGCGGCTGTTCCAGCGTTGCTTGACCTTGGGCTCGCCGCACGAGACCGAGTAGTAGTCGACGCAGTCACGCAGCACGGAGACCGGGGTGGCCTGGGTTTCGTGCTTGGTGAGGATGCTGCCGTTGACGCTCAGGTCGAGGCGGCCGATGTCGCCCCAGCCGAAGTCGGACAGTTCGACGCGGTAGTTGGCCGCGATGTCGAAGCCCGAGACGCGCTCGTTGCCGGCGTTGGTCGTCGGACGGATGACGCCCTTGGCGTCGACGCCGTTCAGCGAGCCGTTGGCGGCGCTGCGCTGGATGGCCGCACAGCTCTCGTTGAACGCCAGCGTTGGGTTCAGAGCCTTGTCGTAGCAGCCGTTCATGACATCAGCCAGGCTGGGGCTGTTGATCGTCTTGTCGATCTTGATGTCATAGTAGTCGAGGCTCAGGCGCAGGCTCGGCACGAAGGCCGGTTGCCAGACGGCGCCGATGGTCCAGGTGTCAGCCTCTTCCGGACCCAGGTTCGGGTTGCCGCCGGTCTGCTGGTTGACCTGGCCCGAATTGGGCTTGGCCACGTAGCCGATCGCGCCTTCCGGCACGCCGGTCAGACGGCACAGGTTGCTGAGCGTGCCGGCGGTGTTGGCGTCGGCGCTGTTGATCAGGTCCAACTGGCACGGATCGATCGCCATGTTGCCCAGGCCGGTGACCTGCGGGTTGAACAGCTCGCCGATGTTCGGAGCGCGGGTGGCGCGCTGATACATGGCGCGGATGCGGACGTCCTCGATGGGCGACCAGTCGCCGCCGAACTTGTAGCTGCCGTAGTTGGTCTTCGAACCGCCGGCCTTGAACTCGGTCTGGCGGTAGCCGGCTTCCAGGTTCAGGCTGTGGATGAACGGCATGTTCTCGATCAGCGGCACCGCCAGTTCGGCGAAGGCTTCACGCAGTTCGAACTGGCCGTTGCGATCCGGAACCGGCGCGCCGGTGCCCAGGATTTCGCCGTTGGCTTGCGAGGCCGCATCGCCGCGGGTCTCGGCGCTGGACCGGCGCCATTCCGCGCCGAAGGCGACGGCGATCTGGCGATCGCTCCAGGGGCTGCTGAACTGTTCAGGCAGGATGCCCGAGATCGAGCCCGAGGCCACGTCCTGCTTGATCGTGGTTTTGCTCATCGACGACAGGTTGATGTAGTCGATCATTTCCTGGGTGATCGTGCCTTCAGGACCGAAGACGTTGATCGGCACGCAGCCCGCGACCGGGGTCGAGGAACCGGGAACCAGGCACTCGGTCGCCGAGACGGTGTTCAGGGCGTTGCGCAGCTTGGACAGCGAGCCCCAGTTGCGGCGCGTCAGCAACTGCTCGGTTTCACCGTGCGAGATGTAGGCGTCGTAGTTCCAGTCGGCGTTGATGTCGCCGCGAACGCCGGCCAGCAGCTGAACCGTCTTGTTCTCGATGTCGACCGGACGGGTGCCCATTTCGGTGAAGCGGCGGTTGATGGTCAGGTCCATCATGGTGTCGCCGGCCGCGCCGGAGACGCATTTGGCCGGGTCGATCAACAGGGCGCCGCAGAACTGCTGGCGCATGGCGTCCGGGATGAACGGGTTGCCGATCGGCACCTTGTAGGTGTTGCCGAAGGTACCGCTCGAAGCGTTGTCCAGCGAGACGTCGCTTTGGACGTAGGTCAGGTGGCTGTAGACTTCGGCGGCCGAGTTGATCTTGAAGCTGCCCAGACCGTTGATCTGGTAGCGGCTTAGCGGCGTCTGATACAGGTTGTACGGATTGTAGTTGTAGCCGGCCGAGTTGTAGTTCGGGTGGTCCGAGCCGATCAGGGCGCCCGTGGTGGGGTCCAGCTCAGCGCCCGACGGCAGGGCGACGCCGCCCCTGACCGGGGTCAGGTCGAAGCGGCCGGGGACCGAGGTGCCCGAGCCCAGCGGCTTGCCGGTCGTCGAAGACAGCGCGACCTCGCCCCAGGGACGACGCACCTGATACAGCGGGTCGGTCTTGGTGTAGCCGAAGCTGACGACGGCGTTGCCGCGATCGTCGGCGAAGTTGCCGCCGATTGTGACGTCGAACTTGCGACGAACCGCGTCGTCCTCGCCCGAGAAGCCGTAGGAGGAGTTGACCTCGACGCCTTCGAAATTGTTCTTCAGGATGAAGTTGACCACGCCTGCGACGGCGTCAGCGCCGTACACGGCGGAGGCGCCGCCGGTGACGGTGTCGACGCGCTCGACCAGGGCCAGCGGGATGGTGTTGGTGTCGACCACGCCTTCCAGGTTGAACGGCACCACGCGGCGGCCGTTGATCAGGACCAGGGTGCGATTGGTCCCCAGACCGCGCAGGTTGATGGTCGCGCCGCCGCCCGAGCCGTTGTTGGTGGCCGAACCGACGGCCGGCACGGCGGCCGGCAGATCCTTGACCAGTTCTTCAACCGCGACGGGCTGCGACATGGCGATGGATTCGGAGCTCAGCGACGTGATGGGGCTGGACGCCTCATAGCCTGGCTGGCGGATGCGCGAGCCTGTGACGACGATGGCGCTGACTTCGGAAACTTCTTCTTCGGCCGTTTGGGCGAATGCCGGCGTGGCGGCCATGAAGCTGAGGGCGGCGCCCCCGATGATGGTCGAAGCGAGCAAGGACTCGCGCACAATTCTCTTTCTCAAAAGAGACCCTCTCCTGGACAAAACAAGTCGTCGTTCGCCTCCTTACGACGGGGCCGAACGGACGGCTCGTGGCACTGCAGATCCCTGTGGTCTGCATGGCGACCTTACGGCGAGGCTTGCCTCAAGCAAGTCGGAATTGCGTCAATAATAGCACATGGTGGGAAAAATAACCCATTTTTGAAGTATATTCGGAAAAATCAGCAATAATTACGCTCATTTTCTGAAATTCTGACTAACAATGTTATTGGAAGCGCCGTCATGATCATCGATGCTGCTGCCCCAGGGGTAGCCGCGGTCGGCGCTGCAGTAGGAACGGCGTCCCTGACGCGCATTCTCGACCACCAGGCGCGGCCGCAAGCGCCCGGCGTCGCTGAAAATGTTGTCGGTGATGGTGTTGTAGGAGGGGGTTTGATGACGAATGACGCCGCGTTCGCCGCAGTTGCGATAAAGCAAGACGCCTGGACGCCCGCCCAGCTCGAAGCGGTTGCCGACGATGCGGTTGCGGGCAGAACCGTCGACGGCGATTTTCTCGCGCGGCGTCTCGGTGCGGATCAGATTGTTCTCGATCAGATTGTCCGCACTTTCGGCGTCCAGATAGATCGCGGTCGAGACGCTGCGGCCGTCCAAGGTCGAGCGGACCAGGCTCAGGCGGGTGACGCCGGGGCCAACGTACAGCGGAATGGTTCCGGATGCGCGGATCGTCACCCGCTCCAGCATCACATGGCTGGGGGCTGCGGCCTGCAGGCGCGCCGTGTGCTCGGGCGTGCGGGACGAAGCGCGCAGATCATCATAGCTTCCGTCGCCGCCCATGCCCCAGATTCGAACGGCTCCGTGAATCAGACAGTTCCTGATGCGGATGTCGGTTGGGCGGCTCCATGTGTCCGCATTGATGCGGCGCGACCAGACGGCCAGGGTCGGGGCGGAGGCCGCAACCGTGACGCCCGCCTGTCCCACGCTTCCTCCGGCGCAGTCCAGGCCGGCGCCGGACGCCTCGGCGCCGATGATACGGACAGGACGAATGATCGTCTGGTTCGGCGTCAGTACGGCGCGGCAGGTCAGAATGTAAGGCGCGTCGGCTTCGCCCGTCAGAGCGGCGATTTCCGACGGAGTGCAGGGCCTTGCGCCAGGCAGAGACCAGGCTTCGACGGCGCCCAGCAGCAGGGCCGCGAGAACCGTCATCAGGGCAGGGGCGTCGCCAGCGCCCGGGTTTCGGCGAGGCAGCCGGGGTTGCGCGCGCCAGTCGCCTGAACGGCGGCCAACTCGGCGCGGGCGGCGATCAGATCCGCCTGGAAGGCCGGCTGGGCGACTGCGGCCCGGAACACCGCGCGACCCAGGGCGTCGCCGGCGGCCACGTCGCGCGGATAGTGCATTCCGCAGACCAGGCGGCTTCGGCCCAACTCGTCGCTCATGCGGCGGGCGGCTTCGGCATGGGGGGGATCTATGGCGGCGAAGGCTTCGCCATAGACGGCGCCGACGGTCGAACTGCCCGAGGGATAGGAGGGGCTGCGACGCCCCGCCTCGGTCAGGCGCTGGCAGGCGTTTCGCTGAAGGTCGTCGCCGACCGGGCGGGGGCGATGAGCGCGCGCCTTGACGCGCTCGGCGGCGCTGTCCGCGTCATGGAACAGCCGCTGCATCAGCCGGGTCAGTTGCGGAACGGCGGCGGGGTCCAGACGGGCGTTCAGGGCGCAGTCGAAATGCTGAAGCGCTAGCGGCGGCCGCAACTCGGCGTGGGCCGTGGCCAGCAGCCAGCGGTCGGTGTCTTCCAGGGCGGCGAAGCGGGCCGAGCGCGCCTTGTCGTCCTGATCCTCGGCGGAACCGGGCGCTGGCGGCGGCGGAACCGCGTCCGCCAGGCGGACCAGCGTGGCCTCGTCCAGATAGCCGGCCAGATCGGCGGGGCGGGCGGCTTCGGGGCGGAGCGCGGCGGGCGTCCCCGCGCAGGCGGCCAGCAGGGCCGCCGAGGCCAGGGCTGGGGCGGCCGCCGACCCGAACTGCGGCGACTTCGCCCGCATCAGGCGCCGGCGCTCCAGGACAGTTGCACCGAGGTCAGTCCGTCTTCGCCAGGGGCGGCCACGACCTGCAGGCTGGCGCCGCGGTCGCGAGCGGCGGCTCCATAGGCGCGGGCCTCGCCCTGGTTCATGGCCATGATGGAGGCTAGGCCCGCCTGCTCTGCGCGTTGACGATAGAAGGCCACGACGGAGTCGGGCGTGGCGTCGGTGTTGAAGGTGATCAGGCCGCCGGGCCCGTTGGGGCCGTTGGCGGCGACGGGCGCGCCGTCGGCCTGGGCGCCTGGATATAGGGCGGCGAACGTCGGAGCGCCTGCTATGACTTCGGCCGGGACAGCGTCGGCGACAGGGGCGTTGTAGGGCCGAGGCGCGCTTGCGACGGCTTCCGGGGTCTCGACCTTTTCGGTCGTCGCGGCCAGCGCTTCATCCTGGGGAGCGGCCGGGCCGTCGCACGCCGACAGGCCCATGCTGAACGCCAGGACTCCGATCGCCACGCAACGCTTCATTCCGACTACATCCTTAATGCCGCCACTTGAAATCACACCGTGGCCTATCCATGCGGCGGCAGCAAGGCGGTTCAACCGGTCGGGGCGTCGACGTCGTCGCCGGGCTGGCCGGTCGACTTGCGGGCCTGCTCCGGTCCGCCGGCCGGGCGTGAGGCGGCGTCGCGCGCCGCGATTCCCTCTCGCGCGAGAGCCTCGTTGATGACGTCCTGGTCCGGATCAATGTCCGAGCCGGAGGCGGACCCGCCGCGCAGCGATCCGGCGCGCGTGTCCGAACCCGAATCCGTACCTTCCAGCGCCTTGTTCAGGGCGTCCCGAGTATGGCCCAGGTCCGACTTCTCGCCCATGGCGGCGGCTTCGCGGCTTTCCTCGTTTTCGGTCTTCGGGTCGGTCATGACGCTCTCCCTTGGCTTGAGAAGGACAAGCGGCCGGGAACGGTCGGGGTTCCGTCGGGCGGGATTCAGGCAGGCGTTCATCCATGAAAAAGGGTCGGAAGCATGCGCTTCCGACCCTTTCTGCAGTTCCGGTCGAAACCGGGGCTGTCTTACTTGCCGAACAGCTTGTTCCAGCGGCGCGGCTGGCGCTTCTTCCAGGCGCCGCGGTGATAGGCGTCCGAACCGATCAGCGGCACGACGGTCGTGGCTTCGGCGAAGACCATCTGTTCGTAGGTGGTCTGGACCTTGCCCCACGAGGCGGCTTCCTGAAGCGTCGAGGACGAGCAGGCGCCGTCGCGCACGTCGGCGACCGTGATCTGGACCGCATACTTGTGCATGTCGGCCTCGACGCCGAGGATCTCGGCGCAGACGACGGTGTCCTGGGCGAAGTTCTTCGGCACGCCGCCGCCGACCATGAACAGGCCCGTGACGCCCGCCGCGATCTTGATGTCGGTCAGTTCGCGGAAGTCGGCGATCGCGTCCAGCATCATGTAGGGCTTGCCCTCGGCCATGCGCTCCTTCTGGTGCTTGACCAGGCCGAAACCGGCCGAGGAGTCGACGAAGGCCGGGCAGAAGATCGGCGCGCCTTCTTCATAGGCGGTCTGGATCAGCGAGCCGGGCTTCTTGGCGTTGCCTTCCGACAGCCACTTGCCCATCTCCCAGATGAACTCGCGCGAGGAATAGCCGCGCGGCTCCAGGCGGCTGGCGATCTCATAGATGGCGTGGTCGCAGGCCTGCAGTTCTTCTTCGTCGATGTAGGTGTCGTAGATGCGGTCGATGTAGTGCGAGCGCAGGATGTTGTCGTCCACCTGACCGGCGGCTTGATAGTGCTTGAAGCCCAGGGCCTCGAAGAAGTCCATGTCGACGATGGAGGCGCCGGTGGCGACCACGGCGTCGACCATGCCGAACTTCACCATGTCGCGGTAGACGTCCATGCAGCCGCCGGCCGAGGTCGAACCGGCCAGGATCAGCCACGGCGAGCAGGCCTCGTCTTCCAGGGCCATGTTGAAGATGTCGGCCGCGCGGGCGGTGTCGCGCGAGGAGAACGACATCTTGCGCATGGAATCGATGATCGGGCGCGCGTCGAAGCTGGTGATGTCGATGTGCTCGACGGTCGTGGCCAGGAGCTCCGCCTTGGCGTTGGAACGAACCGGTGCGTTCATCTCTCGGGTTTCCCTTTGGTTTGAGCGCCCGTCGTCAATAAGGAACAGCGGCCCGGACGGAGCGACGGGCCGCTGTTTGTACCAAAGCCTTGAGACATTTTTCAGTTCAAGGCGTGATGCGATGGATCAGCGCTTGCGCTTGCGCTGGCCCGCCTTGCCCTTGGGACGCGACAGGCGGACGACCTTGCGGGCGTTCTCCTCGGCCGTGGTGCGCACGGTCGGGATGGAACGCGGCGCCAGGCCGTACATCGAGCCCATGGGGGCGTCCTCGACGGCGGCGATCTCGTGTTCGCCATAGCCGTTGAAGCCGGTCGACATGGCGACGCCATAAGCGCCCATCATGCCGATCTCGATGAAGTCGCCTTCCTGGACATCGGCCGGCAGCCAGAACGGGCCCGGCATGTGGTCGATGCTGTCGCAGGTCGGACCATAGAAGCGATAAGGCTTCAGCTCCGACGACGACTCTCCGTCCCGGACCAGCTTGGTCGGGAAGGGCCAGCGCGAGTGGGTGGCGTCGAACAGCGAACCGTACGACCCGTCGTTCAGATAAAGGGCGTCGCCCTTGCGCAGGTCCACGCGGCACAGCACCGACGAGGCCTCGGCCACCAGCGCCCGGCCGGGCTCGCACCACAGCTCGGTGGTTTCCGACACCGGCATCTCGTTGAAGCCGCGATGGATGGCGTCGGCGTATTCGCTCAGGTCGGGCGGGACCATGCCGGGATAGACCGAAGGGAAGCCGCCGCCGACGTCGACGATGTCGACGAAGACGCCCGCCTTCTTGATGGCGCGGCCGACCTGGGTCATCGCCGCCTCATAGGCCGAGGGGCGCATGCATTGCGAACCGACGTGGAAGCTGACGCCCATCTGGCCGTCCTTGACCGCATGGCGCGTGGCCTGCAGCAGGGCGGGGGCCTGGTCCGGCGTGACGCCGAACTTGCCCGACAGGGAATAGGCGGCGCCGTCCGCCGACACGCCCATGCGGACGATCAGGTTCAGGTCGTCGGCGTTGTCGGTGACGTCGAGGATCTTCTGCAGTTCGTCATGGCTGTCGAGCACGAAGGTGCGCACGCCGTGGTCGGCGTAGGCGGTCTTGATCGCGCCGCGGCTCTTGACCGGGTGCATGAAGGCCAGACGCGCGTTCGGGCTGACCGATCGAACCAGTTCGATCTCGGCCAGGGAGGCGACGTCGAAGGCGTTGACGCCGTTCTCGACCAGAACCTCGATGATCCAGCGCGAAGGGTTCGCCTTCACGGCATAGAAGACGTCGGCTTTTAGATTATCCTGGAACCACTGCGCCGCTACGGCAACGGAGCGGGGACGCACGAGTGCGACCGGACGCTCCGGGGACCGCTGACGGACCAGGTCCAGGGGAAGCTGGTACGTGTGCAATTCACGTAACCCCCTGATGATTGTTAACCCAGACCCGGCGTTAGCGGCGCAAGTAGGACCTACGGGGTCCGCCGGAACGCGCGATATGGGGGCATTGGACTGTCATGTAAAGTGGAAATTTCATGGCGGGGTTGCATGGCCTGCGCGCCGCAGCGCTTCGAGGAATCGGCGCCGCACTGGACGAAATCGACGCATACATGCCATTAAGACTTGCCCTTGCGCCCGTCTCGCGTCATGCGGCGCCCCCTTTGTCGCAACCTCATCCATGGGTTCATGAGTTCTTCAACAGCCGCCGTCGCGTCCGTTCGCGACGTCTCGAAGACCTACGGGGCCAGAAAGGCGCTCGACGGCGTGTCCGTCGAGGTCGGCGCCGGTGAAATGGTCGCCCTGATCGGTCCATCCGGTTCGGGCAAGTCCACCCTGCTGCGTTCGATTACGGGTCTGCACCCCATCGATCCCGGCGGGACCATCACGGTCTTCGGCGAGGTCGTTCAGCAGAACGGCCGTGTCACAGGCGCCGTGCGCCGCGCGCGCAGCCGCCTGGGCATGATCTTCCAGCAGTTCAACCTGGTGGGACGGCTGAGCCTGTTCTCCAACGTCATGCTGGGCGCCCTGGGGCGCCTGCCGTCGTGGCGCGGCCTGTTCGGCGTTTGGCCGGGCGCGGACAAGGACAGGGCCATGGCGGCTCTGCACCGCGTCGGCGTGTCCGACTACGCCGCCCAGCGCGCCAACACCCTGTCGGGCGGTCAGCAGCAGCGCGGCGCCATCGCCCGCGCCATCGTCCAGGGCGCCCAGGCCATCCTGGCCGACGAGCCCGTCGCCTCGCTCGACCCCGTGTCAGCCCGCAAGGTCATGGAGCTGCTGGTCGAGCTGAACCAGCGCGACGGCATGGGCGTCATCGTTACCCTGCACCAGGTGGACTACGCCATCCGCTATTGCGACCGCGTCGTCGCCCTGCAGAAGGGCAAGGTCGTCTATGACGGTCCGTCCACGGGCCTGGACACGCAGCGCCTGATCGAAATCTACGGTCCCGAGTACGAGGACGCGTTCTGGGAAGCCAAGGCATGACCCGCATCGCCATCAATCGCCGCCTGCTGGGCGCCGCCGCCATCGCCGCCATGACCCTGGGCCTCGCCGCCTGCGGCAAGGGCGAAGAGACCAAGTCGGGCGCCGCGCCCAGCGAAATCACCTTCTCCATCCTGTCGGCGGAAGGCCAGGCCTCGGCCGGACCGCTGTGGCAGCCGCTGCTGGACGACATGTCCAAGGCGATCGGCGTGCCGGTGAAGCCCTATTTCGGCTCGAACTACACGGTTCTGGTCGAGGCCATGCGCGGCAACCACACCCAGGTCGGCTGGTTCTCGGCCAAGCCTGAGGTCGAGGCCATCGACCGCGCCAACGCCGAGGTCATCGCCCGCACCGTCAACCGCGAAGGGCTGGACTCCTATCAGTCGACCCTGATCGTCAAGAAGGGCTCGGGCATCACGCTGGACAAGGTGCTGGCCTGCGGCAAGCAGTACAATTTCGGCATCGGCGACGCCCAGTCGACCTCGGGCACGCTGGCGCCCATGACCTTCCTGTTCAACGCGCGCGGCGTCGTGCCGTCGCAGTGCTTCAAGACCGTGCGCTCGGCCAACCACCAGGCCAACGCCTTCGGCGTGGCCACCGGCGTGATCGACGTGGCGACCTCCAACAGCGTCAACCTGGTCTTCATGCGCCGCGAGAACGCCCAACTGGCCGATCAGATCGAGGAGATCTGGACCTCGCCGCCGGTGCCCGAGAGCGGCATCGTGGTGCGCGAGGATCTGGACCCGGCCCTGAAGGAAAAAATCCGCGGCTTCTTCCTGACCTACGGCCAGGGCGAAGGCCCCGAGGCCGAGCGCCAGCGCAAGGTGCTGGCGGGCCTGGAGTATTCCCGCTTCGCTCCGGCCGATGATTCCTACCTCAACCCGATCCGCGAGATGATCGCCGACCAGAAGCGCAGCGAAGCCGAGGCCAAGGGCGACAAGGCCGGCGTCGCCGCCGCCACTGCCGAGCTTCAGCGCCTGCGCAGCCTGCGTGAGGTCCAACCTTGACCGCAGCTCCGCTTCCGACGTCGCCGGTTCCGGCCGCGCCGCAAAAGTCCGCCGTCTCCTGGGCGATGGACGTCCTGGTCTGGGGCGGCGTGATCGCCGTCCTGCTGTACAGCGTAGACGCCGTCGACCTGGGCAACATCTCGCGTCTGTTCTCGGGCAACGACAGCATGAAGATGTTCGTCCACGACCTGCTGCGGCCGGACTTCTCCGATTGGAAGATGTTCGTCGCCAAGATGTGGGAGACGGTTCAGATCGCCCTGTGGGGCACCTTCCTGGCCGTGCTGTTCGGCATTCCGCTGGGTCTGGCCGCCGCCCGCAACATGGCGCCCGCCTGGGTGGTGACGCCGGTGCGCTGGCTGATGAACCTGCTGCGCTCGGTGCCGGATCTGGTGATCGGCCTGCTGTTCGTCACCGCCGTGGGCCTGGGTCCGCTGGCCGGCGTCCTGGCCATCACCCTGAACACGGCCGGCGTTCTGGCCAAACTGTTCTCCGAAGCGGTCGAGTCGATCGACAAGGGCCCGGTCGAAGGCGTGCGCGCCACCGGCGCGTCCAAGCTGCACGAGATCGTCTGGGGCGTGATTCCGCAGGTTGCGCCGCTGTGGACCTCCTTCGCCCTCTACCGTTTCGAATCGAACAGCCGCTCGGCCACCGTGCTGGGCCTGATCGGGGCGGGCGGCATCGGTCAGGTGCTGTTCGACAGCATGAACGCCTTCAACTTCAAGGCCGTGTCCGCCATCGTCATCATCGTGGTGATCGCCGTGACCCTGATCGACACCCTGTCCCAGGTCATGCGCAAGCGCCTGCTCTGACGACGTATCGGGCAGGTTTGCGCTGACTGTCACAAAGGTCTGGCCGGACCGTCACAAACTCCTGCTTATAAGCGTCGCACACTGACGACTGGAGAAGGTCCGGCCATGATCCGTACACTGAAGTTCACGGCCTGCGCGGCCGCCGTCCTGGCCCTGGCGGCCTGCGGCAACAACGAGGGCGGCGCCCCCGGTTCGCAGAAGGCCCGCACGGGCATCTGGGCCGCCGGCTCCTCGACTGTCTTCCCCTTCGCCACCCGCGTGGCTGAGACTTTCGCCCGCAACGGCGGCGGCGGTTCGGCGCCCCGCGTCGAATCCCTGGGCACCGGCGGCGGCATCCAGGCCTTCTGCTCGGGCGTCGGCCCCTCGACCCCGGACATCGCCAACGCCTCGCGTCCGATGAAGCAGAGCGAGTTCGACCGCTGCGTCGAGAACGGCGTCACCGACATCGTCGAGATCAAGATCGGCTACGACGGCATCGTCGTCGCCACCGCCCGCACGGGCCAGAGCTTCAACCTCGAGCTGAACGACCTCTACGAGGCCCTGGCCAAGGAAACGCCGGGCGCCGACGGCCAGCTGGGCGCCAACGCCGCCAAGACCTGGAACGAGGTCAACAAGGCCCTGCCGGCCACCCGCATCCAGGTCTACGGCCCGCCGCCGACCTCGGGCACGCGCGACGCCTTCCTGGAGCTGGGCATGGCGCCGGGCGCCAAGCTGATCCCGGCCGTCGCCGCCATCGAGAAGCAGGACAAGACCCGCTTCGAGACCGTGGCTCACACCCTGCGTGAAGACGGCGCCTGGATCGACTCGGGCGAGAACGACAACGCCATCGTTCAGACCCTGACCCGCACGCCGGGCTCGCTGGGCGTGTTCGGCTTCTCCTTCCTCGAGCAGAACATGGACACGGTGAAGGCCGAGACCATCGACGGCGTGGCCCCCTCGGTCGCCACCATCGCCGACGGCTCCTACCCGCTGGCCCGCAGCCTCTACATCTACGTCAAGAAGGCCCACATCGGCGTGACGCCGGGCCTCGAACAGTTCGTTCAGGAGTTCATGTCCGAAGGCGCCGCCGGTCGCGGCGGCTATCTGCAGGATCGCGGCCTGGTGCCGCTGGTCGCCGACGCACTGGCCGCCGAACGCGCCAAGGCCTCGGCCATGACCTCGATGGCCCGCCCGAACTAGGCTTCGAGCAGGCTTGAAATATGAAACGTCCCGGACCTGGTCCGGGGCGTTTTTTCTTGTCGTTTCCGTACTTAACCCGGCGGGGCGCGATCAGGCCGCCGCGCGGCGTCTCAGGCGCGCTACCCGGCGCAGACGGCGCCAGAAGCGGCCGCGCGCGGGCTCGGGATAGGGCTGCAGATTCTCGATGAACTGCTCGGCCGAGGCGCGCCAGCTGAACTTTTCCGCATAGGCGCGGACGTCCTTGCGATCCAGCTCCAGGCACTTCAGGCAGGCGGTCTTCAGGTCGTCGTCGATGAAGCCCGCGCCCGAGCCGGGGATGATGTCGATCGGGCCATGCGCCGGATAGGCGGCGACCGGCGTGCCCGTGCCCATGGCTTCCAGAATCACCAGACCGAAGGTGTCGGTCCAGCTGGGGAAGACGAAGACGTCGGCGTCGGCGAAGCAGCGCGCCAGATCCTCGCCGAACTTGGCGCCGAGGAATTTCGCGTCGGGGTATTTTTCCTCAAGCTCGGCGCGGGCGGGGCCGTCGCCGACGATGATCTTGGTGCCGGGCAGGTCCAGACCGAGGAAGGTCTCGATGTTCTTCTCGACCGCCACCCGGCCGACGTTGAGGAAGAAGGGGCGAGGCCAGTTCGCGCCGCCTATCTCCTTGTAGATCGGCTCCAGGTCGGGGCGGAACAGCTCGGTGTCCACGCCGCGCGTCCAGGGCGAGACGTTCTTGAAGCCGTGCTCGACCAGTTCGTCGCGCAGGGTCGGGGTGGCGACCATCAGTCGGCCCGACGGCTTGTGGAACCACTTCATATAGGCGTAGCCGACCTGCACCGGGATCGGGAAACGGGCCGAGACATATTCCGGGAATTTGGTGTGATAGCTGGTCGTGAACGGCAGCTTCCACTCCACGCAGATGCGCCGCGTGGCGATGCCCAGGGGGCCTTCGGTGGCGATGTGGACGGCTTCGGGCTCGAAGGCGCGCAGGCGTTCGCGAATCTCTTCCTCAGCGCCCAGGGCCAGGCGGATCTCGGGATAGGTCGGGCAGGGGATGGTCTTGAACTGGCTGGGTTCGATGACCTCGACCTCATGGCCCATGGCGCGGCATTCGGCCACGGTGCGGGTCAGGGTGCGGACGACGCCGTTGACCTGAGGCTCCCAGGCGTCGGTGACCAGAACAATGCGCATGAAGTCGATAAGGCCTTGAGCCGTTTCGCGAAGGCGAAACTTCTAGACGCTCCGCATGACGAAGGCGAGACGGGTTTGCGGCCCTAACCTTCACTCCTTCGAGAATGGTGCAGGTTTTGGTTGCAACGAGACCGTGGTTAAGCGGGCCTGTAGGCTCGTCCGCCTGTTCGTTATGTAGACGAATCGTCGCTGCCTCTCCTATGATATCCGACCAACCAAGCCGTTGTGCAAAGAACGCGATGAAACTTCTGTCACGGCTCCTTGGAAAGCACCGACGTAATGCAGGCGGGCAGGCGGCGGTTATGCGCCCTTATTTTTACCTTGGCGAAGGAATCGCTCTTACGCGCCTGAAATGTGGTCACCTCATCTATGTCGATCCCCTGGAAGAGAGTGTGTGCTCGCATCTAATCGCCCATGGTGAATGGGAGGCGAGCACTAGGAGGGTCGTTTTGGATCTGGTCAAGGCTGGGGACCATGTGCTCGAGATAGGCGGGCATGTCGGTTATTACACCCTCGGGTTGGCGCAGCAGGTTGGATCGAAGGGATCTGTAATCACCTTTGAAGCTAATCCTCGACTGGCGGCCCTATCCCGTCGATCGACGCGAATGAACGGCTACAGTGACCGGGTCGAAATCCGCCAACAAGCTGTGACCGACGTGGCCGGAGATGTTCGCTTCTCAATGTCTCGGCAGTTCGCCGGAGGGGGGCATCTCTACGTCTGGGACGGTGCGCTCGGCGCCGATACTGAGGTCATTGAGGTCGAAGGGGTTCGTATTGATGATCTGGATCTTCCTGACATCAAGCTCATCCGCATTGATGCTGAAGGTTCCGAGCCATTGATTCTTCGCGGTGCTGAAAAACTGCTTCAGCGCCGCGATATCATTCTCTGCATCGAATGGGATCTGGTGCAGATGCGCTCGAGAATTCAACCGGAGACGTTCATCTCCTGGCTGGTGGATCGTGATTTCCTGTTCTGGAAGATCACGAGCAGCAGCGAACTGGCGCCGTTGACGGCTGCTGACCTCGCAACCCTGCCGCCTTGCGATCTGGTGGTGGCTAGGAAACAAGTTGATCTAGGCGGGTGAAAGACTTGCTAGACTGCACGATGTGGTCGGTGGCAGGGGCATGCTAGGCGAGCTTTCAAGCATCTCAGAACGAGCAAGTTGAATGCCGAACTGCTAGCGGCACAATTCGCATTCTGGCGTCGGTTACGTCGAGATTCCACCATGATAGACGACACTTCAGACATCAGTCGCCGTATGCACTCCCAATCATATATGCGCTGGCCTTGAGCCGTTTCGCGGAGGCGAAACTTCTAGACGCTCCGCATGACGAAGGCGAGACGGCATGATAGGAGGCGAGCTTCGGTTCGTTCACCTCTTCGGGAGCGGCGGCGCTTGATCGGGCTGTTTCAGGGCGACTCTTCAGGCGCGCTAGGTGCGATCGAAGACTATCCAATGAATGTCACGATCATACGATGCACATTCGGGTGAAACCGCCATATACGCGGAAATTCATAGGATGAGAGTCATGACGCCGACCGATCTTCGCCATTGGGATGAGCTGGACCGGAACAAGTACCGGGACGAACGTGAGGTGGTGGCCGAACTGCTGGCCTCCGAACCGCTGACGCCTGACGGTCGTGCGGCGGTCCTGAACGATGCTGTCGGCCTGGTCGAAAGCGCCCGCAAGAGCCAGAAGCGCCAGGGCGTGGTCGAAAGCTTCCTGCAGGAGTTCAGCCTGGGCACCCGCGAGGGCCTGGCCCTGATGTGCCTGGCCGAGGCCTTGCTGCGCACGCCGGACGCGGGCACCCGCGACCGGCTGATCGCCGAGAAGATCGGTTCGGCCGACTGGGCCTCGCACCTGGGCCAGTCGGACAGCCTGTTCGTCAACGCCTCGACCTGGGGTCTGATGCTGACCGGCAAGCTGGTCGATGTCGATGACGAGGCCCGCAGTGACCTGCCGGGTTTCCTGAAGCGCATCGCCGGCCGTCTGGGCGAGCCGGTCATCCGTCAGGCCGTCGCCACCGCCGTGAAGATCATGGGCGAGCAGTTCGTCGTCGGCCGCACCATCGAGAGCGCGCTGAAGCGGTCGGACCGCGAGGAATGGCTGTGCAGCTTCGACATGCTGGGCGAGGGCGCCCGCACCGCCGCCGACGCCGAACGCTATGAAAAGATCTACGCCGACGCCATCGAGGCCGTGGGCAAGACCGCCAAGGGCGAAGGCCCTGAGCGCGGCCACGGCGTCTCGGTCAAGCTGTCGGCCCTGTCGCCGCGCTATCAGGCGGTGCAGGAGGACCGGGTGTGGGAAGAGCTGTACCCCCGCATTCTGCGTCTGGCGCTGATCGCCGCCAAATACGACATCAACTACACCATCGACGCAGAAGAGGCCGACCGTCTGGCCCTGTCGCTGAAGCTGCTGGAGCGGCTGGCCCGCGAACCGGCGCTGGGCGACTGGCAGGGCCTTGGTCTCGCCGTTCAGGCTTATCAGAAGCGCACGACCGAGACGGTGGCCAAGCTGGCCGAACTGGCCAAGTCCTCGGGCCGCCGCCTGATGGTGCGTCTGGTCAAGGGCGCCTATTGGGACACCGAGATCAAGCTGGCCCAGGTCAACGGCCGCACCGACTATCCGGTGTTCACGACCAAGCCGGCGACCGACCTGAACTATCTCGTCTGCGCCAAGGCGTTGATCGAGGCCTCTCCCCACATCTTCTGCCAGTTCGCCACCCACAACGCCCACACCCTGGCCGCGGTGCATCGCATGGCCGCCGATCGCGGCGTGACCATCGAGTTCCAGCGCCTGCACGGCATGGGCGAGGCCCTCTATGACGGGGCTAAGGCCGAGTGGGGCGACGTGGTCGTGCGCGCCTACGCCCCCGTCGGCGGCCACGAAGAGCTGCTGCCCTACCTGGTGCGCCGCCTGCTCGAGAACGGCGCCAACTCCTCCTTCGTCCACGCCCTGTTGGACGAGCGCGTGCCTGCGGCCGACGTGGCCGCCGATCCCATCACCTCGGTCGAGGCTCAGCCCGACCGCCATCCGAAGATCCCTGTACCCATGAACATCTACGGTGACCGTCAGAACTCCCTCGGCCGCGACTATTCGCAGGCGACCGACCGCGAGCGCCATGCGGCCGCCCTGGAGCGCGTCGACAGCGAGAAGCTGACCGCCGGCCCGATCATCGGCGGCAAGCTGCGCGCCGGCGTGAATCCGCAGGACGTCACCAACCCCTACGACCGCACCCGCATCCTGGGCCATGTCTCGGAAGCCTCGGTCGAGGACGTCGACGCCGCCGTCAACGCCGCCGCCAACGCCCAGTTCGCCTGGGATCGCCTGGGCGGCGCAGGCCGCGCGCCCGTCCTGCGCGCCATGGCCGACGCCCTGGAAGCCGACCTCGATCGTCTGGTCGCCCTGCTGTCGCGTGAAGCGGGCAAGACGCTGAACGACGGCGTGGCCGAGGTGCGCGAAGCCGCCGACTTCTGCCGCTACTACGCCCTGCTGGCCGAGCGCGATTTCGGCGGCCGCCAGACCCTGAAGGGCCCGACCGGCGAGACGAACGAACTGGTCCTGCACGGCCGCGGCGTCTTCGCCTGCATCAGCCCGTGGAACTTCCCGCTGGCCATCTTCACCGGCCAGATCGCCGCCGCCCTCGCCGCCGGCAACGCCGTGGTGGCCAAGCCCGCCGAGCAGACGCCGCTGATCGCCGCCGAAGCCGTGCGCCTCTACTACAAGGCCGGTCTGAACCCCGACCTGCTGGCTCTGGTCCCCGGTCGCGGCGAGACCGTCGGCGTGGCCCTGACGGGCCATCCGGGCATCGACGGCGTGGCCTTCACCGGCGGCACCGACACCGCCTCGAGCATCAATCGCGGCCTGGCCGCGCGTCCGGGCGCCATCATCCCCTTCATCGCCGAGACGGGCGGCTTGAACGGGATGTTCGTCGACACCACGGCGCTGAAGGAACAGATCATCGACGACGTCATCCTGTCGGCCTTCGGCTCGGCCGGTCAGCGTTGTTCGGCCCTGCGCGTCCTCTATGCGCCCAAGGATTCGGCCGACGCCCTGATCGAGGGTCTGAAAGGCGCCCTGGCGGCCCAGGTGCTGGGCGACCCGACCGACGCCAAGACCGACATCGGCCCGGTGATCGACGCCGAAAGCCGCGCCAACCTGGAAGCCCACGTCGAGCGCCTGTCGAAAGAAGCCAAGATCATCGCTCGCGCCGAACTGCCGGCCGGCGCGGACAAGGGCGACCTGTTCGCTCCGACCATCGCCGAGATCCCGACCCCGGACTTCCTGGAGCGCGAAGTCTTCGGCCCGATCCTGCACGTCTACCGCTATGAGCCGAAGGATCTGGAGAAGGTCGCCGGCAAGTTGGCGGCGCGCGGCTTCGGCCTGACGCTGGGCGTCCACAGCCGCATCGACGCCTTCGCCAGGGAAGTGATGGAGCTGGTCCCGGCGGGCAACGTCTACGTCAACCGCTCGATCATCGGCGCGGTGGTCGGCGTGCAACCGTTCGGCGGCGAAGGCCTCAGCGGCACCGGCCCCAAGGCCGGCGGCCCCAACAGCCTGATCCGCTACGCCGCCGAAAAGGCCATCAGCATCAACATCGCCGCCCAGGGCGGCGATCCGGCGCTACTGAACCTGTAGACGTCAGCAGCGGGATGCGGCCTCCAGCTGGGATTCTTTCTCCAGGAGATCATGCTTTCTGGCCGCCAGCCGCTTGCAGGGCGCGCCAGAATAAATGCCCCAAGGGTCAAGGTTCTTGTTGACCATCGAGAGGGCGCCGACGGCGGAGCCCTCTCCGATGGCGCAGCCGGGCAGCACGATGCTACCCGAGCCGATGATGACGTGCCGGCCGAGCACGATCGGCGCGCGCTTGACGGCGGTATAGGCGGCCGGAACGGTGGGATTGGTCAGGGCGCGGCCGGTGTAGTCGTCGCTGGCTGAATATAGGGACACGCCGCCAGAGAGGCCGACAAAGTCCTCCATCGTGACGCCACCGGCGCCGCCAATGTAGGAGCCGCCGCCGATATGGACATAGCGGCCGACCTTTACGAAACCGGACACCGCGACGATGGACGTATAGCTGTCGATGCGGACGTGATCACCCAGTTCGATGTTGTGGAGCCCGATGATGGAACAATCTTTAGCGACCTTGACGTTGTCACCAACCGATCGGAAGCCGAAGGTCCGAAGTTCGGCGGACAGATAGTAGCCGGCGTCGAAGGGGTTATTCATAGAAACGATCCTTGTTCAGCTCAGGTATTGGCCGCCGTTGACGTTGAGCGTTTCGCCCGTGATGAAGCTGGCGTCCTGGCTGACCAGAAAAGACACGCAGCGGGCGACATCTTCGGGGCGTCCCAGTCGACCGATAGGAATCTGATCAGCAATCATGGCCAAGGTCTCGGGCTTAAGAGCCGACAGCATCGGCGTGTCGATATAGCCGGGTGCCACTACGTTCGCTGTAATGCCCTTTCGAGCGCCCTCGAGCGCCAGCGATTTGGTGAACCCAATAACGCCGGCCTTGGCGGCAGCGTAGTTGGCTTGGCCGAATTGGCCCTTGAGGCCGTTGATGGAGCTGATGTTGATCACCCGACCGAAGCCGCGCTCGCGCATGCCGTCCCATACCTGCCGGGTCATGTTGAAAAGGCCATCGAGATTGGTCGCCATGACTTTTTCCCAGTCGCCCTCCGAGAGCTTGTGAAATGGGGCGTCGCGGCAGATGCCGGCGTTGTTGACCAAGGTGTCCACTGGTCCCACCGTGGACTGCACTTGCTCAACCACCAAGGCGCATTCCGCCATCTTGGTAACGTCGCACTGGAGCGTTTCGATGCCGAGTTCGTCGCGGCAACGTGTAGCGGCTTCTTGATCGCCCCCGAAAAGCGCAGTGACGTGAAACCCGTCGGCTAACAGTTGGCGACACACGGCCAACCCAATGCCGCCGGTTCCTCCCGTCACAATCGCGGTGCGCATGAGCTTCTCCATGTCTCAGTGGTAATTCGTATTTCTAGGCTGATCGCACGCGAGTCGAATCATCAAGCTCTAGGGGCTCATGTGTCTATCGCTTTCCAGATGCACTTTGCATAGATAGGGGGCCGGTGATTCTCCCTACCTTGTGAGTGCTCCGTTTAACGTGTCGCAAGAATAGGGGGAGCGTGGGTATGACGACAGTTTGCGTTGACGGTGCGAACATGAGTCTGGCCAAAGGCTCGGGCATCGCTGTCTATGGTCGAAACCTCCTTCAAGCATTGAATGAACTTGGTTATGATACCCAGGTGCTTTTCGGCCCTGCCGCGCCGAGGCATCCAACCGATTTCATGAATGAGGTCGCGATCACGGACGCGGCCAGAACGCAGGTGAAAAGAGGGACGAGGAGGGCGCTCTCGACGTTGACTGCCCGGTTCGGCGTGACGGCCTATCCTGTAGTGCCTTCAGGCTTGGTGCAGTGGCCTGATCGCGGGCCTCTGAAGCCAGCTTCGGACAGCTTCTGGTCCTCGCGGGATCTGTACAATCTGTCCGTCAGGGCGTTCCGACACTACCGATCCATGGTTCCCGTGCGGTTTGATCCGGAGGCTAGCGGAGTCGATGCGCCGGACATCTGTCACTGGACCGCGCCCTTGCCTATGCGGGGACGCAGGGCGGCGAACGTCTACACCTTTCACGACTTGATCCCGCTGCGGCTGCCCCATTCCACCTTGGACGACAAGCGCGCCTTTTTCGACCTGTGCAAGGAGATCGTCCAGAGCGCCGATCATATCGTGACGGTTTCGGAAACTAGCCGCGACGACGTCATCCAGATGTTCGGCGCGGATCCGGATCGGGTCAGCAACACCTATCAGGCTGTCGACATCCCGCAGGAGATCCTGGCCCAGGACGTCGATGAGGTTGCCGCCCTGCTGGAAAAGGACTTTTCGCTGAGCTGGAAGGACTACTATCTGTTCTTTGGCGCCATTGAGCCCAAGAAGAACGTGATGCGGGTCGTCGAGGCCTATCTGGCCTCTGGCTCCAAACGGCCGCTGGTGATCGTGGCCGGGCGTTCTTGGCTCGCGGAACCGGAGACGGATATCCTTGTACAGATGGCGAGGCCGGAGTCGTTCGGGGCTGGTATCAGGCGTCTGGAATACTTGCCTGCGTCGTTATTGCGTGTCGTGGTGAAGGGGGCCAGAGCGACGCTGTTTCCTTCCTTGATCGAGGGTTTCGGCCTTCCTGTGCTGGAGGCCATGCAGTTGGGAACAGCCGTGCTCACCTCCAATAGCGGGGCGTTGCGGGAAGTCGCTGGCGAGGCCGCGCTGGCGGTCCATGCCCTAGATACGTCAGCCATCACCGCTGCGATCACCGCCCTAGATCGGGACGACGACTTGCGAGAACAGTTGGAGGCGAAAGGCCGTTTGCAGGCAGCCAAATTCGGTCCGGCGGCTTATAAAGAGCGCTTGTCCGCAGTGTATTCGGCGCTGGGTGCGTCGTAAGGTGAACAGATGACTTTGAAGCAGCCGATCGCAGCAACAGCGCTCCGCCGGTGCGTGTTCATCTTGCCGGGAGCGACTAATCCCGTGTGGGACGCGCCCCTGGCTACGAAAGACGGCGAGATCCTCGTCACCCGCAGCGTATCGGAGGCATTGGCCTTTGCTCCGGATCAATGGGGCTTGGTTGTTTCCGGCCTTTGGGAGCCCGCCGAAGACGAGGAGTTTGAGATTGCCCGGATTCGGGATTTGTCGCGGGCGCTGGCCGCCGCGGCCGACGGCTGCGGCGCCCCTGTGTTGATCAATGACAATCCGATGGCGGCTCCTACGGCGGGAATCGGGGCCATCTTTGAGGAAGGGACGACGAACCATATCGACGCCAGCGCGCTGCCAGGCGCCTTGTCGATGTATGCAACGGGGCGCCCGGTCAAGGGCGCTAAGGCGATGCTTGCCTTCAGCTTGCTCAAGTACGGCGCAGGCGTCATCGTGTCCGGCGCCGACCAAGTGAGGCTGGATCTGACGGGTCGCGCCAGGCCCCTGATCGGCGGCCCCTATCTCAGCCTCTCGACGGGGACGTGGCGTGTGAATCTGACCTTCTCAGTGTCTGACTTCTTGGCCAGCCGGACACTACGCTTCGAATGGGGGCCGATGTCGGGTGGCGTCTCGCAGGAGTTCGCCTTTGACAAGGCGGGCCGCTATGAGCTCGACCTCGACGCGGAATGGGAAAAGGCCGACTTCTGCGAAGTACGCGTGGCACTGCCGACTGGGGCGTTCGCTGGTCGTTTTGAGCTGGAAGCCTGCGTCATCCAACGGCTTTAGGCGATGCGGCGGCTACGGGGCGTGAAGCCAAGTGTAGACATCTATCGCTTCGTCGACGTCGTCGAAGAATTTGGCTTGGCCGCTTTCGACAATCAGGGCTCGGTGGCAAACACTTTTTACGGCTGACATGTCGTGAGAAGCCATGATGAATGCCCTGTCGTTTCGCTCTGCGAACAGTTCTTTCTGGCATTTTTCGGCAAACCTCGCATCGCCGACAGAGATCAGCTCGTCGATCATGTAGCAGTCGAACTCGATTGCGATCGACAGGCCGAATGCGAGCCGGGCGCGCATGCCTGATGAGTAGTGCTTCACGGGCTGGTGAAGCGCACTTCCGAGTTCGGCAAAATCATCCACACGTTCGACCAGCTGGGCATAGTCGCGATCGTACAGGCGGGAGAGAAAGCGAATGTTGTCCAGACCGCTGAGGCTGCCCTGAAAACCGCCGCCGAAGCCGATCGGCCAGGATGGGCGCATCTTCCAGCTTATCACCCCCTCGTCGGCCGGCAGCACGCCGCCGAGGATTTTGATGAGGGTGGATTTCCCCTGACCGTTCCGTCCCAGAACGGCCAGGCGTTCGTCCCGCGCCAAGGTGAAGCTCAAGTTCTTGAACAGGGTTTTTCCGGGCCCCTTGTGACCCGGATAGCTCTTGCGCAGGTTGACGACCTCAAGGCCAGCAAGCCTGACGGGAGACTGGCTTCCCGTCAGGGAGGCGTCGATTTGAGCGGTCGTCATCCTTGTTGGTGTTCCCGGAGGCCCGCTACGACAAGCAAGCCGACGCCATATGCGATCAGCAGGCTGAGGAAGATTGTCAGGATATGACGCAGGCGCCTCGGCTCAGAGGCGTCGGTGGGCAAGTTGGGGTTGACGATCCGATCAAGGTAGAGTTGCTGCCGGCGCGCGTCGATCTGGCTGTTGTCCAGGGCCGTACGGGCTGCCGCGACCGAACGCTCGGCGTATTCCCGGTCTAGGGCCAGAGACTCGTAGGTGGCGAGCTTGGGGGCTAGAGACTCGGTGGTGCCGGCGATCTTCGCGCGCTCGACCTCAATCTGGGCTTCATAGGCCGCGATGCGGCGGTTGAGGATTTCAAGCTGGGGGCTTTGCGGCGCGGACTGTGCAAGTTGGCTGCGTTCAGCCCTCATCGTCGCCACTTCTGACATCAGGCCGCCGATGAGTGCGGAGCTTTCGACCGCTGCGCGGGTCGGATCGATGATGCGCTCTTGGTTGCGGAAGCTCGTTAGCTTGAGCTGGGCTTCGGTGAGCCTGGCTTCGGCGTCGGCCAGATCGCGCGTAGACTCCCTCACGGCGCCTTCGTTGGCGCGGGCGTTGAGTTGATTAACCAGCTTCTCGCCGCCGTCCAGCAGTACCGTCGCCATCTCTCGCGCATCTTGCGGACGGAAGGCCTTGACACGCAGGGTGCTGATGCCGGTCGTTGAGTCGTAGGACACTGTCACGAACCGCTTCATGGACTTGTGGAGGGTATCGGTCGTCGAACTCTCCCACGGGCGCGGGAAGCGCGAGATCGGATCCACGCCCGGACGCGCGAGAATCGCCGCCAAATCGGTTTTTCGGCCGAGGTCGGCCGCTGCGTCGCGGGATTTCATGTATTCGTGAACCGAGAAGGCGTCGGTCTGCGTGGAGGAGAGGCCAACGCCCTGAAGCGCGAAGCCTAAAGGCGAAGGTTGTTCGCGGGAAGCCTGTCGAACTACGAAGCGCGTTTCCGAGACATAGGCGGGCGTCGCGATAAAAAGATAATAAATGGCGGCCAGCAGCGTCGGAACGACGACCAGCAGGACGAACGAAAGAGGAATACGCCGCCAAAACTCGCGACGCGCGGCTGCGTCCTGGCGGGCGTCCGCCGTGTCGGCGGCGCCGATGTAGGTGAGCTTTGCATTACTCATTGGGGGATCCTGGTCCAAGCCGAGGCTATTCTAAATCAACGTGTTTTTTGGCCGGCGCGATAAGAAGCAACCCGGCGAGAGTGAGGCCAGCGGCCCAGGCTATGGCGTAGGTCGGATTATAATATGGTTTCACCGCGCTGCCAAAGACGCCGCCCCTGACCATTTCGACCGCGTGCACGATCGGCACCGCCATGATGGCGTCGCGATAGTGGGGCGGGAGCCAGGCCATCATGACGAATACGCCCGACAGCGGGATCAGCCCGTAGGAAAGCAGGGGAGCGATGCGTTCGAACAGTTCAGATCGCAACGCCAGCCCGGCGAAGCAAAGAGCCAGGCCCACGCCGATCCAGCTTAGCAACATCCAGCCGCCATAGAGCAGCATAGGATCATCCGGCAGTGTCATCTGTTCCGTGACCACCAAGGCGAAATAGACGACGATGAAGGACAGCGTCGTACTTAAAATTTCAAGGGCGCAACGGGACGCGTAAATATGCAGAACCGAGATCTTGCGATGGTACAGAAGCCCAACGTTAGCTTGCAACGCGTTGAGATTCGCAGCCACTAGATGTCGCAGCAGCAAGAGGCAGCTGTAACCAGTCATCACGAAGGCGGCGATGCGGATTCCGTGCTCGTACGGAGGCTTGATGAGTGACCACATGAGGATCACCCCGAAGCAAAAGAGCAGCGGCTCGCCAATCAGCCAGAGCAGCCCCAGCCCCTGGCGTCCGTACCGGGTGATGGTTTCCCGCATCATCAGCGCGCCGATGATTTTGATATGCGTTTCGATATGAGACATCATTGTGCGCTTGGGAACGCTCACGGATGTCATGTCAGATTTCCCTGAGCGCATCCGCATTGTCCGGGCCTAGCCGGACGGCGGTGTCATAGGCGTTGAGCGCTCCGGCGAGGTCGCCCTTGAGCTTGAGGGTGTGTCCAAGCTGAAGCCAGGCGTCGGAACTCAGGGGGATCAGGTCGAGCGCGCGGCGATAGGCCTGTTCGGCGCCAGCCAGATCGCCGCTTTCCTTCAGGGCGTGACCGTACTGAACAATGAGACGTCCGTCCTGACGTTGATCCGCAAGCTTGCGGTAGCGTTCGGCGGCTTCGTGCCAGCGCCGAGCTTTCATCGACTTCTGTGCCTGGACGATCTTCTGCCGGAGCAACCAGGCCTGAAAACCGGTGGGCGTCGGCGGCGTGGGGGGGCGTGTCGTCAGCTCCGGCAACTGGCGTCCTAGATCTCCGAGGCTGTGGCGCAGTTCGATGTGGTCGGGGCGGACCTTGAGGCCGCCCATGAAGACTTCGGCGGCCAGATCGCTCTTGCCCCGGTTCTTGAGCAGATGACCGAGATGCAGCGCCGTATCGACGTCCGAAGGATCAATCGCGAGCGATCTGAAATAGGCCCTCTCAGCGAGATCAACCTGCCCGTTTTCCTTCAGGGCGTGCGCGAACTGCTTCCACGGCGCGGGGCGACGCGGATGATAGGATAGGTAGCTGCGATAAAGGGCGACGGCGTCAGACCAACGGGCCGCCTTGAAGGCTTCGCGCGCAGCGATTTGCATGCTTCGGGCCTTGGCCGTATCAAGCCGTCCTTGGCGAGTGAACTGCGGCAAATCCTCTCCTGCGGCGATCGGGGACGCGGCAGACGTTGCGACTGGTTGTGAAGGCTCTGGGCGGGTTGCTTGCGACGGGGCCGACACCAGTTGCTTGCGATGACGCGCAGCGTTGGCCTGAAGTTCGTTCTCCAGATCGGCGCGCTCATCCACGAGCTGGGCGATACGATTGAGATGCTCGATGCGCATAATCTCGAGCGCCTTACGGCGTTCGCGTTCGGTCTCCAACTCGGCCTTTAGGTCAAGGTCGGCCCGTGTCGTCGCGCTCAGTAAAGCCAGTTGGCTGCGGTGGCGTGCGGCGTTGGCCTGAAGCTCTTGTTCAAGGTCCAAATGTTCTTCAAAGAGACGCGCGATGCGACGAGCTTGTTCGGCGCTCCGCCCCGTTGCCGCATCTCCAGTAGAAACTGTTCGACTCGCCGCTTCGGATAGGTTCGCCTCTGCGATGGACTTGAGAAGGCTCTGAATCGAGCGACGCAGGGCCGGAGGCACGGCGTCGCTGCCCACTGATGTCAACGCGGCGCGAAGCTTTTCGGCGGATGCGTCGATCACAGACAGAATCTCGAGTGCGATGGAGGCATTCGATTCGGATTTCGCTGCGGTACGTCCTCGACCCGAGTGAATTTGTTTAGTCATATAAACCCATCCGTCGCGCCTGATCTCGCGTTGAGATTCTGACGATTGGCTAGTTAAAGCGCCCTGTCGGCTTTGGAAAGCTGCGCTTACAAATTCCAGACAGTTCGCTGTCAGGCCTTGATTCAGCGCGCGCCGCCGCGACGGCGCGAGGTCCGGTCGAATTCGCCGATTGTCGCCGCAGCGACGTAGTCGCGGGCGACATCTTGCCATGTGCGCTTGCTTAGAATTTCGTATTCGGCCAGTTGCTTGGCCTGAACGGCGTCCCTGTTTGCGAGCACGCTCTGAATCAACTTTGCCAAGCCCACGGCGTCGTTCGGGTCGAAAACCCAAGGCGCCAGCCCCGGCGATCCGGCGATCAACTCTTTCGTGTGGGGGCCATCTCCCATCAAGCAGGGCGTGCCGACGCTGACCGCTTCATAATAGGGAAACACGCCTCGCCCGCCTTCGAAGATCGAGGAGTGCACGGCGACAGCGGCGCAATGATAGAAGGCGGCGTGGACGTCCCGAGGCAGGTCCGTCATGGAAATGAGGTCGGCTGCGAACATTTCGCGCTCGAGCAGGGCGGGCAGCGGCGTCCAGGTCGCGCCGAAATGAATCGGCGCCGTCATGAACATCTTGATGTTGACGCGCTCCTCGCGAACGAGTCGGCGTACGGCCTCGGCGATGATGCGGATGTTTTTCGTAACGCGGTCCTGGGTCGAAATCGCCACATAGTCGACTTCCTCGAAGGGGAAGTTGGCTAGATGCCCGATGCCGTGCTTTGTTGCATAGGCGCGGAGTAAATCCGCCGCAGCGCGGCGACTTTCGGGCGTCCGCTGCCGTTTGGGGGCGTAGGGTGCCAGATGTTGCAGGTCGGGCGGTGCGTGGGGTACGACTCGGACCTTCTCGGCAGGAACGCCGAAAAGGCGCTCGCCGTGATCCTTGGCGACATGCTCCGAGAAGGTGATGACGCGGTCGGCGCCGTCGAGCATCGTCTTTACGGCGTCTCGCCAGCGAACATGGTAACCGGCCGGCCCCCATGCGCCTGCATCGACCGTGGGGTAGGCGACCGGAATCCCGTCAGGGAAGATCGCCGCTACCGGCGCGTCGAGCAGAAGGGCATGTTGGAACTGCGGATAGAGCACGATCCAGCCCTCGACAGGCACATTTCTGTTTGCGAACGTAGCCAACTCGGAGAAGCTGTTGGAGACGGCTGAGTCATTGGGACATTCGATCGTGTAGTCCACGCCCTCTACTGCGGACAGCGTCGCGAGATCCTTGCGAACCTCTTCTCGCAGGGGGTCGATCATGATGATGCGGAAAATAAACTCTCCGCTCTGGGCCGCGCCTTCGATGATGTAGCCTAGTAGGCGCGTCATGCCTTCGTTGGTCCATCGAGCGCCCGGAACCCACTCGGTCCAGACGCCGACGGAGACGCGTTTCGAGGCGGGCGTCTGCGTTTTGCCAGTGGCGGTCATGCGCACTGCTTCTCCTGGCGATCCGTGCCGAGAGCCGCCTGCGCATAGGCCCGCGCGACCTGGTCCCAGCCGCGCTTGCGGCGATTTTCGTAGGCAGGCACCTGAAGGCGCCATGCCTTGTCAGGATCAGACATGACGTTGCGGATCAGGGCGATCATCGCCTCGATGTCATACGGATCGAACGTCAGCGGCTCGAGTTCGGGCGCTGTTTCTAGAAGTTCCCTTACATGGGGGCCGACGCCCATGATGCAGGGCGTTCCGATGCTCACCGCTTCATAGAAGGTCAGGGTGCCAACAATGCCTTCGTAAAAAGTCGGGTGAATGATTAGCGAGGCGCAGTGGAACAGCGCCGCGTGAACCTCTCGCGGAAGATCCGGCAGGGACAGGATGTCCCGATGAGTTTGCTGGCTCTCCACGACGCCCGGGAAGAGCGTCCACGACGCGTCCGAATGGACCGGCGCGGTGGTCACTAGCTTGATGTTCTGCCGGTCGCGGCGAACCATTCGATGAATCGCCTCGGCCGCGCGGCCGACATTTTTAGTGACCCGGTCTTGCGTGGCAAGCGCCACGAACGGCGTTTCCTCGAATGGGAACTGTCGCAGATAGTCGATGCCCTTGACCGCTGCATAGTCGCGCAAGATGCCTGCGGCTTCCTTGCGCGTCTCGGGCGTCTTTTGCCGATTTTCGATGAAGGGCAGGATCGGCGCTAAGTCCGGCGGCGCGTGCGGCACGACGCGGATGAGATCGCCGTCCAGGCCAAGCAGCTTCACGCCGTGGCGATTGGCCACATGCTTGGAGTGGGCGATGACCGCTTGGGCGTCAGCCAGGGTGTCGTGGGCGATCTTACGCCATGCTACGAACTCACCCTCCGGACCCCAGTGGTGGGCGTTGTCCCACCCGATCGGGAAGTCATAGGCGATGGCGTCCGGCAGCATCGCCACCTTGCGCTGCTTCAGCAGTCGCGATCCCGTAAAATGCGGGAAGGTGTTGATCCAGCCATCGACCTTGATGTGATCATTGGCGTAGGCGGCGAGAAGCGCAGGCATCGCGGCGCGTCCCGAGAACTGATGAGAATACCGGGCTTGCCACTGTTGCTCAAAGTCTCGCGTAGGCTCATCGACCACCCAGTCGATGTTTTCACGGGCGTGCAGCGTGCGCAGATCCGTGCGCACGGTTTCAGCCATCCCCCTCGGCACCAGAACGTGGAAGGTGAACTCGCCGCTCTCGGCGCCACCTTCGATCAGGAAGCCGACGATGCGAGAAATACCTTCGTTGGCCCAGCGCGAGCCGGGCGGCAGTTCGCTCCATACGCCGATCTGGGCGCGTTCGACGTTAAGCAATACCGCCTCCCCACAGACTTTCGATCAGCGGTCTCCATCCGTCCGATTCGTCCTTCGTCGAAGCGGATCGGCGAGGGAGAGCGGGCGCGCCTTCCTGCTCCGCCGTCGCCAAGGCGTCGGCGATCAAGGTGGCTTCCGATCGGTCATACAGTACGGACGGCACGCCCAGGTTGTCAGCGAGATGTTCGTTTTGGGGGTAGCGGAGACCGATAAACGGCAACTCCGCAGCTGCGGCGCGCAACAGGCCGTCATTTTCCGCCTGGGCGAGCGCGCTGGACCAGATAAAATCAGACCGCGCGATCACGCGTTGCAGATCGGCTTCGCCGGAAATGGTCTCGAACTGCATGGTCGTCGTCGGGCGTCGCGATCGGGTCGGCACGTCGGCCAGCGCTAGTTGCCCTTCAATGGGATCGAAGGCGTAGGCGCCCTCGCCGGCAACGATGACGTCAAAGGTGCCGCCTTCGGCCTGATAGATACGAAGGCCCTCGAGCGCGTTGACGAGATCATGTTGAGCGTTGGGCTCGACCAGCCACAACAGGGTCTGTCGCTCTGAGTTCGGGGCGCGTCGCTTCTGTGTGAAGGGTGGCAGAAGTTGGGGCGTTTGCAGGATGCGGCTGCGGCGAACCCCGGCGTAGCCCGACACGTCGTCGGCCGTCGATGCGTCCGAGACGAACACGGCGCGAGCCTGCCTCATAGAGCGGAACGCGTGGGCCTGTCTGACCCAATAGATGGAGTGAACGTCTGGCGCGAACGCCTGGGGCACATAACGTTCCGCCAAGTCCTGCACGTAGTAGGCTGTCGGCTTAATGTGGAAGACCGCGCCCTGTCCCGAGGCGGCGAAAACGATCCACGCGTCGCAATCGACGAAATTCCAACCCCAGTCTCGCGGCAGGGCGCAATCGGGGACCATTTCAAGCTCGAAGCGGCAATCAGGGAACATGCGTTGGGCCATGTCGATAGGCGCGCGCTCCCAGCCGAGATGACGCACGACCGCGCCGGGCGCGCCCTCAAGAAGCTCGGCTTCTTGTCGGCGCCATGTGGTCTCATCCGTGCGGGGCAGGCCGATCGCTACCTCGATTGGGCGCCCCGTCGGGCATTTTTCCCGCAAGAGAGCCGCGGCAAGCTTTTGAGCTCGCCATCTCCAGCCGGTGCCAGCGTTCTCGGGGAGAAGGATCGCGATCTTCAACTGCAACTCACTGGATGCTTGAAACCATGGGCGGTCTCTTAGGTGTTTTGATTTCAGCTGGCAAATTTCGAGATCTCTTTTTTCAGGGTGAGGTTGGCCTCGCGAGAGAAGGCGTTTAGGGAGGGGCTGCCATTAAATCTGGAGGCGTGGGTGCCGAGAGCGCTGATTACAGGAATTACGGGCCAAGACGGGGCCTATCTTGCAGAGTTTTTGCTCGGCAAGGGTTACGAGGTATGGGGGATGGCGCGCCGCTCTAGTACTGGTGGTCTTCATCTGGACCGTCTTGAGTGGTTGGGCGTGCTCGACCGTGTGAATATCGTCGAAGGCGATATTGCGGATATGTCTAGCATCATGCGGATTATTTCCGAATGCCAGCCTAATGAAGTTTACAATTTGGCTGCGCAGTCTTTTGTCGCGACATCTTGGCAGCAACCGCACTTAACGGCTGATGTCACGGGCCTGGGCGTTCTCAACGTGCTTGAGGCGCTTCGCATACTCAAGAGCGAGGCGCGCTTCTATCAGGCGTCGTCGTCGGAGATGTTCGGCCTGATCCAGCACCAGGAGCAGAGCGAAACCACGCCCTTCTATCCGCGCTCGCCCTACGCCGTCGCCAAGCTTTACGGCCACTGGATCACAGTGAACTATCGCGAGAGCTTCGGCATGCACGCCAGCTCCGGCATCCTGTTCAATCACGAATCTCCACTGCGTGGTGAAGAGTTCGTCACGCGCAAGGTCACCGCCGGGGTCGCGAAGATCAAGCTAGGTCTCGAGAAGGAGATTCGGCTCGGCAACATCCACGCCAAGCGAGACTGGGGGCACGCCCGCGACTATGTCCGCGCCATGTGGCTGATGCTGCAGCAAGAAGCGGCGGACGACTACGTTGTCGCCACTGGGCGTACCTGGACAGTCGAGCACATGCTCAACATCGCATTCGACCATGCTGGCCTGAAGGTCGGGGACCACCTAGTGATTGATCCCGCCCTGTTCCGCCCAGCGGAGGTGGATGTCCTGCTCGGCAAGCCGGACAAGGCAATCGCCAATCTCGGCTGGGAGCCGACCATCAGCCTGGAGGCCATGATCTGTGAAATGGTCGACGCCGATATCGCGCGGCTGAAGCGCCGCATGCACGCCTAACCGGAAGTCCTTCATGTCGTCCAAGATCAGCGTGGCCGCTCCGAAGTTTTCGGGGGCCGAAAAAGTCTATGTAAACGAGGCTCTGGAAAGCACCTGGATTTCATCCAGGGGCCCCTTCATCGAGCGGTTCGAGGCGGCTGTCGCCGAAATGGCCGGAACCCGGCACGCGATCGCGTGCAACAATGGGACGACATCTCTGCACCTCGCCTTGGCGGCTATGGGGGTGGGGCCGGGTGATGAAATCATCATGCCGGCTCTCACCTATATCGCGACGGCCAACTGTGTTCGCTATTGCGGCGCTACGCCGGTCCTCGTCGATAATGATCCGCGCACCTTCAATGTGGATCCGGCGGCGATTGAGCAGGCCGTGACGCCCCGCACCAAGGGCGTCATGGTGGTTCACCTGTACGGCCAGTCGGCGGACATGGCCCCCATTCTTGAAACGGCGGATCGTCTGGGCCTTTGGGTGCTAGAGGACGCGGCGGAAGCGCACGGGGCCCGCTATCGCGGACGTCCGGTAGGCGGCCTCGGTCGCTGCGGCAGCTTCAGCTTCTTCGGCAACAAGATTGTTACGACCGGTGAGGGCGGTGCGGTCACCACTGACGACGACGATCTGGCCACCCGTATGCGGCTGTTGCGCAGCCAGGGCATGGATGCCGATCGTCGTTATTGGCACCCGGTAGTCGGTTATAATTACCGCATGACAAATTTGACCGCGGCGATCGGCGTGGCGCAAATGGAACGGTTGCCAGAAGCGCTCGAGAAGCGCCGGGCCATCGCAGCGGCTTACGAGGAGCGTCTGGCTGGTCTGGCGGGCCTGATCGAACAGCCTTTCGTCGCCGGCGACTGCGAACACGCTTACTGGATGTACACCGTCATGTTGGGTGACGCCGTCAAGGCGACACGGGATGAGGTCATGGCGATGATGGAGGCCGACGGCATCGAGACTCGGCCGATCTTCTATCCGATCAACCAGATGCCGCCCTACTTCAACCCTGATCTGAAGGTGCCGAACGCGGACCGTTGCGCGTCGCGGGGGATGAACTTGCCGACGCACGAACAGCTCTCCGAAGCTGACATCGATCGCGTTTGCGAGACGTTGAAACGGATCGTTTGCGTCTGACATCAACGAATCTTAGGGGCGCCACCCCCCCGCGCGGCTGAGCGCGCTGGGGTTGGGTTTGCCGATCTGGGCGCCGATCCAGCGGGCCGTAGCGATCAGGGCGTCCAGGTCGTAGCCGGTCGAATAGCCGGCGCGCTCCAGCATATAGACCAGATCCTCGGTGGCGATGTTGCCGGTCGCGCCCGGCGCGAAGGGGCAGCCGCCGATGCCGCCGACCGAGGCGTCCAGCACGTCGACGCCGGCTTCCACGCCCGCATAGGCGTTGGCGAGGCCCGTGTTGCGGGTGTCGTGGAAATGCAGGCGCAGCGTCGCGTTCGGCGCAGCCTGGCGGGCGGCCTCGACCTTTTTCGTCACGCTCCACGGATCGCCGACGCCGATGGTGTCGGCCAGGGCGATCTCCTCGACGCCCAGGGCGGCGATGCGGGCGACCAGGTCGCTGACCTGCTGCACCGAGACCTCGCCGTCGAAAGGGCAGCCCCACACGCAGGACAGGGTGGCCGACAGCTTGGGCGTCGCGCCGGGCGCGCCTTCTGCGTTGGCGCGACCCGCCACGATCTCGGACAGCATCTGCACCTGCTGGTCGACGCTGAGGCCCTGGTTCTTCAGGCCGAAGCCGTCGGTGACGGACATGGCGACGTTGACCTCGTCGACGGCCGTGCCCAGGGCGCGGTCGTAGCCCTTGCCGTTCAGGACGAGGCCGATGCGGCTGCGCCCTTCAGTGCGGGGCAGGGCGGCCATGACCTCTTCGGCCCCCGCCATCTGAGGCACGTATTTGGGGTGGACGAAGCTGACGGCTTCGATGCGCCTGGCCCCGGCCGCTTCAAGGCGCTGGACGAAGTCGGCGCGGACGGCCGGCTCCAGCACCGTCTTTTCGTTCTGAAGGCCGTCGCGCGGGCCGACCTCGACGATCTGGATGAGGCGGTTCATCGGCGGGTGCTCACTTGGTTCGGGCTTCTCTGGCTCAGGCTTCTCTGGCCCGATCCGGCGGGCGCATAGACGGTCAGGCGGACGTCGTCGCCCGAGGAATAGTTGTGGCCGCTGACCACGCCGACGGCCCGCCCGGCGGCGCCCAGATCGGCCAGGGCGCGGCGGAAGGCTTCGTCGTCGCGAGCCTCGACGATGGCGGGGCGGCCCTCGGCCAGGGCGCGCGCGGCGCCGGCGCCGTCGGTCAGTTGGGTGTCCTTGCCGGTCAGGAAGACGAAGCTGGGCTCATGGAAGGTGGTGATGGCCACCGGCCCCGGATAGCGGCCCTGAGCCGGGTTCAGCTCTGCCGAGTCCAGCGTCTGCACCAGGCGCGGCGCGATCGACAGCGGACGCAGCTGGCGGATGGTCCCGGCAAGGCCCGCATGGGCCAGAACGCCGAAGACGATGGCGATCAGCACCCCGGTGATCGCCGCGCGGTTGACCAGCAGGAAGCCGCCCACGGCGGCGGCCATGACGGCGAAGACGATGGTGACCGTGGCCCAGGTCTGGGCGGTCGAACGGCCGAACTCGGTCAGGCCGTAGACGGTGATCAGGCAGATGACCACGGCGGCGAACAGGCCCAGCAGCGCGCCGGTCACGCGCGAGACCTTGCCGATCGGCTGGGTCAGGGCGGCGGCGGCCAGCAGGGCGATCGCCCCGAAGGTCGGCAGGGTGTAGTGCCACAGCTTGGTCGGGGCCAGCTCGAACATCAGCCAGGCCGGGACCAGCCAGCAGATGGCGAAGCGGATCGCGGGCTCGGCCCGGCGATGCCAGCCGGTCGACAGGGCGGCGGGCAGCATCAGGGTGACGGGGAACAGCAGCAGCGGCGACAGCAGCACATACATGCCGGGGAAGCCGCCGTGGCTTTCGTGCGCGCCCGCGATCTTGGGCGCCAGATCGCCGCCGATGGCCTCGCGCCAGAAGCCGCCGTCGGTGGCGATGGTGATGGCGATGGCCCACGGCCCGACCAGCAGGGCCACCAGCGGCAGACCCCAGCCCCAGCCGAGTTGGCCCAGCCACTTGATGTTCCGGTCCCACAGCGACAGGGCGATGATGGTCAGGGCCACGACCAGCAGGCCGATCGGTCCCTTGATCAGGATGGACAGGCCGATGCCCGCCCAGAACAGCAGCTTGTGCAGCCGGTCCGCCTTCTCGCCCGCCCGCGTGGACATGTAGATGCGCGCCAGCGCCGCCATCGACAGGGTGGTCAGGCCCGCCAGCATGGCGTCGGTCTTGGCGATGCCCGCCTCGGTCGACAGCAGGAAGGTGGCGCCCAGCATGACGCCCGCCAGGAAGCCCGCCCTCTGGCCGAACAGGGCCGCGCCCGCCCAGGCCACGGCCCAGGCCGCCAGCATGGCCCCCAACAGCGACGGCAGGCGATAGGGCTGGATGTTGCGGTCCTCGACGTCCGAGGTCGCGGCCACGGCCGCCGCCTGCATCCAGTAGATGCCGATGGGCTTCTTCCAGCGCGGATCGTCCTGGAAGCGGATGTCGACGTAATCGCCGCCTTCCAGCATCTGGGCGGTCGCCTGGGCGAAACGGCTCTCGTCCCGATCCAGCGGCGGCAACAGCATCAGGCTGGGCAGGCCGGCGATCAGGGCCAGCAGGGCCGCAAGGACGGGGCCGCGCCAGCCGGCGATGTAATGATCCAGGTTCGGGCGGTTCATGCCGCTGTCGTATCACGCCGGGTGCGGCCCCCGGAAGCTTCACCTTCTTCACCGGCTGTGGACGCGCCGTTTCGCCGAGGCGCGGCGTGCGCTAAAGAGCGTCGATGATCGACCGCTCCGCTTCTTCGCCCGACATTTCCGTCGTCGTGCCCGTGCATGACGAATCCGGCGCCGCCGTGCCCTTGGCGCGCGAAATCGCCGAGGCCTTCGCCGGGCGGTCCTATGAGATGATCTTCGTCAACGACGCCAGCCGGGACACGACCCTGGCCGAGCTGCAGGCGGCGATGGCCGAATTGCCCGCCTTGCGGGTGCTGTCGCACGGGACCAATGCGGGGCAGAGCCGGGCGGTGCGCACCGGCGTCCTGGCCGCGCGGGCGCCGATCGTGGTGACGCTGGACGGCGACGGCCAGAATCCGCCCGCCGATGCGCCGCGTCTGGCCGACGCCCTGCTGGCCGCGCCGCCCAGCGTCGCCCTGGTCGGCGGGGTGCGCGCCAAGCGTCAGGACACCAACGCCAAGCGCCAGGCCTCCCTGTGGGCCAACCGCATCCGCAAGAAGCTGCTGGGCGACGACGCCGACGACACGGGCTGCGGGCTGAAGGCGTTCCGCCGCGACGTCTTCCTGCGGCTGCCCTACTTCGATCACATCCACCGCTATCTGCCCGCCCTGATGATCCGCGAGGGGTATGAGAACCGCTACCTCGACGTCGATCACCGCCACCGCGAAACGGGCCGGTCGAAATACACCAACTGGGGGCGGCTGCGGGCGTCCTTCTCGGACCTGCTGGGCGTGATGTGGCTGAAGTCGCGCTCGCGCCGTCCGGGGGACGTCAGCGAGTTCTGAGGTTCCCTCCTTTCCCCACCGCCGTCATCCTCGGGCTTGACCCGAGGATGACGGCAGAAGAGCAGGGGCCCCGTCGCGCCTAGCTGAACGCCAGAAAGATCACCGCCACCACGGTGACGTCGAGCAGGCGGGCGGCGAGGCTGAAAACGGCGGGCATGGCGCGATCCGAAGGCGGTTGAGCCTTGGCCTACGCAAGTCGGGCGCCAGTCGGTGTCAGATCTCGGTCTTGCGCGATCGTCCCGGCGACGGGCGTCGGTCGTGCCGCCCCGAATATTCCCGGCCCAGATAGGTGGTGCGCGCGGCGTCCAGCACCGGAACGCCGCCCTTCAGCCCGCGCTTCTGCCCCGACTGACCCAGCACCTGGGCGGCGAAGGCGGCGGGCGGCGGGGGCGGGGTGACGGCAGGCTTTGCCGGGGAGGCGGCAGGATCGGCCGCCTCTTGCGACGCTTCAGCTTCGGTCGGGACCAGGGCGCGCGCGCGCCGCCTCTCGCGATGGCGGCGGTCGCCTTCGCGGCGGTCGTCCACGACGGGGTCGTTCAGCGGCCCCGACGCGCCGATAGGACGGATTTCATCCGTCACCTCGGCCTCAGCCCTTGGACTGGGCGAGGCGGTCGATCTGAGCCCGCATCTCGTCCATCTGGCGGCGCATCTCGTCCAGCGCCGCGCCTTCCTTGGCCGGTTCAGCCTTGGGTTCGGCGGCGGGCGCTTCGGCCGCCTCGCCTTCCGGGCGGGCGTGGGCGAAGCCGGGGAACATCCGCATGGCGCGCTCGAACATGGCCATGTTCTGGCGCACGGCCTCTTCCATCAGATTGCCGCCGGGCGCGGCGGCGAAGGCGCGCGTGAACTGGCCGCGCAGCTGCTCCTGCTGGCGCGTGAACGTATCCAGCGACATCTCCAGATAGGACGGCAGAACCCCCTGCATGGAGTTGCCGTAAAAGCCGATCAGCTGACGCAGGAACTGCACCGGCAGCAGGGCCTCGCCCCGGCTTTCCTCCTCGAAGATGATCTGAGTCAGGATCTGGCGCGTCAGATCGTCATTGGTCTTGGCGTCATAGACGACGAATTCCACGCCCTCGCGCACCATGCGGGCCAGATCGTCCAGCGTCACATAGGCGCTGGTGGCGGTGTTATAGAGCCGCCGGTTCGCATACTTCTTGATGACGACCATGCCGTCACGGGTTTTTCCGCCCTCGGATTTCTTGTCGGTCACGCTTGTTCTCGCGATGTTGCAACGCCCAAGCATCCCGCATTGCGCGCGCGAAGGCGAGTCCCGTCTTTGCCGCGGCGTTTCAGGCCTGGACCAGCACCACGCCGATCAGTACGGCGGCCCAGTGCACGCCCGCGCCGGTGACGACGAAGCCGTGCCAGATGGCGCGGCGGAACTTCACCTTCTGGCTGATGAAGACGAAGACCCCGGCCGTATAGATCAGCCCGCCTGCGACCAGCAGGCCAAGCGCCAGCGGGTGCACCGTCTCGATCATCGGCTTCAGCGCGAACACCGCCACCCAGCCGAACAGGACGTAGATCACGCTCCAGAAGGCGTCGGACAGGCGCGGCGCCAGCATCTTCACCCCCGCGCCGACGATGGCCATGGTCCACACCGCCAGGGTGAAGCCCACGGACCAGGCGCCCTCGAACCGCACGGCGGTGAAGGGGGTATAGCTGCCTGCGATCATCAGGAAGATGGCCGCCTCGTCCAGCCGTCGCAGCACGGGCCGCGCCGCGCACGGATGGGTTAGGTTGTAGACGGTCGAGGCCGTCAGCATGGCCACCAGACACAGGGCGTAGATCGCCGTCGAAACGGCCGCGCCCACGCCCGCATAGACGCTGGCCAGTACTGCCAGCACCACCCCGCCCGCCGCCGCCAGCGCCAGACCCACGACATGCACCCACAGATCGGCCAGCCGCTCGGCCCGCGTCTGATAGTGTTCGATCATGTCCAGATCGTCGGGGGTGCAGATCCGGCGGGCGATAGCTTTCAGCAAGATCACGTCTCCTTCCCCTTCTGAAAGCACGGCGTGGGGCATCGTTCCCGGCGGATGCTGCGGCGCGGCGATGACGTTTTGCTGATTGCTGCATCGCAACAGGTGACGTGCGTCTGCGAATGCGGCACAACCTCGCGCAAAGAATTTCTCCAGGGAGTGAATAAAAATGACCGACGTCGTCATCGTCTCCGCCGCCCGCACGCCGGTCGGCTCCTTCCTCGGCGCCCTGTCGACCCTTCCGGCCTCCAAGCTGGGCGAGGTCGCCATCAAGGCGGCGCTGGAACGCGCGGGCGTCGCGCCCGCCGATGTGGACGAGGTGATCCTGGGCCAGGTGCTGCAGGCGGGCGCGGGGCAGGGGCCGGCGCGTCAGGCCGCCATCGGCGCGGGCCTGGCCAATGAAACCCCGGCCTGGAGCCTGAACCAGCTGTGCGGTTCGGGCCTGCGCGCCGTGGCCTTGGCCTATCAGCAGATCGTGCAGGGCGACGCCAAGATCGTCGTCGCCGGCGGCCAGGAGAGCATGAGCCAGTCGCCGCACACGGCCCAGCTTCGCAACGGCCAGAAGATGGGCGAGCTGGCCTTCAAGGACAGCATGCTTCAGGACGGGCTGATCGACGCCTTCCACGGCTATCACATGGGCCAGACGGCCGAGAACATCGCGAACAAATGGTCGATCGACCGCGCGTCTCAGGACGCCTTCGCCGTCGCCTCGCAGAACAAGGCCGAGGCCGCCCAGAAGGCCGGTAAGTTCGCCGACGAAATCGTCCCGGTCGTCATCTCGACCCGAAAGGGCGACGTGGTCGTGGATCAGGACGAATACATCCGCCACGGCGCCACCCTCGAGGCGATGGAGAAGCTGAAGCCCGCCTTCGTCAAGGACGGCACGGTGACGGCGGCCAACGCCTCGGGCATCAACGACGGCGCCGCCGCCCTGGTGTTGATGAGCGCCGATGAGGCCAAGGCGCGCGGGCTTGAGCCGCTGGCCCGCATCGCCTCGTGGGCCACGGCGGGCGTCGACCCGGCCATCATGGGCACGGGCCCGATCCCGGCTTCGAAGAAGGCGCTGGAGAAGGCGGGCTGGACCATCGCCGATCTGGACCTGATCGAATCCAACGAAGCCTTTGCGGCCCAGTCGCTGTGCGTGGTCAAGGAGCTGGGTCTCGACCCGGCCAAGGTCAACGTCAACGGCGGCGCCATCGCCATCGGCCACCCGGTCGGCGCCTCGGGCGCGCGCGTCCTGACGACGCTGCTGCACGAGATGAAGCGTTCGGGCGCCAAGAAGGGTCTGGCCACCCTGTGCATCGGCGGCGGCATGGGCGTGGCCCTGTGCGTCGAGCGCTAAGCGCTCCAAGGGCCAAGCTGAAACAACAAAGGCCGGCGATCGATCGCCGGCCTTTTTTCCTCCGCCCCAAAATCCGCTCATCCCGGCGGACGCCGGGATCCAGTGCTTTGGCTTCAGGCTCTTCGTTCAAGGCTTGGCGGCTTCAAGAACACTAAAGATGGGCACATGTCGCTCTCACTGGATCCCAGCGGACGCCGGGACGAGCGGGAGGTGAGTGTTCAAAACCCCCGCCGCCAGCTGCCCAGCAGGGCGTAGCCGGTCGGGGCGCCCGCGCGGTGCTGCTCCTCGCGGCTCGCCACGGCCTCAAGCTGCAGCCAGGAGCCGCCGGGCAGGGCGTGCAGGCTGCGCACGCTGAAGTCGATTTGCCGCCCCGACGGCGCGGCCGAGAAGCGCCGCTCCGAGAAGGTCACCGGGTCGAAATAGTCCAGCGGCGCGTCGGCCAGATAGGCGCTGAACGTCCCATCCTCGATCCGCAGCGGCTGGGAAATCTCCCACGTCAGACTGCGGCAGCCCAGGGCCTTGGCGAAGGACCACGTCGGACAGGTCGACTGCAACGACGCCCGCCACGTCGAGCTGATCGCGGGGGCCGACAGCTGCAGGAACCGCCCCTCCAGTTCGGTGCGGCCGAACCCCGCCTCGCCCGACAGGGTGAGGCCGCGTCCCAGGTCGACGTCCGCCCCGACCGCCGCAAAGCGGGTGCGCGACGGCAGGGCGAAGTCCGACTGCGTCGGCAGATAGGCCCCCAGCGGTCCCATCCGCTCATCCAGCGCGCCCAGACTGAACGAAAGGCCGCCGTTCTCGGCGCGCCAGTCCATCCCGGCGCGGGCGTAGGTCGAGGCGTCGCGCTCGACCGGACGCAGGGGGGCGCGCCGGTCGCCGGACCCGCTCTCGGCGCTGAAGGTCAGGGCGCCGAACGACATCGCGCCGCGCAGGGCGTGGTCGGCCTGGCTCAGGGCCACGAAGCCGTCGCCGGAACCGCTGCGGAACGGCGAGCGCGCCCCGCCCTGACCTTGCCAGGCCGAGAAGGACAGCCGCCCGGCCTGAACGTCGAACAGGGCCTCGCTGCGCGTCTCATCGCCCAGCCAGGGCGCGTCGAAGGGGGTGTAGCGGGCGACCACCGGATCGGGCATGGCCACCGGCGTGGCCGCAGCCAGCGACAGCCGCGCTCCGCCCGGCGCATCCAGCGTCACCTGAGACTGCTGCATCGGCGTCGGGTTGCTGGGTTGGTAGCTGCGGCGCGGCGCGGGTCCGTAGGCGGCGCCCAGGTTCACGCGGAACAGCCGCTCGTACTCGTCATGAGCGATGGTCGCCAGGGCGCCGGTGCGGCCCAGGGCGTCGCCGAACGGTCCGCCGACATAGGCGCCCGGTTCGACGGCGATGTTCACCGGCTGGCCGTTCGCCATCGGAGACGAGGTCGTCCCCACCGGCTGGAAGGCGCGGGCGATGTCCAGCGCGCCGCGCCCGAAGGTGATGTCCGTCCCCGTGTCGCCCAGGTCCGCCCCGGTCCGCAGCAGGATGTCCACCGCGTCGCGCCCGGTCAGATTGGGAAAGGCTTCCAGCAACAGGGCCATGGCGCCCGCCACGGCGGGAGAGGCGAAGGAGGTGCCGTTGACCCGCCAGCAGCTGTCGCCTTCGCAGCCGACGATGACGTCGACCCCCGGCGCGGTCAGATAGGCGCCCTGAGACACGCCGGCCTTGTTCGAGAAGCTGCCCAGCTGGCGTGCGCGGTCATGAGCGCCCACGACGATGATCGACCCGGCGAAGCGGGGATCGCTGGCGTAGCGGCCGGGCCATTCGGGATTGGCGCCGGCTTCGTTCCCGGCGGCGATGGCAAGGATGACGCCGGCGTTGACGGCGCGTTGCAGGGCGGCCTCGAACTGGACGCCCAGCGGCGTCTCGCCGCCGAGGGACAGGTTGATGATCTTAGCCCCGTTCTGCACGGCGTAGTCCAGGGACCGCACCAGGTCGGATGAGCGGAAGCAGATCTTGTCTTCGGGATCCGTGCATTCGCTGACGTCGGCGCGGATCGACATGATGGTCGAGTTGAAGGCCACGCCGACGGTGCCGTAGTTGTTGAACGGCGCGGCGATGATGCTGGAGACATTGGTTCCGTGGTCGTCCGTGCCCTGCGGCTGGTTGCGGCCCGGAACCACGTCGGTGGACAGGGGCGAGATGTTCGCGCCGAGATCCTGGTGGTTCAGCTTGATGCCGCTGTCGACCACGGCGACGGTCACGCCGCGCCCGGTGGCGCCGCGCTGCCAGGCGCGGAAGGCGCCTGTGTCTCCCACGCCCCAGTTGCGCAGGTATTCGGACGACGTCGCTTCGGGGATCGCCGGAGGGGGCGGCGGCGGCGGTGGTGGTGGAGGAGGGGGCGGCGGCGGTGGCGGAGGAGGCGGGGGTGGTGTGGGCGTGACGATGCCGCCGCCTCCTCCTCCTCCGCCGCAAGCCGCCAAGGGCAGGGCCAACAGGCCCAGAACGCTGATCGAAATCGCAAATCCGCGCAGGCGTTGAACAGACATGGTTCCCTCTCCCGAAACCTATTCAGCCATTAGGCCGGTTTCGGAGAGATTGACGAGCCTGTTTTCTTTGAACCCTGCGTCCGGAGGGCCGTGTCGTCAGTCGCGCAGCAGTTCGTTGACGCCGGTCTTGGCGCGGGTCTGGGCGTCGACGCGCTTGACGATGACGGCGCAGTACAGGCTGGGACCGCCGTTCGGGTCGGGCAGGGCGCCCGGCACCACGACCGAATAGGCCGGCACCTCGCCGCGGAAGATCTCGCCCGTCGCCCGGTCGACGATCTTGGTCGAGGCCGACAGATAGACGCCCATGGCCAGGACCGCGCCCTCGCGCACGATGACGCCCTCGGCCACCTCGGCGCGGGCGCCGATGAAGCAGCCGTCCTCGATGATGGTCGGATTGGCCTGCAGCGGCTCCAGCACCCCGCCGATGCCCGCCCCGCCCGACAGGTGGACGTTCTTGCCGATCTGGGCGCACGAGCCGACCGTGGCCCAGGCGTCGACCATCGAGCCTTCATCGACATAGGCGCCGATGTTCACGAAGGACGGCATCAGCACCACGTTCTTGCCGACATAGGCGCCGCGGCGAACGATCGCGCCCGGCACCGAACGGAAGCCCGCCGCCTGATAGTCGGCGGCGTTCCAATCGCCGAACTTGTTGGGCACCTTGTCCCAGAAGGGGCCGACGGCGACCGGCTGATCGGCGGACAGCGGCAGGGTGGGGGCGTGGCCGGCGCGCATGATGACGTTGTCGTTCAGACGGAAGGACAGCAGCACCGCCTTCTTCAGCCACTGGTGCGTGCTCCACACGCCGTCGGCGCCGCGCGAGGCGACGCGCGCCTGGCCGGAGTCCAGCAGGGCCAGGGCGGTGTCGACGGCGTCGCGCACCTCGCCGCGCGTGGCGGCCGAAACCTCGGCGCGGGCTTCCCAGGCGGCCTCGATGACGGATTCCAGGTGGGTCAGGTCGGTCATTGCGGATCTCCGTCCAGCATGGCGGTGGTCAGGAAGGGGCCGAGGGAGGCGGCCCGGTGTTGGATGTGATCGCCCTCGGCGGTGAAGGCCTTGGTTCCGACCAGCACGGTGGTCATGCCCAGGTCGCGCGCCGGCTCCAGGTTCTTGGGCGTGTCCTCGAAGAAGCAGGCGGTCGCCGGATCGACGCCGAAACGCGCCAGCATCTTGTGGAAGGTGCGCGGGTCCGGCTTGGGGATGAGGTCGGCGTCCTCAAGCGCGAACACTCCGTCGAAGAAGGGCGTCAGCTCCAGCTTCTCCATCACCCGCTGGGCGTGACCGGCCGAGCCGTTGGTGAAGATCAGGCGCGGACCCTGCAGCCGCTCCAGCGCCGCGTGCAGGCCGGGATCGGGCGCCAGCACGTCCAGCGGCACGTCATGCACCTCGGCCAGGAAGTGATGCGGGTCGATCTCATAGTGCATCATCAGCCCGGCCAGGGAGGTGCCGTAGTCATGCAGATAGCCGCGCTGCACCGACAGAGCCTCGGCCGATTCCAGGCCCGAGGTGCGCACGACGTACTGGTTGATGCGCTGCTCCACCTGACGCAGGAACTGCGTCTCCGGCGGGTACAGGGTGTTGTCCAGGTCGAAGACCCAGGACCGCACATGGCGCAGGTCCGCGCCGATCTCGGTAGGCGCGGTTTCAGGCGCCGTGTTCGACGCCGAACCCGTCACTTCCGCCTGACCAGGGTGCCGGCGCCGTGCTCGGTGAACAGCTCGACCAGCATGGCGTGCGGGCGGCGCCCGTCCAGGATGACCACGGCCTCGACGCCCGCGCGGATGGCGGCCATGGCCGTCTCCAGCTTGGGGATCATGCCGCCGGTGGCGACGCCGTCGTCGATCAGGCTCTGAGCCTCGTCCAGCGTCATCTGGCGGATGATCTCGCCGTCGGCGCCCTTGACCCCCGGCACGTCGGTCAGCAGCAGCATCCGCTTGGCGTGCAGCGCGCCTGCGACGGCCCCGGCGACGGTGTCGGCGTTGACGTTATAGGTCTGGCCGTCCTCGGCCACGCCGATGGGGGCGATGACCGGCACCCAGTCCTCGGTCTCCGAGGCGATCAGGCCCTTGATCAGCTTGGGATCGACCTTAGTCGGTTCGCCGACGAAGCCCAGGTCGACCTCGTGCTCGATCATGCTGTCGGGGTCGCGCTTGGTGCGCTTGGTCTTTTCAACCGTCAGCAGGCCGGCGTCCTTGCCTGACAGGCCGACGCCGCGCACGTCGGCTTCCTTGCCGGCGACGGTGATCCAGTGGGCGATCTCTTTGTTGACCGCGCCGGACAGGACCATCTCGGCCACCGACATGGTGTCCTTGTCCGTCACGCGCAGGCCGTCGACGAAGGCCGACTTCACGCCCGCCTTGTCCAGCATGGCGCTGATCTGCGGGCCGCCGCCGTGGACCACCACGGGGTTCACGCCCATCAGCTTCAGCAGCACCACGTCCGCAGCGAACTGCTTCGCCACGGCGCTCTCGCCCATGGCGTGGCCGCCGTATTTGATGACCACGGTCTCGCGGTCATAAACCTGGATATAGGGCAGGGCCTCGGCGAGCGTCTTCGCCGTTTCCCAGCCGCGTTCCTCGGATTGCCGATCAGTCTCTATCATCGTGCGCGCTCGATAGCCCCAAGGGCGGCGCGAGTCACGGGCGAAGGTGCTGTTGAAGTTAGCGAAAGTCGTCATTCTTTCGTAATTCTATGATCGGATACTTTCTTTCTGCGCGATTCAGATTAGGCATCCTATCATGAGATTATATCCTGTCATTATGTGCGGCGGTGCGGGGACCAGGCTTTGGCCGGCTTCTCGCCCTTCAAGGCCTAAGCAGTTCATCCCGCTTTCAGGTAACCGCTCCCTTTTTCAGGAAGCCGTTTTACGGACGCAGCCGCTGGTCTCCGGTGGAGGGCGCATTATTGTTATTGGCGGCCATGCGCACCGTAGCGCCATTCTGGATCAACTTCATGACATCGGCGTCGTTGCTCAAGTCTTGCTTGAGCCTGAGGCGCGGGATTCGGCAGCCGCTATGGCGGCGGCCGCAGCATGGACGGAACAACACGACGCGGATGGCGTGAACGTTTTTGTCGCGTCAGATCACCATATTCCAGACCATGGCGCCTTCTGCGAAGCTGTGAGACAGGCGGGCGAAGCCGCGTTGAAGGGACATATCGTCACCCTAGGCGTCAAGCCGACCGAGCCCTCGACGGCGTATGGGTATATCCAGCCGGCCGCAAGTGACCTTGCTCCAGTAAAGCAGTTTGTTGAAAAGCCAGATCGAGATGTAGCTCGAGATTATATTCAAAAGGGTTTTCTTTGGAATAGCGGCAATTTCATACTGTCTGCTAGTACGCTGCTTTCTGAACTCGCGCATTGTGCTCCCGATGTCCTTCAGTCGGCACGAGCATCCGTTAATGGATGTGCTGGGGATGTCTTTGAGCTTGGCGTGGCTTTCCGTTCTGCGCCTAAGATTTCGATCGATTATGCCTTGATGGAGCGCACGCAGCGGGCCTGGGTCTTGCCAGTCGATTTCCAATGGTCGGATCTGGGAGCCTGGGACGCCGTCGCCGCGACGGGCGAAGGGGAATTCGGCGGTCATATATTCGAGGACGCTGAAGGATGCATGGCGCGTGCACCGGAGGGCGTAGTCGTCGCGGCCCTTGGGGTTCGAAATCTGGCCATTGTGGTTGAAGGCGATGCTGTCTTGGTGTGCGATCTATCTCGCGCTCAAGACGTGAAGAAGGTGGTTGAGCGACTGCGAAAGTCTTCTCCGCAGCATATCGACTTCGTCAGGCCTGAAATGGAGACGCTTGAAGTTGGTGCGCGCAGGTTCCGGGAGTGGTTGCGTTTACGCGCATTGCCGCTTTGGTCGTCTGTGGGCCAGGCCGAGAATGGCGCGTTCGCGGAACTGCTCAATCTTGATGGGCGAAGTGTAGCGGCGGAGCGACGTGCGCGCGTTCAGGCGCGACAGATTTATGTTTTCGCGCAGGCTGGCTTGCTTGGATGGCAGGGGGGCTGGCGTCAGAACATCATGGACGGGTTCGCATATTTGGAACGAGTGTTCCTGCGTTCGGACGGTTTGATGCGAACGTTGGTGGCGCATGATGGCACGCCTCTGGACGAGGATTTCCGCGTCTATGATCAGGCTTTTCTTCTACTCGCGCTAGCGACGGCCAAGAAAGCGGGCGTTGACTGGGACGAGCGTGCTGAAGCGATCGCTCACGAGGTGACAAAGCGGTTGCTGGAAAGGGCGGATGACGGTGGCGCCATCGTTGAAGCCGGAGACCAGCCATACCAGTCAAATGCCCACATGCACCTGCTGGAGGCGGCCTTGGCTTGGTCCGAGCTCAGCGATGATCCGGCATGGAGTGCGCTCGCAGAACAGGTTGCGAGTTTGGCCACGACTGTTTTTATGGATTCAAAGACCGGCCGATTGAGAGAATTCTTCGAGGCTGACTGGACGCCTGCTTCCGGCGAGAAGGGTCGTCTCGTCGAGCCGGGTCATCAATTCGAATGGGCTTGGTTGTTGGCGCGCTTGCACCGTCGCGGCGGAGATCAGAAATGGCTGACGGCCGCCAAGGCCTTGTTCGACCGCGGGGTGGAGGGAGTGGATGCGCGCGGTCAGGTCGCCGTAGACGCTTTGGATGAGGAAGGGGGCGTTCGTGTGCGGCGTGCTCGTCTATGGCCTCAGACGGAGTGGTTGAAAGCTTCCCTGCTTCTTGCTGATTTGTGCCCGTCAGAAGAGAAACGTTTTCTTTTGGAGGCGGCTCGCGCTCAGCGCGCCGTTTGGACGTATCTGACTGATGATGGGCTTTGGCGAGATAAGAGGCTTGAAAATGGCCGCTTCATTGATGAGGCCGCTCCCGCCAGTTCATTGTATCATATTGTTTCCGCCTTTACGCAGGTCGTTGAAGCGGGAACCTTGGGAGACGGCGCTCCCTCACTTGCTCTGAGCTAAAGAGGCTTTTGGCTTTTGTAGCTTTTGGAACACGCTTGTATTGCTTGAAGTTGCTAGCGAGCGTTTCGTGCTCGACCCGCTAAGGTGACGCTGGTAAGGGTCGCCTCAGGCGGTGACTGAATATCGCCCACCTATCAATAAACCTCGGAGGGCCGCATCCTATGCGTGTCAAGAGTTTGATCCTGGCGTCGAGCGCGGCGGCCGCCCTGGCCCTGTCGGCCGGCGCTGCTTCGGCTGAGCCTGATGGCTGGTACGGCGCGATCGACGCCGGCTACCACATCATCGACGACATCAA
>NZ_JBDGLE010000012.1:0-40005 GCF_057655995.1 Brevundimonas sp. Soil_N_31
ATCGAGATCGCCGCCGTCAGCGTCGTCTTGCCGTGGTCAACGTGACCGATCGTGCCGATGTTCACGTGCGGCTTCGTGCGTTCGAACTTTTCCTTGGCCATTCTCTAGCTCCTGGTGTCCCCAAACTGGGGTCCAAATGGGTTTGGGGATAGGTGGGGCGATTTGTGGTCAAACCGCCCCGTTTTCAAGTGGGTCCGTCAGAAAGACGGACTTAGGCGTACTTCTTGATCACTTCGTCGGCGACGTGTTGCGGCACCGATTCATAGTGGTCGTACTGCATGGTGAACTGGGCGCGGCCCTGCGACATGCCGCGCAGCGTGTTCACGTAGCCGAACATGTTGGCCAGCGGCACGAAGGCGTTCACGACGACGGCGTTGCCCCGCATGTCCTGCCCCTGGATCATGCCGCGACGGCCGTTCAGGTCGCCGATGATCGAACCCAGGTACTCTTCCGGGGTCACGACCTCGACGGCCATGATCGGCTCGAGCAGCTTCGGTCCGCCCTTTTCCTTCAGTTCGCGGAACGCGGCGCGCGACGCGATTTCGAAGGCCAGGACCGAGGAGTCGACGTCGTGGAAGGCTCCGTCGATCAGCGTCGCCTTGACGTCGATCACCGGGAAGCCGGCCAGCAGGCCGTTGTCCTTGGCCGACTTCAGGCCCTTTTCGACGCCCGGGATGTATTCCTTGGGCACTGCGCCGCCGACGATGGCCGACTCGAAGACGAAGTCCGAACCCGGCTCTCCCGGCTCGAACACCAGCTTCACGCGGGCGAACTGACCCGTGCCGCCGGTCTGCTTCTTGTGGGTGTAGTCGATCTCGACCTTGCGGCTGATCGATTCACGATAGGCCACCTGCGGCGCGCCGATGGTCGCTTCGACCTTGTAGGTGCGCTTCAGGATGTCGATCTTGATGTCCAGGTGCAGCTCGCCCATGCCCTTCAGGATCGTCTGGCCCGACTCGTGGTCGGTCGAGACGGTGAAGGACGGATCTTCCGAAGCCAGCTTGGCCAGGGCGACGCCCAGCTTCTCCTGGTCGGCCTTGGTCTTGGGCTCGACGGCGATCTCGATGACCGGCGCCGGGAATTCCATCTTCTCGAGGATGACCGGCGACTTCAGCGGGTCGCACAGGGTGTCGCCCGTGCGGGTTTCCTTCAGGCCGGCCAAGGCGACGATGTCGCCGGCGTAGGCTTCCTTGATGTCCTCGCGGTTGTTCGAGTGCATCTGCAGCATGCGGCCGACGCGCTCACGCTTGTCGCGCGACGAGTTCAGCAGCGACTGACCGGTCTCCATCTTGCCCGAGTACAGGCGGCAGAAGGTGATCGAGCCGACGAAGGGGTCGTCCATAATCTTGAACGCCAGAACCGACAGGGGCTCTTCGTCCGAAGCCTTGCGGACGACCGGCTCTTCGGTCTTGAAGTCGATGCCCGGCGTCGGCGGGATGTCCACCGGCGACGGCAGATAGTCGACGACGGCGTCGAGCAGGGGCTGCACGCCCTTGTTCTTGAAGGCCGAGCCGGCGAGGATCGGGTAGAAGGCGCCGGTGATCACGGCCTTACGGATGCAGCGCTTCAGCACTTCAACCGAGGGCTCGTTGCCTTCCAGGTAGGCTTCCATGGCCTCGTCGTCGATCTCGACGGCGTTGTCGACCAGGTACTGGCGAGCGGCGGCCGCGGCGTCGGCCATGTCAGCCGGGATGTCGCGCACGTCGGCCGAGGCGCCGACTTGGTCGGTTTCCCAAACCAGGGCCTTCATCTCGACCAGATCGACCACGCCCTTCAGGTTCGATTCCGAACCGATCGGCAGTTGGATCGGCACAGCCTTGGCGCCCAGGCGGTCGCGGATCGACTCGACCGACTTCTCGAAGTCGGCGCCGATCTTGTCCATCTTGTTGACGAAGACGATGCGCGGCACGCGGTACTTGTCGGCCTGGCGCCAGACGGTTTCCGTCTGCGGCTCGACGCCGGCGTTGCCGTCCAGCACCGTCACGGCGCCGTCGAGCACGCGCAGCGAACGCTCGACTTCAATGGTGAAGTCCACGTGGCCGGGGGTGTCGATGATGTTCAGGCGCTTTTCGCGCCAGAAAGCGGTCGTCGCGGCCGACGTGATGGTGATGCCGCGTTCCTGCTCCTGGTCCATCCAGTCCATGGTGGACGCGCCGTCGTGCGTCTCGCCCATTTTGTGGTTTTTGCCGGTGTAGAACAGGATCCGCTCGGTCGTCGTCGTCTTGCCCGCGTCGATGTGGGCCATGATGCCGAAGTTGCGGTAGTCTTCGATTTTATGTGTGCGGGGCATTGAAGTTGCCTTCCGGGAGCTTCGCGGACGCGGCGAGCGCCCTGGGGTGTCGGATATGACGGCGCGGGCGATTCCGAAAAAACGCCCGCGCCAGATCGTCTTAAATAGTCGCCGCCATTGGCGGTTTTAAGACGCTTACCAGCGGTAGTGGCTGAAGGCGCGGTTGGCTTCGGCCATCTTGTGGGTGTCTTCGCGCTTCTTGACCGCGGTGCCGCGGTTGTTCGAGGCGTCCAGCAGCTCGGCGGCCAGCTTTTCCGTCATGGTGTTTTCGCCGCGGTTGCGGGCGGCGTTGACCAGCCAGCGGATGGCCAGGGCGCGACGACGGTCCGGACGGACTTCGACCGGCACCTGGTAGGTGGCGCCGCCGACGCGGCGCGAGCGGACTTCGACCGACGGGGCGACGTTTTCCAGGGCGGCGTGGAAGGTCTCGACCGCAGTCTGCTCCTTCTTCTTGTCCGCCAGGATGTCGAAGGCGCCGTAAACGATGTTTTCGGCGACGGCCTTCTTACCTTCGTACATGACGTAGTTCATGAACTTGGTGACGATCAGATCGCCGAACTTGGGATCCGGCAGAACTTCACGCTTCTGGGCGCGGTGACGACGCGACATGGGTTATTCCTTCTCGGGCCCGACTGACGTCGGGGAAATCTCTGAAACGTAGGCCGGGGCCGATTACTTCGGACGCTTGGCGCCGTAGTGCGAACGACGCTGCTTGCGGTCCTTGACGCCTTGCGTATCGAGCACGCCGCGCAGGATGTGGTAACGCACGCCGGGCAAGTCCTTCACGCGGCCGCCGCGGATCAGCACGACCGAGTGCTCCTGCAGGTTGTGGCCTTCGCCGGGGATGTAGCAAACGGCTTCAACGCCGTTCTTGGCCAGACGGACCTTGGCGACCTTACGCAGAGCCGAGTTCGGCTTCTTCGGGGTCGTGGTGTACACGCGGGTGCAGACGCCGCGACGCTGGGGCGAACCCTCCAGGGCCGGAACCTTGTTGCGGACCGGCTTCGGCTTGCGGGGCTTGCGGATCAGCTGGTTGATCGTGGGCATTCGAATTCGTCTCTTTTCGATGTGGAAGCGTGTGTCTTTCGACCGGAGCGCCTCATGAGCCTTCTTTTGAACGAGACCGAAGCCCCGCCCGGGTGTTATCGAGCCGAGGTCACGACGCCCAAACAGAAAAACCGGAACGCGCGCTTCGGGCGTTCCGGCGGGACACAGCCCGTCCGTTCAATTGTCACGATCTCAGCGAGCGGCGAACCGCCCACGTCTCGAAAGTGCGCGGCTTCTACGCTCGATCCGTTAACAGGTCAAGGGATTCGCGAACGGCGCGCTTCGCCGCACGTTGTTCGCCTTCTTGATCCCTCGCCCACATATCGCCACGCTTGCAAAGCCATGTTTTGCTCCAGGGATGGGGACGTCGCATGACCGTCGTGGTGCTGGACAAATTGGGCGGGCGCGGCAAGGGAGCACGCCATCGACGCGCGGCGACGGCCGGAGCTTCGCTGCTGATCCACGGCCTGCTGCTGGCTCCTCTCGCCTTTTACGCCGTCAAGCCGCCGGCCCGTCTGGGGTCGGACACGCCGCCCGTCGTCTATCTGGACATCGAACCTCGCCCCCTCCTGCCGGACGAACGGCCTCGGCAGCCCGTCGTCGTAACTCAGCCCTCGCCCCAGGCACGGGCGCGGCGCGCCAACAGCACAAGCCAGGCCCAGGCCCCTGCGCCTTCCACGCCGGATCGTCCGACGCTGCCTGCGCCACGCATCGCAAGGACTACGCCCGACGCCGCCCCCTCCGCTTCAGCCGACCAGATCGCCGATCCCTGGCGCGTGACGACGGAAACTCAGGCGGCCGCCACGGCGCGCGCTCTGCGCACGTCGCCTGTCGGCTGCCGCTCTCCCGAAATGCTGACCCGCGCCGAGCGCGTAATCTGCGACGAGCGTTTCAATGAACGGGCGGCGGAGGCTGCAGCACGGCGCCCCATCACCGGCACGGGCCATCCTGATCGAGACACGCGGTTCGCCCGAGAAGGCGCAGCCGCACTGCGCCGCTATGAAGCCAAACGTCGTCCGCTCAGCGGGGGCGTCGGCGTGCTAACGCCTCAGGACTGTCCCGGCTCCAACTTCGGCACGGGCTGCGCGGGCGCCCACCTGGATTCCTCGATGCAGATGGACTCCAACCGCAACGTCCAAACCCGCCGCGACGGCGCCCCGGCCTCGGGCCGCCCGATGACGCCCGGCGCCGCCGGACCCCGAGAGCCGATACGGCCGCAGTAGACGCGGCTCCTTCTTTCCACAAAGGGAGAAGGAGGCGAAAGCTCAGTAGAGGCGCATAACCGGCCTCAAGTAGCGCGAAGCGCGATAGGCCACAGAAAAGGGCGGCGCCTTTCGACGCCGCCCTCTTCAGTCTTTGCAGGTCCGAGACCCGGATCAGTCGGCCGACTGTTCCAGCTCCAGGGCCAGATCCGCGGGAAGCGGCTCAACCGCATCTTCGCGGGCCTGGGTCAGCTCAGCATCGCGCTCGTTGGCGATCTTCTGCAGGCTGCGCAGGTAAGAGCCCGTACCGGCAGGGATCAGACGACCCACGATCACGTTCTCCTTCAGGCCTTCCAGCATGTCCTTCTTGCCGTGGACCGAAGCCTCGGTGAGGACGCGCGTGGTTTCCTGGAAGGACGCCGCCGAGATGAAGCTGCGGGTCTGCAGCGACGCCTTGGTGATGCCCAGCAGGACCGGCTGCGTGACAGCCAGACGGCCGCCGCGCTTCTCGACCTTGGCGTTTTCCAGAGCCGCTTCAGCCACTTCGACCGTGTCGCCACGGATCAGGGTGGTTTCGCCGGAGTCGATGACCTCGACCTTCTGCAGCATCTGACGGACGATGACTTCGATGTGCTTGTCGTTGATCGGCACGCCCTGCAGTCGGTAGACCTCCTGCACTTCGTTCACCAGATACTCGGCCAGCGCCTCGACGCCCTGGATGCGCAGCAGGTCGTGCGGATCCGGGTTGCCGTCGATGATGTAGTCGCCCTTCTGGATCAGATCGCCGTCGTGGACGGAGATGTGCTTGCCCTTCGGGATCAGGAACTCGACCGCTTCGCCCTGGTTGCCGTCTGCATCGACTTCCGGGGTGATCTTGATGCGGCGCTTGTTCTTGTAGTCGCGACCGAATTCGACGCGGCCGTCCATCTCGGCGATGACCGCGCAGTCCTTCGGACGACGGGCTTCGAACAGTTCCGCCACGCGCGGCAGACCGCCGGTGATGTCGCGGGTCTTGGCGCCTTCGGTCGGGATACGAGCGACGATGTCGCCCGGCTTGACCTCGTCGCCGTTCGCCACCGACAGGATGGCGCCCACGGGCAGCAGGTAACGCGCGTCAGAACCGCTCGACAGCTTGGCGTAGCTGTCGCCCTGGGTCACGCCGACGGCCGGACGCAGGTCCGAACCGCGCGGGCTGGCGCGCCAGTCCGACACGACGCGCTGGGCGATGCCGGTGGCCTCGTCGGTCTCTTCCTTGACCGACAGACCGTCGACCAGGTCTTCGAAGCGCACCACGCCGCCGACTTCCGTCAGGATCGGGGTGGTGTAGGGATCCCACTCGGCCAGGCGCTGGTTCTTGACCACCTCGCCGCCGTCCTTGACGCGCAGGCGCGCGCCGTAAGGCACCTTGTAGGATTCGCGGTCCTTGCCGTCGACGGTCACGGTGACCACGACGTTGCGGCTCATGGACACCGGATCGCCGTGGGCGGCGATAACGGTCGGGCCGACCACCTTGATGACGCCGGCGTTGGTCGCCTCGAAGAATGAGGTTTCCGCCACCTGGGCCGTACCGCCGATGTGGAAGGTACGCATCGTCAGCTGGGTGCCCGGCTCGCCGATCGACTGGGCGGCGATGACGCCGACCGCTTCGCCGATATTGACGTTGGTGCCGCGCGCCAGGTCACGGCCGTAGCACATGCCGCAGATGCCGGCGTCGGCTTCACACGTCAGGGCCGAACGGACCTTGATGGACTGGACGCCGACCTTGTCGATCAGCTCGACTTCCTCTTCCTGCAGATAGGTGTCCGCAGGGAACAGGACTTCGCCGCCCGGCTCCTTGATATCCTCGGCCGCATAGCGACCCAGGACGCGTTGGCCCAGCGAGACCAGCACGTCGCCGCCTTCGACCACGGCGCGCAGGGTGATGCCGCGCGTCGAGCCGCAGTCTTCCTCGGTGACGATGGAGTCCTGCGCCACGTCCACCAGACGACGGGTCAGATAACCCGAGTTGGCGGTCTTCAGCGCGGTGTCAGCCAGACCCTTACGGGCGCCGTGGGTGGAGTTGAAGTATTCAAGGACGGTCAGGCCTTCCTTGAAGTTCGAGATGATCGGCGTCTCGATGATCTCGCCCGAGGGCTTGGCCATCAGGCCGCGCATGCCGCCCAGTTGCTTCATCTGAGCCTGCGAGCCACGAGCGCCCGAGTTGGCCATCATGAAGACCGAGTTGATGTCGGGCTCCTGGCCCTTGATCAGGACGCGGGGCTGAGCGATTTCGCCCATCATCTCGTCGGCGATCTTGTCCGTGGCCTTGGCCCAGGCGTCGACGACCTTGTTGTACTTCTCGCCCTTGGTGATGAGGCCGTCAGCATATTGCTGCTCGTACTCTTCAACCTGAGTGCGGGTTTCGTTGACCAGCTGTTCCTTCTTGGCCGGGATGACGATGTCGTCCTTGCCCACCGAGATGCCGGCCTTGGCCGCTTCGCGGAAGCCCATCTGCATCATCTGGTCGGCGAAGATGACCGTCGCCTTCTGACCGCAGTGACGGTAGACCTGATCGATCAGGTTGCCGATTTCCTTCTTGGTCAGGTTCTTCTCGAGCAGACGGTAGCCGATGTTCGGGTTCAGCGGCAGCAGAGCGCCCAGCTTCATCCGGCCCGGCGTGGTGTCGATCACCTTGGTCACGACTTCGCCGTCCGAGTTCATCTCGGTCCAACGCGCCTTGATCTTGGTGTGCAGCTTGACGACCTGGGCGTCCAGGGCCGCGTCGATCTCGCCCATGTTGGCGAACAGCTTGCCCTCGCCCGGCTGGTTCTCCTTGACCAGCGACAGGTAGTACAGGCCCAGGACGATGTCCTGCGACGGCACGATGATCGGCTTGCCGTTGGCGGGCGACAGGATGTTGTTCGTCGACATCATCAGGACGCGCGCTTCCAGCTGGGCCTCGAGGCTCAGCGGGACGTGCACGGCCATCTGGTCGCCGTCGAAGTCAGCGTTGAACGCCGTACAGACCAGCGGGTGCAGGCGAATGGCCTTGCCCTCGATCAGCTTGGGCTCGAACGCCTGGATGCCCAGACGGTGCAGCGTCGGCGCGCGGTTCAGCAGGACCGGGTGCTCGCGGATGACCTCGTCCAGGATGTCCCAGACAGCGGGCTGTTCGCGCTCGACCATGCGCTTGGACTGCTTGACGGTGCCCGACAGGCCCTTGGCGTCCAGACGCGCGTAGATGAAGGGCTTGAACAGCTCCAGCGCCATCTTCTTGGGCAGGCCGCACTCGTGCAGCTTCAGCTCGGGGCCCACGGTGATGACCGAACGGCCCGAGTAGTCGACGCGCTTGCCCAGCAGGTTCTGACGGAAGCGGCCCTGCTTGCCCTTCAGCATATCGGCCAGCGACTTCAGCGGACGCTTGTTCGCGCCGGTGATGACGCGACCGCGACGGCCGTTGTCGAACAGGGCGTCGACGGATTCCTGCAGCATCCGCTTTTCGTTGCGGATGATGATGTCCGGCGCGCGCAGTTCGATCAGGCGCTTCAGGCGGTTGTTACGGTTGATGACCCGGCGATACAGGTCGTTCAGGTCCGACGTCGCGAAACGGCCGCCGTCCAGCGGCACCAGCGGGCGCAGTTCCGGCGGGATGACCGGCACGATGGTCAGGATCATCCACTCGGGCTTGTTGCCCGACTCGATGAAGGCTTCCATCAGCTTCAGACGCTTGGAGGCCTTCTTGGCCTTCAGCTCCGACGGGCTGTCGGCCAGTTCGGCGCGGTGCTTCTCGGCCTCGGCGTTCAGGTCGATCGCCATCAGCAGGTTGCGGACCGCCTCGGCGCCGATCTCGGCCGTGAAGCCGTCGTCGCCGAACTCTTCCTGATAGTGATAGAATTCGTCTTCCGTCAGCAGCTGGTTCTGCTTCAGCGGGGTCAGGCCCGGCTCGGTGACGATGTAGTTCTCGAAGTACAGGACGCGCTCAACGTCCTTCAGCGCCATGTCCAGCATCAGCGAGATGCGCGACGGCAGCGACTTCAGGAACCAGATGTGGGCGACCGGAGCGGCCAGGTCGATGTGACCCATGCGCTCGCGGCGGACGCGAGCCAGCGTGACTTCAACGCCGCACTTCTCGCAGATGATGCCCTTGTACTTCATGCGCTTGTACTTGCCGCACAGGCATTCGTAGTCCTTGGTCGGGCCAAAGATACGGGCGCAGAACAGGCCGTCACGCTCGGGCTTGAACGTGCGGTAGTTGATGGTTTCCGGCTTCTTGATCTCGCCGAACGACCACGAACGGATCTTCTCCGGCGAGGCCAGGGCGATCTTGATCTGGTCGAAGGTCGGGGTGACCGGGACCGGGTTGAAGATGTTCAGGACTTCCTGGTTCATCTTTATTCCTTCTGCGGGAATGCCCCGCGAAAATCATTCAGAGAGGAGAACAGGCGGACCGCCCTCCCCCGCCGAGGCGAGGAAGGGCGCTTGATCCGGTCAGCTGTTTTCCAGCTCCACGTTCAGGCCCAGCGAGCGCATTTCCTTCACCAGCACGTTGAAGGACTCGGGGATGCCGGCCTCGAAGCTGTCGTCGCCGCGAACGATGGCCTCGTAGACCTTGGTCCGGCCGGCCACGTCGTCCGACTTCACCGTCAGCATTTCCTGCAGGGTGTAGGCGGCGCCGTATGCTTCCAGAGCCCAGACCTCCATTTCCCCGAAGCGCTGACCGCCGAACTGCGCCTTACCGCCCAGCGGCTGCTGGGTGACGAGCGAGTACGGGCCGATCGAGCGGGCGTGGATCTTGTCGTCGACCAGGTGGTGCAGCTTCAGCATGTACACATAGCCGACCGTGACCGGACGCTTGAACTGCTCGCCCGTCTGGCCGTCGAACAGGATCGACTGCCCCGAACGATCCAGATCCGCCGATTCCAGCAGGTCCTCGATGTCCGAGATGCGCGCGCCGTCGAAGACCGGAGTCGCGAACGGAACGCCCTTGGACAGGTTCTGGGCCAGTTCGATCAGCTCTTCGTCGCTCTGCGGCAGCGGAGTGTCGGCGCCGTAGATCTGGGTCAGACGCGACACCAGGGCGTCGCGCATGCCGCCGTCCATCCACTGCTCGAGCAAGCCCTTGATCTGCTTGCCCAGGCCAGCGGCGGCCCAACCCAGGTGGGTCTCGAAGATCTGGCCGATGTTCATGCGCGACGGCACGCCCAGCGGGTTCAGAACGATGTCGACGTGGGTGCCGTCGTCCAGGTGCGGCATGTCCTCGATCGGCAGGATCTTGGAGATGACGCCCTTGTTGCCGTGACGGCCGGCCATCTTGTCGCCCGGCTGAAGCTTGCGCTTCACGGCCACGAAGACCTTGACCATCTTCATGACGCCAGGCGGCATCTCGTCGCCGCGCTGCAGCTTCTCGACCTTGTCTTCGAAGCGGCGGTCGAGGGCCTTACGGGCGTCCTCGAACTGCTTCTTCATGGCCTCCAGCTCGCCCATCGCCTTCTCGTCGTCGAGGGCGACCTGCCACCACAGGCCCTTGGACACTTCGGCCAGCTTCTCTTCAGTGACCTCGCCGCGGCCCATGCCCTTCGGGCCGGACACGGCGGTCTTGCCGAGCAGCAGCGGCTTCACGCGGCCGTAGACGTTGCGCTCAAGGATCTTGAGCTCGTCGTCGCGGTCCTTGCCCAGGCGCTCGATCTCGGCGCGCTCGATCGCCATGGCGCGCTCGTCCTTGTCGATGCCGTGGCGGTTGAACACGCGCACGTCGACGATGGTGCCGGCGACGCCCGGCGGCAGACGCAGCGAGGTGTCGCGCACGTCCGAAGCCTTCTCGCCGAAGATGGCGCGCAGCAGCTTCTCTTCCGGCGTCATCGGGCTTTCGCCCTTCGGCGTCACCTTGCCGACCAGGATGTCGCCCGGCTGGACTTCGGCGCCGATGGCCACGATGCCCGCCTCGTCGAGGTTGCGCAGGGCCTCCTCGCCGACGTTCGGGATGTCGCGGGTGATCTCTTCCGGGCCCAACTTCGTATCACGCGCCATCACTTCGAACTCTTCGAGGTGGATGGAGGTGAAGATGTCGTCGCGCACGATGCGCTCGGAGATCAGGATCGAGTCTTCGAAGTTGTAGCCGTTCCAGGGCATGTAGGCGACCAGGACGTTGCGGCCCAGAGCCAGTTCGCCCAGGTCCGTCGACGGGCCGTCGGCGATCACGTCGCCAGCCTTCACTTCATCGCCCACGCGCACGATCGGGCGCTGGTTGATGCAGGTCGATTGGTTGGAACGCTGGAACTTCGACAGGCGATAGATGTCGACGCCCGAACGGCCGGCGTCCACGTCGCCCGTGGCGCGAACCACGATGCGGGTGCCGTCGATCTGCTCGACCACGCCGTCACGACGGGCGATCACCACGGCGCCGGAGTCCACGGCCACGACCGCTTCCATGCCGGTGCCGACCAGCGGCGCGTCCGACTGCACCAGCGGCACGGCCTGACGTTGCATGTTGGCGCCCATCAGCGCGCGGTTGGCGTCGTCGTTTTCCAGGAAGGGGATCAGGGCGGCGGCGACCGAAACGACCTGTTTCGGCGACACGTCCATCATGTCGACCGTTTCCTTGGTCAGCAGCTGGGAGTCGCCGTTGATACGGCCCGGCACCAGCTCCTCGACGATCTCGCCGTCCTTCAGGTCGATGTTGGCCTGGGCGATGACGTGCTTCGCCTCTTCCATGGCCGAGATGTAGACCACCTCTTCCGTCGCCTTGCCTTCGACCACGCGACGGTACGGGCTTTCGATGAAGCCGTACTTGTTCACGCGGGCGTGGGTGGCCAGGGAGTTGATCAGACCGATGTTCGGGCCTTCCGGCGTTTCAATCGGGCAGATTCGGCCGTAGTGCGTCGGGTGAACGTCGCGGACTTCAAAGCCCGCACGCTCGCGCGTCAGACCGCCCGGGCCAAGCGCCGAAAGGCGACGCTTGTGGGTGATTTCCGACAGCGGGTTCGTCTGGTCCATGAACTGCGACAGCTGCGACGAGCCGAAGAATTCACGCACCGCCGCAGCGGCCGGCTTGGCGTTGATCAGGTCGTGCGGCATGACCGTGTCGATATCGACCGAGCTCATGCGCTCCTTGATGGCGCGCTCCATGCGCAGCAGACCGACGCGGTACTGGTTTTCCAGCAGCTCGCCGACCGAACGCACGCGACGGTTGCCCAGGTTGTCGATGTCGTCGATCTCGCCGCGGCCGTCCTTCAGCCCGACCAGGATCTGCAGCACCTTCAGCACGTCGTCCTTCTGCAGGACGCGGATTTCGTCCGAAACCTCGGGGGTTTCCAGACGCATGTTCATCTTGACGCGGCCCACGGCCGACAGGTCGTAGCGCTCGGCGTCGAAGAACAGGGAGTTGAACATGGCCTCGGCCGCTTCCGGCGTCGGCGGCTCGCCCGGGCGCATGACGCGATAGACGTCGAACAGCGCGTCCTCGCGACCCGTGTTCTTGTCCACGCGCAGGGTGTTGCGCATGTAGGCGCCGACCGTGACGTGGTCGATGTCCAGCACGTCGATGGTGGTGAAGCCGTTGGCTTCCAGCAGTTCGATAGCGGCGGCGTCCAGCTCGTCGCCCGCCTCGGCGTAGATTTCGCCGGTCTGGTAGTTGACGGCGTCGGAGGCCAGGTACTTGGTCAGCAGGGCGTCAGCCGCCAGCGACAGCGACTTCAGACCGCCGTCAGCCAGCTTCTTGGCGGCGCGGGCGCTGATCTTCTGACCAGCCGGGGCGACCACTTCGCCGGTGTCGGCGTCGACCAGGTCGAACTCCGGCTTCACGCCGCGCCAGCGTTCCGGCTTGTAGGGCGTGACCCAGCCTTCGCCGCGCTTCTCGTACGGAACCGTCTCGTAGAAGGTCTTGAGGATTTCCTCACCGTCCATGCCGAGGGCCAGCAGGAAGGTGGTGGCGGGCAGCTTACGACGACGGTCGATACGAACGTAGACGATGTCCTTGGCGTCGAACTCGAAGTCCAGCCACGAGCCGCGGTACGGGATCACGCGGGCGGCGAACAGCAGCTTGCCCGAAGAGTGGGTCTTGCCCTTGTCGTGGTCGAAGAAGACGCCCGGCGAACGGTGCATCTGCGAGACGATCACGCGCTCGGTGCCGTTGACGATGAAGGTGCCCTTGTCCGTCATGAGCGGAATGTCGCCCATGTAGACGTCCTGCTCCTTGATGTCCTTGACCGAACGGGCGCCCGTTTCTTCCTCGGTCTCAAAAACGATCAGGCGCAGCTTGACCTTCAGCGGCGCGGCATAGGTCATGTCGCGCTGGATGCATTCCTCGACGTCGTACTTCGGGTCTTCAAACTCGTAGGAGACGTATTCCAAGACGGCGCGTTCGTTGAAGTCCTTGATCGGGAAGACCGACTTGAAGACCGCTTCAATGCCCTCGTCGTTGCGCAGACCGGGACGCGACTCGCGCTGCAGGAACTGCTCATAGGAAGCGCGCTGAACCTCGATCAGGTTCGGCATCTGCACGGCTTCAGGGATGCGCCCGAAGCTGTAACGAATGCGCTTCTTGCCGGTAAACGACGTGGCGGCAGCGATCTTACCCAAGGCGAGACCGTCGGTGGACTTGGCCATTCTGTTTTCCCAATCGCGGCCCCTTGCGAGGCCCGCTCTCAATGCAGCAGCCACGGCGCGCCGACCGGCGATCCGTGACCGTAAATGTCTCTCGGCGTCCACCCTCGACCCGCATGCGGATCAGGACGCCTGGATGTATCCGCCCCCTTGGGGAGGGGCGACGCCTTCGCACCGGTCGGAGGGCGACAAACCGGGCCTCGGCGCTTTCGCGCGGGATTCATGGAATCTGCGGAGCGCGCATATATACGCCCTTCTTCGACGAAATAAAGACCCCTCACGCGAGCAGTCGACAGTTTCGATCAGCGTGATAAGCCTAGCCTTATGAAGCACATCGTCCTGCCCGCTCTCGCCGCCCTGTCGCTTGCCGCCTGCGCCTCGACGCCCGATGTCGACTACCCTGGTCTGCGTGAGCCGGTCGGCCCGGCTACCCAGGAAAACTGGGAGGTCGGTCAGGCCGCCTATCTGATGTGGAACGGGCAGCGTCGCGGCTGGACCTCGACGGAATCCGGCCTGCAATACCGCCTGATCGGCAAGGCCAACCCCGAGGGCGAGCAGCCGACGGCGACCGACACGGTCAAGGTCCACTATCGCGGCACCTTCATCGACGGGCGCGAGTTCGACAGCTCCTATTCGCGCAACGAGCCGACCAGCTTCCCGTTGAACCGAGTCATCAAGGGCTGGACCGAGGGCGTCGCCCTGATGCGCGAGGGCGAAACCTATCAGTTCGTCATCCCCGCCGACCTGGCCTACGGCCCCCGCTGGATGGGCACGGAAATCCCCGCCAACTCGACCCTGCGCTTCACGGTCGAGCTGCTGGAAGTGAACCCGCAGCCCTAGTCCAGGTTCATGCCCGGCCTCCAGCCGCTCTCGGCAAGGAAGGTCTTGGCGTCCGTCATCTGCAATATCGCCCGCAGCGCCGCCTTCTTGTCCGGCGCGCGGCGATAGTAGGCCTTGGCGATGCGATAACCGGCCCAATAGCCCAGATCCCCCGGCTTCTCCGGCGTGGAATTATAGACCCAGTCCTTCAGGTCGGTCTTGTCGATATCGGCGAGGAAGGCGGTCTCGATCTCGAGTTCACGGCCTCGGGTCTGCGGCTCGAGATAGGTATAGGCCGGCGCGCCCATCAGCAATTCGGTCACGAACTCGGCGACGCCCTCGGCCAGCGACACCTCCAGCACCGTGAACTGCTCTTTTTCAGTGAGCTCCGGCGCCTGCTGGGTATGGACATACTCGTGGATCAGAACCCCCACGAAGCGGTCCTCGATGTCGGGATTGATGAAGTCGGTGGCGCAAAGCGCTTCCAAGCCCACCTGGATTCCGTCCACCGGACTGCCGACCGCGACCGGGCGACCGCGACCGATCACGAAAGTCGCTGAAGGAAACTGCGCCTCGGGATACTGATCGATGAAACGGGCCAGCCCCTCGGCGACCCGCGCACGGACGCGCGGCAGGTGGTCGGCGCAGGCCCGCGCCTCGACATAGATTTCAGGCCGGGCGGCCATGGCCTCCGCCATCCTCACGCCCGTCACCCTGCGCACCTTCGCCAGATGCGTCAGACCGATGGAGCCGCCATCCAGATAGGCCTGCAGTTGCTCAGTGCTCGGCCGTCCGGCGGTGCTGTCGTAAAGCGTGTAGAAGCGGTCAACGTCGCCGGTCTCGATCACCGGTTCATGGCCGGCGCGATCGGGCGTCGGCGCTTGGGCCGCACTAGCCGGAGGCGACGCTGAAATCACCATCACCGCGGCGACGCCCGCCAGAATCCGCATCCCGTCCATGTGATTTCCCTCGCCTTGTGACGCCGTCGTCAGGCTAGTACGCGACCGTAGCCGATGAAATCCGCCTCCGCGCAGGCGACCCAAACATGACGGCGAATTCATCCGCCCACCTCGGGCTTGACCATAGCCGCGACGCACAGTGATCTGCTGCGTCCTCGCCGCCTTGCCGGAAAGTCCCCTGATGATGCATCCCGCCGCTCGCCTGCTTGTCACCGCCTGCGCCTCCGCCTTGCTGTTCAGCGCCGGTTCGGCGCTGGCCCAGGTGGGAACGCCCGCCCTGCCCGTCGCCCTGGCGCCGATCCCAGCGGCCAAGGACGAGGCCTATCCCGGCGTCATCAAGCTGGACGTCGACGCCACCGACATCGACCGCCGCCTGATCCAGGTGCGCCAGACCATCCCCGTCAGCGGTCCCGGTCCTCTGGTCCTCTTCTATCCGCAATGGATTCCCGGCAACCACGGCCCGGTCGGCCCCGTCGCCAACGTCGGCGGATTGACCTTCACCGCCGAGGGGCGGCGGCTGGAGTGGGTGCGCAACACCGTCCAGCCCTGGGCCTATCAGATCGAGGTTCCGGCCGGCGTGACCGAGGTCGAGGCCGCCTTCCAGTGGCTGACGCCGATCGAGGGCAGTCAGGGCCGCGTCGTCGCCACCCCCGAGATGCTGAACATCCAGTGGGAGAAGGCCCTGCTCTATCCGGCGGGCTATTATTCGCGTCAGATCACCTTCCAGCCGACGCTGAAGCTGCCTCAAGGCTGGAACTACGGCGTCGCCATGGACACCGTCAGCTTCGAGAACGGTCTGGCGACCTTTGCCCCGATCACGCTGGAGCATCTGGCCGACAGTCCCGTCTTCGCCGGCGCCCACTATCGCCAGATCGACCTGGATCCGGGCGGCCGCTCGCCGGTGCGCCTGAACGTCGTGGCCGATGACGCCAAGATGCTGGAGGCGACGGACGAGCACGTCCAACTGCACCGCAACCTGGTCCAGCAGGCCGACCGTCTGTTCGGCGCGCGCCACTTCAACCACTACGACTTCCTGCTGGCCGTGACGGACAAGCTGGGCGGCATCGGGCTGGAGCACCACCGCTCGTCCGAGAACAGCGTCGATGTGAAGTATTTCACTGATCGCGAGGCGACCCTGGCCGACCGCGACCTGCTGGGTCACGAATACACCCACAGCTGGAACGGCAAATGGCGCCGCCCGGCCGATCAGCTGACGCCCAATCTGAACGAGCCGCTGCAGAACTCCCTGATGTGGGTCTATGAGGGCCAGACGCAATACTGGGGCCTGGTCCTGACCGCCCGCGCGGGCCTGATGTCCAAGCAGCAGGCGCTGGACGTCCTGGCCATGAGCGCCGCCAGCTTCCAGCACATCCCCGGCCGCCAGTGGCGCGCCATGCAGGACACCACCAACGACCCCATCATCAGCCAGCGCCGTCCGCAGCCCTGGAGCAGCTATCAGCGCAGCGAGGACTATTACCGCGAAGGCGCGCTGATCTGGCTGGACGCCGACACCCTGATCCGCGAACGGTCGGGCGGGAAGAAGTCGCTGGACGACTTCGCCAAGGCCTTCTTCGGCGTCGAGGACGGCGACTGGGATCCGGCCCCCTACACCTTCGCCGATGTGACCTCGACGCTGAACGGGGTACAGGCGAACGACTGGGCCGCCTTCCTTCGCGAGCGGCTGGACGCGGTCGGCCCCGACTCGCGCGGTCCGCTCGACGGCTTCGAACGCGGCGGCTACCGCCTGGTCTTCAAGGAAGAGCCGTCCGGCTACATGGGCGCCTTGTATAAAGAGCTGGGCCGCAACGACTTCACCTATTCGCTCGGCTTCATGATGAACGGGTCGAACCGGATCACCTCCGTCCTGTGGGGTGGCCCGGCCTTCGAACAAGGGCTGACCTCGGGCTGGGAAGTCGTCGCCGTCGGCGGTCGCGCCGCCTCGGCCGACGTGCTGAAGGAAGCCGTCACCGCCGCCAAGGGATCGTCGGAGCCGATCGAGCTGATCCTCAAGAACGGCGACCGCTTCAAGACGGTGCGCTTCGACTATCACGACGGCCTGCGCTACCCGCATCTTGAGCGGATCGAAGGCACGCCCGACCGCCTGGGCGACATCCTGTCGCCACGACGGCGATAGACCCACGCGCCGCGCCTCTCCCTCCCCTTCATGGGGAGGGAGAAGGTCGCCCCCAAACAGAAACGCCGCTACAGAGCCGACATGACCCTGACCCATCGCCTGCCCGCCGCCGCCCTCGCCCTGCTGCTGACATCGGCCGCCTCGACCGCGCTCGCTCAGCAATGGACCGGCCCGCAGGCCCCCGCCGCGCCGACACCTCAGAACACGCCGCTGGCCCTGCCCCGCGCCCTGCCGCCGATCCCGGCGCCGACGGCCGAGGCCTATCCCGGCGTCATCCGCTATGAGGTCGACGCCACCGACGTCGAGAAGAAGATCGTCCGCGTGCGCCAGACCATCCCGGTCACGCCCGGCCCCCTGGTCCTGCTCTATCCGAAATTCCTGCCCGGCAACCATGCGGCGACTGGCCCGATCCAGCTGGTGTCCGGCGTGACGGTGCAGGGCGGCGGCGCCCGCATCGACTGGCTGCGCGACACCATCGACCCCTATGCCTTCCACATCGACGTGCCGCAGGGCGTCAGCGAGATCACCGTCGACTTCCAGTGGCTGACCCAGCCGGACAGCTCGACCTGGCGCGTGGTCATGACGCCCGAGATGGTCAATCTGCAGTGGGAAAAGGCCCTGCTCTATCCGGCCGGCTACCGCTCGACCGGCATCACCTTCGCCCCGTCGATCCGCCTGCCGCAGGGCTGGAAATACGGCGTGGCGCTCGATACCGAGAGCTTCGTCGACGGCCTGGCGACATTTGCGCCGACCGACCTCTACACCCTGATCGACAGCCCCCTGTTCGGCGGCGCCAACTTCCAGCGCATCGCCATCGACCCGCGCCGCGGAAACGGCGAAGGCGCCGTCCACCTGAACATCGTCGCCGATGCGGCCAAGGATCTGGCTCCCACGACCGAGCAACTGGGCTGGTTCCAGAACCTGGTCACCCAGACTGACCGCCTGTTCGGCGCCCGCCCCTATGACCGCTACGATTTCCTGGTGGCCGCCACGTCGAAGATGGGCGGCATCGGCCTGGAGCATCATCGCTCGTCCGAGAACTCGGTCCCGACGGACTTCTTCACCAACTGGGGCAAAAGCATGGGAGCCGTCGGCCTCTTGCCGCACGAGTTCGTCCACGCCTGGAACGGCAAGCGCCAGCGCCCGGTCGACGAACTGACCGCCAACCACAACATCCCGACCCAGAACACTCTGCTGTGGGTTTATGAGGGTCAGACCGAATACTGGGGCGATGTGCTGACCGCCCGCTCGGGCCTGGCCTCCAAGGAAGACATTCTGGTCACCGTGGCCGAGAACGCCGCCTTCTATGACAACCAGCCCGGCCGCGAATGGCGCCCGCTGCAGGACACGAACAACCACAACCTGCTCGGCTATCGCACCTCGAACCCCTATTCGTCGTGGATGCGCGGCACGGGCGACTACTACCGCGAAGCCCTGCTGATCTGGCTGGACGCCGACACCCTGATCCGCGAGGCGACGGGCGGGAAGAAGTCGCTGGACGACTTCGCCAAGGGCTTCTTCGGCGGCGACGACGGCTCCTGGGCGCCGCGCGGCTATACGTTCGACGACGTGGTCGCGGCGCTGAACGCGGTCCATCCGCATGACTGGGCGACCTTCCTGCGCACCCGCCTGGACGCCGGCGGCCCGGACGCCAGGGCGCCCCTGGACGGTCTGGCGCGCGGCGGCTACCGCCTGACCTACACCGACAACCTGACGGCCGACGAGAAGCGCATCCAGTCAGGCTGGGCCAACGACTTCCAGTATTCCCTGGGCTTCACCCTGTCCTCGTCGAACAAGCTGACCGGCGTCCGCTGGGGGGGCCGCGCCTTCCAGGCCGACATCGGACCGGGCTGGGAGTTGGTCGCCGTCAACGACATCGCCGCCTCGGCTGAGAAGCTGCGCGACGCCGTCACCGCCGCCAAGGGAACCGACGCCCCGATCCGCCTGCTGCTCAAGAACGGCGACCGCTATCGCGCCGTCGATTTCGACTATCACGACGGTCTGCGCTACCCGCGCCTGGAGCGGATTCCCGGCACGCCGGATCGGCTGGGCGACATCCTCAGCCCGCGCCGACGGTAGGAGCCAGAACACCGCGCCTCTCCCTCCCCTTCATGGGGAGGGTGGTCGACGCGAAGCGGTGAGCGGGTGGGGAGGGCCAGGCGCTCCTGGCCTCGGGCGCCTGAATGGCCTAACCGCCCCACCCGGCTTCGGCCTGACGGCCTCAGCCATCCTCCCCATGAAGGGGGGGGAGAAGGCTAACGGCTAAAAAAGAAAAACGGGCCGGAGGTTTCCCTCCGGCCCGTTTCGCTTTGGAAAGCAGTCTCTGGTCCAGCCGGATCGGCGAACTAGAGGCCAGATCCGAAATCTTACTTGATTTCGACCTTGGCGCCGGCTTCTTCCAGCTTCTTCTTCAGCTCTTCAGCAGCTTGCTTCGAGACGTTCTCGACGACCGGCTGCGGAGCGCCTTCGACCAGGTCCTTGGCTTCCTTCAGACCCAGGTCGGTGCGGACGCCGCGGACTTCCTTGATGACGTTGATCTTCTTGTCGCCGCCGTCAACCAGGACAACGGTGAACTCGGTTTGCTCTTCGCCGGCCGGAGCGGCTTCAGCAGCGCCGGCGACAGCGGCGACGGCGACCGGAGCGGCGGCCGAGACGCCCCACTTGTCTTCCAGCAGCTTCGACAGTTCAGCGGCTTCCAGGACGGTCAGGGCCGACAGTTCTTCAACGATTTTGGCGAGATCAGCCATTTTAGTCTTCCTTCGGTAGGATGAGGTTCAGAGAGATATGCAGAGATGACGGGGCTTAGGCGGCGTCTTTGGTCGCGTACGCGTTGAAGACGCGCGCCAGTTGGCCGGCCGGCGCTTGCAGGACGCCGGCAACCTTGGTCGCCGGGGCTTGCAGCAGGCCGATGAGCTTGCCGCGCAGTTGATCCAGCGACGGCAGCTTGGACAGGGCCTCGACGCCCTTGGCGTCCAGAACCTTGTCGCCCATGAAACCGCCCTGGATGACGAACTTGTCGTTGCCCTTGGCGAATTCGGCCGTGACCTTGGCGGCGGTGACGGGGTCGGCTGCGTAAGCGATGCCCACGGGGCCCTTGAACAGGCTGTGGTACTCGCTGCCTTCCTCGACGCCCAGCGCCTTGAGCGCCAGACGGTTCTTCACCACCTTGAACGCGGCGCCTTCTTTACGAAGACGACCACGCAGGTCTTCCATCTCCACAACGGTCAGACCCAGGTTGTGGGTCACGACCACGGCGCCCGCGTCGGCGAACACGCTCTTCAGCGATTCGATCGACTCGGCTTTTTGTGCGCGGTCCATTGTGGTCTCCAGTTTTGGTATTCGCCGCCGAGCTTATTCCCAGCGACGGATTGGCCATTGCGCCATGCATTGCTGCACAGCGTTCAGGCCGGTCTTATTGTCCGAAGGAAGCATGGCCCGCCCGCCGGATACCGGCAGGCAAAAGGTCTTTGCATCCCCATCTCCCCACGGCGCCAGAGGGCTCTCTGGACGTTTACGACGCGGGCGACCCCCGCATCCCGAAGTTCTCGGACAGGCATCGTCAGAACCGAGGCCCCGACGAGATGCGGGCTCTATACACGGCCCGGCGGGAAAATCAACGCTTGGCGGGCTTGGTCGCGCCCGCCGCCTCCTGCGCCATGGCTCCGCAGTCGAAGGCGCCGCAGAACTTGGTCATCAGATCCTGCAGATAGGACATCTCGAAGCTCTGCATGGCCTGACTCACGGCGCCGCCCATCTCCATCTGCTTGGCGGCGATCGCGCGCCCCTCCCGCGTGTCGTAGAAGCCGACCAGGGCTTCCAGTTCGGCCTCGGTGAACCGTGTCTGGATATCGTCGCTCAAGCTCCGGATCAGCGCATCCATATGGGGCCGCATGATGATGACGGTATTGGCGCGAAACCACGCCAATTGCTCAGCCGGCATCGCGTCCGCCATGCCCGCGAGCTCCTCGCTGATAAGCTGCTGTACGATCTTGTCGATGCCGCCCGTGGTCAGCTCCAGATAACGACGGGTCAGGGCCGCACGATTATCGGAAACCTGCACCGAGGCCTTGGCTTGCCCTTCAAGCGACGCATGGGCCTGGACGGGCGCCGAGAGGGTCATGCCCGTCACGACAAGAGCGAGACAGGCTGCGGACAGAAAGGACGACATCGGATTCTCCATAGCGACGCCGCACTCATAGTGAACAGGGTTCTTTATTGAAAGCGAAACGCCCTACTCCGCCCCTCGTCCCGACTTGAAGTCGCGGATCAGTTCGGCCAGCTCGACCTCGTCCACGACGGCGGCGGCGTCTTCGGTCGACATCCAGCGGCGTTCGCGCTGGGCGTCCTCGGGCCAGGCGCCCAGCTGGATGAAGACCTCCAGCGGATAGACGCTGGCGATGGTGGCCTGAACCCGTCCCGACTTCAGCCGCTTGCCGTACCGGAACCAGCCGATCGGCGCGCCCATGACGTCGCCCTGGACGCCCGCCTCTTCGTAGGCCTCGATCACGGCGGCCTCGGCGTCGGTCTTGCCCGCCATGCGGTTGCCCTTGGGGATGACCCAGCGCCGAGTCTCGCGCGAGGTGATCATCATGATCTCCACGCCGTCCGCGCCGTGCCGCCACGGCAGGGCCGCGACCTGGCGCGTCTCGGACGAAAGGGTGCGAGGCTTGTTCGACATCAGGTCAGGAACAGCCCGCCCAGGGCGTAGAACAGGGCGCCGATGGCGGCGGCGGCGGGCATGGTGATGAACCAGGCGGTGACGATGCTGCGCGCCACGCTCCAGCGCACGGCCGAGACGCGCTTGGCCGCGCCCACGCCGACGATGGCGCCGGTGATGGTGTGGGTGGTCGACACCGGAATGCCCATGCTGGTCGCCGCGAAAAGGGTGATGGCCCCGCCCGTTTCGGCGCAGAAGCCCTGCTGGGGCGACAGGCGCGTGATCCGCGATCCCATGGTGTGGACGATCTTCCAGCCGCCGAACAGGGTGCCCAGTGCGATGGCCGCCTGACAGGTGATGACCACCCAGAAGGGCACATGGAACTCGCCGCCCAGCATGCCGCGCGAATAGAGCAGGATGGCGATGATCCCCATCGTTTTCTGGGCGTCATTGCCCCCGTGGCCCAGGGAATAGGCCGAGGCCGACACGAACTGCAAACCCCGGAAGATGCGATCGGCGAAGTTGGGATTGGCCTTGGCGAACAGCCAGGACACGATCAGCACCAGCAGCAGGGCCAGCAGGAAGCCGATGGCCGGCGACATGAAGATGGCGCCCACCGTCTTCAGCACCCCAGCGATGACCACGGCGCTGGTCCCCGCCTTGGCGATGCCCGCCCCCAGCAGGCCGCCGATCAGGGCGTGCGAGCTGGACGACGGAATCCCGCCCAGCCAGGTGATGACGTTCCAGCTGATGGCCCCCATCAGGGCGCCGAAGATCACCTGATCCGAAATGACGTCCGGCGAGATGATGCCGCGCCCGATGGTGTCGGCGACGTGCAGGCCGAAGAACAGGAAGGCGATGAAGTTGAAGAAGGCCGCCCACCCCACCGCATAGATCGGCGGCAGGACGCGCGTGGCGACGATGGTGGCGATCGAGTTGGCGGCGTCGTGCAGGCCGTTCAGGAAGTCGAACAGCAGGGCGACGCCGATCAGGAAGACCAGGATCAGGAGGGCGTGATCCATGGCGTCCTACAGGTGCTCGACAAGAACGCCGTTGATGCGGTTGGCCACGTCCTCGAAGCGGTCGATCACCTTTTCCAGGTGATCCAGAAGCTGGCTGCCGATAATGAAGCCCAGGGTGTTGCCGCCCGTCATGTCGTGACGGTGCGCCTCATAAAGCGCCTTCATGCCCGCGTCATAGAGGTCGTCGCTGCGGGCCTCCAGATTGGTGATCTGCTCCGTCAGGATCGCCAGCCGCTCATGGTTCTTGCGCATGGCCGGCAGCAGGGTGAAGGCCTCCTGCGTCAGGGCCGCGCATTCGACGGCGATGTCGGCCAGCTCCTGCATCTTGGGCGAGAAGTCGCGCATCTCGTACAGGGTGACGATCTTGGCCGCCTTCTGCATCTGGTCGATAGTGTCGTCCAGCGAGTTGGTCAGGCCGCGAATGTCCGAGCGGTCGAACGGGGTGATGAAGCTGCGGCGCACGGCGAACAGCACCTCGCGCGCGATCTCGTCGGCTTCTTCCTCGTGGGCGACCACCTTGGCGCACCATTCCCCGGTCGCGGGTCCGCCGTTCATCATCTGACGCAGGGCGCCCGCGCCGTGAGCCAGCGTCTGCGCATGGGCGTCGAACAACCGAAAGAAGTTGTCTTCCTTAGGCAGCAGCGCCTGGAACCAGTTGAGCATGAGGCCTCTCCGATAAGGTCGCCGCTCAGGCGCCCGCGCTCCAAGACCGGATTCAATACCGGCTCGTCAAGTCATCCGTACACGGATTTAGTGGATTAGGCGTCCGCAACCCGTGCTTCATAGGCTGATTGCGCCGCCGCCACTTCGTCCATGCGCGTCTCGGCCCAGTCGATCATCGGTCGCAAGGCCTGAACCAACCCCTGCCCCAGGGGCGTGATCGCATAGGTGACGGACACCGGCACAGCGGCCTCGACCGTTCGTGTGACCAGGCCGTCGCGTTCGATCTGGCGCAGGGTCTGGCTCAGCATCTTCTGCGACACGCCCTCGATCCGGCGCTTGAGCGCATTGAAACGCATCGGTCCGTCCGCGAGGGTGGTCAGCAGAAGCACCGTCCACTTGTCGGCGATCCGATCCAGCAGCAGCCGGGTCGGGCAGTCGGCGGCATAGACGTTTCCCCGCTCGCCGTCGCTGGAAGCGGTCACCGCCGGGGAACCTGGTGAGAGAAAAGTGCCTTCTTGCATGATAACTTCCCATAGCACACCTGGTACCCATCGGTAACTAACAGGAACCATCCCATGAACATAACCGTCCTGGGCGCCAGCGGCCGTGTCGGATCAGAGATCGTCAAGGAACTGGCCCGGCGCGGGCATCAGGTGACGGGCGTGGCCCGCCAGCCGGCCCGCGTGCCCGTCGCCCCCGGCGTGACCGCTGTCGCAGGCGACGTGAACCAGCCCGCTTCTCTCGCCCCGGCCCTGGCCGGCGCCGACGCCGTGGTCAGCGCCATCATGTTCGTGGACAGCGATCCGGCCCTGCTGATCCAGACGATCAAGGATGCAGGCGTTCCGCGTTATCTGGTGGTCGGCGGCGCCGGCAGCCTGGAGATCGCGCCGGGCCAACGCCTGGTCGACACGCCCGCCTTCCCCGAAGCCTATAAGGCCGAAGCCCTGGCCGGCGGCGGGTTCCTGGACGCCCTGCGCGCCGATCCTGAGTTGAACTGGACCTTTCTGTCGCCTTCGGCCCTGTTCGACGGGTCGGAACGCACCGGCGTCTTCCGTCTGGGCGGCGACGCCCTGCTGACGGACGACCAGGGGAACAGCCGCATCTCCTTCCCCGACTACGCCATCGCCATGGCCGACGAGATCGAAACGCCGAAGCACCCCCGCGCCCGCTTCACCGTCGGCTACTGAAAGACGCCTCAAGCAGCGCAAAGCGCGGTAGGCGTAATCAACAAAGAAAACGGCCCCGGAAGATCGCTCTTCCGGGGCCGTCGTCATTCTTAGCCGTGAAGCCGGATCAGGCGCCCAGCGAAGCCGGATCGATCTTGAAGCCCGGGCCCATCGTCGAGGACAGGGCGATGCGCTTCACATAGGTGCCCTTGGCGCCCGACGGCTTGGCGCGGACGAGGGCGTCCACGATGGCCTTGACGTTGGCTTCCAGGGCGTCCTGGGTGAAGGAGGCCTTGCCGATGCCGGCGTGGACGATGCCCGCCTTCTCGACGCGGAACTCGACGGCGCCGCCCTTGGCGTCCTTGACGGCCTGAGCGACGTTCGGGGTCACGGTGCCGACCTTCGGGTTCGGCATCAGGCCGCGCGGACCCAGCACCTTACCCAGACGACCGACCAGGGCCATCATGTCCGGCGACGCGATCACGCGGTCGAAGTCCATGAAACCGCCGGCGATCTTCTCGTACAGGTCTTCAGCGCCGACGTGCTCGGCGCCGGCGGCCTTGGCTTCATCAGCCTTGGCGTCCTTGGCGAAGACGGCGACGCGAACGTCACGGCCGGTGCCCGAGGGCAGGTTCACCACGCCGCGGACCTGCTGGTCGGCGTGACGCGGGTCGACGCCCAGGTTGATGGCGATTTCGATCGACTCGTCGAACTTGGCCTTGGCGTTGTCCTTCACCAGCTTGATGGCGTCCGAGAAGACCAGCAGGTCTTCGGTGACGCCCGTGCGGGCCTTATGGGCTTTGGTCAGCTTAGCCATGTCTTAGCCCTCCACCACTTGAATGCCGATGGCGCGGGCCGAGCCCTCGATGATGCGCGACGCGGCGTCCAGGTCGTTCGCGTTCAGGTCTTTCATCTTCTTCTCGGCGATTTCGCGCAGTTGCGTCTGCGTGATCTTGCCGGCGAACTCGCGGCCGACGAGCTTGGCGCCCGACTTGATGCCAGCGGCTTGCTTCAGATACCAGGTCGCCGGCGGCGTCTTGGTGATGAAGGTGAACGACTTGTCCTGATAGACGGTGATGACGGTCGGAAGCGGGGTGCCCTTGGCTTCCTTCTCGGTCCGCGCGTTGAACTCCTTGCAGAAGCCCATGATGTTCACGCCGCGTTGACCCAAAGCCGGGCCGATCGGGGGCGAAGGCGTGGCCGAACCGGCCGGCACTTGCAGCTTGATATAGCCGAGAATCTTCTTGGCCATTGGTCTCTCCTATGAATGACCCGGCGACGATGCGCCCGGCCGGTGAGCCGTGGTGCGGCATGGCTGCCTTCCACGGATTTGACGCCGGGCGACTCGAAGGCCGTCCAGCGAAGGACGCGCGTTTAGCAGGCAGACCCTGAAAACGCAAACGGGACCGCCCGAAGACGATCCCGAACTCTGCGTGGCGTCAGCAGCCGATCAGGCGCTGACCTTCTCCACCTGATTGTACTCCAGCTCGACCGGGGTCGGGCGCCCGAAGATCGAGACGGCCACGCGCAGGCGGGCGTTCTCTTCGTCGACGCTTTCGACCTGACCGTCGAAGCTGGCGAACGGGCCGTCGATGACCTTGACGTTCTCGCCGATGTCGAAGCGGATGGTGGGCTTCGGACGCTCGACGCCCTCTTCCACCTGGCCGATGATGTTCTGAACTTCACGTTCCGAGACCGGCAGGGGCTTGGTGCCGCCCGCGGCGCCCAGGAAGCCCGTGACCTTCGGCGTGTTCTTGACCAGGTGATAGGCCTCGTCGGTCATCTCCATCTTCACCAGCACATAGCCGGGGAAGAATTTGCGCTCGGCGTTGACCTTCTTGCCGCGGCGGATCTCGATGACGTCCTCGGTCGGAACCAGGATTTCAGAGAAGGCGTCTTCCAGGCCCTGTTGCTTGGCCTGGTCGCGCAATTGCTCGGCGACCTTCTTCTCGAAGTTCGAATAGGCGTGGACGATGTACCACTTGTGGCGGGGGTTGGCCGCCGGCTTGGGCGCTGCATCAGTCATGTGCGCGGCTCCTTTATTGGCCAAGGCCGAGAATAAAGCGGGAAGCGAAGCCCAGACCCGTGTCCACGATCCAGAAGAAGGCGGCGGCGATCAGCACCATGATGAAGACCATCACCGAGGTGATCCAGGTCTCCTTGCGGCTGGGCCACACGATCTTGCGGGCTTCAGCGCGAACTTCGCTGATGAACTGCGGAATGGACGTCTTCTTCTTCGGCGCGGGCGCGTCGACGGCCACGGTCGCTGCGCCTTGCGCGGCTGCTGCGGTCTTGGTCCCCGTGGTGCGGCGGCCGCCCGGGGTCTTCGCCTTGGCCATTTGACGTCTCTTCAACCTCTGGATCCCGCTGCTCCACATGGGAAGTCCCAGGCGATCGCAACAGGGGGAATGGCAGGAGTGGAGGGACTCGAACCCCCGGCCCTCGGTTTTGGAGACCGATGCTCTACCAGCTGAGCTACACTCCTAGTGTCCCGGACAAAGATCAGCGCGCCGTGGATATCCACCCAGCGGCGCGACCCTCGCCAGAGGGGGGCGTATGCCCGAGCCCCACCGTCATTTCAAGGGCCATCTGCGCCGCAGACGCGCGAAGTCGCGGATTTTCCTCAGAACAGACGCGCCACGGCGCTGGGCTCATAGCTCAGCCCTTTCACCAGGGCGTCGGAATCGCCGATCGAGAAGGTCTGGGCCCGGCTGCGGCCGTCCACCACCGCCACCGCCTCGATCTCTTCGGGAATCACCTTGACCACCGCCACGGCGTCGCCGCCCGGCGCCCAGGGGCTGATATCGGGCGAGCGGGCGATGATCAGGTCGTTCAGCCGCTTCACCTCGTCGCCATCCGTGACCTCCTCGGCGCGGCCGTCGATGGAGACGCCGACCGCCTCCCCTTCTTCGCCTACGCCGCGCACGGCCACGCCGACGCGCGGGTCGGCGGTCAGGTTCTTCAGCTTCTCGCTGTCGCGGGCGGTGACGAAATAGAGGTTCAGCCCGTCGTTCAGATAGCCCAGCGTCGCCGCCTGCGGCCGTCCGTCGGCCCGGTTCACGGCCAGGGTCATCAGCTTCTGGCTGTCCAGCAGCTTGAGGATGGCGGCCACCGCGCCGCCGTGGATCGGGGTGATGCGCGAGGTCGAGCTCATGGCGTTTCTCCGGAAGATGACGAGGCAGTTTGGCTGGGCAGCTTCGACGCAGCCTTGACGCAGATCAAGGCGGCTGGACGCCGCTTCGGTTCCAATGCCCCCATGACAGAGTCCCGCTTCGCGTCCGATGCGCCTCGCCTGGAGGTGGCCCCCCTCAGCGAAGCCGAGGCGCCCGCCGCCTTCGCCCTGGCGCGGCTGTGGCGGCCCAATCTGGAGCCGGCCCAGTGGGACGCCTTCCTGACCGCCTGGCGCGCCGCCCCGGAAAGCCGGGGCATCCTCAGCGCCCGCAATCAGCGTGGCGGGGTGCTGGGCTTCGTCAGCTGGTGGCGCCAGCCCGACCTCGAGTACGGCGAGACCCTGTGGGCCGGTCCCTTCGTGGTGCGTGAAATGGGCGTGCGGCCCCTGGTGCGGCAAAGCCTGGCCGTCGAACTGACCGCCCTCGCCTGTCAGTTGGGCGCCCGGCTGCGCTACGCCGAGGAAGCCGCCGCGCCGGACTGCGCCGCCGAACTGTCGGCTAGGACAGGCTGACCTATTCGGAATCGGCGCCCTATCGCCTAGACTGCTGCGTCATCCGGGAGACGACGTTCGTGAACACCGCTGCGGCCCAGGCCGAAATCGAAGAGGTGCGTCTGGAAGACGTCCATCCCTGCTCCACTTGCGGCGCCCGCCCGCTGGGAGTCTGCGCGGACCTGAAAGGACATGAGCTGCAGAGCATGGCCTGCGCCAGCGAAAGCGTCACCGCCCAGCCCGGCCAGGCCCTGTTCCACGAAGGCGACCCGAACCCCTATGTCTTCAACGTCGTCGATGGGGCGGTGAAGCTGTATCGCCTGCTGCCCGACGGACGACGCCAAATCACCGGCTTCCTGTTCCAGGGCGACTTCCTGGGCCTGGGCGGGCGCGGGCCGTCCAGCTTCACGGCCGAAGCCTTGACGCCGCTGAACGCCTGCCGCTTCCGGCGCGGCGACTTCGATCAACTGCTGAATGCCCTGCCCGCGCTGGAGCACCGTCTGGTGGCCCTGGCCGGGGACGAGCTGATGGCGGCGCAGGAGCAGATCGTCCTGCTGGGCCGCAAGACGGCGCGCGAGCGGCTGGCCAGCTTCCTGACCCGCCTGTCCGAGCGTCAGGTGCAGCTGGGCGGCGCCGTGGGCCACGTCCACCTGCCGATGACGCGGCTGGACATCGCCGACTATCTGGGCCTGACGATCGAGACCGTCAGCCGGGTCTTCACCCAGTTCAAGACCTCGGGCCTGATCCAGCTTCTGCCGGGCAATGACGTCGCCCTGCCCGATCCGGCCGCGCTGAAGGCCCTGGGCGAAGGCGCCGCCTGATCTTGGGTTAGAGGGATAGGGGGACGCGGCCTGACGTTCCGCGCCCCTCCCCGCATCGGCTTCAGAACTTGCGGCCGACGCCCACCGACACGACCCAGGGATCCAGGCTGACGCTGCTCTTCAGCGCGCCGCCGTTGATCTTGGCGTCCGTGTCGAACCACACCTTCTTGGCGTCCAGGTTCAGCGTCCACGGGCCGGAAATGTTCCAGTCGACCCCGGCCTGAAGCGCGACGCCGAAGCCGTCGTCCAGATCGACCTCGAAGCCGTTCTTATCCTTGCCGCTGAAGAAGGCCATGTAGCTGACGCCCGCCCCGACATAGGGGCTGACCGTCGCGTTCGGCGTCGGCCGGTATTGCAGCGTCACCACCGGCGGCAGCACCCAGGTCTCATGCACGGCCACGTCGGTCGGGCCGCCCTTGGCGCGGACCTCGTGCTGGGTCGCGCCCAGGATCGCCTCAACGGCCCAGTGGTCGGCGACGAAATAGGTGAAGCCCAGCGTCGGCATCCAGTCGTCGCCCACATCGACCTTCAGGCCGCTGTCGGCCCCGGCGGCGGTGACGATGGCGTCATCGGCCTGAGGCAGGACGCCGGTCATGCGGGCCGTGACGATCAACGAGCCCTTGCCTACCTGTTCAGGCGCGGCGTTCTGGGCCGAGGCGGCGCCCGCGACGGCCAGCAGGCTGACGGAAGCGATCAATACGGCGGCGGTTTTCATCGGTTCAATCCCCGACATGCGCCGGATCGGGAGAGGGTCCGGCTTCGATGTCTTCATGACCATGCGTCTGCTCGCCTCACGCCGCCTTGATCCAGCGCAAGCCACGGATATTTATGAAAATATCTTCTTATTCCCGCTCATCCCGGCGGACGCCGGGATGAGCGGTTGTAGGGGCCAAGAGAAATCCCCTCCGGCCAGCGCCGAAGGGGATCTTTCAGTCAGTCCGTCAGATGACGGGGGTCAGGGTTCCGAGTGACCCTCGTCGCCTTCGTCGAACAGCCGAAACTCGTGCCACAGGCCGTTCAGGACGCCGAAGGCCACCGCCAGGCCGAGGCCCAGGATCCAGGCGAAATACCACATGAGATGATCTCCTTTCGCGGGATCAATAGAGGTCGGGGTTGGTCTTCAGCTCAGCCTCGGTCGAACGGCCCCACAGCACCTTGTAGACCCAGGAGGTGTAGAGCAGGACGAAGGGCAGGAAGACCGCCACCACGATCAGCATGATGAACAGGGTCGTATGGCTGGACGAAGCGTTCCACACCGTCAGGCTGGACTGGGCGTTGATCGAGCTGGGCAGGATGAAGGGGAACATCGACAGGCCGACCGTCGAGATGATCCCGACCGCCGAGGCCGACGAGCCGCCGAACGCCATCACCGCCGACTTGCGCCACATCCCCAGCAGACCGATCGCAGCGCCGACGAAACCCAGAACCGGAGCGATGATCATCCACGGATAGCGGCCGTAGTTGTCCATCCAGGCGCCGGGCGCCGCCTCGACCGCCGTGCGCAGCGGGTTGGAGACGCCGGCCGTGTCCACCACGCCGGTGATGCGGAAGCCCATGTCGCCGAAGGCTGCCATGGCGCCGCCGATGGCGAACAGCACCAGGCTGGCCGCGCCGGCGACGGTGCCGATGGCGCGCGCGCGCTTCAGCACCGGGCCTTCTTCGCCCTTGACCGACAGCCAGGCCGCGCCGTGCAGAACCAGCATGGAGACCGACAGCAGGCCGCAGATCAGGGTGAAGGGGGTGAACAGGCCCAGCAGGCTGCCTTCGTAGAAGCTGCGCAGGTCGCTATCCAGGCGGAAGGGGGCGCCCAGCAGGACGTTGCCGACGGCCACGCCGAACACCAGGGCGGGAACGAAGCTGCCGATGAACAGGCCCCAGTCCCACATGGAGCGCCAGCGCGCCTCAGGCCGCTTAGAGCGATATTTGAACGACACGGGCCGCAATATCAGCGCGGACAGCACCAGGAACATCGCCAGGTAGAAGCCCGAGAAGCTGACGGCGTAGACCTGGGGCCAGGCAGCGAAGATCGCCGCCCCGCCGACGATGAACCAGACCTGGTTGCCTTCCCAGGTCGCGCTCACGGTGTTGATGACCATACGGCGCTCTGCGTCCGTCTTGGCGACGAAGGGCAGCAGGGCGCCGACGCCCATGTCGAACCCGTCGGTCAGGGCGAAGCCGATCAGCAGCACGCCCAGCAGTCCCCACCAGATCAGGCGGAGGGTGGTGTAGTCGAGGGGAAGTTCCATCTCTCTTTTTTCCTTCAACGACCGGGTCAGACGACCGCGGGCTCGCCTTCCGTGATGGCGTCGGCTTCGCGGGCTTCCTGTTCGGCGAACGGTCCCTTCTTGACCGTGCGCAGGATCATGCCGACCTCGACGACGGCGAGCACGCCGTACAGCAGGGTGAAGCAGATGATCGTGGTCAGCAGTTGCGGCACGCCCAGGCTGGACACGCCCAGGAAAGTCGGCAGAACGCCTTCCACGGCCCAGGGCTGACGCCCCACTTCGGCCAGCAGCCAGCCGGACTCGATGGCGATCCACGGCAGCGGGATGGCCAGGACGGCCAGGCGCAGGAACCACTTCGTCTCATGCTTGCGCAGGGTGCACAGGATGAAGGCCGTTCCGAACAGGCCGATCATCAGGAAGCCGATGCCCGCCATGAAGCGGAAGACCCAGAACATCAGCGGCACGTTCGGCACGGTCGACCAGGCGGCCTGCTGGATCTGCTGCGGCGTAGCCGTGCGCGGATCCTCGACGTAACGCTTCAGCAGCAGGCCGTAGCCCAGGTCGTTGCGGACCGTCTCGAACTGGCCGCGCGCGGCCATGTCGGTCGGATCGGCCTTGACCTTCTCCAGGGCGTCATAGGCGACGACGCCGCGTTCGATGCGGTCCTCGGCGACGGCGACCAGCTCCAGGATGCCTTCGACAGGCTTGTCGATGCTGCGCGTCGAGATCAGACCCAGGACGTAGGGCACCTTGACCTCGAAGTGGGTATGGCGGTCCTCAAGGCTGGGCAGGCCGAACAGGGTCAGACCGGCCGGAGCCTCTTCGGTGCGCCACATGGCTTCCAGGGCGGCCAGCTTCATCTTCTGGTTGTCGGTCAGGGCGTAGCCCGACTCATCGCCCAGAACGACGACCGACAGCGACGACAGCAGGCCGAACGCCGCTGCGACCGTCATCGACCGCTTGGCGAAGCCCTTGTGCTTGCCCTTCAGCAGATAGAAGGCCGAGATGCCCAGCACGACCACGGCGGCGCAGACGTAGCCCGCCGACACGGTGTGGACGAACTTGGCCTGGGCCACCGGGTTGAAGATCACCGCCATGAAGTCGGTGACTTCCATACGCATGGTGTCCGGGTTGAAAGCGGCGCCGACCGGGTTCTGCATCCAGCCGTTGGCGGCCAGAATCCACAGGGCCGACAGGTTGGTGCCGAGCGCAACCATGAAGGTGACGAACAGGTGGGCGTGCGGCTTCAGCTTGTCCCAGCCGAAGAACATCAGGCCGACGAAGGTCGCCTCCATGAAGAAGGCCATCAGGCCCTCAATGGCCAGCGGCGCCCCGAAGATGTCCCCGACGTAGTGGGAATAATAGCTCCAGTTCATGCCGAACTGGAATTCCATCGTCAGGCCGGTGGCGACGCCCAGCACGAAGTTGATGCCGAAGATCGCGCCCCAGAAACGGGTGATCGTCCGCCAGATCGGCCGACGGGTCATCACATAGATGCTCTCCATGATGACCAGCATGAAGGAGAGGCCCAATGTGAGGGGCACGAATAGAAAGTGGTATAGCGCCGTCAGTGCGAACTGAAGGCGTGAAAGGTCTACGACCGCCAGGTCGATCATCGTTCCAGGCTCCTGACCGCCAGCCCCCATCGACCGGCGTTCTACTCTAACCTAAAGCGGCCCGGTTTGGCGCGCCTTGATCCTGATCAAAGCCAGAGACAGCGACTTGAACTAGAGGGCGTTTCGCCCAAAGACCTTTCGCCACATAGGCTTTTTGCCCCATCCTCTATCGTCGCCGGTTACGGTGGATGAGGCCGGATCAGGCCCCGCTTTCCCAGAATGGCGCACCAGGAGACGTGATGACGGCCCAGCCGGTCGACCCTCAACAGGCGAATCCTCCGAGAATCGCAGAGACGGCTGCGCCTGCGGCCTGGCTGAAATCCGCCCTGTCCCCCTGGCGTCGCCTGATGAGCCTGGGCGGCGCCCTGGTGATCGCCGACACCCTCCCCGCCATCGGCTTCGCCGCCGGACTGGCCCTGGCCGTCGGCGCCCTGCCGCAAGGTCTGGCCGAAGCCGTTCCCGGCCTGATTCTGGCGGTCGCCGCCCTGATCCTGCGCGCCGCGCTCAACCAGGGCGCCGTCCTCGTCAACACCCGCGCCGCCCGCGCCGCCAAGAACGGCCTGCGTCGCCGTGTGCTGACAGGCGCGCTCGGCGGCCGCCTGTCCGACGCCGCCGCCATGACCGCCGCCGCCGAGGGCGTAGAGGCCCTGGACGGCCACGTCGCCCGCTTCACCCCCGCCCGCACGGCGGCGGCCGTCTCGCCCCTGATCCTGATCCTGGCCGCAGGCGTGGTCAGCCCCTTCACCGCCGGCATCCTGATCTTCACCCTTTTGCCCTTCGTCCTGGGCATGGCCCTGACCGGCATGGCGGCGGGCGCCGAGAGCCGCCGTCAGTTCCTGGCGCTGGAGCGGCTATCGGGCCTGTTCCTGGACCGGGTGCGCGCCCTGCCCGCCATCCTGTCCTTCCAGGCCGAGGCGCAGCAGACCCGCGTCATCGCCCGCGCCTCGGACGAACTGGCCCGCCGCACCGGCAAGGTGCTGAAGGTCGCCTTCCTGTCCTCGGCGGTGCTGGAGTTCTTCTCGGCCCTGGCCGTCGCATTGGTCGCCGTCTACTGCGGCTTCAACCTGCTGAAACTGCTGCCCTTCCCCGCGCCCGACGAACTGAGTCTGGCGCAGGCCTTCTTCGTCCTGGCCCTGGCGCCCGAGGTCTATCAGCCCATGCGTCGCCTCGCCGCCGCCTATCACGACCGTCAGGCCGCCGAATCCGCCGTCCCCAGCCTCAGCCGCCTGGATCAGGCCGACGAAACGCCCCGCGCGCGCCTCTCTCCGCCCGCCTCGGCGCCCGCCGTGTGTTTCAAAGACGTGGCGATCGCCTATGACGGCACGCCGGTGCTCAGCGGCTTCGATCTGACGGTCGCGCCCGGCTCCATCGTCGCCCTGACCGGCCTCAGCGGTGCGGGCAAGACCAGCCTGCTGAACCTCTTCCTGGGTCTGGCGCCTCTGTCGGGCGGCGAGGTCGAGGTCGGCGACGCGCGCCTGTCGAACCATCCCGACCTGACCGCCTGGATCGCCTGGGCCGGTCAAGCGCCGGTCGTGATCCGGGGGACGCTGGCCGAGAACATCGCCCTGGCCCGACGCGGCGCTTCGCCCGAAGAGATCGAACAGGCCGCGCGCAAGGCGGGCCTCGACGGCGCGCTGGACCGTCTGATCGACGAGCGCGGCGGCGGCCTGTCGGGCGGCGAGCGGCGGCGCCTGGGCCTGACCCGCGCCTTCCTCAAGCCCTCGCCCCTGCTTCTGCTGGACGAGCCGACCGCCAATCTGGACTCCGCGGCCGAGGCCGCCCTGCTGCCGCTCATCCGCGAAGCGGCGCGCGGGCGCACGACCCTGATCGCGACCCATTCCGACGCCGTGGCCGAACTGGCCGATGTGGTGGTGCGACTGTGAAGCCTCAATCCTCTCCCGGCGTCGTCCGCCTCAAGACCATGATCCGCGCTCAGGAGCGCGCCCAATTCCCGCGCCTGCTGGCCGCATCCGTGACCGGGGCGCTGGTCTCGGCCGGGGCGGTGGCCCTGCTGGGCGTGTCCGGCTGGTTCATCACCGCATCCGCGCTGGCGGGCGCGGCCGGACCGGCCGTAGCCCATGTGTTCAACTATCTGGTGCCCAGCGCGGTCATTCGCTTCCTGGCCATCGTCCGCACCGCCTCCCGCTATGGCGAACGCGTCACCGGGCACGAGGCGGCGCTGAAGGCCCTGGCCGCCCTGCGCCCCCAGCTGTTCGACGGCCTGGCGCGCGGCCCCGCGTCACGCGCCCTGTCGCTGGCGGGCGGCGAGGCCTCGGCCCGGCTGGTGCAGGACGTGGACGCCGTGCAGGACCGCTTCGTGCGCCTGTCCGCGCCGTGGAGCGCAGGCGCAGGCCTGCTGACCGGCATGGTGATGGCCTCGCTGGCCGGATGGCGCGCCGCCGTCGCGGTCGCCCTGGCCGCCGTGGTCAGCGTGGCGATGGGCGTCGTCCTGGGCCGCCGTCTGGCCGAGCCTGCGGGCCGCCGCCTGCAGGAGGCGATGGGCGACTTCAAGACCGACTTCGCCGCCATGTCCGCCGCCGCACCTGAGCTTCAGGCCTACGGCATGAAGGACTGGGCCGTGGAGCGCCTGGCCCGGCAGGGCGGCGCCGTCGAAGCCGCCGCCGAGGCTCTGGCCCGCGCCGGAGGCTGGCTGATGGTCGCGCAGACCCTGGCGATGGCGCTGGGCGTCACGGGCGCGGCGTTGGCCGCCGGTTCCGCCTCCCCGGCCCTGACCGCCCTGGCCATGCTGGCCGCCGTCGCCACGGTCGAGAGCGCGGGCAATCTGCTGAACGCTTTGCGCCAGAACGGCGCTGTCGCCGTCGCCGTACAGCGCCTGGGCGAACTGTTGGACGGGGAAGCGCCCATCCCGGTGCCCGGCGCCGCAGCGCCTGCCCTTCGCCTGCCATCCGCCGATCTGCCCCTCACCCCGCCTCAGCGCCTCGCCGTCGTGGGTCGCTCCGGGGCGGGCAAGACCACCCTGATTGAGCGGATGATGCATCTGCGCGCGCCCGTTCCGGGCGAGGTCGCCTTCGCCGAAATCGACGGGGCCGCCCTGTCCCCGGATGCGGTGCGGCCCCTGTTCGCCTATGCGCCGCAGCAGGCGGTGCTGATGGCCGGAACAGTGCGCGAGAACCTGCGCCTGGCCGCCCCCACGGCGGATGACGCCCAGCTCTGGGCCGTGCTGGAGGACGCCGGACTGGCCGAACGCATCCGCGCCGCGCCCGGCGGCCTGGACGCGCCTCTGGGTGAAAACGGCGCGCGCCTGTCAGGCGGCGAGCGGCGTCGCATGGGCCTGGCCCGCGCCTATCTGCGCCTCGCACCCTGGCTGGTGCTGGACGAACCGACCGAAGGGCTGGACGCGGCCACCGAGGCCCAGGTGCTGGATCGGCTGTCGCAGCGTCTCCAACGCACGGGCCAGGGCCTGATCCTGGTCAGCCACCGCCCGGCGCCGCTGGCCCTTTGCGATCAGGCCCTGACGGTCAGCGGCATCGCCCCGGACGGCCATGTTCAGGCCGGCGTCGGACCGCTTCAGGCCGCCGCCTGATCTGCGAGACCTTTGATCTCCATCAAGGCGGGGGGCGCCGCGATACGCTCTGCTGTCGGCATAGGAGAACTGCCATGCCCTCAGAAATCATCGCCCCCGTCGCCGCCATGGGCGCCTTCTTCCTCACCTTCATGGCCGCCATGGCCTATGGCGTGATCAGCAGCAATCTGGCCGACCGCAAGGGGCGCTGACCATGACGCTGCATCAGCGGACCCGCGAGGCCGGCGCGCCCTGTCGCGTCGCCCTGGACCGCGCCTGAGCCGCCATGACCGACGCCGCCTGGATCAGGCGGCGTCGATTTCTTCGCCCTTGATCACCGGGCGGAACAGCAGCTTGTCGATGCGTCGGTCGTCCATGTCGATGACCTCGACCTCGAAACGCCCCAGTTGCAGGACGTCGCCCTCGTTCGGCACGCGCGACAGATGGTGCAGCACCAGGCCCGCCACCGTGTGGAAGCCTTCATGCTCGCCGAAGTCTTCGCCCAGGGCCTCGCCCAGTTCATCCAGATCGATCTGACCATCCACGGCCCAGGTGCCGTCGGCGCGCTTGCGCACCGCCGTCTCGACCTCGTCATGGCTCTCGTTGAAATCGCCGGCGATCATCTCCAGCAGGTCCGTCGCCGTGACCACGCCTTCAAAGGCGCCGTACTCGTCGACCACGAAGGCCATGTGCACCTTCGAGCCCTTCAGGATCTCAAGCGCCTTCAGCACCGAGGTCGACTGCGGGATGAAGGCCGGTTCGGCCACCAGCTTCTCGACGTTGAACTCGCCGTTGTCGAGCAGACTGTCCAGCAGATCCTTTTTGTGGACGACGCCCAGCGGATTATCGATGTCGTTATCGCGCGCCACCACGATGCGCGAATAGGGACAGGTGCGAATTTCCTCGCGCAACGTCTCTTCGGAATCGTCCAGGGCGATCCAGTAGACCTCGTGGCGCGGCGTCATCGCCACGCGAACGGCCCGGTCGCCCAGGCGCAGGATCTCCTCGATCATCTCCTGCTCTTCCGGCTCGATCAGGCCGGCGGACGTGCCCTCGGCCAGAATGCTCTCCACCTCTTCCTGAGTGACGTCCGAACCGTCGCGGTCCTTGACGCCCAACAGCTTCAGGATGCCCGAAGTCGAGGCCGTCAGCAGCAGGACGAACGGCTTCATCACCAGGGCCAGGGTCGAGATCGGACCGGCCATCTTGGAGGCGATGGTCTCGGGGAAGATCAGGGCCAGGCGCTTGGGCACCAGCTCGCCGACGATTAGCGAGACATAGGTGATCAGCACCACGACCACGCCGGTGGCGATGATCTGCGAATAGGGGGCCAGGGCCGGCAGGTTCGCCGTCAGAATGTCATCCAGCTCGCCCGCGATGGCGGCCTGACCATAGGCGCCCGCCAGAATGCCGATCAGGGTGATGCCCACCTGAACCGCCGAAAGGAACTGCGTCGGCTCCTCGGCCAGCTTCAACGCGGCGCGGGCGCCGCGATCGCCTCGTTCGGCGCGGCTCTGAAGCTTGGATTTACGGGAGGACACGACCGCGAGTTCGGTCATGGCGAAAAGGCCGTTCAGCACCACAAGCAGCAGCACGACGACGATAGCGATGGTCAACATCGAAAAGGGAGAAGCCCTGAGCGCGGCGCGACTAACGGCGTCCGCGCGGTCGATAGTAAAGGCGAAGCCCCGCCTGCGCCAGCTTTGTTGTCGAAACTGCGGCGTTCAGTGGCGCGCCGGACCCTCAAGCCGCCGAAAGGACGTGTTCGCTCGACCATTCGGCGGCGGCGGCGGCCCCCTGCTCCATGCCCTGCATCAGGATCTCCAGGGTGACGGGCTTGGCCACCAGATGGTCGGCGCCCGCCTGAACCGCCTTCAGATGATGGGTTTCGGTCGTGTTGGCCGTCAGCATGACGATGGGCGTGCGTGCGGCGCCCAGACGCGCTTCGTCGGCGCGGATGCGGCGCATGGCGTCCAGCCCGTCCATGACCGGCATCTGCATGTCCATCAGCACCACGTCGAAACGCTCCTGCTGAAAGCGCTGCACGCCTTCCAGACCGTTGTCGGCGGTGACGATCTCGAAGCCCAGCGGCTCCAGCAGGCAACGCACGACCATCTGATTGGCCGGGTTGTCCTCGACCGCCAGGACGCGAATCTGCGCGCCCTCATCCGACGCATGCGCCGCTTCAACCGATGTCGCCGCCGGTTCGGCCACGACCGCCGCCACACGCTCGACGGGCAGGACCACACGGAACAGACTGCCCTCGCCCAGCGCCGACTCTGCGGCAATCTCGCCGCCCATCAACTCGGCCAGCGACTTGCAGATGGACAGGCCCAGACCCGTACCGCCGAACTGGCGCGATATGGCGTCATCAGCCTGAACGAAGGGATCGAACAGGCGCCGCGCCGCTTCGGCGTCAAAGCCCATGCCCGTGTCCTCGACCTCAATGACCAGATGTTCCCGGTTGTCCTCGGCGCGCACGTCGACACGAACAGATACACGCCCCTCAGCCGTGAACTTCACCGCATTGGACACCAGGTTGGAGACGATCTGGGTGATGCGGACGCCGTCGCCGATCACCTGCCCCTGGGCGCTCGGCGCAAAGGCGACGTCCAGCGTCAGCCCCTTGTCCTCGGCGACCGCCCGCCGCATCTCGACCACCGCCTCGATGTCGGTTCTGAGATCAAACGGCGTCAGCGACAGGCTGAACTGACCCGCCTGCATCTTCGACAGGTCCAGCATGTCGTCCAGCACGCGGCGCAGGGCGTCGCCCGCCCCCGTGATCAGCTTCAGCATCTCGGTCTGACGCGGCGTCAGCGCCGTATGCGCCAGGGCCGAGGCCAGGCCCAGCACCGCGTTCAGCGGGGTGCGCACCTCATGGCTGATGTTGGCGAAGAAGCGGTCCCGCACCTCGGCGGCCTGTCGCGCTTCGGCCTGCGCCAGCTCCAGCGCCTTGAGCGCGCGGACGTGGTCCGACACCTCGAAACGAATGGCGGTATAGGTCTCAGGACGGCCGTCAGACCCCAGGTTCGGCACGATGGTCGTATCGACCCAGTATGACTCGCCTGACTTAGTGCGGTTCTGGATGGTGCCGCGCCACACCTCGCCCCGCGCGATGGTGCGATACAGATTGCGGAAATAGTCGCGCGCGTGGACGCCCGAGTTCACCACCCTGTGCGTCTGACCGATCAGTTCCTCGCGCGCATAACCGCTGACAGCTTCGAACTTGTCGTTGCAGTACAGGATGCGGCCGGCGCGATCCGTGATCGCCACGATGGCGGCCTCATCCAGCGCGGCGGAGAGGCCGGCGCGACGGGGCCAGTCAACGTCAGTCATAGGGAGTCCTTTCAGCGGCGTCTCATGACCCCCGCATGGCTGAGAAAGCCTTAACCGCTCCGTTCGACCAAAGTCGGGCCTCTTCTTTTGATTCAACGCAAAAGGAGCGGGACGCGCCCCGAACGACTGACATGCAAAACGGCCCCCGGATGTCTCCGGGGGCCGCTCTGTTACGCTTACGCATACTCTTACTGTGCGACCTCAAGGGCCGCCCGTCGATTACTCGACGATCTTGGCCACGACGCCGGCGCCGACGGTGCGGCCGCCTTCACGGATGGCGAAGC
>NZ_JBDGLE010000013.1:0-38942 GCF_057655995.1 Brevundimonas sp. Soil_N_31
TTACGTCACTGCGACGAGACCCAATCCCTCCATTATCCGCAACCCCAGATCTGTGCCAAAGGCGCTGACGCCGAACAATAGCCCATCGAGCGTCAATGGACCCTGGATCGGCGTCAATACCGGCGTCGGACGAGCGCTGGGGGCCTCGTCCTGGGGTCCGCCGGTCACCGCGCCGGTCATGGGGGGATTGACCGGGGCGGCGCCGGCGGCGAACGGGACGTTGGAGGCGTCCCGTTCAACCGGAACCATCACTGCGGTCGGAGATCCGAACGCTTCGACGGAATAGTCGCGCGCCGTTCGCACCACCTCGTCCGAGGCGCGTGACGCCTCGGCTCGACAGGGCGAGGCCACACTGCCCCCCAAGCATGCCGCAACGCCGAGGCGCCGCCAGGTCGTGCGTCCAGCGGCCATTTCACAGGAGGGCGATCGACGCAGTGACGTCGCCGTTTGCCCCTGCCGCTAACGCCGCAGGGATACGAATCCTGCGCGTGGCGCCGCCGGCGATCACGCTGACCTCTCCGACGTCGACATCCGCCGCCGGAACTTCATGCACCTTGCCGTCGGACGTTGTCAGCGTGAACCGGGCTTCTCGAAGATGAGCGAAACCTGCGCCCGTGTTGTGAGCCGACAAGAGCACATCGCCGTTAGCTTCCCGCGACACCGACGTCACTTCAACCGCCGCTCGTGCATTCGCGGGTGCGACAAAGACATAGGTGTTGATGGTGAACGCGACCTTGATGTCGGCTCCGGCTCCACCGCTCTCGGTCGTCGTCTGCATATTGATCGGCAACTGCGCCGCACGAACCAGATACATCCGGCCTTCACTGCTGGCGTCGCCAAGATAGCGGACTTGGACAACCTGCTCGCGGTTCGGCGGGATCACCGACTGGACGGGGAAAACGACTATGTCGTTATCTTCGGGCGTCAGACTGCGAGCGCCGGTCTCATCGACCTGCATCCGATAGACTTCAATCTCGACCGTCGCTGCGGCGGCGCTGTCATTTCGCACCGTCAACCGATAGCTCGATCCGCTGCCGGACGGCGTGATCTTGGCCACCATAGGCGACACGTCCATGGCGCGACTGTCGCCGGTCGACCCGAGACTCAGGACTAGGGCAGCGACGGCTGCCGCGACTGTTTGCAATCTCATGACTGCATCCTCCCATGCAGGTTAAAGCGCAGAAAAACGGGGAGCCGCTCCATCGGCTCCCCGCTTCCCTTTCCGGTCAGGCCGGGTTCAACGCGAAGGTAAAGACTTCCGTATAGGTGCCGGCGGGCGCAGAAGCCGCACCGGGGCCGGAGGGCGCAGCCGCGCAACCCGAAGAGCCAGGGTTGGTCGGGTCGCCTTGAGTTCCGCCCACGCCAGGGCCGCCTGGGACGTTGTAGCAGAGGTTCAGGAACAGATCGGCGAAGATGCCGTCAGCCAGGGCCTGGCTATAGCCGCCCGAGTTGGTGACGATCGCGGGGCTGCCCGGGTAGGTGTCGACGGCGGCGAAGCCGAGAGCCGGCACGCCCTGAACGACCAGATCCCAGTCATAGTTGATCAGCACGCCGGCCGGAGACTTGAAGTCACCGTTCTGTGCGCTCGAGGTCAGCTTCGCCCCGGTGGCGGCGTTGCAGGACATGCGCAGAGTGGTGACTTTCTGCCGAACGCCATTGGCGACGGCAGCATTGCCCCCTGCCACATTGGCCAGGCCAATGCCGCAGAAGTCACTGACGCTGGTGGTCACAGTCACGTTCGTCTGTGCGCTAGATACGGCAGGAATAGCGAGCAAAGCTGCGGCAGCGGTAGCCACCATTACAAAGTTACGCATAATAACCTCCGATTGATTGTGCTTGAAAAATCGGTCACATCCCTCGATGGACCGGACAATGCGGCTGTCACCACATTGAGGCCATATTGAACTCGCCATCGGCCATGGGCATCCCTCAAGCGCGTGGTCATAGTTGCCTAGTCAATATTGCTATTTTCTCGCATGGCTGGAGTGCTTCACCACTTGCAGCAATCGACAACCCTCACGGCCAGCATGCTGATTACGTTGCAAAATCACCTAGCCGGCTACGCCCCCCACCGTGATCGAAGCTGAGCCGGTCTTCTCATCCATGGGTTTTGAGGAGAGGAACTGACCCAAGACAAGCCACGCGCCATGCGGGCGCATTTTAAGCTAGTTAAGCGCTCATCTAACCAAGGCTCGGCATGGTGATGTGATGGAAGACAAAAGCAGCATCCACAACGATCCGAGCTTCCGCCTCGGCACGCTTGTCGGTCGGATGCAGGCCATCAGGGATATGATGGCCCTCTTCGCCATCGGCGAAGCGGCTGACGACGACTTGGATGGCCAGATGAAAGACATCGTTCGCCGCCAAGCCGCTATCGCCCTCTGGCTTGAACAAGCGCAGACCGAATGCGACGTGAAGTGGGAAGGATTGCTTTCAGAATTGCGCGAGCAGGAAGGCGAGGACGGCGCCTGACGCCTGCCCCACCAGCGCCGTGTGGCAGTCCTCCTTGGACCTACAAAGAAGATACTCCTGGAGGGAGCCGCTAAAGGCTTCAGCCTACGACCGGGTCGCCGACGATGGACATTACAACCCGCGCCAGGATCAGCAAGACGATCGGGACCACCATGCTAGTCACGTGTGGAACAGGGTGCGGCTTGAGGCTGAGGAGCTTCTCCTCCGCTACAGTTGGCGACGCGCTTTTTCCTGACAAGCAACCAGACGGAATATGGACTTCACTGGGTTTCAGGGCGTTTCATCAAATATCATCCAACCCTGATGATAAGCCGCTTTCTCGCCTCAGGATCGTTCAGTGAGTCAGCCAATTGGACCCCAAAATCGGTAGCTAAAGGGCCCGGACACCAGCGCAATTGCGAGGGTGCGGCCAATGGGAGAAGGATCCCCTCGGGATCGGGTCCTGCGTCACGAGGAAACCTGCGCGATCAGAGGAGCCTTGGATGACCCGTCGGTGCTGACCTGCGCCAGCAACGCTCGGCGGAACAGTCAGCGTGTCTACGTCAGTCGTTCCGTCGGGATCGCCATCAAGCTGCTGCTCCTCACCCTTCTTCGTTCAGAGAGGAACATCGCGGGGGCTACCCGCATTTCGGTCTAGCTCTGACCGCCCTGCACGGGGGTTCCTGACAGGAAGCTCTATGATCCGGCCCCCTTCAGAATGCCCCCCTCCGCACTGCGACATGAGGTTGGCGAGATGACATGAAGATCGCGACCTATAACGTGAACGGCGTGAACGGGCGGCTTCCCGTTCTACTGCAGTGGCTCGAAACTGCGCGACCCGACGTCGTCTGCCTCCAGGAGCTCAAGGCCCAGCAGACGAACTTTCCCGCAGCGGCAATCCGAGACGCAGGCTATGACGCGATCTGGCTGGGCCAGAAGAGCTGGAACGGCGTGGCCATTCTGGCTCGTGACGCCACAATCCACGAGACCCGCCGAGGTTTGCCGGGCGATCCCGACCTCTCGCAGAGCCGCTACATCGAGGCGGCGGTCAACGGGGTGCTTGTGGGCTGCCTCTACCTCCCGAATGGGAACCCCGCTCCGGGCCCCAAATTCGACCACAAGCTTCGCTGGTTCGAGGCCTTTACGGCCCACGCTGCAAGCCTGATGGCGAGCGGGGCGCCCGTGGTTCTTGCAGGCGACTACAACGTCATGCCGACCGACTTGGACGTCTACAAACCTGAGCGCTGGAAGGGTGACGCCCTCTTCCGTCCGGAGGTCCGAAACGCCTATGCGCGTCTGCTGGATCAGGGATGGACTGACGCCCTGCGCACCCTGCACCCAGACGAGAAAATCTACACATTCTGGGATTACTTCCGGAATGGCTTTTCGCGGGACGCCGGACTGAGAATCGACCACCTCCTCCTCAGCCCGTCCCTCCGAAACCGGCTTCGCGAAGCTGAGGTTGACCGCCACGTCAGAGGCTGGGCGAAGACCAGCGATCACGCCCCGGTCTGGATTCAGCTGGAGGACTTGCCGTCGCCCGCCTTCAGATGAAGGTCCTTTCTCAGATCCGCAAGGAACCTGCCGGTGACCGTCATATTCGGGCTCTGGGCGAGCCTGGCGTCGGCCTCAAGAAGAATGAGTTGAACCTCGTCCGAATCCAGCACCCCTTTCTCCACCAGCTTGTCAAGCAGGGTGAGCTGGAAGGCGATGCCAGCCAGCGCGCTAGCGCCTGATTCCTGAGCGTTCGTGGCGAGTCCTTTTCAAAAAGAGTGTGACTCGGAATGGCCTAAGGACCGGGCTGTTCTTCGTGCCGCCTGCCGAACATTCGACCGCCCGTGCACACGAAAGCCGTCCCCCTGCTCCCTGACCCCGCATGAAAAAGGCCCTCCGTCTTGCGACGGAGGGCCGAGAGATCTTCATGAAGCGCATCACCACTCTATCAGATCATCCCGATAGCATTCTCGCGGTTACGGCGATTAGCGATATCGAGCCCGTTCCTGTTCGATCTGGTCGGTCGTCCAGGGCTGAGCCGCCGGGTCGAAGGTGGACCAGCCGCCTTCACGGTAGGCCCCGACGCGCGCCTGAGAATCGAAGCCCCGACGGTCGTTGAGGATGGTCTCGATACGCACCCGCTCGGATTCGTCCGCCTTCACGCTCACCAACGTGCCGCCACGACGAACGCCTTCGGCATAGACATGGGCTTCTTCGTCGGAATGACCCGCCTCCTTCAACGCTCCGAGCAAGCCGCCGGCGGTTCCGCCGACAGCTGCGCCCGCCACCGCCGCCACCGCGGTCGAAGCAAGCCAACCGGCCGCCACAACGGGGCCAAGTCCGGGGATCGCCAACATGCCGAGGCCAGCGAGCACTCCGGCGCCCGCGCCCAGAACACCGCCGGTCGCAGCGCCCTTGCCGGCGCCTTCAGCGATATCGTTCTCACCGTCTCCGTTCAGATCTCCAAGCTTGCGGTCGTCTGCGTGACGATGACCCTCGTGCCAGTTGTCTGCGTTGTTCGAAATCAAGCTGATCTTGTGATGATCAAAGCCGGCGGCTTCCAAGGCGGAAACAGCCTCAAGCGCCTGGGTGTGCGTGTCGAATAGTCGAGTGACCGTAGCCATGTGCATTTCCTTGAAACTGAAGTGATTCTAGCGAGTCGAAGGGGCGGCGCTGACGACCCCCTTGTAATCGACGGAGACCTGGCTCTCCGCCCCGTCCTTGGTGGCGACCGCCGTCCAGATTCCCGACGAGTCCTGGCTCAGGGGCCCGACACCCGTGTAACCCTGCTTCTCGATGGCCGAGCGCGCCTGGGCTTCGGTAAAGGAGTTGGCGCCCGGAGTGAGGCTCGCGTCGGCGGGGTTCGAGGACATGTCGACCGAGGGATTGCGCGGCGCATCGGATTCAGAAACCACCGGGCCTTCGACCCTACCCTCGTCCGCCGAATTGTCGCTGCAGGCTGTCAGCAGAAGCGCTGCCGCCGCTAGGGCGTAGATGGCTCTCGTCATGTGATTTCCTTTCAGGGAGACTGTCCGGAAAAGAAGCTGCTCTCCGGCCCGGGGTTCCGCTGACGGGCTCACAATTCCGCCGAACCCCCGTCCCTCGGGCCTCATTGCAAAACGGCAGGGTCCGCTAAGCTGCATTCCCGACACAGAGAACCGCCTCGGACTTAAACTGTTCGCGCCTGAAGCTGAGCGAGACAATCCAGATCCAGCCTGACGGTCGATCTACCGCTGTCTCCACATCTAGCTCACGTTCTGCGGTGGCGGCGGCAGAAAGCCGTCTATCTTCGCGTGACCGGCCTTGCGCCCGGCTTTTCTCCCACATGGTGCTCGATGCGACCCCGCTCGACCTCGGTTCGGGAAGAGACCTCCTCCTGCCCACCGTTCAGGAGTTCCTCGACGCCCATGCCTTCTCGTTCAGCACTCGTGTACACGCCCGCGCTATCCGGACCGCCGCCGCCAAATCCGACCGCCGAGCCCGCGAGTGTCTCGCGGCGGCTCGCGCCGGCTTTCGCAACCGCATCGGCCTTCTCCTCCTGGTCGCAGCGGGGTTCCCCGGGCGTCGAGCCCCCCGCATGCGACGCGGCTGTTCTGCTTTCGTCGTGACTGTCCATGGTCTGCTCCTGTTCGATCGGGTCCCGACAACCCGATTCATATCCTCAAGCAGGGGGAGCCGGCTAAGGTCTCCTGGGTCCGGTTCCGGACAGAGGGTGTCGACCTCCCCAGGGTCAGAGACCCAGATGAGGGCAGCCAGAGGAAGCGCTCCGGTGGTTAGACACTGCGACTTCATGCGGGCTGCCGATCAGCCCCGCGGCTGCCGCCTCAGGTTCGGCGCGCTGATCAACAACAAAGACTGTCTAGACCGGCTCGCGGCTGAGCCGGAGATAGGTGGGATCGAACTCCGCCAGATGAACCAACCGGTCCCAGTCCAGGAACCGAACCGATCGACTGCTCCAGTCGATCAACCCCTCCTCGCGCAGCTGGGCCACACATCGATTAACGTGAACGGTCGAAAGGCCGAGCACATCCGCGAGGATCGCCTGGCTCAGCGGAAGAGTCATCTTGCCCCCGCCCGCCCTGTGAACCACCTCCAGGCGGAGATACAACTCGCATAAAAGATGGGCCAGACGACCGGTCGCAGCCCGACGACCGAGACCCGCCAGCCATTGGCGATGCACGGCGGCGTCGATCAGGGTATCCATCCACAGTAGACGAGTCAGGTGCGGCTGGGTCTCGGTCACCTCACGGAGCGCTTCATGCGGGCAGTAGGCGACGGTGCAGTCCGTCAGCGCCGCTACGCCATGGTCCATGGGGCTCATCAGCAGACTGTGGAGGTCGACGAAATCGCCGGGAACATTCAGCTCCGTGATCTGGCGCGCGCCGTCCATGAGCACGACGTACCGGGCTGCGAAACCGTCCAGCAAAAGCGTGCTGTGTTGGGGTGAGGCGTGCTGGCGTACGATGTCGTCTCCGCCCTTGACCATCGTCGGCGGCGCGAGGATGCCGCCAAGCACTGCTTTCTCTTCGGCGGACAGCTGGTTTCGTCTCGAGAGCTTTTCTACCAGAGGCCCCGTCAAGATCCGCTCCTCGTTATTGTAACGCTCCGAGAGAACCGTCCGCCGCGGGGCTGGTTCCGCCGCTCGTGATCGAGTCAGCCTGGTAAGGCCCGCCTTCCTCCGAGGACACGCCGTCTGGGGGGGGGCGCTCTGGTGAAGCGGCGTCTGGGGTCCAGTCGGACCTTCCTGAAGGCGCGCATCTTCGAGGATGACGCGCTTGGCTTCGGAGCCGCCGGGGCAAGAGACGCCCACGGTTTCGGCACGCATCACGCCGGCCCCCGGCCGCTGTAGCGACCGATGAAACCAACCATGGCCGTTCCCTTTCCGGATGGCTCGAAACCCGCCCTCGCCCGCCACGTTCCCAAGGGACGCCTGCCCGACACCACGCCGTCGTGGCCGCCATCAACTGAACGCGAGTCTCCTAACCCATGTGAATGGCGGCCTTCGGGCAAACCGCCACACTACGGGGCTCAGGAGTACGACATGAAGACCATGATCCAGCTTATGAATCTCCGCGACCTGCCTTCCCGATCGCACCTTGAAATCCAAGACCACCCGGTCTTCCAGGCCCTGCCGCCCCTCGCCCAGGATCGGGCCATGGAACGAGGGCAGCTCAAGGTGCTCGCTGCGGGAGAGGACGTTCCCGATGATGACGGGCTCTATTTTATCCTGACCGGCGTCTTGGGCCTGTTTCCTGGCCGCCAGCGCATCTGCGTCTCCATCGTCGTGTCCGGATCTGTTCATGGTTGGGATCAGGCGCTGGACGCTTGTGGGCCGCAGGCGCCGGCCCGGGCTATTGTCGAAACTCTGGTCTGTCGCGTACCGGCCGAGAGCGTGGTGGGGTGCCTCGGCCGCGACTGGCTGACACGTCTCGTGGCGCGTCAGGCGCCGACGCGCCTGCACTTCCTGGCCGCTGAGGCGGTGTGCAACGCCTCACACCTAGTGACGGATCGACTGGCCAAGTGGCTGGTACGGCTTCACTGCGGCGCCCACGGCGCCGCGCTTCGTCTCACACAGGCCGATTTCGCCGCGATGCTGGGCGTCCAGCGAACAAGCGTAAATGCGGCGGCGGGCCGACTGCAGGAGCAGGGCCTGGTGCGCTTTGGACGAGGAAAGGTCCAGGTCGTTGATCTGGAGGGGCTGCGCCAAGCCTCGTGCGGTTGCGGAGAGGCGCCGAGGCGCGCCGAAAACCTGAGACTCGTCCAGTCGACGCCGCTCGCCGAACCCTCATCCTGGGATGCCGCCCAAACCCATTCATCTCAGTTGAAAGCAGGGCGGGCGCCGCCCTTTCCTGATCCCGCTGACCTCGCCGCTGGCATGCCCGCATCAACCGCTTCTTGCTGAGCCGGGCTCCGGCCTAGCATAGCAAGGCCCCACTGGTATGTCACTGCGGGCATGAAGGCCTGAAGCTTTTCGCCCGACCCGGCGACAACGGGCGACATCGGCGGCGTCCATCTTGCGCAGGCCATGTTCCCTGAGCCAGATTCCGATCTTTCCTTTGAGCGATCCGAGGACAACTCACCTCCCGGCCTGGCTTTCCCGGCTCACGCCGGTCGCCGCTAAGCGCCTGTGGCGCCGATCCGACTGCGGCGTTGCTGATGGGCCGCGCTGCAGGGGCGGGAACCATGCAGACCGCGAGGCGCTGGCTTCAGTCATGGATAGCGGATGGAGAAATCAGTGAACTGGAGCCCTCTGCTGATCGGACTCGTCGCCGGACAGCGCTCAATGACGCCGCTTGCGGCTGTGGCCATGGCCGCCCGGTCAGGCGGCCTGGCGCGGGACAACGGCGCCCCGGGAGTCATGAGACGCCCTTCTGTCGTGATAGGGGCAAGCATCCTAGCCGTCGGCGAGCTGCTGGGCGACAAGATGCGCTCGGCGCCTGACCGCACAGTTCCCCCCGGCCTGGCCGCGAGACTTGTGTCGGGCGCGCTCGCCGGCGCGGCCCTGGCGCCTCATGCCCGGCGGCCCCAGGCGGGAGCCTTGGGCGCTGTCGGCGCCGTCGTCGGCGGATATGTCGGGCTCGCGGTTCGTAAGCGCGCCTTACGGCGTTTCGGACAGACGAGGAGCGGGCTGGTCGAGGACGCGCTGACGCTTGGAGCAACCACCCTGATCATGCGCGCCGACCGGCGTCAGTCTTCGCGCCGCCCCGCGGTCGCACTGCAAAAAGGGCGGCCCACCGCGAGAAAGCCCGTCCAATATTCCGACGAACAGGAGAAGCCGACATGAGCGACCCCAAGCAGAGCGAAGGCCGAAAGGCCAACGCCGCAACTCCCGGCGGCCGTCCCGACGGTTCGACGTCCGAGGCCGCGGTGAAGCGCACCGGGCTCAAGTCCCGGCGCGCAGCCGGTCCCGACGGCCCGGACGCCACAGTGATCGGCGATACCTTCAAGGCCAGGCCCAAACCCTAGCGCGATGCCTGCCCGACGGGCGGATGCCACGTCTCAATCCCGTACGACCCCGCGTTTCGCCAAGGTGCGGATATGAGCATCGAGCAGGCAAGCGGCGACCTCCCGTGCAAAAGCGCGTTGCGCCTCGGCTTCATCGAGGATCAGCCGATCTCCGTACGCTCGGCGGGAGGAAAGACGAAACAGGACCTTCTGGCCACGCCGTGAGCCCCCCTCCTCTTGTTCGCCGTCGCCGTCATAGAGGGGGATGCCCCGGATCGAGCCCTCGACTAGTTCGACGCCCTCGCGCGTCATGCCCTGGGCCGCCCGCAGCAGGGCGCTGTTGTAGGAGCCCGAGGGCAGCAGGCCGCGCCTCGAGGGGAAGACCGCGTGGACAATCCATCTCGTCGGTCGCCAGTCGGGCAACAGGTCGATCAATCGATCGGCCTCCAGATCCCCCGCCACCGCCACGGTCGGCAACAGGACAACGCAAGCCCCTGAAGCGCCCCCTCGTGCAGCATATGCAAGTCATCGGTCACCAGACGCGGCGCATGGCGCACAGCCCTCAGGCTGCCCGACAGCCCAACCAGACGCATCAGTCGTTCGTCCTTTGCCTGGCTGCTGCTGGACTTTATGGTCGAGGGTTGCGCGGCTCAGCACCTGCATGGGGAGATTTCCGTCCCCCGCTGCATCCCGCCCCCCAGAGGCGGTCATGCCGTCCCTGTGCGCCAAGGCCCAGACGTGATCGCGGTGCGCCGGGCCGAAGTCCAGGCTGGGCCAATCGGCCAGGTCCGCCTGACCGACGCCGGGCGATCTCAGTCCGCCCGAGCGTCCGACGCCGAAGGGCTACGCGACGCCGCGCGCACGAAGCGCACGCGTTCGGTTTTCAGTTCCGGCTCGGGAACGTATCCCGCCTGGGCGAATGCGCGCTGCTGCGGCGGGGCTGAAGGCGCATCCTCGGCCCGCCACCACTTCGGATCGGTCGACGCCTTTGGCAGAAGCCCGCCCACGATCCGTTCGATATCGCGAAAGCTCAGCTCGACTTCCGCCGTCTTCTGGCGGCGCAGGTAGCGAGCAAGAGGCTCATACTTCGCCATGTCGACCCTTCTCCTGTCACCGCGCCACGACGACCCGCCTGCCCAATTCAAGCGGGCGTCCATACGGGACGCCGCCCCGTGAGAGAAGGCCGCACAGGCGATTCAACTGGACGCCGGACGTGAATGCGACCCGACGCCTCCGCCGCAAAGGAGGGCAATGGACGGGAATGGCCGGGCCGCGCCTCGCCGAAGCTGAGGAGTGGACGAAACCCCGCGAGGCGAACAAGGTTCCGCCTAATGGGCCCTGCCTCACCGCCCAAGCGCCACTCCGACGCCGGTCGCGCCGAAGTGATGTTCCAGGCCAATCGGGACAGCCTGGAACATCATTCCGCGATCGCAGCCGGCGCCACGACCCGCGCGTCTCGTGGCGGTGCTGGCTCGCCTGCCGATCAGTCGGTCGCCCTAAGGTCGGAACAGCACCTTGCCGGCCTTACCAGGCGCGAGAGAGGCTTCCACCGCGCGCGACGCCTCGTCGAGCCCGAATATGGCCTCGACCGGCAATTCGAGCTGACCGCTGGCGACGCGTGTCAGAAGCTCGCCGATAAGACGGCGGTGCTGATCGGACGGCATGGCCGCCGACACCTTGGTGCCCCAGAAGCCCCTGAGCGTGAGCTGCTTGAAAATCACCGCTCCGGAGGGAATTTCCATGGCCGCGCCGGTCATGGAGCCGAACGACACCAGCAATCCGTTTTCGCCGAGCAGTTCCGCCAGATCGCCGCTCGATGTTCCGCCGATGGAGTCCACCGCCGCCTTGATCGGCGCCTCTCCATGAAGGGCGCGGACCTGGTCTTTCCAGTCCGGCGTCGCCGTGGAGACCACATGGTCGATGCCCAGCGCCCCCAGCTCAGCCACGCCGGCGTCGCGCCGGACGAGGTTGATTGTGTTGACGCCCCGCCCTTTCGCCAGCATGGCCAGGGTTTTGCCGACCGCGCCGTTCGCCGCGTTCTGGATGATCCAGTCGCCTTCGGCCACGCTCAGGACCTCCAGAAGGGAGATGGCGCTGAAAGGCATGGCGATCAGTTGCGCCGCCGCTTCGTCGCTGACAGCGTCCGGCACGGGAACCAGACCGCCCGGCGAAGCCAGGAAGTACTCGGCCCAGCAGCCATGCACCCCCGCGACGGCGATCCGCTGCCCCAACAAAGCGGCGTCCACACCCTCCCCGACGGCCTCGATGACGCCGACCGCCTCGCTGCCGCCGATGGCGGGCAAGGGCGGTTTGTAGCCGTAGCTGCCGCGGATGGTCCAAAGGTCATGATTGTGGATCGGCGACAGCGTCGTGCGGATGCGGACCTTGCCAGGTCCAGGTTCAGGCGTTGGCAGGTCCGCCAGATGGAGGAGTTCGGCCGGTTCGCCGAAGCTGTCGTGGATCAGGCTGCGCATTCGGTCTCTTTCCACCCGTCGCCCGGCCCTGGCCGATGACGAGTTCATTAGGTTGAGGCTTGAGATGGGGCTCCACCGTGCGTCTGCAATGTTCCCCTCAATTCCCCCGGCGTTTTCTCGGGTTCTGTTCGCGTCATCGTGGACGACGGACCCCGGGGGAATGAACGAGGTCCATCGCCCCCTTCATGGCTTGCGCCATGACGTACAGACTTCTACATTATGTCCATGGCTATGCAGGACGCCGCTGTCAGACTCATCGACCCGCTCCCGCCACTGCGCGATCCGCAGGAACGTCGGCGCATGTCTGCGCCTGCCCTGAAGCTCTTCTTCAAGGCGGCGGCCCTATGGGGTCTAACGGTCGATCAGAAGCGCGCCGTTCTCGGCGACGTCTCACGCCAGACTGAACACAATTGGCGCAACGGTGACGCCACCACGCTGACACGCGACCAACTCGAACGCATCTCCCTCGTCCTTGGCATCCTGAAGGGCCTGAGGCTCATCTTCGTCGAAGACCAGGCTGGCGTCCGGTGGCTGAAGGCGGAGAACCGCGACCACCCCTTCAACGGTCGTTCGCCGCTTGAGCGCATGACCGATGGCGGTATTTCCGACCTCTACGACGTCCGGCGCTACCTCGACGCTTGGCGGGGCGTGCGTTGACCACGCCGCCGCAGCGGCGATTCACGTCCCGTACCCACCGCTTGGTCAACAGCCGCTTTCCAACAACCGGCGTCTTCGACGACATCGCCGAGAACGAGGAAGAGCTCCGCGTCGCCTTCCAGCTCGAGGAGATGACCAACGGCCGCCTCCTCGCCATGGCGCGCCTGCAGATGATGCCGCCGGGCTCCCTAGCTGCAGGGCCGACCGCGACGCTCGCCAACGCCGCCTTCCTCCACGCTTCCGAGAGCGGCGGGCGTTTCAATGGGCCCGACCTCGGCGCCTGGTACTGCGCAACGGACATCGAGACGGCGATCGAAGAGACCCTCCACCACAACGGCAGACGGCTTCGACTGTCGGCCGGGGGCTTTCCCAACCGCATCCAGCTGAGAGAACTTGTCGTCCATCTGGACCTGGATCCGGCGGATCTGCGCGAGCTGCAGGCGGAACGTGCGGAGCTCTACGATCCCGACGACTATCGCGCCTCCCAGGCCTTCGCCGCCGATATTCGGTGGCCTGGCGACCCGGACGGCGTCGATGGCCTCGTCTATGACAGCGTGCGCCGTCCAGGCGGCGTGAACGCCTGCATTTTCCGCCCGGGCGCCCTGCCCCTGCCCATCCTCCAGGGCGGGCACTACGAATACGTCTGGGATGCGAAGGGTCAGGTCGAGGTGATCATGCTGACCGGCGTCAATCGAGCCTAGCCTGACCGCAGCCCTCCAGCAGACGCCCGTCTCGGCAGACAGACGCCCGCCGTCATTTCGGACAGGCAGTAGTCGGACCAGGCCTCCAGGACCTGGCGCCGCTTGCGCAGGGCGTCGCTCCGCCGATAGGCTCGCTCGGTCTCGTCGCCGACGACATGCGCCAGACACTCCTCGATGGTCTCTCGGGCGTAGTCCGTCTCGTCGCCCGCCCAATCCCGAAACGTCGAGCGCATGCCGTGCGGCGTAAAGCCCGGCGCCAGATCCCGAAGCATCATGTCCATCGCCATATTGGACATCGGCCCGCCCTTTGGTCCCGGAAAGATGAGCTGGTTGAGTCGCGGGTGGGTCGGATGAACCGCCTTCAAAACGTCCAGTGCGCCGGTCGATAGCGGTTGGCGAAAGGCGCGTTCCTTCATGCGGCTCGGGTCGAGCGCCCAGACATCGGCTCTGATCTCGCCCCAGACCGCCTCCAGGGTCATGGTCTCACGCGCCACGGTGAAGATCGTGAACTCCAGCGCGCGGGCGGACATGCCCTGGCTGGCCGAGAGTCGCTTCATGAAGGCCGGAATCTGTTCGTAGGGCATGGCCGGCATGTGGCCGCGCTGGAGCTTGGGGCGCGGCGGCAAGAGGTGGATCAGGTTCCCCTTCCACACAGCCGGGTTCGGGCCGGTGCGCAGCTTCTTGACCCTGGCGTAGTCCAGCACTCTTTCGAGGCGCTCGCGCAGCTTGCCGGCTGACTCCGCCTTGGTCAGCCAGAGCGGCGTCAGTACGGAGAGAACGGCCTCGACGTCGATCTCATCGACCGGCCAGTGTTTGATCGGCGCGGCGTGGCGCTCGATGGAGCGCATCCAGCCGGCCTTGGTCTTGCGACCACGCCAGCCGCCTTCCTGGGCTTTCACATAGTCCGTCCAGCACGCCAGCAGTGTGGGCCGCCCCGCGACGCCGGTTCGGACCGCCGGCCTGTCCATCCCGGTCGAAGGGCTCGCCTCCAGGCTAAGAGCATCGGTGCGGCGTTGTTGCGCCAACGGATCCCTCCCAGCAGCGATGGCCTGCTTGGCCCTGTCGCGGGCGAGGCGCGCATCCGCCAGGGACACGTCGAGCAAGGACCCGAGCCCCATGTCCCTTCGCGCGCCGCCCGACCGGTAGCGATAGATCCAGCTACGTCCGCCCGTTCGGGCCACGACGAGATAGAGGCCGTCTCCGTCGGAATAGTAGCCCTCGCTCTTGAAGCCACGAACACTTCGATCCGTGAGCTTGCTGACTTTCAAAGCCATCGCCGCGCTCGCCGCAAATCATCCAGGAGCCTCGATTCTAGTGGCTCCTAATTTGGTTTGCACCCACCATCCTTCCCATCCAGCTTCCCATCCAGCAGACAAAAAATCGGTGAAACGCCCTGACGCGGTTTGCAGCAGTTTGAAAAACAGAACACATTGTAGTGAATAAGTTTTTTGACACGAAACAGGCTCAGATGAAAAAATCTGGCAATCTATTTCCGGCCTCTACCCGCGGAGCCACTCGGGGGATTGAAATCCCTAAACAATCTGACGACCTGACCGGAGCGCCCCGTTCTAGCTTGGCCGTTTAGAACGGCGTTTAGAACGGTACTTTTGGACGCAATTGTTCCACGTTCCCGTTCGCTTCACATTGTCTTGAGCGCGAAGCCCAACCGCGTCGCTACGGTGATGAACTAGCGGGGCAGATCCCCGGCGCTTCCAAGGCATGATCGATCTCTTTTCAGGGAGGCATCATGGGACAGTTTCCGGTGAAGCGGTTTCTGCGGACGCCTGAGGCGGGACGTTATCTCGGACTATCCGGCCGCACGCTCGAAAAGCATCGCACCTACGGCACAGGCCCCGTTTATCGGAAGCTTGGCGGCAGGGTCGTCTACGATATGGAAGACCTTGCCGCGTGGGCTGATCGCGGCCTCCATCGATCGACCAGCGAATCCCACCTGGGTCCTCACCCTGCAGCTCCGCGTGGAGAAGGCGCGCCTCCCGCCCGACACTGAGAGGCTCCAGGATAGCAAGGGGGACGACGAATCGTCCTTGGCACCCGTGATATAGCTGCCCCTTGGACGACCCCCGCTCCTCCCAAAGGACCTCATGGCGCGACAACCCAGGATCTCAACCAGGCTTTCCGCAGCCAACCTCGTCCATCTCGGGGCGCCCCGCCTGGGGGGACCTGCTGATCGAGGCCGGCGCGGGGAACGCCAATCTCAAGCGCCGTCTTCGTCTTGAACTGGCGGCCGAGGCCGGTCCCGACCTCCTCGCCCTTGAGATCGACAAGCGCATCACCGCCGTCTCCGTCGCCCGTACACGTGTGTCCTGGCGCAAGCGCGGCGAACTGATCGATGATCTGAACACGCACCGCGACATGATCATGGAGCGCCTGGCGCCCAAGGCCCCCGGCGAGGCGCTCGCCGTCCTCATCCGCCGGTTCGACCTCTATCCTGGTCTGGCCGCCCTCGCGAAGGACACCAAGGGGGAACTGCCCGCCGCCTTCGAGGCCGCCGCCCCGGATCTCTTCGGTCTCGCCGAGACACGCTCACGGTGAAAGAGCCAAATTGTCGCGGAGACAGCGACGTTTCCGACTACGATTTTACGGCTCCACCGAGCGTGATCAGCCGGATCGAGGTGGGCGGAAAGACGATTTCTACCCGGTAGGCGAGAACGACCGGCGCAGCGCCAAACTGAAGGCTCGGCTATCGAAGAGAGAAGAGCAAGTGGGTGCGACCGCAGCCCCGCCCGCAGCCCCGCCCGCAGCGCCTGGCGCGCATCGAACAACTGGCGCAGAAACAGGGCGAGGGCAGCTTCCGACTCGACCTCCGCCAGGCCGGGCCGCTCCTCGCGGACGAGACTGAAGCCCATCAGGCCTTCGCGCGGGAGGTCGCTGCAACCCGTCCGCGCCCCAGCGGCCGTCAAGGTCGCCCGGGTCGAATCCTGCGGCGCGCAGCTTTTCTTGCACGATGCGGATGCTCATCGCGGTCTCCAGTTCAGGTTGTGGGGGCTCGCTCTCTCTAGCGAGTTGAGATAACAACGACTCTTGAAAGCCGTGCCGCAGCGCCCCTCCTCGCCGGCGCGTCTGCGGGGCGGCAAGCCAAGGGAGGGCTCATGTCGAAGAAGTGGGGGCGCAGACGCGGCGCATGGTGGCGACGACTGCTGACGCTGGAAAACGCGCTGATCGGGCTGGCGACCGCGATCCTCGTGCTGCTGGCCGTCATGGTAGAGGTCGGGGCTCCGTGATCTGGCCCTGGTGGGTTCAGGCCCTGCTGGGCGCCGCCGGCCTCAGTTGGTGCCTCGACACCTGGGCCAAGCTGCGCACCCGCCCGCCCTGGGCCCCAGGCCTGATCCCGGTCACGGCCGGACTGACGATCGTCAGCCTTGCGCTGATCTCTGTCGGTCTCTGGCGCTGGGCGACCGGCTGAACCCGCTCTCGTTCTTGGCCGCAGCCCTTTTCATAACCGAGAGAGCGCCGGCCCTTGAGGGAACAGAAAGCGCCCCTCTGAACTCCATGAACGCATTCTCGTAGGCGGGGAAGGTGCTCGCCAATGGGCGCTTGGGGAGGCCACCGCCAACGAAGCGGTCCGCGGTAAAGTACGCAAACCACGCCAATGCGAAGCGAGCGCTCTGACTCGGGCCGCACCCTCGCCGAACTTGAACATCGGGGCATCAAGCCTCGAGATTGGCTCGCTGAAGAACACTCTCCCCTTCCTGTTGATGCTGCCCAGAGTTGAGGCCATGCCTGGCGCGAGCTCAGCGCCAGGCATGGCCTTCCTATGCGCCTAGGAAAGGTAGAAGGCGAACCTCTGGCCTTGCCTCACCCAACCAAAGGCCGTCCTTTCGTGTCAGTAATCCCCAATGCGACATCCCATTCGTTGACCTCAGCCCGTTCAGTTCCGGCTGAAAGTATCAACGTGAAGCCACCCCCGGGTGGAAACTCAACCGCATGAACCGTGTGGCCGGCCTCCTCCACGGCGAGCATTCCCCTCTTGAGGCTGGCCCTTGAAAACGTCGCCCGCGTCCGGCTTCCTCCGCTCATCTAGGCCGCCTCCCAGACCCGGTTCAGGACCTGGGCCGCCAGCGCCGCCTTGTCCTGCGGGAGAAAGCGCCCGTAGTGGTCGGCGACCGTGGCCGGTGTGTCCTGGATAGCGTAGCTGGCCTGCTCATACGAACCGGTCAGCTTCAGCACGTGGGTCGCCAGGACATCCCTCACATTGTGCGGCCCGTGGGGAAGCAGACCCCGGATCGCCCCCCTCCCCGTGTAAGGGTTGTAAATCCCGTAGCGCTGGATCACCTGGCGCCAGGCGCTGTAGAAGGTTTGCTGATTGTAGGCGGCGTCGCGGCTCGAGGTCTTCACGGTCTTGACGAAGAAGGTGCCTGGATCGCGCGAGCCGTTCAGCAAGGCCGGTCGATGGCGCCCCACATAGGCGTCGATCCACCGATACAATCCGCCGAGGTCTGGTAACAGAAGCCGAAACGGGCGTTTGGAGAAGTAGGCTGAGCCGGAGTTCTTGAAGGCTACGCAGGGAATGAAAACCTCCCAGCCGCTTTCCCTCTCGCTCCAGCGCAGCTCGCCGCACCGCCGGACCTCCAGTTCCCTCTCCGGCGTCGGCGGACTGCCCCGGGGACGCAGCAGCAGTTGCCGCAGGTTCTTCTGCCGGACGCCGAGGTGCAGACCCAACCGCAACATCAGGAAGGACCTGACCGCCTCCGCGGCGGCCCGAGGATAGCGCCTCTCTTCGGGCATGCGGCGCAGAATCTCCTCCGTGATCTTGCGATATTCGCCGACTGGGCTCGCGGCTTCGAGAATGGGCAGGATGGGCTCGAAGGGATCCCGGTGAACCCGTGCGACCCGCTCGATCTCCTTGGATCTGGCCAGGGCATGGCGATGCACCCGCTCGCAGGCACCGGCCCAATCCCCACAGATCCGGTCGATGTCCGCCTGCCCGACAACGCCGGGAATGGGTCTGAGCCGCTCCGCCAGCCACGGGCTCTGCCGGAGCCACCCTGTCTGGCTGCGCGAGAAGGCTGCGCCGAGCAGCAGCATCTCGCTCTCCCAGCCGGTGAAGAAGCCCCGGCGTCGTTCGCGCCACTGGACGTACCAATCCCAGACTGAAGGCAGAACGAGCAGCGCAAAGGTCAGGTCCTGTCGGGGCACGCCCAACCCGCTCACTTCGTCGTCAGGCGGGGCGGCCAGGGCGCCGAACAGCAGAGCCAGATGCTCCTCGCGCTGTGCCGCTGTTTCCGCTCCCCATACGCCGGAGCGCTGATAGCCGATATCCGTCAGAGTCGCCGACTTGAACCGCAGGAGCGCGTCCATCTCGGCCCGAAGGTGCGCCGGGGCCGCCAGTTCGGCGGGTCCGGTTCCGTCAAAGCGGAGCGCGAACCGATGCTTCGACACGGTCGAATGATATCGATGATAGGCCGTGCCGCCGGACAGAATGGTCGAGCGCACCCAGGTCAGGATTTCCTCCTGCTCTTCGGCTGATCGCTCATCGAAGTCATCCGGCAGGTGCCAGGCGAGACGTCGGGATTCCGCGTACTGAATCTCTGGGGGAACAAGTCCTGAGAGAGCGCGTCGTCGCTGCAACCGCGAGCGAAGATAGCCTGGCTCCAGGCGATAGCGATGCTCGATAATATCGAGGACCTTCAGGCTGGCGGGCGTCTGCGGGACCTTCAGCCCCCGCCGCCAGGCCGCGAGGGTCGTCCGGTCCGTCAGCCCGCCGGCCGACACGATGGCTCGGTGCAGGCGATGAGAGTTCTCCCCATGCCGGCGGATCTGGAGATCCAGCGCGGCGTGGAAGTCCCGGGGGTCATCATGAACCTGCCACAAGGCAGCGGGATGGACGACGACAGGCAGCGGCGGGCGACCTCTCCTTCTCTGAATGGGTTCGCCAACCGGCGGGGAAACGACAAGCTCTGAACTTCGCACAAAAACTCCACTGGAAACATCGCCTTACAGGCGACAGGTGGAGAGACGAATGCAGGACCCCCAGACCCTAAATGCTCGCGCAGAATATCAACGATCTGTCGCCACCTTCCGGCAGAAGGGCTGACCTCAGCGATCACTACCTCGCCGTCTGGGAGCAGACATCGAGCACCGGCCTCCCGGCCGTGACTAGCGCCGCTTCGGCCCGGTCAGGCCTCCGACAATTCCGGCCGCTACCGCGCAAGCCGCACAGGCAAACATCACGACGCGGAAGGAAGCGTGAAAGGCTTCGACGGCGCCTGACTGTACCGATCGGCCCGCCATCACCTCTCCAAACACCATCCGGGCGTCGGGGACGCCCACGCGGTAAACGAACACCGATGACATAAGCGCGCCTAACAGGGCGACGGCCAGCAGGCCCGCTATGCGTGCCACGGCGTTGTTCACGCCGGAGGCCACCCCGGCGTGCACCGGCTCGACCGCCCCCATGACCGCCGCAGTCAGCGGCCCGACCGCGAGCGTCATGCCGATCGCCAGTACGGTCATGCCCGCCAGAGGCCCATTCACATAGCCAGCGCCTGGCCCGGGAAGGGCGAGCAAGCCCAGGCCAATCCCCGCGAGGACAGGCCCGAAAGCCAGCGACAGCCGCGCCCCGAACCGGTCGGCAAGACCTCCCGCCAGTCCAGAAAACAGCCCCATGATCACCGCAAAGGGCAACATGGCCGCTCCCGCCATCGTGGCGCTGAAGCCCTGGACCCGGATCAGGTCGAAGGGCAGGAAGAACATCGCCCCACCCAGTGCAAAATAGAGCAGCAGGGTCAGCAGGTTCATGCCGCTGAAGACCGGCGACCGGAACAGGGCGAGCGGCGTCATGGGGTACCGTTCCTGGGCCTCGACTAGCAGCAAGGCGGCCAGGGCCCCTCCTCCGTAAACAAGCCCGATGAGGATGGCTCCATCGCCCCAGCCACGATCCGGCGCAGAGATCAGGCTCCAGGTCAGGGCAGCGAGGCCGGTCATGGCCAGAAGGGCTCCGCGCCAGTCGAGCCCGCGGGCGTCGCTATCCCGGCTCTCGGGTACGGCGCGCCAGGCGACAGCCATCGTCAGGGCCGCCAGCGGAACATTGATCCAGAAAATAAAGCGCCAGTCTGCGTGGTCTGACAGCCAGCCGCCGAGCAGCGGCCCAACCATCCCGAAAAGAGCTCCCGCCCCCGCCCAGGCGCCGAAAGCCTTGCCGCGTTCCTCCGGCGGAAAGGCCGAACCGATGAGAGCCAGCGCTCCAGGCGTCAGCAAAGCCGCTCCAATGCCCTGCAGGGCTCGACCGCCGATCAACAACTCGACGGTCGGCGCCAGACCGCAGGCGATTGAGGCGAGAGCGAAGATGCTCACACCAATCAGAAAAACCCGGCGGCGTCCGAAGCGGTCGCCCGCCGCGCCGCCAATGAGCACCAGCGCGCCGAGCATCAGCAGATAGGCGTTGGAGATCCACTGGACAGCAGCCGGACCGGCTCCGAGATCGCGCTGGATGGCCGGCAGGGCCACACCCAGGGCTGAGCCGTCGATGAAGGTCAGGCTGGACCCCAGAACCGTGGCGATCAAAACCCAACGCTTGCGTGCGGCGGTGAGAGATTGGACTGGTGCCAGGGCGCCCTGCACCTGACCGGCGTCGCAGGGGCCGCGAATGGACATGACAGCGCTCCGCTAGGAGCCTGACGCTAGGCCAAGCCCCTCGACAGCATCAATCCCTCTCGAGGGGCTGCACAGTTCAAACTAATGCGGGCCTCCTCGGCTCAGCAACTTGTAGAAACGGATACAGGCTTTGAACTGCGCACATAAACTCCACTGGAAACATCGCCTTACAGGCGACGGGTGGAGAGACGAATGCGCAGGCACCTGCCCCTAAATGCTCGCGTGGAATTTCAGGTTGGCTTTCGAGAGCTTTCACAGGCCATCCCAGGAGCGCGAGAGATTCACGATGCCCTTCTTGTGAAGACCGATGCCGTGCTCGGCTGACACTGACGCTCCTAGAGTCGCGAGGGGGGCATACACGATGTCCTCCACGGCGTGACGAACCTCGTTCGCGAGCTCGTCGCTGTGCACATTGACGTTGATGTGCAGATTTCCGTCGCCCGGGTGTCCATAAATCCAGACGCCCGTTTTGGCTCCGAAGCGGGCCTTTAGGGCGCTTTCGATCGCGCCGACAAAGTGCTCCATGTCTCCGATCTTCAGGCTGATATCGAAGAGCACGACCGTGCCGTGTCGCGCCGTCTCTGCGACACCCTCCTCCCGCAAGACCCACATCGCACCCGCCTCCGATGATGATTTGGCGAGAACGACGTCAATGATCACGCCATCGTCCAGAGCGTGCCTCGGAAGCGCCTGCGTCCGCACCGATCCGGTCTGATCCTCCGTCGCCTCATTCGAAACTTTCTTCCTGGGCCGCCTCGCGCAGTTGCGCCTGCGCCAGCCAAGCATCGAGCTGCGGCCTTGCATATTCGTACCAAGCCGCGACGTCCGGATCCTCCAGCAGGGTCTCTACCGCCGCCTTCCTCTGGGAGAGGACGTGATAGGGCGATCCGTTGTAGCTGCGCGGATGCAGGCGGCTCCAGGGTTCGCCGAGGAAGGCCGCCTTGTCCGGGGCGGTCTGGAGAAGATCGACGAACAGGGGAGACAACTCGCCCGTCTCGTCCATGTTGTTACGGACGAAGAGCGACAGGGATCGGGACAGGGCGGCGTAGCGGACGGCGGGATCCTGGTCCGCCCATCCGCGCAGGGTCTCGACCGCCACCCCTTCGGTGGGCGGCGTCCTGTGGAACCCGAAGCTGAGCAGGTGATGATTGGCGAGCGGCTGATCGCCGAGCAGAAAGGCGCTCAACGCGATCGCCGGCTGCACCTTGAACAGCGCGTCCAGGGTGTCATCGATGTCGCGGGGCGCCCGTCGGACATCGTCCAGCCGCGCCCGCAAGTTAGCGCAGACCTGCCGGGCGCTATCCGCTCCCTCCTCGCCGCGCAGGGACATCTTGACCACCGCCGCGAGGCCGAAGTCGCGCGTGGCGTGCTCGTCGCCGAAGTCGAAGGCCGTCAGCACTCGGCGCCCGAGCTCCACAAGCGGAGCCGTGATTGGCGGACCGTCCGGCTTCGCGACGAAAAAGCGCATCGAGAGGATATCCAGGGCGACGCCATGGCCGCCGTCGAGGCCCGCGGTCGCGTCGAGAAGCCGAACAAGATCGGCGTCCGCGATCTCACGGACCACCCCGGTCGAAAGCGTCGACAGCTCGATCGCGGTCACAGCGCCGGCGTCGATCGCACGGAGCAGCCGTTCGACCCCCGCGGTGTCGAGCGCGGCCTGCGCCTGGAGCGCCGGCAGTTCGCCCGCAAGAGCCGCATCGCCGATCAAGGCCTCCAGAGCCCGTGAAACGAAGGCGGGATCCCTGGGCTGTGCTCCGGCGATGAAGCCGGCGAGGATCTGGGACCGCCGGCCCGGATGGGGGACCTCCCGGTGAAGCCCGATCAGCGTCTCCCATAGCTCTGGCAGATTCTCGGCAGCGTCCGCCAGCCCGCGACCGAAATGCCAGGCGCGCGGGGTATAGGCACTGGCCAGAATCTCCGGCACGAGGAGGCGCAAGGCAGGGCGGTCCGCGACAAACCTGGCGGCGATCCGGATCGCCTCTTCGCCGGCGCGCCGCTGCGCCTCAACGGGATCAAGCTCGATGCCGTCCGCGACATCGTAATGCCCGCCCCCCTGATTGAGGACGAAGGCGCGAGCACGCTCCAGATGTCCGCGAGGCTCCAGAACTTCGATGAGATTCGCCAGTCGCTGACGATGCTCCGGCCTCATGCCGTCGCCGTCGAACCGCAGGGCCGTTCTCAGCCCGACCCAGCCCTCGATCCACCCCTCGGGCGCGAAGCGCCGCGCGGCCGCCTCAAGCCGGTCATGGCAGGCCGGGATCATCCAGAGATCTCTCAGGCTGCTCGCCAGAACCTTGCGGGTATCAACGTCGTCGAAATCTAGGGCGAGCTGGATCGCGGAGAGGTACCAGTCCCAGAGCTCGCGGTTTGTCCGGGGCTCCCAGCCGTAGCTGCGCGGCCGCGCGCCGAACTCGAAGGTGAAGGCGGAGGAGAAGTGCCGAACCTTCATGGCGGACTCCAGCGCCTGGACGCCGACGGCCCTGTCCGCCGCGACGGCGCTGCCGAGCAATCCCCTTACGAAGTCGAAGCGCTGGTCAGGAGGCACATCGACCCCCGAGAGATACAGATTGAACATCTCGACGAACTGGGGCGCGGCGGCGTTGTGGTTGTGGCCGACAGGTTCAGCCTGCACGAACCGAAGGATGACCCTGGCGGCGCGGTCGAACAGGGCGGGTTCATAGGCCAGGCTGCGCAGGAGCGAGACCCACTGGTACCGGCGTGGATTGTCGATCCCCATCACCCAGGCGTTCGCCTCGTCGGCCAGGCCGGCTTCAATCGTCGCCAGCAAGGCTGGCGGATCGATCGGGGCGAGGTTCTGGACCAGCTCCAGGCTCGCCAGACCCGCGAGATTCTCTAGAGGGCCGCCCGGCGCCAGCCACCGCGCCAGCAAGGCCCGCGCATCCGCGCTTTCATGAAGATAACCGAGCCGGCGCGTGAAGGATTTCAGCAGCCGGGCCGGCATGGCGAGAACCGCGGCGTCGAGGCGCGCCGGCGCCAGGCGAGCGAGGGCCGTGGCGGCCAGGGGATTGGCGAGCGCATGGGGCAGCACGGCGCGATGGGGGCCGCGAGACTGGACAAGGCCCCGACCGATCAACTCGGCGGTGCTGGCATAGAGGTCGTCGGCCGTGCAGTCGGCCAGCGCCGACAGATGGGCCAGTTCGCTCCCCTCCCCCGTGTCGTCGGCCCGATAGGAATAGACCAGGGACAGGGTCTGGGCCTGGGTCAGCAACCGGCCGTCCGGATTGTGCCGCTGGTTGAACAACCGCGCGAACAGGTCCTGATCGCGGAGCTGGGCCAAGCTGTCTCGTCGATCGACCGTCGAGGCCAGGGCCCGGGCGATCCGGAAGTTGCCGTCGCTGAACTCGGCGATCCGCTGCCGGTCGAGCTGTGAGATTGCCGGAAACTCACGTTCGATCCAGGCGACCACGAGGGCCTGGGATCCCGCGGCCAGCCGAAACACCTGGGTCAGATCCGGTTCGTCGTCACGGACGTCGTATTCCACTGTCAAAAGGCTGACCTGGCTGGCCTCCGTCGCGCAGAGCGCCGCCAGCTCGGTGTGGGTCGCGGGATTGCAGTTGTCGACGATCAGAATCGCGCGTCGCCCCTCGGCCAGGAGCCGCCGCGCCATTTCGCGGGCGGATGGCCGCAGGTCGTCGGCGTAGTCCGTATAGACGGACTGACCCGGATCAAGCGGCGCGGCCGCTCCGACGCCGGGCTCGAACAGCGCCTGGACAAATCGCGTCTTTCCGAGCCCCGACAGGCCGATCAGCCGCACTGCCTGCCCGGGGCGCGCGAGGACGCCCCGCAGCAGATCCACGCCGTCGACGATGGGCACGGTCTTCCGCTCGGCGGTCCGCTCATCGATCAGGGAGAGTTCGTCATTGGTGATATAGCCCGCATCGCTCGCCACCCCGGTATCAACCCAGGCCCCGACCGGCCCCCAGCCGCTTAGCTCATTGCCGGACTTGCGGCGCACCCATGCGGCCACGCCGGGATACTGGTTGACCCAGGTCGCGAGCCGCTCGCGATCGTAGAAATCCGTCGCCAGGTTCGCGGCCGTCGGATGACCGTCAAGCGCCTCCTTTACCGCTTTCTTGCGCTCCTTCAGAGGCGCGTCGGCGACCGATCCCTGGGCGCTGACGATGACATAGGCCCCACCGGCGTCGGCCAGCTCCCGGATGACGTTCCGCAAGACGCCCCCGGGCCGCATCTCGGCGGTGATCCGGTTCGCGGGCATGTCCGGCTTCTTGACTTGGAATCCGGTCAGACGGCGTGGCACGAAGTCCGGAGCGGATAGAGTCGCCGGCGCCTCGACGCGGACATCGATGCCCCCGTCCGGCGCGTCCTGATGGCCGCCCGCGGTGACCGAGGACAGCGGCGCCCCTTGGGCCGTCAGTTCCGCAATGGCCAGGCGCGCCACCAGCGTCCTGAGATCCGCATCGTCGAGCCGTGCGATGTCATCGCCATGAATATCAAACATGGCCTTATAGTAGGGCTTGCAACGTCAGACTGAAGCGACCCAGCGCCAAACCGACCGGAAGGTTGTTCAGGACTGTGGATAGCCGTCCGTGATCAGGCGGTCCTGAAGCGCTCTCGCCCTGACCGTCAGAGGCGACATCCGCTGCGGGAAATCGGCCCTCAGATGAACGCGATCCGTTTGCGCGGCGACCTTCCACAGCATCAGCGCGCCGAGAATGAGGATCTGTCCGCTGGCCCACAGGGCGAGCCGCGTCTCGGCCGGGTTCGGGACGTCATAGAAACCATGGGCGGTCGGCCGGTCCCCCACGAAATCATAGGCGAACGAACTGGCCAAAACCGTTGCATGACTGTGGTTGCGATTGATGTGGTTCTTGTAGTGACGCAGGTCGTCGCTGAGGGCGGAATGGCTCTTCTCAAGCCATGCGAACGCCGCGCGCCGGATCGCCGCATCCGCCTTGTGGACGTCGTCGGCCGTCGCGCCTGGCCGGGCCCATGGACCTGTGATCTCGGGGTGCAGCGCCAGATAGCCGATTAGGGGCGTACTCTCGACGAGTTGCCGCAGGACAAGAGCTTGCTGAACCCGCTGCTGGCGAAGCGCCGACAGGATCGACAGACCCGCCATCTTGGAGCTGTGCGCATGGACCATGCGGAACAGAAGCAGCTCCGGCGACGCATGATCGACCGCTGTCGCGAAATGCTCGAAGACGTCCTCCGCGAAGTCCGCGTAGTCGCTCGCCACAGCCCGCGCCCCCGCGATGGCGGCGGGTTCGCTGTCGAGAATATCCTGCAGAAAACTCATCCGGCCTCCCTCAAAGCCATCCCGAGCGTCACCGCGGTCTTGCGACGGCGATCCGGTTCGCTAAATGCGCCGGTCCACGCCGGAGACCGTCCATGCCCTACCTGACTTCCGCCGAATTCAGCGAAATTGTCGCGGTCGCCGACACCATCATGCACCATCTCCGGACGTCGGGCTGGCAGTTCGTCCCCGCGCCGAACGTCGGCGCCGCCCTGACCCAGTCTCGGCTGGCCAAGACGACCATTACGCTCAAAGCGGTCCGTCAGCCCTTCCACAGCGTCCAGCACATCGAGGCAAACTCCGGCATCCTGCTGGATATTCCTAACTCGTACTACACGCCCAGCTCTGCCACGCCGCAAAGGGTTGCGGACATCCGGCGCGTCATCCTGGGCGCCCTGGTTCACGAGTTCATTCACCGCCTGCAGGACCAGGAGAGCCCCTCTGTCTTCGCGGTTCAGCTCGCCAGCCAAAACCGGCTACAGGCGATGTCTTCGCGATCCCCGGATGACTGGTTCGACCTCTACATCGGACTGCCGCTGGAACTCGAGGCGCGGGCGGGCCAAGCCGCGGCAGAAGCCTGGTGCATTCTAGGCACCGGCCAATCTGAACCTATCTTGCGGGCCGCCCTGTCGGCGACCGAAGTGTGGTCCCGAACTCAAGGCAAAATCTCAGGCACAACGTCTCCGGCCCGGGTCGCCGGCTGGTGGGGTTACTGGGAAGCCCTGGCCTGGGAATCCTACCGGCGTTTCTAGGACAGGCGACATCCGAGCAACCTAACGCCAGCGCTGGTTGGACATCACACGGCGAAAATTCTGGTCCAGCATGTCCAGGATATCCCGGTCGCCCTGGGCGAAGCCCGCGTCGAGGAGCGCCTGGGCGGTTGGTTCGCGGGTCAGTCGCGCCAGCAGGCGTTCCTGATGCTCGCTGTGCCAGGCGGCTCGCCCGATGGCGCTCCAGTAGTAGTCTCTCTGACCTGGGTGCCCCTGAAGCCTGACTTCGAGCATCGTCTTGTTGACGCCGTCCATCGTCATGGCCGCGCCCGCCAGAAGCTCGACCCATTCGAAGAGAAGCTCGGTCTCGGCAGGGTCGAGAAACTCCGGAGCGGTCCACGCCTGGAAAAGCGTCAGGAGATGGTCGTTGAACGGCGTCCAGCGCTTTTGGGTCGGATCAAGCGTATTCCAGATATCCCGATCGGCGCCGTCCCACATCTCGCCGAACAACCCTCGCACCGCCGGTGCCTCCTCATCACGACGGGCCTGGGCGACCGGGGTCTTGAACCAGCGATGAAGTAGATCCAGCCGACCGCCTTTCGCGACGCCGAGCGCATAGGCCGTGAACACCAGTGCGGCGGGATATTCGAAGAGCCTCAACCAGACGACGAGCCCGTTGCGAACCGGGTTCCGGGCTAGGGATTGCAGTAGATCCTGGGCCAGGCCGAATGCATTCTCCCCGCCCCAGCGCCCCATGGCGAAGGCGACCCGGCAGAGGGGCTCATAGGCCGCCTCGTAGCCGCTCACCCGCTGCGCGAATTCCGTCTCGGTGAACTGGCCCTGCGCCGTGAACTCACGCGCGGTGATGACGTCTTTCGCTCTGGCGGCTTCGCCAGCGACCAGGTCAGCGAGCAGAATGCGGTGCTCGTCGCGCGCGAGATACCGCTTGGCCGTCCCCACCACCAGCTCGGTGGAGAGCGGATGCGGCCGCGCGCTGGCGGAGAGGGTTTCGAGCCGCGCGTGCAGATCCTCGAAGAAGCCGTCGGCGTCCTTGATGGGAACAAGGTCCGCGCTGCGCTGGCGGATCAGGTCCAGCGCGAGATCGCTCGGCGTTCCGCGTCCGGCCCAGAAGGTTGGAAACCTGCGGAACGCGGCGCGTGCGATGGCTTTGCGAAGCGCCGGATCCCAATCCGCGGACCAGCCGCATACAACCAGTCCATGCTCGTCGAAGATGCGATCGAGATAGCGGCTCTGGGCTTCGGCGTAGACTTCGAGCTCGCTGTCGGTGTTGAGGATGCGTGTATCCAGGTAGTCGCCATGGACCTTGAGCACGAGACATCGTGTGTGGATCAGCGGCACCGCGCCGGCGAGGTCGTCCTCCGACTTGATCACCGTTGGCTCGACGCCCGCCTCCCGCAGTGCATTCTCGAGCAGCCGGTCGAAGTTTGTCGTGATCAACACCCTGACGAAGCCGTCCCGCACCAGCCGGGCGATCGCGTGATGGGCGCGCGTCGGCCGTCTGGCGCCCGTCTCGAGGTCGTCGTCGGTCGGCTCGATATAGCCGTGGATGATCGCACGCCGCTCGGCGGGGGTGGCCGCGAGCCGATCAAGCAGGCGCGAATAGTTCGGCGGCTCGTCGAACCGCTCGACGTGCCAAGCCGCCCAATCCTGCTGCTCGAGGACGCCTTCAGCGGCCGCGAGCCGTCGGGTCAGGTCGAGCGTGATCTCCCAGCCTGTCGGAATCTGAGCCGACCGGGAAAGACCGCTGCCCAGAAGCAGGGCGTAGACGCCGCGGTTTTCGAACATCGAGAAGGCGAGACGGGTAACGGGATCAATGGCGGCGATCGTCATGGTTCACACAGCGTCGACGGGTCCAGGATTTCGCATCAATAAGGTCTCCCTCTCATGACCGCCGGCCTCAGGTCCAATGCAGCCCAGCTGGCCCGAGAGCCCGCGGCCTTGGTCCAGCGTTTCTCGCCAGTTGAGACGTCAGATTCGGTCGCACCTCCGACGCCGAGCCCACTGCAGACGGTTTTTCCGGTCCGAATCGGACCAGTTTCGTTCTGAAGCGCCGGGCCCGACGGACCCGGCTCCCACGGAACGCCAGACCATGCCTCCTGACACGGATGAAGAGCCGGTCGATCCCGACCTGGATTTCGAACGCCTGAAGTCGGCGTCGTTGGGCCTTGCGGTCATTCTCGCCGAGACGGCGAGATCGTCGACCGGGCAGACCGTCGTCGGACGAGCCCAGATCGAAAGCCTTTATGATGCGATCTCGGACGCCATGCTCGGCTACGCCTGGCTGCGCGATGAAGTTATCGGCGAGGAACGCGGCGTTTCCCTTCTGGCGCAACTCGAGGCCGGCTTTCCGGACGATGAGCGCCAGGCCCTGGCGACCCTCCTCTTCGAGCCGGGCGTGAAAGCGGACTGACCTCACTTCCGGCTGTGACGGTAGGGCGAAAGGTCGAGCGTAAGGTCCTGCAAGACCGCCTTCAGCGCTTGGTCGCTTTTGGCGAGCAGCTCAAGCAGATCCTCCTGGTTCGGTTGGCCCAGAGCGAGGCGATAGAGGAACCTCTGTTCGCGCAGCACCCTGTAGCGGACCGCATCCCGACCGAACGGCCGTTCGAAGATGTGCCGTTTCACCCGGGCCTGGGGCAGGATCCACCATGGAGACAGGCCGTCGTCCGTCCCGAGCTCCGCATCCGCCAGAGCCGCCAGCCGCGTCCAGGGCGACACCCCGTCGTTCCTGACCTCCTCGAGGACCCGATCCTTCAGAAGCAGTGCGAGGCGCCGGCGGACTGCCAGCCCGGCATGGCGCTGGATGCGCCCTTCCCGCTGTTCAAGATCGAGCGGATTGGATGGCAGATCCCAGTGCAGGACCCGCGCGCACCATGTGTGGAAGTCCAGACCTTCCTGCCCCACGGAGGTCGTGGCCAGCCGTTCGAACAAATGGCGCAGGGCGAAGCGCAAGGACGTGGGGCGTGACTCCGCCGGAGCGAGTGCTTCCAGCACCCGCTCGAGGCGGCTCCAGTAAGCTCCGTCCTTGTCCGCGCTCATGTGGATTTCGCTCGCTGTGCCATTACGGAATCACACGTCGGAACGGTTGTATACTACGTCCCAGCGAAGGCGTGAGCGACGTCGATGGCCTACGACTCGGCCGATCGCAGCGCGGCCTTGCGCTCCCGACACGCCCGCCGGGCTCCCTTAGACCCGATCACCATCGACCATCTGTGGATTGAGATGTGACGGCGATCTGATCGCGTTCGTTCATCGCGTTATCGATCGGTTGTGATGGCAGCATTCGACCCGCCGACAAAGACCGCCGCCGGGGTCCTGAATCGGACGCTCCGAACGTCAGCAATGCGTGGCGGGCTCAACTGGTGAGCGCAACACGCTAACGTTTCTTAGGAGATGGAGCGTGGGCGATGAAGCAGCGGCGGAGAATCTACTACTCGGCGGCGCAGCGGGCTGAAATCTGGAACCGCTGGAAGGCTGGCGAGTCGATGAGTTCGATCGGACGTCGGTTCGACCGGAAGTCCTCATCGGTCTTTTCGGTGCTGTCGCCGACGGGCGGCATCCGGCCTCCCGACCGACGGCGGGCGGCTGGGGCGCTCAGTCTGAGCGAGCGAGAGGAAATATCGCGCGGGCTCAGCTCCCGCTGCTCGCTTCGTGGGATTGCGGCTCCGACCAACGGCGGCCTTGCCGTTATTATGCGCTCAGCTTGTGAACCTCGATCCGGCGAGACGCCGCCTCGACGCTGATCTCGAAATGCTCCGCCTGCACGACTTCGGTGACGCCGACCGGACGATAGGCAACGATGTTGCATCCGCCGCGATGGCGCAGGCTGTCGTAAAGAAGCCCAGACGCCTGGGACGCCCGCACGCCTTCGCCGAACGCCTGCGCGGCCCCATAGCTGTTTGGGGCGTAGGCGTCGGGCAAGGCGGCCTGTCGGCCGCGAATGTCGCGATAGTCGCCGATCAAGACGGCGGTATAGTTGCGATAGGTCCGCCGCATTCCTTTCACCGATCGCGCCACGGCTTCGCGGCGCAGATGATGGCCGACTTCGGCGGCTGCAGTGACGATCGACGCCGCCGCATACCAGGCGCCGAGGTCCGGACCATTGAATCGCATGCCGCCCGGCGCGACGTGGAGGAAAGACGCCATAACGACGCTGGCGTTGGCTCGGCCATACACCCACTGATCGCGCGGCAGGCGGTCGATCCGTTCAGCGACCAGACGGTCATTGGTCCAGCCCGCGAGCTCCATCACCGCCGCGGCGTCGGCCGCCGTCGCCACAGTGTCGAACAGGCCGATCGGCGGAAAGCGCGACGGCACCAGCCGGTGGGCCGGACGGGGCGCAGCGACGAGTTTCTCCATCAGCTGAAGACGATCTCGCTGTCGTCATAGGCTTCGAACGTCGCATCGACGACATTGGGGGCCATGTAGGCTCCGCCCCGCGCGGCGTCGAGGAAGCGACGCACCGTCATCAATCCATCCTGCGTCCCGTTGGTCACGAAGTTGATGGGCGGATGCCCGCCGAACACCGCCGCATCGTGCGGTCGGAGCAGCCAATGGACGCCTTCATGCTCATCGGCGAACAGGACGCCCAGGGCCTGATGGATGCCGAACAGCGCCGAAATTCGCGTCAGCACATCGACGTCGAGGGTTATCTCGCCATGCTCGCGGGCCTGTTTGCACCAGCTCTGATAGGTCGAGCGCGACGGATAACCGAGGATCAGGCGGCGCTGCTCCTCGTTCAGGCCCCAAAGATCGGCGATGGCGGTGAACGTGCGAAGCGCGGGCGCGCTCAGACGGCGCCGGTTCGCCGGAGCGAAGCGCGCCACATCGAGGCGCGGCAGTTCCACTTGCGGATCGCGACCGGAAACGATGCCTATTGCCATAACGACCTCCTAACAAATCTGGACATAGTCCATATTTGGTCAGATATCAACCGGTGAACCTCGGCTCGCGCGGTTCACGGCGAGTCGTCAAGGCTGGTACCCTCCTCCGCCTCAGCACTTTGTAGAAGAGACGACAAGTTTCGGACTGGGCACGAAAACTCAACGAAAAACATCGCTTTGCAGGCGGCAGATGAAAGGACGCACGAGCAGGCCCCAGGCCCTATGCTCGTGCATAAGCTGCGAAGTTTTCGGGTTCCTTCAGCAGCGCGGAGCTGACATTGATCCACCCAATACTCCGGACACTCACTCCGATCGGAGGGTCCGGCGGGATGTCGGCAGCTTGATCAGGCCGAGCTGCGGCCGTGGCGACACGCATGCCCTTACAATCCTCTCCAAGTCTAGCGGCGGGGCGGCATAGTCGCCACGACAACGAAAGAGCGCCGCCACCCGCCTAGCATCCTGCCTAGTCGTCAAAGGCACCGCGGCCAGGCCGCGCCCAGGCGGCTTCGAAATCCTCGATCACCGCTCGCCGACCGGAATCGACATCGTCCCGGGCGAGGATCGCGGCCATGCGGGCGCGTAAGGCATCCGGATCGACGAGGGCCTGGACAGAGCCGCGGTCGAGGCGGGTGAAGCGCCGCGCCACCACATCGCCAGCTGAGTGGGTCCAGCCCACTGTGAGGAACGAACGGGCGAGAGCTTCGACAAGTGCATCGTCGTCTAGCCGCTCGGCCAGCCACGCCCGCACACGATCGATACCGCCCTCGCCAAGGAGGTCGCGCCAGCGGAAGAGTTTCTCCACCAGGTCCGGCAGGCTGGCCAAGGTCCCGTCCGCTGCGGCGGCTTCGACCCGCGCCAGCGCCAGCGCCTGCAGGCGCGCGGCGGCTTCGACGCTGGTTAGCGGCTCGCCGCGCCGCCGCCGGTTGTGCGCCGGCTCATGCTGGCCGACGCAGCGCAGGGCGAGGTTGATCAGCCAGCGCAGGGTTGCGGTCTGGGCTGCGGATTCCAGCACCGCGTCGCGCTCGGCGATCTCCAGTCGCTCGGTCACTAGCCGGTTCAGCAGCGTGTGGATGCGCAGGAAGTTGTCGCCGATCGAGAAGGCACCCGCCTCGTCGGCGGCGACATCAAGCTCGTCGGCGATGCTAAAGATAGCGGTCACCAGCGGCGCGATGCTGCCTTCCGGCACCAGCGAGGCCCGGTACGTGAGTTCGTCCAGCAGGACGGCCGCGCGCGTGCCGCCACGCCGCCGGGTGGTGGCGAGGGCTTGGCGCAGGGCGTCGCGGACGAAGTCCGGATCGTCCGCCCGAGCCAGGAAGGCCTGGATCTCAGTCGCCGGCGCGACCTGGTCCGACAGCGCGAAGCGGAAATAGGGGTCGAAATGCGCTTTAACGCACACCCGTCGCTGTAATCGCCACTCCTGGCCGAACTCGGCGTCGTAGAAGTGATTGCTCCAGGCGTTCTCCAGCGCGGGAAAAAGCCGCATCAGCGCGCTTCGCAGCTGCGGTCGCTCGCCTTCGGGGACGTTTCCCAGGAGCCGCGCGTCGCAATGGGCTTCCGCCTGCGCCTGGGGCTCGAAGCCCAGCTGGTGGCCGCAGACCAGGGCCTTGTTGTTGTAGATGGCGCGGTGGACCGGGGGCCAGAACAACCGCAGCGTCTCCATGGCTAGGAAGTCGGCGGCGTCGACGTCGCCAGCCAACGCCGGCCAGGTGACCTCAAGCGCATTAGTGAGACGGACCACATCGCGCGGGCGGGCGATGTTCGGCGCGACAACGTCGTAGAAGACATTCATGAACCGGGTCAGCCGGTCGTCCTCGATCTCGCCGATGATGCGGCCGACGTTGTTGAGCAGCAGGCTGCGCAGGTCGTCAGACTCCGGCGGCGGCAGTTCGAATGCCGCCTGGACGATTTTCTCGAGGAAGTGAGCGCCCTCGGAAGGGAAGCGTTCGGCGACGGCCGCCTCGGTCAGCTCGCGGTCAAAGACCATCAGATAGATGACGTTGGGGAGACGCCCCACCGACTTGACCAGTTTGAAGATCAGCAGGGCGTCGTCGGCGCTCAGGCGGTCGAGGTCGTCGATGATCACGAGGTAGCGCTTGTCGGCCGCTCGCAGGGCCTTAGCGATTATCGCATGCTCCTCAGGCACGGTCCGCTCGCCGCCCAGCACGTCGCCTACGAACTTAGCGGCGCCGCCGGCCGCCGCGCCACCGGTCCCGACGGTCGCAAGGTTCACCGCCGCTTCGATCAAGGGGCTCGCGCTGCCGAGCTTGCGGCCCAGCGCCCGGAAGGCGTCCTTGGCCTTGTCGGGCAGAGACTTGCCGATCGCGGAGCCGAGCTCGCGGAAGAAGGCGATAGCGAGCGCATCGGCACCGTTGAACCACCACGGATTGAACTCGACGAGGACGAGGTTCTCGGCTCCCTTCAGGCCGCCGGTGACAAGATGGTGTTTGACCAAGTTGACGGCGCTGCTCTTGCCGGAGCCCCATGGACCATGGACGCCAACCACTAAGCCTTCCGGAGACTTCAGGCCTGCGATGCTTGTGGCGATGGCCCGGGCGAAGGGATCGAAACCGAAGGCGTCCTGCTCCGGAAGGTCGATGGGATGATCGGCGCTGAGCGCGCCGGAGCACTGGGCGTCGACGCCAGCGACCGGAGACGTCGCCGCCCCCTCCGCCTTCATGCACGGCGTCGCTTTGCCGGTCCGCCCGCCAAACCACCGGCGCCAGTTCATCATATGCGTCCCTTTCCCCCCCCCGTCGCGGGCGCGACTCCTTAAGCACTCGCGCTTCGCCCCCGCTGACGTCGCGTCGGACGGCCAGGTCGAGCGCCTTCGTCCTCCGGGCCCAGTTGCCAGTACCGACAGAGTCCTGCATTGCAATCCACGCTGCAAGATCAATCAAGAAATGCAGAGAAGTAGCCGATGCCAGGATCGTCAGGCGTGCCGACGACCAGTGCGCGATCCAGCAGAAGATTACCCTCCTCACAGCTCGTTTCTGGCAACAGACAGCATGCGTGACAGGCGGACAGATTCAGGCTGAAAAGCCCCTGCCCCTCGCTCTCGATGCAGAGCGGATCCGATGAGCAGATCAACGCATTGCGTACAGCCGCTCTTACGGTCTGCCCGAGGCGTTCAGGTTCCCCCTGCCGTACGAGTCCCCCGAGGGTCCCTTCTGAATCTCCGCTAGCGGTGTAGAGCAGCAGCCCGGACATCTTCGCATCAGCAGCGTCCGATACGTATAGACGCTCCCGGATGCTCGACGTGTCGTACCCACACTCGAAGGCCAGTTGCCGGATCAGGAGGTGGGATAAGGAGTGAATGAGCAGGCTGGCCGGAGTGATCTCTTTTGACGGCAGCCCGCGCTTTCTCTGCACTTGGTGTGACCGCGCCACGAGCCTATCGCAGCGACGCCGGACCGCATCCTTGGCGGACCAGGCCTCGATCTCGCTGCGACGGAGCCCGAGAAATATACCCTCTCCCCGAACTGAAAAGCCGGGTAGCCAAGGCTTCGGATGACGGGAGAGCTTTGCCGGGCTGCCTTGGATGGCGTCGGGTGGAATTAGACGGGAGAAGCCCGTCAGCACCCGCGTCTCGCGCAGCCGCGGTGATAGGACGACCCGATCGAAAAGACGGCCGAAGATCTCGCCGTAATCTCCGCTTGAGCGGGCGTCCGTGTCGAAGTCATGCCGTTCCTCACGCGCGGGACGCGGCCCGAGGAACGCCTGATGCTCATCAAAGCGATAGCGGACATCGGTGATGCCCTCGGTTGCGGTTTCGGTCTCCTTCGCCTTCAACCGCTCGAAGACTGCCTTGACGAAGGTGTCCGGATCGACCCCGAAAGTTTTCGCACGCCGCCGCAGAAACGGTTCGGGAATGTTACCTTCGACAGTCGTCGAGATGATGTCGTCCCAGTTGTCGGGATTATCCAGAACCTGCCTGATCTTCGCCGAATAGGGCGGGATAAGTATGGAGCTGACCACCTTCGCGAAATAAGCGTTCGATGCCCCACGCTGGATTGTTTGCGGGATATTTCCGCAGGGCTCAGGCGGTGCATCGCCCAACCAAGGACGATGGCCGGGACATGAGGGCCCGTAGACTTCGTGCAGAATATTCTCGCGGAAAGCTCCAGCCATGGAGTTGCCCGCGTTGCAGGCCGTGCACATCACCCGGACGCCGGCGAGGCCGGCCGCGGGTGTCGAGTAGAGATACAGCCGCCCCTCGCCGCCGTCACACGGCCGCTCTGCGTTTCGATGCGCCCAGGCGGCCCAGGGAAAGTCCATGATGTGTCCGCTCTCGCAGGCGGCGACGAAACGAACGGGCGCCAGGGTCGGACGCCTTTTGGCGTGTAGCGTCCCGCACGCCTCGCCCACGCCATCCACGCGCCGACCCATGTTCGAACATTTCAGCGTGTCACCGGACGACTGGGCGTTCCACGGCACGGACTTCAGGACCCGGCAGCGCGGACAGAAGTACCATGTCGGAAACCGAACGAAGGGCATCGGAGCCCTATCCAGCCGTGGCGCCGCTCCGTGAGCGGCGCGTTCCTGGGCTTCGGCCGGCGAGAGAAAGTAACGGATCCGGCGACCGAGCTCGAGCGTGAGGCGGTCGGCTAGTCGGCCGTCCAGCACCTGCCCAGCGGCCAGGAGCGCGGCGCGTTGTTCGCCCGACGCCGTTTCCGAAGGCCACATGTCAAGTCCCGCCGCCATAAGGGACTCGGTCTTGAAGTCGACTACGGCGCCGACGCCGAAGGGTACGACGCCCTGAGACCTGCGGAGTTCGGAACGTGGAGCCACCTCAGGCCTCCTCTGACACGAGCGGATCGTCTTCGTAGTAGTAGTTCATCACCAGGGCTTCCGAGGCGCCGTCGACGTTGCGCATCGAGGTCGGAATGGGCCAGGCGTCGCGCTGAAATTGCTCGTCGGGGAGGCTTCCGAGCGGATACGCCAGCGTCGTATCGGTAGGTTTACCGCCCATTCGCCCGTAGTCGGCCGGGCTGTAGCTGCGCCAGAAATCTAGCCATTCGTTCAATTCTGCCGAGGTCGCATCGCGCTCTTTGGAGTCCAGGCGCGACACCCGGTCGAGGATAGCGGCGACCTCGTCGTTGATCTCATCGTCGCGTTCATCGATTTCATTCGGGCTGACCACGCCCGCACGCTGCCGGGCAAGGGCGATCAGCACGCCGCGGAGACCGCGTTCTCTGGCCTGGGGCGAGAAGGGCGTGACGCTGGTCGGTTCTACGTGGCGGTAGAGCGACTGATGGTAGGCGACGAAGCGCTCATAGTGCGATCGGTCCCGGCTCTTGGTCTGGGTGTAGACGGTCACGACGAGGCCCGGAAAACTGCGCCCGACACGGCTCGTCGCCTGGATATACTCCGAGGTGCTTTTCGGCTGACCGGACATGAGGAAAAGGCCGAGGCGAGGCACGTCCACCCCCACCGCGATCATGTTGGTGGCAAGCAGGATGTCGACCGGCGGAGCGCCCTGCGGATTGCGCTTCCACGGCACCTTCAACTGCTTGAGAATCTCCGGGATCTCATCGGCATCGCATCGGCTGGTGAGCTCGACGATCTCCCGGATGTAACGGCTGTCCGTGTAGGGAATGCCCAGGCGATGTCTCAGGCCCTTCAGGAATTCCGGGATGTCTCCCACCGACAGGGTCGCGGCATGACCGAGCTCCCGCAGCGAATTGAAGTACCACACCAGCGTTCCGTAGGGATCGACGATTGCCCGCCGGTCGTCCTGCCCCTCGGCGATCGGCGCGTTGGCGAACTGGAGCAACGGCGCGCAGGTGCGCACGAGCGATGTCTGGTGGGACTTCACGGCGCTGCCGAGCACGCCGACGTAGCGCCGACCGGGCGCGTCGGTGTCCTCATAAGCGAAGTAGGACTCGCCGGCGCGAACCGCCTGCGGCGGGAATTCGAAAGCGTCTCGGTCGTAGAGATCCAGGCATTGGCGGGCCGCCCGGCGGATTGTCGCCGTCGAGGCGACGATCTTATGGGTATGACCATCGCGTGTGCAGAGACGATCGACCGCAGTCTCATAGAGGCCGACGATGGTGCCCAGCGGCCCTGAGATCAGATGAAGCTCATCCTGAATGATGAGCGACGGGGGCGGAGCGCCGGTATGCAGCCCGAAGAGCCGGCCGGCGTCCTGGTGCCAGGCGATCTGCGCAAACTTATCGACGGTTCCGACCAGCAGCGTAGGCGGCGTCGCGTAGATTTCGTCGTCCACGACGAGCACCGGCATGTTCGCCTTGGTCCCGAACCTGCACCCCTCGTCGGGGCAGCGGAAGCGGACGCTCCGCTCTCCGCTGTCGGACGCTTTCTCAAGAACGTAGCCGTATCGGGTCCGATTATTGAGCTCAACGGCGCACCAGGGGCAGACGAGAACCTGGAAGGGGTTCTGAGCCCAACGGTCCTGCTTCATCTTATCCAGTGCCCGCTTGGCGTCGGCTCTACGGTTGGGCGACAGGCCCTCCCCCACCCAGAGACCGATGGAGATTTCGTCCTTCCCGAGATCCGCGCCCAGGTACGCCTCGCGTCTCATCGCCTCAAGAGCGAGAATCAACGAAGAGGCCCGCTGAAACTGCTGCGCCGTGAGAAGCCGGAGCGTGTAACGCATCAGCACCTGCACCCCCGCCGGCGCTCCGCGCATCCGCTGAAGACAGATGGTGTAGGCCGTCAAGCCGAGATAGGCCTCGGTTTTCCCCCCCCCGGTCGGGAACCAGATCAGATCGACCAGGCGTCGCTCCGGATGGTCGGGATCCGTCATTCCGGCGATGTTCATCAGCACAAAAGCCAGCTGGAATGGCCGCCACCGTCCCTTGCCCTTCGGCAGATCCCGATAATCCTCCGGCGGATCCACTCGTGGATCCTCAAGTCTCCGGTCGTCTAGTGAGGAGTGGAACTGTTGCACCAGCATCGCGCGGTTCATGAGTTGAAACGCCAGCATCGCCTGAGGATCGTCGGCCAGGACGGAAATGCCTTCGAGCATCCGTTCATGGCAGCGTCGACAGTTTGCCAGATTGGTCCGCGCAGCCGATCGTAGAGTGTCCGACAAACCCTGGTGCAGCTCGTTTTCCGTATGGTCGATCCAGCCGCGGTAGTCTTCCGCCATCGCCCGCAGCGCCGCGAGGATGTCGAGCCGTCCACCTGTTCGGCGTCAGCGCCTTTGGCACAGATCTGGGGTTGCGGATAATGGAGGGATTGGGTCTCGTCGCAGTGAC
>NZ_JBDGLE010000014.1:0-29648 GCF_057655995.1 Brevundimonas sp. Soil_N_31
TTGATGTCGTCGATGATGTGGTAGCCGGCGTCGATCGCGCCGTACCAGCCATCAGGCTCAGCCGAAGCAGCGCCGGCTGCGAACAGCCCCGCCGCGGCGACACTGGCCAGAAGTTTCAGCTTCATGGTGTCCTCACACTCATAGTTGATCCGATGCCGACACATTCATACCGCATCGGCGCTCGAAATCCGAACGACGTTGCAGTGCAGCGGTTCCCTCGCCTAGCGTTGAATGTGGCGACTGTGGCGCCGTTTCAACATAAGAGTCAGTCGCCGTCGCAAGCCGGACAATAAGGCTTCACTGTAGCGGCGAGCATGAATGGGGAATGAACCGAACATGAGCATGCGCTTCGACGGACAGGTGGCGATCGTGACCGGGGCGGGCGGCGGGCTGGGGCGCCAGCACGCCCTGGCCCTGGCGCGACGCGGGGCCAGGGTGGTGGTCAACGACCTAGGCGGCGCCCGTGACGGCAGCGGCGGCTCCGCCAGCGCCGCCGAGGCCGTGATCGGGGAGATCCGGACGTTTGGCGGCGAGGCCGTCGCCAACGGCGCCTCCGTCACGGACGCGGCGGCGGTCCAGGCCATGGTCGCCGAAACCATGGCCGCCTGGGGCCGGATCGACATTCTGGTGAACAACGCCGGCATCCTGCGCGACAAGAGCTTCGCCAAGATGGAGCTGGAGGATTTTCGTCTCGTCGTGGACGTCCACCTGATGGGGGCGGTGAACTGCACCAAGGCTGTCTGGGACGTCATGCGTGCGCAGAATTACGGCCGGATCGTCATGACGACGTCGTCTTCCGGCCTTTTCGGCAATTTCGGCCAGTCGAATTACGGCGCGGCGAAAATGGCGCTGGTGGGGCTGATGCAGACCCTGTCGATCGAGGGCGCCAAGAACGACATTCGCGTCAACTGCCTGGCCCCGACCGCACACACCCGCATGACCGAAGACCTGCAGGGACTGCCGCTGGAGGCCCTGGCGCCCGAACTGGTCACGCCAGGGCTGTTGCATCTGGTCAGTCGCGACGCCCCGACCCGCGCCATCCTGGCCGCCGGCGCCGGCGGGTTCGAGCGCGCCTATGTCACCCTGACCCAGGGCGACTTCATCATCGGCGAGGACGCCGCCGAACAGGTCGCCACCCGGTTCGACGCCATTTCGGACCGGACGACCGAGATCGTACCGGAGATGGGCGCCGCCCAGGGCATGATCGAGTTGAACAAGGCCATGCGCGCCCATGAGGGCTGAAACGCCCTAGGACGGGCCTGCCATCGACAGCGGCGCGGCCATCAACGCTTTCACGTAACGGTCGCGCCAATGGGCGACGTCGGTGTCGCGCACCACCTGCATCAGCGCCTTCCACTTTCGGATACGCTCTTCCAGAGGCATGGTCAGAGCCTTGCGGATGGCGTCCGACAGTTCCTCCCGGCTGAACGGATTGACCAGCAGGGCCTCGCCCATCTGCTCGGCCGCCCCAGCGAAGCGCGACAGGATCAGCACGCCGGGATCCTCGGGATCCTGGGCCGCGACGTATTCCTTGGCCACCAGGTTCATGCCGTCGCGCAGCGGCGTCACCAGCCCCGCCCGAGCGGCGCGATAAATGCCCGCCAGCTGATCCCGTCGATAGGTGCGGTTCAGATAGCGGATCGGCTGCCAATCCATGTCGGCATGAGCGCCGTTGACGCGCCCGGCCAGAGCCTCCAGCCGCCCCCGCATGTCCTGGTAGGTGTCGACGTCATCGCGGGAGATCGGCGTCACCTGCAACAGGAAGACGTCGCCGCGCATGGCGGGATTGTCCTCCAGGAACTGCTCATAGCCGAGCAGCCTCTGCTCCAATCCCTTCGAGTAGTCGAGCCGATCCACGCCCACGATCATGGCGCGGAAGGCGGCCGAGGCCGACATGCGGTCATAGGTCTTCTGACCCAGCAAGGAATCGCGAGCCGCCAGAAAGCCGTCCACGTCAATGCCGATAGGAAAGACCCCGACCTGAACGCTGCGGCCGAAGGCGTGAACACGGCCTTCCTCCCCGATCCGCCCCTTGGCTTCGACCTCTACATAGCGCTGGAACAATTCCATCCACTCGCGGGTCTGAAAGCCCAGCAGATCAAAATGGAACATCGATTCCACCAGCCGCCGGTGATGCGGCAGAGTCACCAGCAACTGCCGCGCCGGCCAGGGCGTGTGCAGGAAGAAGCCGATGCGGTTCTTCACCCCCAGGCGGCGCAGATCCCGCGCCATGGGGATCATGTGATAGTCGTGGATCCAGAGGACGTCGTCGGGCTGGAGCAACGGCTGCAACACTTCGGCGAAGCGGCGGTTGGTGCGCTCATATCCTTCGCCATAGGACCGTTCATAAGCCGTCAGGTCGACGCGGTGATGGAACAGCGGCCACAGCGTCTTGTTGGCGTAGCCGTTGTAATATTCGTCGACGTCCTGCGGCTCCAGATCAACGGTGGCGACGGTGACGCCTGCGCGGTCCTCAATGTTCAGCTCGCCGGTGAAATGCTCGACCGTCTCGCCGGACCAGCCGAACCACAGGCCGTCGTATTTCCGCAGGGCCGCCGACAGGGCCATGGCCAGACCGCCGGCGGATCCTGCGGCCGGATCCTTGGGCGCCGAAACGCGGTTGGAGACGACAATCAACCGGCTCATCGCGCGTCCGTCCACGACCGACTGAGCAGGACCGCGCAGTTGATGATGCCCACCAGCGAATAGGTCTGCGGGTAGTTGCCCCACAGTTCGCCGTCCTGGATCGAGATGTCCTCGCTGAGCAGGCCCGCATGGGTGCGGCGGCTGAGCATCTCCTCGAAGATGATGCGCGCCTCCTCGACCCGGCCGTTCAGGGCCAGGGCCTCGATGTACCAGAAGGTGCAGAAGTTGAAGGCCGTCTCCGGCTCGCCGAAGTCATCGGGGTGGATATAGCGGAACAGATAGGGACCGCGCTTCAGGTCTCGCTCGACCGCCTCGAAGGTCTTCACCTGGCGCGGGTCGCGGGCGTCGAGGAAACCCAGGTCGGTCATCTGCAGCAAGGAAGCGTCCAGCTCGGTCCCGCCGAAGCTGGCGGCGAAGCGGCCCTCGTCCGGCAGATAGGCCTCTGCCTCGATACGCTCGCGGATAATGCGGGCGCGCTCGCGCCAGAACTCGCGCCGATCGTCCAGCCCCAGATGATGCGCCGCCTTGGCCAGACGATCGCAGGCCGCCCAGCACATGACCGAGGAATAAGTGTGCACCCGCGCGATGGTGCGAAACTCCCAAAGGCCGGCGTCGACCTGATCGTGCAGGGCGAAGGCGCGGTCGCCGACGGTCTCCAGGGCGCGGAAGTCCTCGATCGTGCCGGGCCGCAGCAGGCGCTGGTCGAAGAAGGCCTGAACCAGAGGCAGGACGATCTGACCGTAAACGTCGTGCTGAAGATGCTCGTGCGCCTGATTGCCGACGCGCACCGGCTTCATGCCGCGATAGCCCTCGACCGTATCGACGACGCGCTCGACGATGGCGGGCTCCAGCCCTACGCCATAGACCGGCTGGACATGGCCGCCCGCCGCGTCATCGACCAGATTGCGCAGATAGCCGAGATAGCTCTCGAGGATGTCCACCGCGCCCAGCCGGTTCAGCGCCCGCACCGTATAATAGGCGTCGCGGATCCAGCAGTAGCGATAGTCCCAGTTGCGCCCACTCTCCGGAAACTCGGGCACGGAGGTCGTCATGGCGGCGACGATGGCGCCCGTCTCTTCATAGACGCACAGCTTCAGGGTGATGGCGGCGCGGATTGCCGCCTCCTGCCAGTCCAGCGGCAGATAGAGGGTGCGGGTCCAGTGCTTCCAGTGGACGATCGTCTGGTCCAGCGCCGCATTGACGCCCGCCAGCACCGACTGGTCATAGCCTTCGTCCGGGCCGAGGAAGAAGGCCATCTCCTCTTCCAGCCGGAAGGTGCGTTCATCCAGCACATGACTGACCGGGCAGTTGGTGGTCAGGCGCAGGGTCACGTCGCTGCACAGATAGCGGATGTGGTTGGAACCCGAGGTGCGCTCCGCCGCCCGCGCGCCCCAATCGGCCGACGGGCGCAGGCGCATGGTGACGCGCGGCGCCCCCGACAGGGGCCGCACCACACGCCCGAAGGCGATCGGCCTATAGATGCGCGAGTGCTTGAGATGCCGCGGACAGAAATCCAGGATCTCAACCGCTGCCCCGTCTCCAGCCGTCAGCACGGTGCGCAGGACGGCGGTGTTGCGGACATAAGCCTGCTCGACCGCGACCTGCCCCTCAAGCTCCACCGCCCAGAAGCCGTGTTCCGGCGAGGCCCCGTCCATCAAGGCCGAAAAGACGGGATCGCCGTCGATGCGCGGAGCGCAGGCCCAGACGAACCGCCCCTGCCGATCGACTAGAGCGCTGACCGAACAATTGCCGATGGGAGCCAGATCCAGGTTGGGCGTCATGCGCGCGCCTCCTTCTCCTCTGCGGCCGCCGCGGCCAGAGCGCCGAGCCAGTCGAGCACCGCCTCCACGTTTTCGAGCCGATAGCGGGCCGCCGTCGGCCGCTCAGGCCCGACCAGGACGCCGAAGCCCCCTAGCGCTTCCGCCGCCCGGAAACCCGCCTCGTCGGTCAGGTCGTCGCCGACCATGACGGGCGTAGCGCCGGCGAAGGGCGCCTCGGCCATGAAAGCCGCCACGGCCGTGCCCTTGTCGGCGCCGGGCGTCTTGAGCTCCAGCACCATCGACCCCGGCTGAAGCGCCAGTCCGGTTTCGTCCGCCAGGGCGGTCGCCAGGGCCAGGGCCGCGTCGGCCTGGCTCGGCGCCTGACGGAAATGCAGCCCCGCCGACAGACCCTTGTCCTCGACCAGCACGCCGGGCCGCGCCTCGGCGAAGTCCTGGAAGGCGGCCAGCGCCGTCTTCACCGAAGGCGCAGGGTCGCGGGCGCTCAGCACGCCGTCTGCGCGGCGACGCTGCAAACCATGCACGCCCGAGGCTGCGCGCGCCGCCCCGTCGACGATACGGTCGATCTCGGCCAGGGTACGGCCGCTGACCACCGCGACCCGACCGCTCAGGGCATGGGTCAGTCGCTCAACGGTGCGGGTGCGGCGCGGCTCCGGCCCTACGGCGTCCGGCGTCGGCGCCAGCGGAGCCAGAACCCCGTCCAGATCAAGGAAAAGCGCCGCTCCGTTCAGACGGATCGGGGGCGCAGGCAGTGCGGGGCGCGCAAACCCCTGTGCAAAAGACATGCGTTTCAAGGTGCTTTCTGTGCGTGGGACATATGGCAACGCATGACGACCATAATGGTTGTCGCTATTCATCGTTCATTCACCCGCTGCGACGCCATTGTGCCGAACTCTCGAATGAGGCATTTGCCACTGCGCTACGAAGAGCCGCAGAAGCGGCCCCGGCGCCTGGAGCCGTCATGACTGCTTTTTCCGTTCCTTCCTCTCCTGAACAACTCGCGGCCATGTCTGATCGAGCGCGCGAAGTCGTGCGTCTGAACATAGAAGCTCTGGAGGCGTTGGAACGTTCGCTGGATTCCTCGATCGCGCGGGCGGCCGACATCATCCTGTCGCGCCCCGGCTATGTCGTGGTGACGGGCATGGGCAAGTCGGGCCACATCGGCGGCAAGATCGCCGCCACCCTGGCCTCGACCGGAACCAACTCCTTCTTCGTCCACCCGGCCGAGATGAGTCACGGCGACCTGGGGATGCTGCGCCCCGACACCACCCTGTTGGCGTTGTCCAACTCAGGCGAAAGCCGCGAACTGCGCGACCCGCTGATCTTCTGCGCGCGCAACGACATTCCGGTGATCGGCGTCACCCAGCGTCCGCAGAGCTTCCTGGGCCGTCACTCCGCCGTCTGCCTGACCATGCCCAAGGTGGCCGAGGCCTGCCCCAACGGCCTGGCGCCGACGACCTCGACGCTGATGTCCCTGGCCATGGGCGACGCCCTGGCCATGGTGCTGATGGACCGACGCGGCTTCACGCGGGAGGATTTCGGCCTGCACCACCCCGGCGGCGCCCTGGGCATGAGCCTGCAGACCGTGCGTGAATGGATGGGTGACAACGCCGCCGCCCCGGCCAGCGTGCCGCTGGACGCCGGCTTCGGCGCCGTCGTCTCGGCGATCACGGAAGGCCGCAAGGGCGCGGTCGCCGTACTGGCCGCCGACGGCGCCCTGGCCGGCATCATCACCGACGGCGACGTGCGCCGCGCCTTCGCCAACGACATCTCGGCCCTGCACGCCGAGGACATCATGAGCCGCAGTCCCATCACCGTCGATCCCGAGGCGCGCATGAGCGACGTCGTTGATCTGTTGACGGCCAACAAGATCAGCAATCTGTTCGTGCTCGAGGATCGTCGCCCGGTCGCCATCATCCACATCGCCGAGCTGATGCAGGCGGGCTACGTCTCCTGATGGTCGAGGATGTCCTCTTCGACGCCAGCCGGTTGCTCAGCCGAGCTGAGCGCAGCGCGCCGACCGGCGTGGATCGAGTCTGCCTGGCCTATGCCGAATGGCTGATCGAACATCCGACCTATCGGATGACGCCCGTACGGGCGCGCAGAGACCAACTGGCGCGCGTGGACAATGACTGGTTCCGCCAGCGGCTCGCTGAACTGCGGACACGCTGGACAGGCCCCGGCGTAGTGACCGAACTCGGCCCCGAAGCCCGCAAGCTGTTCGACGCCCTGCGCTCGCCGGACGACAGCGTCTCGATCATAGGGCGCGCGCCCGAAGAACAGGCCCCGCCCAAGACCAAGCCGAAGCGGATCTGGAAGCAGTACTTCAGGTCGCGTCGCATCGCCGCCCCCCCGTCGGCGCGCGCCTACATCAATGTCGGACATACGAGTCTGAACACACCGGACATCCTTACCGCCCTGGCTGGCGGAGGCATTGAGCGGATCATCATGGTTCATGATCTGATCCCCGTGACCCACCCGGAGTTCTGCCGTCCCGGCGACGGGCTGAAACATGAGCGACGAATGACCAACGTGTTGCGTCACGCCTCGCGGATCATCGTCAATTCCCAGTACACGGCCGACGAGCTGAAAAGCTTCGCCGACCAGTCGAACATCGCCGCCCCGCCGATCGACGTCGCGCACCTGGGGCTGGAGCGCACCTTCGACAGCCGCACCACGATTGCGCCGGCACGCCCCTACTTCCTTCACGTCGGCACGATCGAGGCGCGAAAGAACCTGGCCTTCCTGCTGACCGTCTGGCGGCGACTGCAAGAGACCATGGGCGCCGACACTCCCCGTCTGGTCCTGGTGGGCCGTTACGGCTGGGAAAACGAGGCCGTGCTGGATCACCTGCAACGCTCGCCCAATCTGCGCGGCCTCGTACATCAGGCCGAAAACCTGCCCGACTGCGCCCTTTCAGCTCTGATGCGAGGCGCACGCGCCATGGTCGCGCCATCATCGGTCGAAGGCTTCGACCTGCCCGCCGTCGAGGGCAGCGCCATGGGCGTGCCGCTCATCGCCTCCGACATCGCCGCTCACCGCGAACTGGTGCCGCACGCCCGTCTCATCGATCCGCTGGACGGCCTGGGATGGCTGGCCGCGCTTGAGGACTGGACCCGAAACCCGCCCGTCGCACCTCCCTATTCCGCACCCAACTGGGACCAGCATTTCGATGTCGTCCAGAAACGGGTGCTGTCTTCCTCTGGCGGCGCGACCGCCTGAAGGGTAAGCATCTGATGAAATTGAACAGAGGCCCCATGACCAGAACCGCCGCCAGCCTGCTCATCGTCGCTCTTCTGGCCGGGTGCTCGACCCTGCCCCGCGACGGGCCGTCCGGCCGCAACGTGGTTCAAGGCTCGTCCACCCCGGAACGGACGGGCGACTACGCGCTGGTCGACCTGGACTTTGCGCTGAGCGAACGCCTGAAGGCCGCGCCCCCGCCGTCCTTCTCGACCCTGGCTCTGGCTTCCAGCGACGCGCCTACGGACGTGATCGGCGTCGGCGACACCCTCGCCGTCAGCATCTTCGAGCCTGGCGGCAGCCTGTTCGGCGGCGGCTCGTCACGCGACGGCGCCAGCAGCGGCAACCAGACCCTGCCGCCGCTGATGGTCAACCGCAACGGCGCCGTTCCCATCCCCTTCGCCGGCGAAGTGCCCGTACAAGGGCTGACCCCGTCGCAGGCCTCGGCGGTCGTGCGCCGCGCCCTGACCGGCAAGGTCGCCAATCCGCAGGTGATCGTCACCATCGCCGGCAACGCCTCCAACGCCGTCTCCGTGCTGGGCGACGTCCGCAACCCGGGTCGTCAACCTCTGTCGGCCAACAGCGACCGCATTCTCGACGTCATCGCCGCCGCCGGCGGCCCGTCGCGCTCGCTTCACGACATCGACGTGCGCATCCAGCGTGACGGCAAGGTCTATACGGCCCCCATGTCGATCGTCACGACCGAGTTCAACGAGAATGTGCGCCTGCAAAGCGGCGATCAGGTCAACCTGGTCTATAAGCCCCGCCGCTTCAGCTCCTTCGGCGCCTTCAACGCCGTGGCGCGCAGCGAATTGCCGCCCGGCCCGCTGACCCTGGCCGAGGCGCTCAGCGGCGTCGGCGGGCTGGATTCCAACATCGCCAACGCCCGTTCGGTGCTGATCTTCCGCTTCGAACGGCCGGAAGTGGCCCAGGCGCTGGGCATCCAGCAGCCCGTCACCTCGCGCGGCGTGCCGGTGGTCTATCGCCTGAACCTGAACGAGGGCGAAGGCTTCTTCATCGCCAGCAACTTCCAGATGCAATCAGACGACCTCATCTATACGCCGCGCGCAGGCGCGGCCGAGATGCGCAAATTCTTCGAAGTGGTCCAGAGCATCACCCGCGTCGTCTATGACGTCTCGGTCACCGGCAATCTGGGCATCAACTAAGGCGATGCTGAGCCGCTTCGGACGCCGTCGCGACGACCGAGGCAGCGACGAGCAGGCTGTCGCGCTTCGCGACGCCGTGTCGGACGGCGTGGACAGCCTGCTTGGGGAAATCGCCGCCATAGAGGCGGCCGCGTGCGACGTCTATGGCCGCCATAATCTGCCCGCCCAGTGGGGTCAGTATCGCCGACAAGGTGAGAACGGCGCCTGGGAGAAACTGGCCGATCAACTCAGCCCTGCCGAAAAATGGGCGATGATCCAGGCTGCGCCGTCCGAAGAAGGCTGGCGCTTTGCCTCGCTGGACGGCATAGGCGCCCTCTCTGCGATCCCAGAGGTGCGACACGCCTCCGCCGTTCTGGCGGCCTGTCGCGGCCTGCGTCAGAGATTGACTGACGCCGAGCCCATAACGCCGCAGGATTTGGCCGACGCCATCCGCCTGGGCGCCGCCTGGCGTCGCCTGGACGCCGAGAGCGCCGCCTCTCCCCTGCTGTTCCAACCGCTCGCCAGCAGCCGCTAGGCGGACGCCAGTCCGGTCGCCGCGGCGAGCAGCTCGAGAGAGCGCACGCGGGCGGCCGGATCCCAGATCTGGCTGGTCAGCATCAGCTCGTCCGCCCCGGTCTGGGCGATGAAGGCGTCGAGGGCGGCCTTGGCCGTCGCGGGCGCGCCCACCGCCGAACAGGCCAGGGCGGCGTCGATCATGCCGCGCGCCGCGCCGTCCAGCCGTTCGTAATAACCCTCGACCGGCGGCGGCAGCTTGCCGGGACGGCCGCTTCTCAGGTTGACGAAGGCCTGCTGGACCGAGGTGAACAGCAGGCGCGCCGCCTCCTCCGTCTCGGCCACAAAGGCGTTGTAGCCCAGCATGACGTAGGGCTTTTCCAGGTACTGGGACGGACGGAAGGTCTGTCGATAGATGTCGAGGGCCCGCATCATCTCGCCCGGCGCGAAATGACTGGCGAAGGCGTAGGGCAGCCCCAGGTGCGCCGCCAGCTGGGCGCCGTAGGTCGAGGAGCCGAGGATCCAGACCGGCACGGCCTGCCCCTCGCCCGGATTGGCGATGATGCGCTGATCCGGCGTTGCGGGCGCGAACCACTGCATCAGCTCCATCACGTCCTGAGGGAAGGCGTCGTGGTCGCCCTGAAGCGTGCGGCGCAGCGCTCGCGCCGTCGCCTGGTCCGATCCAGGTGCCCGGCCGAGGCCCAGGTCGATCCGGCCGGGGTGGAGCGCGTTCAGGGTGCCGAACTGCTCGGCGATGACCAGGGGGGCGTGGTTGGGCAGCATGACCCCGCCGGCGCCGACGCGGATGGTCTTAGTCGCCGCCGCCACCGCGCCGATGACGACCGAGGTCGCGGCGCTGGCGATGCCCGGCATGTTGTGGTGCTCGGCCAGCCAGAAACGATTATAGCCCAGCCGCTCGGCGTGGCGGGCCAGATCGATGGTGTTGGCGAGCGCCTGGCCCACGTCGGAGCCTTCCGGCACGGGGGCGAGGTCGAGAATGGACAGAGGGATCATCCGACCGATATGGGGCCGCTTTTCAACGACGCCATACCGGCCGTGACGATCAATCGTCTATGGGCGGGCGCTTACTGACCGGCGGGGCAGTCGCCGATGCGCTCGGCGGTCATGGTGACCTTGGTCTGGGCCATCTGCGGCGTCGGCGCCGGGTCCATCTTGGTCGTGACCTCGGTGACGTAGCGGCTGTTGAAGTCGCCGGTCACTCGGATGGTGGAATCCGCCTTCATATTGCCCGGCAGGGTGCAGGACGAGGCGGCGACCATGGCGTCGCCCTGACGCGCGAACGGCTGAGTCGTACAGTCGGCGCCCGGCTGCTGGGCGCTGGCCGGGGCCTCCAGCTTGGCTTCCTTGATGCAGATTTCCTGCGGCGGCACGGCGGCGCCGCCCGGCATGCCTTCCATGGCCGTGGACACGCGCCACAGGCCCGGCTTGGGCGCATCGAGCGTCGCCGGCGCGGCGGCCGTCGAGGCGGTCTCAGCCCCGTCAGCGGCCGGGGTTTCGGCCTTGTTGCTGTTTCCGCAGGCCGACAGACCCAGCAGGCAGGCGACGGCGACGCCGCCGATAATCGCTGAACGCATGGAGCGCTCCCCTCTCGTTAAGAACCGAGGGGACAACGCCGTTCTGGCTTAACGGTTCACGCAGATGTGAGATTCAGTCGAGGACGACGCCCGTGGTGCGCATGATCTCGGCGCGCAGCTCGGGCAGGCCGAAGCCCTTTTCCGAGGAAGTGACGGCAACGTGCGGATAGGCGGCCGGGCGCTTGGAGATGGCCTTCAGCGTCGCCGCCTGGACCTTCTCCGCCTCGCCCTTCTTCAGCTTGTCGGCCTTGGTCAGGACGATCTGATAGGAGACGGCCGACAGGTCGAGGGCGTTCAGCGCCTCGTCATCCACCTTCTTCAGCCCGTGACGGGCGTCGATCAGCAGATAGACGCGCTTCAGCGTCACCCGGCCGCGCAGATAGTCGCGGCCCAGATCCTGGAACTTCTTGACCGTGGTCTTGGACGCCTTGGCCCAGCCGTAACCGGGCAGGTCGACCAGGCGCATCCGGCCGTCCAGGTCGAAGAAGTTGACCTCGCGCGTGCGGCCCGGCTCGTTCGAGGCGCGCGCCAGCTTGTGCATGCCGACCAGGCCGTTGATCAGGCTGGACTTGCCCACGTTGGAGCGGCCGGCGAAAGCGATCTCGGGCAGGTCCGGGGTCGGCAGCTGCTCGATCTTGGCGCAGCCCAGGACGAAGCTGGCCTGGCGCGCGAACAGGACGCGCGCCGCCTCGACCTCGGCGTCGGAATATTCACCGACCTTGGGCTCGTCAGAAGCGTCCAATCGATCAGGCCTTCTTGAAGCGGGCGAGGAAGGTGTCGATCGGGTTCTCGGCCTTGAAGCGGTGCATGATCACATACTGCTGGATGATCGACAGCACGTTGTTCCACGCCCAGTAGATCAGCAGGCCGGCCGCGAACGGGGCCATGATGAAGGTGAAGACGATCGGCATCAGGGCGAAGATCTGACGCTGCATCGGATCCTGCGCCGGCGGGTTCATCGCCATCTGCAGCCACATGGTGAAGCCATAGACCAGCGGCAGCACGCCCAGGTGCAGCGGGCCGTTCAGAATGCCGCCCAGAAGCGGCAGGGTCGCCGGATCCCACGGAATGGCGCCGAACAGGTTCCACACCGTCGAAGGGTCGCGCGCCGACAGGTCGCGGATCCAGCCGAAGAAGGGCGCGTGACGCATTTCGATGGTCACGAACAGCACCTTGTACAGGGCGTAGAAGACCGGGATCTGCACCACCATCGGCAGACAGCCCGCCAGCGGATTGATCTTCTCCCGCTGATAGAGGGCCATCATCTCCTGCTGCTGCTTCTGCGGCTCGGAGCCGTGCTTCTTCTTGATCTCCTCCATCTTGGGCTGGAGGTTCCGCATCTTCGACAGGCTCTCGTACGACTTGTTGGCCAGCGGGAAGAGGATCAGCTTGACCACCACCGTCAGGGCCAGGATGGCCAGGCCGAAGTTGCCCAGGACGCCGTAGAAGAACTCCACCACGGTGAAGATCGGGCGCGTCAGGAACCAGAACATGCCCCAGTCGATGGCGTAGACGAAGCGCGGCAGGTTCAGCGACTGCTCATAGGCCTTCAGCACCTCGGCGCGCTTGGCGCCGGCGAACAGACGCTGGGTCTCCTCGATCTGGCGGCCCGGCTGGATGGTGTGGGTGGCGCCCAGCATGGCGGCTTCGTGGATGTTCATCCCTTGCGCATCGCGCACCGAGAAACGGCCCTCGATGGTCTCGTCCTGGGTGGGAATCAGGGCCGCCAGCCAGTATTTGTCGGTGATGCCCAGCCAGCCGCCGGTCGATTGGTTCTCGATGCGCGGCTTCTTGGCCCAGTCCTTGTACTTGACCTGTTCGGTCGAATAGCCGTCGCCGTCGCCGAAGGTGCCGATGGCGCCTTCGTGCAGGATCATCTGCTTGCCCAGGTCGACCGGAACGCCCTGGCGCTCGACGCGGCCGTAGGGGGCGATGGCGATAGCCTGGGTTCCCAGGTTGGCGACCGTGTCCTTGACCGTGAACATATACTGCTCGTCGATCGAGACGACGCGGGTGAAACGCAGGCCCGAGCCGTTGTCCCAGGTCAGTTCGACCGGGGTGGTCGGCGTCAGGGTCGAACCCTTGGTCAGGCGCCAGACGGTGTTGGGGCCAGGCACGCCGCCGGCGACGTTCGGGCCGCTCCAGCCGAACTGGGCGAAATAGGCGTGCTCCATGCCCTGCGGGCGGAACAGCTCGACCGGCGGCGAATTCTTGTCCAGCGTTTCCTTGTAGTTCGTCAGGTACAGGTCGTCGATGCGCGCGCCCTGCAGCGACAGCGAACCCTTCAGGGTCGGGGTCTGGATCGGCACCCGCGCGACCGTGCCCAGAGCCTGGGCGCGGTCCTTGATGAAGACGCCCGGCGCGGCGCCCGACGGCGTCAGGCCGGCGTCGGCCGAGGCCTCGCGCGCCTTCTGCTGCTCGGCGGCGACGATCTGCGCCTGACGGCGGCTCTCGGCCTGCGGGCGCATCACCATGAAGTAGTAGACGCCCATGATCAGGGCCGCGCACACGAAGAAGATGATGGTGTTGCGCGAGTTCTCGTTCTGCATCGGAATCAGCGGTCCTGGTCGGCGGGGCGCGGGTCGGGGGCGGCGCGGGCGGTCGAAACGGCCCGGTCTCCCATATCGGGAGCCGCGCGCGGGGTTGCGAGCCTTGTAAGGGCCGATTTCACATCGTCAAGCAAGCGGTCCCAGTCGCGGTCCGCCGTGCCCATGCGGGCGATGAACACATAGTCGCATCCAGCCCGCCCGTGCAGGGGCGTCAGCAGCCGGGCCGCCTCGCGCAGACGCCGCTTGGCGCGGTTGCGCACGACGGCGCCGCCGATCTTGCGGGTGGCGGTGAATCCCAGGCGCACCGAGGGGTCGCCGTCGCCGCGATCCAGTTGCTGGACCACCACGGCGCCGCGGGCCTGAGAAACGCCTTTGGCGGCCGCCAGAAACTGGGGCCGCCTCAACAGGCGATCGATTTTCATCAGATCGGTCATGCGCCCCGCCCTGAAGGGTAATGGGCGCGTGACGTCAGGCCGTCAGGCGCTTACGGCCTTTGGCGCGGCGACGCGCGACAATCTTTTGACCGTTCTTGGTGGCCATCCGCGAACGGAAGCCGTGACGGCGCTTGCGCACGAGTCGCGACGGCTGATAGGTCCGCTTCACGGTCGGCTCCGGGTTACTGGGGTTGGCGACAGACACAAGCGTCAGCCGCGAGAGAGGCGGGCGTATAAGCGGCGGCAGGACGAGAGTCAACGCCGAAGCGGCTTTTCCACATCGCCGACAGGGGCGCACGGCGTCTGGAAATACGCTAAGGATGTCAGGAAGAAGAGGACGGAGCGCGGCTTGGACCGGGTCAAAAGATTTCTGCCCCTGGCCCTGCTGCTGGCCGCCGTCGCCCTGATCTTCGGCATGGGCTGGAATCGCTACCTGTCGCTGGACACCCTGCGCGAGCATGGAACGGCGCTGGAGGCCCTGACCGCTCAGCACTATCTGCTGATGCTGGGCGCCCTGATGCTGATCTTCGCCCTGCTGACGGCCAGCGTGGTGCCGGGCGTGGTCTTCATCACCGTGACGGCGGGCTATCTGTTCGGGCCGTGGGTCGGCGGCGTCGCCACCGCCTTCGCCGCCACCGTCGGCGCCCTGGCCGTCTATTATGTGGGGCGCACCGCCCTGGGCGATTCCCTGCGCCGCCGCGCCGCCGCCGATACGGGTCTGCTGAACAAGGTCTGCGCCGGGGTGGACAAGAACACCTTCTGGTATGTGCTGGTCGCGCGCCTGGTCGTCACCGTGCCCTTCCACATGATCAATGTGGCGGCGGGCGTGATGGCGGCGCCGCTGCGGCCCTATGTCGTCGCCACCTTTATCGGCCTGTTGCCCGCGCACACCATCTATTGCTGGATCGGCGACAGCCTGCACGACGTTCTGGTCACGGACCCGAATCCTGACATTCGGAGCCTGTTCGCGGAATTCTTCTGGCCTCTGATGGGGGTAGCCTTCCTGTCCATGCTGCTGCCCCTGCTGCTCAAGCTGGCCCAGAAGCTGCGCGCCCGCCCCCGCATGGAGGCGTCATGACGGAACGCGAGGCCCTTCCGACCGACGTGCAGACGCCCCTGTCCCCGGCGACGGCCGCCAGGCCGCCTGCGACGCGACCCGCCCCGTGGAACGTCCTGCGCCAGCGGCTGCAGCCCCGCGCGCCCGACGGCCTGTCCAGCCGCCTGCTGCTGCTGACCGTCGCCTTCACCCTGGCGGTCGCCGCCCTGATCATCGTGCCGAGCGCCGCCTCCTTCCAGGAGCGGTGGCTGATGGACCGGCTGCAGGCGGCTGAGCTGGCCTCGGTCGGGGTCGAGGCCCTGCCCTATTCCGCCGTCGAGGATTCCACCGCCGAACAGTTGCTGAGCATCGGCGGGGTGCAGTCGGTCGTCATCGGCGAACAGGGGGTGCGGCGCCTGCTGCTGCAAGCCCCCAACCTGCCGCGCGCGCCCGAACTGATCGACCTGCGCCAGCGCAACGTCGGGGCGCGGCTGCTGGACCCGTGGAAGACGCTGTTCGGCCACCCCGACCGTTCGCTGCGGGTGCAGGCGGCGCCGCGCTATCGCTCGGGCGATCTGGTCGAGATCCTGGCCCCGGCCCAGCCGCTGAAGAAGGAGCTGGAGGGCTTCCTCGTCAACAGCCTGATGATGTCGCTGCTGATCGCGGCGGTGGCCGGCGGCCTGCTCTACGCCTCCCTGTCGATGCTGGTGCTGCAGCCCCTGCGCCGCGTCACCCGCTCGATCGAACGCTTCGCCGCCAATCCGGAAAGCCCCGCCGAAACGCCCTCGGACCGTCAGGACGAGATCGGCCGGGTCGAACGCGAACTGGCCCGGATGCAGGAGGAGGTGCGCCAGTCCCTGCGCTCGCGCGCCCGCCTGGCGGCGCTGGGCGAGGCGGTGGCCAAGATCAATCACGACCTGCGCAACATGCTGACCTCGGCCCAGATGGCGTCCGAACGGCTGTCGACCTCGTCCGATCCCCTGGTGGCGACGGCCCTGCCCCGGCTGGAGCGGGCGCTGGACCGGGCCTCGACCCTGGCGCGCAATGTCCTGGCCTATGGCAAGACCGAGGAGCCCGCGCCCCAGCTTCAGAAGATGCTGCTGGCCCGCGCCGTGGCCGCCGCCGCCGAGGACGCGGGGCTGGAGCCGGACGGCGTGCGGCTGGTGCGCGACCTGCCCGCCCGCTTCACCGTCAACGCCGACCCGGACCAGCTTCATCGCATCCTGGTCAATCTGATGCGCAACGCCCGCCAGGCCATCGAGGCCGCGCCGGAAAGCCACGCCGCAGGCAAGGGCAAGGGCTCGATCACGGTCAGCGCCGAGGCCCGCGACGGCATGGCCGCCATCGGCGTGCGCGACGACGGCCCCGGCATCCCGCCGCGCCTGGCCGATCGCCTGTTCGAACCCTTCGTCAGCGGCGGCGGGGCCGACGGCACGGGCCTGGGTCTGACCATTTCACGCGAGCTGGCAGTCAATCACGGCGGCGCCCTGACGCTGCTGGACACCGGACCGCAGGGCACGCGTTTCGAGCTTCTGCTGCCGCTGTAGGACGCCGCACGGCAGCCTTACGCCGCGCCAGACGTTGTTTCCTTTGAAAGCCGAAAGCGCCAAGCTTGCGGTCCTTCGTATCCTCCCCTGCAAGGAGAGCCCCATGACCCGCCCACTGTCCTCGCAAACCCGCCCCATCCGTCCTCTGGCGGCGCTGATGCTGACCACGACCCTGGCCGTCTCGCTGACGGTCGGCTCCGCCTACGCTCAGAGCCAGAGCCAGAGCCCAGCCCGCCCGCAACCGGCGCCGAAAGATCCCGTGGCCGAAATGCTGCTGTCCAAGGGCGAGCGCTATCACCGCGCGCCGGATTCGGCTCAAGACCCCGACGAGTTGCGCCAGACCCAGGCCCTGAACGCCGAGATCGTGGCCCAGAACGACCTGGCCGAAAACGAAGACCGCGCCAATCAGTCCGCCCAGGCAGAGGCCCAGCGCCGCTGGCAGGCCGAGGTGGTTCAGACCGAGGCCCAGGCGCGCGCCGATCGCGAACGTCACGAGGCGGACCTGCGCGCCGCCGACGAGGCCCAGGCCCGCTATGAACGCGACATGGCCGACTGGCGCGCCACCGCCGCCGCCTGCCAGCGCGGCGACACGGCGCGCTGCAACGCAGGCCGCAAGACGCCGAACTGAGGCTTCAGACAGGCAAAGAGCGCCGCCGACCTGCGTCGGGGCGCCCTTTTTCTCGCTTGCCGCTGGACCGGATCAGGCCTCTGCGGATTCCGTGCGGCGTTTCATCATGTTGTCGAAGCTGTCCCAGACGCCGTCGGCGCCGTGCCAGGCGCCTTGCGTGGCGGCCTTGGAGTATTCGGTGGCGCGCGCCTCGAAGAAGTTGGCGTGTTCGACGCCCGACAGCAGGGCCTGCAGCCACGGCAGCGGGTTTTCCGTCACGCCATAGACTTCCGGCAGGTGCAGCTGGCGCAGGCGCCAGTCGGCGATGAAGCGGATGTAGGCCTTGATGTCGTCCGGCGTCATGCCGTTCACCGGGCCCATTTCGAAAGCCAGGTCGATGAACTTGTCCTCCATCTCGATCACCGTCTTGCAGCAGTCGACGATGTCGTCGGCCACGGCCTTGGTGACAGCGCCCGTCTCCTTGTTGAAGGCGTGGTACAGCTTGATGATGCCTTCGCAGTGCAGGCTCTCGTCGCGCACCGACCAGGACACGATCTGGCCCATGCCCTTCATCTTGGACTGGCGCGGGAAGTTCATCAGCATGGCGAAGCTGGCGAACAGCTGCAGCCCTTCGGAGAAGCCCCCGAACATGGCCAGGGTGCGGCAGATGTCGGCGTCGGTGTCGACCCCGAACTGACCCATGAAGTCATGCTTGTCGCGCATGGCCTCGTATTCCATGAAGGCGCCGAACTCGCTCTCGGGCATGCCGATGGTTTCGAGCAGCAGGGCGTAGGCCGCGATATGGATGGTCTCCATATTGGCGAAGGACGCCAGCATCATCTTCACTTCGGTCGGTTTGAACACCCGGCCGTAGCGCTCCATGTAGTTGTCCTGGACCTCGATGTCGGCCTGGGTGAAGAAGCGGAAGATCTGCGTCAGCAGATTGCGCTCGCTGTCGGTCAGGTTGGCGGCCCAGTCCTTGACGTCCTCGCCCATTGGGACTTCCTCGGGCATCCAGTGGACCTGCTGCTGCTTCTTCCACATGTCGAAGGCCCACGGGTAGCGGAAGGGCTTGTAGGCGGCCGAAGGGGTCAGCAGGCCGGGCGTGCCGGGACGAATGATCGTGGCGGGAGCGTTCATCGAAGAAGACCTGAGGCGAATCCGGAGAAGGTGCGTTCACCATGCGTCCGGCAGCGCGCAGGGACAAGGGAAGATGCGCACATTTAGCGATCACTTTTCGCCCAACCGCTAGATATGGTGTTTCTGTGACAGGAAACTGGGGAGGAAGATGGGGATGGTTTTCACGCTTTACGGCGCCGCCGGTTCGGGCTCGACCCCGGTCGAGGCGACGCTGCGGCTGATCGGACTGGACTATCAGGTCATCGAGGCTCCGACCTGGGAGGGCGAGGCCGAGCGGGACAAGGTGGCGCAGGTCAATCCGATGCGCCAGGTGCCGGCCCTGGTCACGCCGGGCGGCGAGATCATCACCGAAAGCGCCGCCATCTTGATCTGGCTGGCCGATTCCCACCCGCAGGCGCGGCTCTCGCCCGCCCTGGACGATCCGCGCCGGGCGCAGTTCCTGCGCTGGATGAGCTTCATCCCCGCCTCCATCTATTCGATGTTCTGGGTGCGCGACGTGCCGTCCCGCCTCGGCGGCGACAATCCCCAGGCCCAGGCTGAAATCCAACGACGCACCGTCGAACGCATCGCCGACTGCTGGCGGATGATGGACGCCCAGATCACGCCCGGCCGCTTCCTGCTGGGCGAGGAGATGACGGTGCTGGACCTCTACGTCGCCGTCGCCAGCCGCTGGACGCCGCGGCGGCGGCGCTTCTACGCCGAGGCGCCGGGCATGGCCGAGGTCGTGCGCCGCATCGACGCCCTGCCCGCGCTCCAGACCTTCTGGGCCGAGCGGTTTCCGTTCGACGACGGCTGGGAAGGCTAGGCGGCCAGACGCGCCTGAGCCGCGCGGAACGCCTGGTCCACGGCGGCGTAGAGCCGTTCATGGGTGATCGGCTTGGCCAGATGGCCGTCCATGCCCGCGCCGAGACAGCGCACGGCGTCCTCGGGCATGGCGTCGGCCGTCACCGCCAGCACCGCCGCCAGCGATGAAGCCGAACCGCCGCTGCGAATCATCTGCGTCGCCTCCAGCCCGTTCAGGCGCGGCATCCTCACGTCCATCAGGATCAGGTCGAACGCCTCGGCCGATGCCTGTTCGACGGCCTGTAGCCCATCCGCCGCATCGATTACCCGGCACCCGGCCGCCTCCATCATGATCCGCAACATCAGGCGGTTGGTCGGATGGTCGTCCACCACGAGAACGCGCGTGACCTGCCCGTCGGAGGACGCAGGCGCCGCCGCCTCCGCCGCACCGTCGCTCTCGCCCGCCCCCGCGCCCGCGTCCAGTCGCACGGTCAGAATGAATACCGAGCCCTGCTCCGACGTTTCGCCCAGAACCACGTCTCCACCCATGGCGCGGGCGTGGCGACGCGCGGCGGGCAGGCCCAGCCCCGCCCCTCCGTGCCGCCGGTTCAGGGAATCGTCGCCCAGTTGGAATAGGTCGAACAGCGCCGGCTCAAGGTCCGGTGCGATTCCCGGCCCCGTGTCCCGCACCGTCAGGGTCAGGCTTTCGGCGTCCAGTCGGGCCTCCAGCTCGATCCGGCCTCTCTCGGTGAACTTGACCGCATTGGACAGAAGATGCCTCAGGGCCGAGGCCAGCCGACGCGGATCGCCCATGCGCAAGGCCATGTCCGGCGCGTCCAGCTTCAGCTCGAACGCCACCCCCTTGGCGCGGGCGGCGACCGCCGCCGGGGCGCAAAGGTCGCGGATCAGGCCTGTCGCATCGAAGGGTTCGGCCCGCACCGCATCATCCCCGGCCGAGGCGTCCAGAACATCCTCGACCAGTCGCCGCATCTCCTCCCCCGCCTGGCGAACCGCCTCGACGTAGGTCTGCGCCTCCTCCGGCAGGTCGTCGCGCTGAGACAACAGGTCGGCGTAGCCGCTAACGCCGTTCAGCGGGGTGCGCATCTCATGGCTCATAACCGCCAGGAACCGCGCCTTGGCGGCGGCGGCGGCCTCGGCCCGCCGCCGTTGCTTCAAGGCCAGGGCGGTGCGCCGCGCCAGCCGCGCGACGCTGGCCCGACGCTCCGCCATCAGGGCGCTGAGCGGCAGGGAGGTCAGGACCAGCACCATCAGGAAGACATGGTACAGCGGCATCTGCCGCAGCCGCTGGGGCAGGTGGGCCAGGGCCGCGACCTCCGCCACCGGCGCGGCGGCGACGGGACCGTATCCCTCCAGCGTCAGAATGCAGCTGATCCCGACAGACACCAGGATCGTCGCGGCCATCCACGGCGGCGACAGGCGATAGGCCGCCAGCATCAACGGCGGAAAGATGAGAAACAGCAGCGAACTCGGCTGACTGAAAACCCAGAAGACCATCGCCGCCGCCAGCCCGGCCATGCCCAGCGCGAGCCAGGGGGCGGTCGCCTCGTCGCGGAACCTTCGGGCCCGCGCCAGGAACAACAGATTGGGCGTGACGATCAGCAAGCCCAGCGTCTCCATCATGAACAGGTGCGTCCAGATGAAAGCCGTCAGTTCCGGCGCATAGTCGCGCAGCCACGCCGCCAGGAGGCAGGAGAGGGTGGTGGTCAGGAACACCGCCGGCGCGACGGCGCCCAGGGCGAAACACAGGAAGCGGCGCGGGCGCCGCAGATCCAGCGCCGCGCCGCACAGTCGGCGCGCCAGCACGCCCGCGATCAAGACCTGACCCAGATTCAGCAGGGGGTTCAGCCACACGAAGGGCTGAGAATCCCCTCTCAACACAGTGCTGACCAGGTTCAACCCGAGGCAGATCAGCAGGGTCGCCGCCGCCTTGCGTCGAGGAAGCAGCAGATAGGCCGCCAGAAGCACGCCGTTGGCGGGCCAGACGATCACGGCGCTGTAGGTTGCCGCGCTCCATTGGCCGATCAGCAGGCACAGGACGAACAGGACGACATAGGCCGCCGCCGGAGGGCCGGCCTCGCGGCCGGCCGCATGACGAAACATCCGCCAGCGTGCCTGCATTGCTGTCTTCACCCTCCCCGGTTCGTCGCCAGCTTCTCCCGGAAGAAGTTAAGGAAATCTCCCCCGAAGCGCGTCAGAGCAGCCCCATCGCCCTCGCCTCGCGCTCCAGCGCCTCACGGAACTCGGGCGCGGCCAGATCGATCAGGGCGCGGGAGCGGGCGTCGTCGGTCAGCCCCTTCAAATTCACCGCCCCATGCTCGGTGACGACGTAATGGATGTCGTTGCGCGGAGTCGTCGCCGGACCGTCCAGCCGCGCCACGATGCGTGAGGCCGCCCCCTTCGCCGCGGTCGAGTGGCAGGCGATGATCGACTTGCCGCCCTCGGACGCCGCCGCGCCGCGCACGAAATCCAGTTGGCCGCCCGACGCCGTATACTGCCGCCCGTTCAGGTGCTCCGAGCAGCAGGCGCCGAACAGGTCAACCTGCAAGGTGGCGTTGACCGAGATCATCCTGGCGTTGCGGGCGATGACGGCGGGGTCGTTCACATAGTCGACGGGTCGAGCCTCGAAGGCCGGGTTCTCGTGCAGGAACTCATAGGTCGAGCGGTCGCCCATGGAGAAGGTGAAGACCGTCTTGCCGGGGTGAAGGGTCTTGCGTGCATTGGTGGCGACGCCCGCCTTCATCAGTTCGACCAGGCCCGGCGTCAGCATCTCGGTGTGGATGCCCAGGTCGCGATGGTCATGCAGGGCCGCGCACACCGCATCCGGCAGGGCGCCGATGCCCATCTGCAGCGTCGAACCGTCCTCGACCATGCCCGCGATCAGGGCGCCGATGGCCACGTCCTGCGGCTGTTGCGGCGCCTTGCCCGCTTCCAGCAGGGGCGCCGCATGCTCGACCAGGGCCGCGACTTGAGAGACATGCACGCGGCAGTCGCCGAACACGCGCGGCATGTGCGGATTGACCTCGAGGATCACCCGCTGCGCCGTCTTCGACACGGCCAGGGCGTAGTCGGTGTTGGTCCCCAGGCTGAGATAGCCCTCGGCGTCCATCGGCGAGACGGTCGCCAGCAAGGTGTCGACGCCGATCTCGCGCGTCAGCACGCGCGGCGTCTGCTGAAAGCCGGTCGGCACGAACCAGACGGCGCGGCGACCCTCTTCGATCCCGCGCGCCTCCAGCTTCCGCTCGATGGCGCCATGGAACAGGCTGTACGGACGGATGCGGTCGGTCAGTTCGTAGCGCATCACCGTCTCGCCCGCGATGGCGGTGGACAGCAGATAGTAGAGGTTGACGTCCCCCACCTGCCGCGCCTCGGCCCGGTCGGCCAGGGCCTTCAGCAGGGCGGGCGGCTGGCCGACGCCCAGGGCCATGGCGACCTTGGCGCCTGACGGAATCAGGGCCGCCGCCGCCGCGGGCGTCGTCAGGCGTTCGGCGTAGAGGGCGGCGAAATCGGTCACGGGGAAACTCCTGAAGCGTCGTCCTGAAGGGGCGTCCGTCGCTGCGCGGCGACGGCTTCTGCGACCACTATCCGACAGCCGCGCCCGGTCGCGGCGCTAGACCTTGGTCTAACCTAGGGCGCGTCCTGTAGGGGCGCGTCGTGCAGGCGCTGGCGGCGTTCGGCGGCGTAGGCGACCAGCCACAGGACCATCGACCAGGCGGCGCCCACGCTCCAGCCCGCGAACACGTCCGACGCCCAGTGCGCGCCCAGATAGATTCGCGTCAGCCCGATCAGCAGGGCGATCACCACCGCACAGCCCAGGACGTAGGCCTTCAGCCGCTTGCGCGGAAAGGCGCGCGTCAGCATGACCCCCAGCGTCAGGTAGAAGACCGTCGACAGCAGGGCGTGGCCCGAAGGGAAGCTGGCGTTCAGCGTCTCCACCGCCTGATAGATCTCGGGCGGCCGCTCGCGCTCGAACAGGGCCTTCAGGCCTTCGCTGAGGGCCACCCCGCCCGCCAGGCCGACGACCAGCATCAGCGCCGACAGCCGCTTGCCCATGATCAGCAGGAAGCCGATGGCGATGACGGCGAACAGGGTCAGCACTGATATGCCGCCGAGCGAGGTCAGGTCCGCCGCCGCCTCGTGCAGCCACCACGGCCCCCAGGGCCGCCCCGGGTCATCGGCGAAGGGCCGGACCGCCGCCAACACAGCATGGTCGAAGGCCTGGCCGTCCGCCTCGCGCATGTCGTCGGCCACCTCGATGAAGGTCAGCACCCCCAGGGCGACCACCAGCATGGCCGCCACGGCGGCGATCTCCGTGCGGGCGACGCGCAGGGCGCGGGTCAGGAAGGCGGTGGGATGCGGGGCCATGGGGCGCTAACGGCCAAGCTAGAGTCTCGTTCCCGCCGATTTTCCGAGCCCGCCGGGGCGTCATCGCCGCCATTTCTACATCACAGCGGGATCGCAACGCCCGCCCCGTACCGACCCGCCGCCATGCAAGCGAAAAATCACACTTCGGAGACGATAAATTGGTTGGCGCCCCCGCCGCCTTAACACTAGATTTAGATAGTCGAGGTGTTATCCACACAACATCTGGCGTTATCCACATAGGCACTGGGGACTGACGATGGCAGGCGGCGAAGCGTTGCAGACGACGGAATTCTCTACGGTTTCCTCGGCTCCGCCCGAGACCAAGCCGGAGCTGACGGTGGTCAACGGCCTGACGCTGGACCGCACGCGCGACGCCCTGCTGACCGAGTTCGGCAAGAAGACGCTGGAAGACCGCTATCTGCTGGCGGGCGAAAGCTACCAGGACATGTTCGCCCGCGTCGCCACGGCCTATGCCGACGACGCCGACCACGCCCAGCGCGTCTATGACTATATGTCGAAGCTGTGGTTCATGCCGGCGACGCCGGTGCTGTCGAACGGCGGCGCGGATCGCGGCCTGCCGATCTCCTGCTTCCTGAACTCGGTCAACGACAGCCTGGACGGCATCCAGAACGTCTGGAACGAGAACGTCTCCCTGGCCTCGAACGGCGGCGGCATCGGCACCTATTGGGGCGGCGTCCGCTCCATCGGCGAGAAGGTCAAGGGCGCGGGCCAGACCTCGGGCATCATCCCCTTCATCCGCGTGATGGATTCGCTGACCCTGGCGATTTCGCAGGGCTCGCTGCGTCGCGGCTCGGCCGCCGTCTATCTGGACATCCACCACCCGGAAATCGAGGAGTTCCTTGAGATCCGCAAGCCGTCGGGCGACTTCAACCGCCGCTCGCTGAACCTGCACCACGGCATCAACATCACCGACGCCTTCATGGAGGCGGTCCGCGACGGCAAGCCGTTCGACCTGATCTCGCCCAAGAACGGCGAGGTCCGCAAAACCGTCGACGCCCGCAACCTGTGGACCAAGATCCTGGAAATCCGGATGCAGACGGGCGAGCCCTATCTGATCTTCTCGGATACGGTGAACCGGCAGATGCCGCAGCACCAGAAGGATCTGGGCCTGTCGGTCAAGCAGTCCAACCTGTGCTCTGAAATCATGCTGCACACTGGGCTCGACCATAAGGGCGTCGAGCGCACCGCCGTCTGCTGCCTGTCGTCGGTCAACGCCGAGACCTTCCTGGAGTGGCGCGAAGAGCCCCGCTTCATCGAGGACATCATGCGCTTCCTCGACAATGTGCTCGAGGACTTCATCACCCGCGCCCCGTCGTCGATGGCCGCCGCCGTCTATTCGGCCCAGCGCGAGCGTTCGGTGGGCCTGGGCCTGATGGGCTTCCACTCCTTCCTGCAATCGCAGGGCGTGGCCTTTGAATCGGCCATGGCCAAGAGCTGGAACATGCGCCTGTTCAAGCACCTGCGTCGCGAGGCCGACAAAGCCAGCCGCACCCTGGCCGAGGAAAAGGGCCCCTGCCCCGACGCCGCCGATCGCGGCGTGATGGAGCGGTTCAGCCACAAGCTGGCCATCGCCCCGACCGCCTCGATCTCGATCATCTGCGGCGGCGCGTCGGCGGGCATCGAGCCGATCCCGGCCAACATCTACACCCACAAGACCCTGTCAGGCTCCTTCGCGGTCAAGAACCCCTATCTGCAGGATCTGCTGGGCGAAAAGGGCATCGACACCGAGGCCGTCTGGTCTTCGATCCTCGAGAACGAAGGCTCGGTCCAGCACCTGGACGCCCTGAGCGACGACGAGAAGGCCATCTACAAGACCGCCTTCGAACTGGATCAGCGCTGGGTCATCGAACTGGCCGCCGACCGCACCGGCGACATCTGCCAGGCGCAGTCGCTGAACCTGTTCATCCCGGGCGACGTCAACAAGTGGGATCTGCACATGCTGCACTGGTCGGCGTGGGAGCGGGGCCTGAAGTCCCTCTACTATCTGCGCTCCAAGTCGGTGCAGCGCGCCGCCTTCGCCGGCGCCGAGGACAAGAAGGAAGAAGAGATCGATCCGAACCAGCCGGACCTCTTCTCGGCCGCCCCCACCGACTATGACGAGTGCCTGGCCTGCCAGTAAGGCGGCGCCCGACCTCCATCGTCATCGCCTTTGAACCGCCCGGGGAACCCTCTCCGGGCGGTTTCGTTCGTCATAAACGAATGTGGCGTAAAAGAGTCCGTTGCGGTTCCCCAGCGTTCGTGCACAGTGGGGTCGTTAACGGATCGGGAGGCACCGTTGATGCGTCGGATGGCATGGGCAGGATGGATGATCGCGGCGGTCGCGCCGACGGCCGCCTTCGCCATGCCGCAGACCGTGGCGGAAGGCCCCATCGCGGCGCGTGGCGGCGACGCCGTCCGGTTCGAGGACGCCGCCGCCCGGCTGGACAGCCGCCTGCCTTTCACGGCCGAACCTGACGCCGCCTTCGGCGCCCCGGTGCAGTTCAACGATGTCGCCCGATTGAGCGCCGATCAGGGCGAACTGCGCCAGGAGGCCTGGTTCGCCGGCGACGGCTTCACCGACCGGCTGCGGATCACCACGACAGGCGAACTGCGCCGCGCCGACGGCTCGCCCGCGCCGCCGCGCGCCTTCGACCCCGCCGCCTTCTCGGGCGAGAGCTATGACGTCACCTATACGCGCGGCTGGACCGCCGCCAAGGGTCGCACGGCCTCAGGGCTGGAGGTGTCGCTGACGCCCCACGCCGGCTTCGGCGTCGGCAGCGACGGCCCCTCGGCCGAGGCGGGCGCCACCCTGCGGATCGGCGAGAACCTGGACCGCCTGGCCCCCAACGGCGACGAAGCCTTCGGCGAACGGCCGCGCTGGTATCTGTACGCGGCGGGCTCCAAGCGGGCGGTCGGCTACAACTTCGCCCGCACGCGCGACGGCGACTTCGCGCGCTCGGGCGTCAGCCAGGACGCCGGAACCTATCTGGGCGACGCCTCCATCGGCGTGGCCTATCGCCGGGGCGCGGTGCAGAGCTCCTTCGGCGTCGTCTATCGCGAGATCGAGGCCAAGGGCCTGCGCGGCTATCAGGGCATCAGGACCGATGTGTCGGAAGGCCTGGTGGCCTTCCAACTGACGATCCGCCCGCCGCGCTAGGCGACCTCGCCCCCCTTACTGCGTCCGCGCCACGCCCTCGCGGCGGCTGTCGGCCGCCCCGTCCCAGCGCCCGTTCCGCCACAGGCCGCCATGCAGGCCCGAGGTCTCGGTCGTATTGGGCCGCAGCTCGACGCCGCGCGCCGCCATGCCGTCGCGCACCGCCTCGGGGAAGCCTTCGGTGTCGGCGCCGAAGCCGTCGCCCTTGGCCACCAGGTTCGGCAGGTCGAAGGCCTGTTGCAGCGGCAGGCCCCAGGCCAGGGCGCCGATCAGGGCCTTGGCGTTATAGGCCAGGATGGACGAGCCGCCGGGCGAGCCCAGCAGGCCGATCAGACGCCCTTCGCGATCCAGGATCAGGGCCGGCGACATGGACGAGCGCGGACGCTTGCCCGCCGCCACGGCGTTGGCCGCAGCCGTGCCGTCCGACGCCGTCGGAACCAGGGAGAAATCGGTCAGCTGATTGTTCAGGAAGAAGCCGCCCGCCATCCGGCCCGAACCGAACAGGCTCTCGACCGTGGTGGTCATGCTGACGGCGTCGCCCTTCGCATCGACGACGACCAGGTGCGAGGTGCCCGCCGGTTCGCGCGTGGCGTCCGCGCCGACGTTCGGCGCCCCCGCCGGCACGCCATAGGGCGCCGCGCCGCGCAGAGCCGGCGCCAGAGCCGCCCGCTCAGCGACATAGGCCGGGTCCAGCAGGCCTGCGACCGGCACGGAGACGAAGGCCGGATCGCCGAAATAGCGGTCGCGGTCGGCGTACATCAGCCGCTGCAGCTGGCCGAAGGCGGCCCAGGACTCGGGGCTGTCCGGCCCCTTGTCGATGTCCGGCGTCTGCTCGGCCATGGCCAGCAGCTCCAGGATGGAGGCGCCGCTGGACGGCGGCGGCGGCACGCAGATGGTGTAGATCTTATAGGGACCGCACACGGCCTCGCGCACCACGGGGCGATAGCCGGCGATGTCAGCGGTCGTCAGGGCGCCGGGTCGCGGGCCTTCGTTGACCGCCGCGACGATGGCCTCGGCCAGCGGGCCCTGCTGCAGGGCGGCGGCGCCCTCGCGGGCGATGCGGCGCACCGTCTCGGCGTAGGCCGGATTGCGCAGGGTCTCGCCCGCCTGATAGCGCGCGCCGTCCGGCTTGGTGAAATACTCGGTCGCCCAGCGCGTCTTCGCCTGCGGCGCAGAGCCGTTGATCATGCCGGCCAGTCGCGGGCTGACGATGAAGCCGTCCTGCGCCAGCGCCTCGGCGTCGCCGAACAGCTCGGACCAGGCCAGGGCGCCGTGCTGCTGCTGGGCCAGGGCCAGCATGGGCACCACGCCGGGCGCCCCGGTAGAACGCCCGCTCAACACCGCATCCCCGAACGCCAGAGGCTTGCCGTTCTCATAGAAGAGCTCGGGCGTGGCGGCGGCCGGCGCGGTCTCGCGCCCGTCATAGACGGTGACGGCGCCGCTTTCGGCGTCATAGAACATCATGAAGGCGCCGCCGCCCAGACCCGAGGACTGCGGCTCGGTCAGGCCCAGCACCGCCTGGATCGCCACCGCTGCGTCCACGGCCGAACCGCCGCGCGCCAGCACCTTCATCCCCGCCTCGACCGCCAGAGGATTGGCCGCCGACACGAACGGCCCTCTGGCGACGGACGCTTGCGCTCCGATCGGCGCCTCAGCCGAACCCGGCGCCGCCTCGGCCTGAACCCCATTCGCCGTCGTCACGCATCCCGTCAGCAACAGGGCCGCAATCGCCGCCCCGGCCGAGAGAGAGGAAATCCTGCGTGCAGGACGCAGATGGGGGAAGGAAAAGGCGCGCACTCAAGCACTCCGGGACATTACAGGGAGGCTTTATGCCTAGGCCCGCAGGCCCCCGAGGCCAACCCCGCATTTTCTCAAGATTTTCTGAGAAAACCTGCTTGCCAGCCCGAAGGCGACCCGCTAGATACCCGGCCCTGCCCGCAAGGCAGTGCGCACCCGTAGCTCAGCTGGATAGAGCACCAGACTACGAATCTGGGGGTCAGGAGTTCGAATCTCTTCGGGTGCGCCATCTTCCTAAACATCGTTGAAAACGCTGCGAAATTACCGTCAGCACGACCGTTTCCGTACGATGTCTACACAAACCGTCTACACAATCCGCCCGACTGTCAGCGGCTAAACCCTTCTGATCGTTGGGATAAACGTCGAAACGGCGTCTACACAAAGCGTCTACACATTGTTCGAACGCATCTCGTTCGGAAACGCGATCAGATTCACTATCGACGCCGCGTGCCGGAGCCCCTTCAAGGCATCATCGGGAAGAAAGAAATCTGGAGATCGTTAGGGACGGACAGCCCGACGGTGGCCAAGCGTCGCGCCTTACGAGTCACCGCCCAGATCGAGCACGAGTTTGAAATTGCCCGTTCAAGGGTGGGCCTGATCGTTGATCCGATCATGCTCGAAGCGTTCACCGAACCGGTGCCGCTCGCATCGACGCCAGCCATTGTCGAGACGGAAGCCTCGACCGGCATCACGCTCGGCGATCTCTACGACGCTTATATGGATGATCCGACGCGGGATTGGTCGCCAACGACGCGGATGGCCTACCAGAAGAGCAAGCGGCGCGTCGTGGCGATCCTCGGCGCAGACACGCCAGCGCGCTCCATCGTCCGTAGATTTCGCGACATGATCGAGGTGCTGCGCCGGCCGCCTCGCAACGCTTCCAAGCTGCTCCCAAAGCTCTCCCCTGTCGAGAAAGCCAAGGCGAGGGCCGCACAGACCGGATCAACACCGCCAACATAAACACCTACCAGATCGCGGCGCTGAAAGAAGCATCGACCGCGCCAGGTTGATTCAGGCGGCGGTCATGCCACTTGTCGTATTTCGCCTGAGCTTTGATCTTCGCCATGTCGGCGGAGACCCGACCCGCATGCCGGAGGATGTCTCGATCCCCCAATCGCGGGAAGTCGTCCAGCTTCGCAATCCAGCCGCGCATGGTCATCGGCTTGCGGGCCAGCAGTTCCTCTGAATAGTCGGCCTCGGAGTCTTTCATCCAGGCGTCGTCCATTGACGTGCCCCCCTCTGGTCCCTTGATCATTGTGAGAGCCCAGGGGGTTGATAGCCGATCTGCGTCGCCGGCGGGA
>NZ_JBDGLE010000015.1:0-28718 GCF_057655995.1 Brevundimonas sp. Soil_N_31
GCCTACAACCAGGGCCTGTCGAACCGCCGTGCGCGCACCGTGGCTGACGCCCTGGTCGCTCAAGGCGTCAACGGCGGTGTGATCTCCCTGGACGGCAAGGGCGAGACCCAGCCGGCCAAGGCCACCGGCGACGGCGTGCGTGAGCCGCTGAACCGCCGCGCCACCGTCGACATCAACTTCTAAGGCTCAACGGGGCTGGTTCATTCCAGCCCCCGCGACCTGAGAAGCGTCGATACGATCAAGGACGGTCAGCCCATTCGGGCCGGCCGTCCTTTTTCTTTGCCCGCAAGTCGCCGTTGCTGGCGCCGGTCCGCATCGACGGCTATCTCCTGCAGGACGATTCCAAGAGGAGTGCATGATGCGCGTCGCCATGATCGGAACGGGCTATGTCGGCCTGGTGTCTGGGGCCTGTTTCGCCGACTTCGGCCATATGGTGGTCTGCGTCGACAAGGACGTCTCCAAGATCGATCGTCTGCACCAGAATATCATGCCCATCTATGAGCCGGGCCTGGACGAGTTGGTGGCGACGAATGTCAAGGGCGGGCGCCTGTCCTTCGCCACCGACGGCGCCGAAGCCATTCGTGCAGCCGACGCCGTCTTCATCGCCGTAGGCACCCCTTCGCGTCGCGGCGACGGCCATGCGGATCTGTCCTACGTCTATGCGGCGGCCGAGGAGATCGCGGATCTGATGGACGGCTTCACCGTCGTGGTGACCAAGTCCACCGTCCCTGTCGGCACCGGCGACGAGATCGAGCGTATCATTCGCGAGCGCCGCCCCGACGCTGATTTCGCCGTCGTTTCCAACCCCGAATTCCTGCGCGAAGGCGCCGCCATCGGCGACTTCAAGCGCCCTGACCGTGTCGTCGTGGGCACGACGGACGAACGCGCCCGCGCCGTCATGGCCGAGTTGTATCGACCGTTGAACCTGAACGAAACGCCGATCATGTTCACCGGTCGTCGCACGTCCGAACTGATCAAGTATGCGGCCAACGCCTTCCTGGCGATGAAGATCACCTTCATCAACGAGATCGCCGATCTGTGCGAGGCCGTCGGCGCCGACGTGCAGCAGGTCGCGCGCGGCATCGGTCTGGACAACCGCATCGGTTCGAAATTCCTGCATGCGGGGCCGGGCTATGGGGGGTCGTGCTTCCCGAAAGACACCCTGGCGCTGGTGCGCACGGCGACGGACGCCGGCTCGCCCGTGCGGCTGATCGAAACCACGGTGGCGATCAACGACGCGCGCAAGAAGGCCATGGCCGATCGCGTGGCCGAGGCGCTGGGGGGCGATCTGAAGGGCAAGACGGTGGCCCTGCTGGGGCTGACGTTCAAGCCGAACACGGACGACATGCGCGACGCCCCGTCGCTGGACGTGGCGCCGGCTTTGATCGCACGCGGCGCGACAGTTCAGGCGTTTGATCCCGAGGGCATGGAGGAAGCCGCCAGGCTTCTGGACGGAGTCAGCTTCAAGGACGGCCCCTATGACGCGGTCGAGGGCGCCGATGCGGCTGTGATCTTGACCGAGTGGAACCAGTTCCGCGCACTGGACCTGGACCGCGTGAAGCTGCTGCTCAAGCAGCCGATCCTGGTCGATCTGCGAAACGTCTATCGTCCGGATGACATGAGGGCGCGGGGGTTCCGCTACTTCTCCATCGGTCGCCCCGTGGATGCGGCGTAACTAGAGCAGCAGCAAACGGCCGGCGGTGATGACCACGGCGGCGACCACGACGGCCGACGCCGCTGCGATCCCGACCAGTTTCATCGCTCGGCCCAGGCCGTCGTCTTCCATCCGAATCTCCTGCGCGGACAGGAGGCCGACAGTCCGCCCCGCAAGGCAAGAGGGGTGGGGCGTAAAGCTGTGCTGTTTCTCGCCCGCAGTCGCCGGGCATTAAAAAAAAGGGGCGGCGCCGAACCGGCCGCCCCTTCTTCATGTTCTGGTTTCGTCGATCAGCCCGTGAAGGGGCGGATCAGGATTTCGACGCGGCGGTTCTGGGCCTTGCCTTCCGGGGTGGCGTTGGAGCCGATCGGCGCGCGGGCGCTCATGCCGGCGACATAGATGCGCTCGCGCATCACGCCGCGGTTGATCAGGTGCGAGGCGACCGAGGCGGCGCGGCGCTCCGACAGCGGCTGGTTGATGGCGTCGCCGCCCGAGGAATCGGTGTGGCCGATCACATCGACCATGGAGCGGTCGTACTGGCTGATCACGCGGGCCACGTCGTCCAGCACCGGCAGGAAGCGCGGGTCCAGGTCCGATTGGTTGGTGGCGAAGGTCACGTCCGACGGCATCCGTAGGACCAGGTTGTCGCCCTGACGGGCCACGCCGACGCCGGTGCCCGACAGTTCGGCTTCCAGGGCGCGCTGCTGGCCGTCCATGTACTGGCCGACGCCGGCGCCGGCCAGGGCGCCGATGCCCGCGCCGATCAGGGCGTTCTTGCGGCCCTGCTCGCCGCTGGAGGTGTTGGTCAGATAACCCAGCAGGGCGCCGCCCAGGGCGCCGGCGACGGCGCCGGTGCCGGTGTTGTTGCGGCGCGGCGTGGAGCTGTAGGGGTCGGTCGTGGTGCAGGCCGCGGCGCCCAGAAGGGCGGCGATGCTCAGGCCGGCGACGGCGATCTTGGCGCGCATGGAAAATCCTTTCGATAGCGACCTCTGGTCGCGTGAACGCTTGCCCCACAGTTAAGGTTTCAATGTGTATGGACCATGAACGTCGGCGGGCGTCGCCTGCCGTTGACCTCCAGAGCCTGTCCCCCCATCTGTAACAGCGGCCGGGCGCTTCGCCGATCACGGGGGGCGCCGGACGGCCGAGGTCGCTTCACTGCGAGGGCCCCATGACTGCACGCACCCTGCTGTTCGACAGCCCCTTCCTATTGGGCTTCGACCATACGCGCGCCCTGATCGACCGGGCGGCCAAGGCGGCGGCCGAGTCCTATCCGCCCTATAACGTCGAGCAACTCGGCGATGCGGCGGTGCGCATCACTCTGGCCGTGGCGGGCTTCACGCCCGAAGAGCTGTCGGTCACGGTCGAAGGGCGCCAACTGACCATCACCGGCAAGCGCGAGGACACCGGGCGCGACCCACAGGCCTTCCTGCATCGCGGCATCGCGGCGCGCGGCTTCGTCCGCAACTTCGTCCTGGCCGACGGGCTGGAGATCGCGGGCGCCCGGCTGGAGCACGGCCTGCTGCACGTCGAACTGGTCCGTCCGGAACAGGAACGCAGCGTGCGGCGCATTCCCATCACGACGGGCTGAACGCCCGTCGAACCGCCTGGCTTTCCAGGCGTTTAGTCAAGCGTAAGGAGGCGGTCTTATGACGCCCAACATGAATACGAAGGACTTCGCCGATTTCGGCGCCCCGGACCTGGTCTATGTCCGCGCGATCCGCGCCTCCGACGTGCTGGAGGACGCTCGGGTCGAGACGGCCGCCGATGTCGAGATCGACCCCGATCAGATCCTCTACGCCGTGCACGGCGCCGACGGCGAGCGTCTGGCCGTCATGCTGGACCGCGAGACCGCCTTCGCGGCCGCCGTGGCGCATGACCTGGAGCCGATGTCGGTCCATTAGGCGTCTTGAAAGCCGAATGAAGACGTAAGGAAGACCGCTCAGGCGGCGGTCTTCGACATATCCTTGACGAACAGGGCGCGGATAGCGTCCACGGTCCGCGCCTGGCGCAGTTGTTCGCGCAGTTCCGGCGAGCGCAGGGCGCGCGACACGGCAGCCAGCGCCCGCAGATGTTCGGCTCCGGCGTCCAGGGGGGCGAACAGGGCGAACAGCAGGTCCACCGGACGATCATCCAGCGATTCATAGGCTATCGGCGCGTCCAGGCGGACGAAGACCGCACAGACCTGATCCAGACCCTTGATGCGGGCGTGCGGTACGGCGACGCCCGAGCCCAGGCCGGTCGAGCCCAGAGCTTCGCGTTCCAGCAAGGCTTCCAACGTGCGGTCTGCGTCCATGCCGGTCGCGCCGGCAAAGGCTTCCGCCACGGCGTGCAGAGCCTGGCGCTTGGATGACGCGCCGCCTCGCAGGACAATCCCGTCCGGCGACAGCAAATCAGCGATGTCCATGACTACCCCGAAAACGGTACCCGACATGTGGGGAAGGGCGAGGGCCTTCTAGCGCCTTCGCCCCTCCAGAGGAAGTCTTTCAGCCGACTCGTTTGGCGGCGCCGTTCACCGTACGCTCGGGGTCGATCCAGCCGACGTTGCCGTCGGGCCGGCGATAGACCACGGCTAGGCCGCCATGCGCGGCGTTGCGGAACATCACCAGCGGATAGCCGGTCATGTCCAGTTCGGCCACGGCGCGACCGACCGTCAGGGTGCGGATCTCGGCCTGAGTCTCGGCGATCACCATGCCGACGGGCGGAGGCTCGTCGGGGCGGCCCGCGTCGCCGAATTCCTCATCCTCGACCGTGTCAGGGTCGCGGAAAATGGTCAGGGCGGCGACTTCGCGCGCAGCGTTTTCGGTCTTCTCGGGGGACAGGCCCTTGGGACCGGCGTGGTGATCCTTCAGGCGGCGCTTGTAGCGGCGCACGCGCTTCTCAAGCTTGTCCAGACTGTCGGCGAAGGCGGCCTGGGCGTCGCCGCCGAAGCCGGTCGTCACCAGCGACTGGCCCGAGGCCAGACGCACCCAGCAATCGACGCGGAAGCCGTGGCGATCCTTGGAGACCACGACCTCGGCATCCTGGGCGCCGCGGGCGAAATATTTGCCGATGCCCTCTTCGAGTTCCTGGGAGATGCGCGAGCCTAGCGCTTCGCCGACATCCACTTGCTTGCCGCTGACTTGAATCTGCATAGGCATAGAACGCGACGGACCGTGTTTGGTGTCAACGCCGATCACCGATTTGTGGTGACGCTTGGCGGTGGCGTGATCAGGCGCTCTTGAGCAGACGACGTCGCTGGATCGACGAGGGAATTTTCAAGGCTTCCCGGTACTTGGCGACCGTGCGTCGCGCGATGTCGATACCGGCCTCGTTCAGAATCTCCACGATGCGGTCGTCGCTCAGCACGTCGCCGTCGCCGGATTCGTCGTCGATCATCGTCTTGATTCTCTGGCGCACGGCTTCGGCCGAATGGGCCGCGCCGCCGTCGCTGGACTGGATGGCGGCGGTGAAGAAGAACTTCAGCTCGAACACCCCGCGCGGGGTGGAGACATATTTGTTCGAGGTCACGCGGCTGACCGTCGATTCATGCATCTCGATGGCCTCGGCCACCGTCTTCAGCGTCAGGGGGCGCAGGAACTCGACGCCGAAGGCCAGGAAGGCGTCCTGCTGACGCACGATCTCGGACGCCACCTTCATGATGGTGCGGGCGCGCTGGTCCAGCGACTTGACCAGCCAGCTGGCCTGGGCGGCGCAGTCGGCGACGAAGGTCTTCTCCGTGTCCGAGCGCGCGCCCGCCGCCACCACGGCGTGATAGCGCTTGTCGACCAGCAGGCGGGGCAGGGTGTCGGTATTCAGCTCGATCCGCCAGCCGCCCGCCGGGTCGGGACGCACATGGACGTCGGGCACGACCGTCTGGGCCGGTTCGCCGCCGAAGCCGGCGCCGGGGCGCGGCGTCAGGGCCTTCAGCTCGGCGATCATCTCGACCAGATCCTCGGCGTCGACGCCGCACACCTTGCGCAGGGCCGCCAGGTCGCGCCGCGCCAGCAGGTCCAGATGGTCCAGCAGGGCGCCCATGGCCGGGTCGAAGCGGTTGCGCTCGATCAGCTGCAGCTTCAGGCATTCGGGGATGGAGCGGGCCATGACGCCGGTCGGCTCGAAGCCGTGACAGACGGCCAGCACGGCCTCGATGCGGGCCTCGTCCACGCCCAGCCGTTCGGCGATCTCGCCCAGGTCGGCGCGCAGATAGCCGCCCTCGTCCGTGGCGTCGATCAGGGTCAGGGCGATGGCGTGGTCGGCGGGGTTGAAGCCGGCCGCCGAGGCCTGGGCCTGCAGATGCTCCCACAAGGTCTCGTCGCGCTGGTCGGGGCGCTCGCGCTCCTCGCCGTCGGCCAGACCGCCGCCCGAGCCGGCGCGGGACCAGTCGGTCAGGCCGGGCTGGTCGGTCGCCTGATCGCCCTGGCGGTCGCTGACGCGCTCGCCGGGGGCGGCGTCGCCGTACAGATCGTCGGCGCCGGCGTCCAGGCTCTGGGCGTGGGCGTCCGAGCCTTCGTCAAAGCGCATTTCGCCGTCGTCGCGGTCGGCGGGGGCGGCGTCATTGGCGGCCTCGGGCGCGGTGTCGGGGGCGGGCTCGCCCTCGTCCCGCTGCAGCAGCGGATTGCGCTCCAGCTCGCCCTCGACGAAGGCCTCGAGCTCAAGGTTCGACAGTTGCAGCAGCTTGATCGCCTGCTGCAGCTGGGGCGTGATGACCAGCCCCTGCCCCTGCCTGACCTCCAGCCTCTGACCGATCACGTCGTTTCCACCCCGCACGCAGGCGCTGTTGGCCCGCTTCTTGCTGGGATCATGGATCGGAAGCCGTTAACGCGAGGCGAACAGCCGCCGTGTCAGGCTGTCTGGGCGTCAGGCGTACATTTCGCCCAGGTAGACGCGGCGCACCTCGGCGTCGGCGACGGCCTCGTCGGCCGTGCCCTCGAACAGCAGCGAGCCGGACGAGATGATCGAGACGCGGTCGATGATGTCCAGCGTCTCGCGCACATTGTGGTCGGTGATCAGCACGCCGATGCCCTGGCTGGACAGATAGCGGATCACCTGGCGGATGTCGGCGATGGCCAGGGGGTCGATGCCCGCGAACGGCTCGTCCAGCAGCATGAAGCTGGGCCGCGCGGCCAGGGCGCGGGCGATCTCGACGCGGCGCCGCTCGCCGCCCGACAGGCCGGTGGCCGGGGCGTGCCGCAGATGGTCGATGCGCAGCTCTTCCAGCAGGCGGGTGGTTTCGTCCCGCACGCCGGCGGCGGTCTTCTCGCGCAGTTCGACCACGGCCTTGACGTTCTGCTCGACCGTCATGCCGCGGAAGATGGAGGCTTCCTGCGCCAGATAGCCCAGACCCATGCGCGCGCGCTGGTACATGGGCTGCTGGGTGATGTCCTCATTGTCCAGCCAGATCGAGCCGCTGTCGGCGGGGATCAGGCCGGTGATCATGTAGAAGCAGGTCGTCTTGCCCGCCCCGTTGGGGCCCAGCAGGCCGCAGACCTCGCCGCGCTGAACGTTCAGGGAGACGTCGCGCACCACCTGCCGCTGGCCGAAGCTGCGGGCGATGTGTTCGACGCGCAGACCCGTGGGCCGTGCGTCCTCGACCGCCGGCGTCGCCGTTTCGGCGGCCGGTTCGTCCCGGTTCAGTGCGGAAAGTTCCTTGCGCGCCACGCGGGGTCAGTTCCCTTGCGGATAGAAGACGCCCTGGACGCGGCCGTTGCCGCCCTCGATGCGCGCGGTCTCGGTGCGGACGTTATAGACGAGGCGGTTGCCGGTCAGAACGCTCTTGCCCTGGGTCAGGATGACGTCGCCGGTCACCACGACGTTGCCGTCGTTCAGCGTATAGACGGCGCGGTCGCCCTTCATGCTCTGATCGGGAGTGACGAAATAGACGCTTCCCGTCGCCTCGATCCGGTTCAGGTCGCCGTTGGCGGTGAAGCCGCGAATGGCGTCGGCCCGCAAGCGGTTTCCGCCCTGCGTCACCTCGGCCCGTCCGCGCAGCGAGAAGCCGTCAGGCGTATATTCGCCGCTGTCGGCGCCGTACTGGACCGGCTGTCGACTGGCGTCGGCGCGGTTGGCGGACGTGTTCTGGGCGCCCGAAACGGCGGGCAGGGCCAGGGCCGTCAGCAGGACGGCGCCTGCGATCGTCAGTTTGGACTTGGACATGTTCATCTGTCGGCTCCGGCGGGATTGATGGTCCCGCGCACCTTGTTTTCGCCCTGGCCGTTGAAGACGACCCGCTGGCCCTGATCATAGATCGCATAAGACGAAGCATCGATGCTTCCAAGGGGGCCGCGACCCTGCACGCCCTTGTCGCCGGTCACCACGCCGGTTTCGGTGTCGACCACGGCTTCGGGCGTGACCAGAGTCCAGCCCGAACCGCCGTCGGAAATCTTCACATTGGGGCCGATGACCACCTTGCGCTGGGTCTCGACATAGGTGCCGCCGTCGGCGGTCAGCTCGGTCGTCTTGCGCGCGCCCAGATTCAGCCGCAGCAGGGGGCCGACCAGGCGGAAATGACCGGTGGCCGGATCGCGCACCGCGCCCTGGGCGCCGATGACGAATGAGCGGCCTTGGGCGTCCTGGCCATGGAACATGGGGTTGTCCAGGCGGATTTCCCGGCTTTCGCTGGCCTTGCGTTCCACGCCGGACATGACGGTGCGGAACACGGTCCAGGTCAGGGCGCCCCCCGCCAGCATCAGGATGACGATGGGCAGGATGCGGCGGTAGAGCTTCACCTGACGCGAGCGCGTGCGCCAACGTTCGCCGGCGCGGGCGACGCGGGCCTCGTCGGCGCGCTTCTGCTCGTCCTGGGCGTGCTGATCGCTCATCCGCGTTTCGGGTCCGTCCTCAGGCGTGGGCGAAGATGTCGATCTCGTCCCAACCGGCCAGGTCGAGGCGTGAACGCACGGGGAGGAAGTCGAAGCAGGCCTGGGCCAGCTCCATGCGGCCCTCGCGGACCAACATTTCGTTCAGCCGGTTCTTGATGGCGTGCAGATACAGCACGTCAGAGGCGGCGTAATCCATCTGCGCCTGGCTCAGTTCCGCGGCGCCCCAGTCCGAGCTCTGCTGCGCCTTGGACATGTCGACCCCGGCCAGTTCGCGCGCCACGTCCTTCAGGCCGTGGCGGTCGGTATAGGTGCGCGCCAGCTTGGAGGCGATCTTGGTGCAATAGACCGGCCGCGTCTCGACCCCCAGGTGCAGTTCGAACATGCCGATGTCGAAGCGGCCGAAGTGGAAGATCTTCAGCACCTTCGGATCGGTCAGCACCCGCTTCAGGTTGGGGCAGTCGTAGGCCGGGCGGTTCAGGCGCACGACGTGGGCGTTCCCGTCGCCGGATGACAACTGCACCACGCACAGCGGATCGCGGCGGAAACGCAGGCCCATCGTCTCGGAATCGATCGCCACCTCAGGGCCCAGGTCGAGGCCGTCGGGCAGGTCGCCTTCGTGGAAATAAACCGTCATGCAGAAACTCGTCAGTCGTTCAGGCCGTAACATAGACGAACCGCGCGCTATCGCTAGGACGCAAGCTCGACCTTTGCTGTCACGACCGTCGCAAAAGGAAAGGGGAGGGCCGAAATGACAAACGGCGCCGCATCCGATCGGATACAGCGCCGTCTGAGAAATGGTGCCCAGGAGAGGACTCGAACCTCCACGGCCGTTAAGCCACTGGCACCTGAAGCCAGCGCGTCTACCAATTCCGCCACCTGGGCCCGGTGGGTCGCCCCGCCGAGGGCCGGACTAATAGGGGGGAGCCTCGGGGCGGTCAACAGGCTTTTTTCCGATTCCGGAAAAAACTGCACCGTTGACCAAAAGCTCCGAGAAATCCGCGCTCTATCAGGCCAGCCAGACCATCATCCGCGTATCGGCGCTTTCGCCCCGCGCGCGGCTGAAGGCCGAACGGGTCTCGCCGGTGTAGAGGAAGCCCGCCTTCTCCAGCACGCGGCCCGAGGCGGGGTTGTCGGCGAAGTGGCCGGCCATCAGGGCGCGGCGCTTCCAGCGCGTCGAGGCCCAGACCAGGGCGCCTTCCAGCGCCTCGGTCGCATAGCCCCGGCCCCAGAACTCCCGCCCGATCCAGTAGCCGGCCTCGGGCACGGCGTCGGTGTTCTGGAACATGCCGATGACGCCCACGGGACCGTGGTCCTCATGCTCGATCAGGAAGGTGTTGGCCTTCTTCGGATCCTGGGACGCCACCTGCAGGACGAAGTCCTCGGCGTCGTCGACGCGGAAGGGGTGGGGCATCCGCTGGGTCATGCGGGCGATGTCGTGGTCATTGGCCAGGGCCGCGATCCGCGTCACGTCCTGGGCGCCGGGGGCGCGCAGCAGCAGACGCCGCGTCTCGACGACGGGAGAGGTTTCGATCACGCACATGGTTCGGCCTCGATGTCTTCGGCGCCGCCTCCTTGGAGGGCTCGGGCGGCATTCGAGGCGGGGAAACGCAAACGGGGAGCCTGGTGATCCAGACTCCCCGCGGAAAATTTTCCCTTGGTCCGGATCGGCTGCTGTCGAGAGCAACGCGATCCGGGGAAATACTGTCCTGGCTTCGCGTTACTCGGCGGCCATCGCCTGGGCGTCGTCGTTGGCCGGGAGAATCGACACGTAACAACGGCCGCCACGTTTGGTGGTGAACTGCACCGCGCCGGTCACAGTGGCGAACAGGGTGTGGTCGCGGCCCAGGCCCACGTTGGCGCCCGGGTGGAACTTGGTGCCGCGCTGACGCACGAGGATGTTGCCGGCCAGCACGCGCTCGCCGCCGAACTTCTTCACGCCAAGGCGCTTCGACTCTGAGTCGCGACCGTTACGCGACGAACCGCCAGATTTCTTGTGAGCCATCTTGCTGCTCCTCTTCCTTGGTGCGCTACCGCCCGTTCGGGCTGCTTGAGCGCGCCATCTGTTCTGCTAGGCGCTGATCCAGCGCCGGTGAAAATCTTAGGCTTCGGCGCCTTCGGCGGCGTCAGCCTTGGCGGCCTTCTTGGCCGGAGCCTTCTTGTCCTTGGGGGCTTCGGCTTCGACAGCCTCGACGCGCGGAGCCAGGCCGCGAGCGCGGGCGTTGATCTCGGCCTTGGTCATCAGGTCGACCGTGCCGTCCCACTTGGCCTTCTCGCCGGCGCCTTCGATGCCGGTGATGCGCAGGACCGATTCCATCTGGCGATGGCCGTTCGTGCGGCGATAGCCCTGACGACGGATCTTCTTGAAGATCTTGATCTTCTCGCCCTTGCGGGTCTCGATCAGCGTGGCTGCGACAGCGGCGCCGTCGATCAGCGGAGCGCCGACCGTAACACCCTTGTCGCCGCCCAGCATGAGGACTTCACCGAAATTGACGGCAGCGCCAGCGTCGCCGTCGATCTTCTCGACAACAATCACATCGCCCGGTTGAACCCGGTACTGCTTTCCGCCGGTCTTGATCACCGCGTACATTTGGAAGCCTCAGCGTGAACGCAAAAATGGATGCGCCCGCCAGGAGACCCTGCGGGCGAAGAGCGGCGACATATACGGATGGTCACGGAAGAGTCAACGTGAAACGGACGCCTGCCGGGCCAAAACCCGTGCAAAACCGGTTCCTGGCGGACTCTGTGGCCCGATTGCACGGATGGCGCAAGCGGGCGCACGCACGCGAGAGCGCTATATATATGCAGGGCGCGGCGTGACGCCGCGCGTGAAGATTCTTCGTCGATTCTTCTCGACTGTTATAAGGTAACATTCTAAGGGGGCGGCCATGTCCTCTCCCGATCTCGCCGAGCCGGTGCTGCTGTCGCTTCTGGGCGGCGGCTTCGTCGCGGCCTTCCTGCACGCGGCCCTGCCGACCCACTGGCTGCCTTTCGTCCTGGTCGGCCGCGCCCAGCGCTGGAGCGTGGCGCGGGTGATGACCGCCGTGGTGACGGCCGGACTGGCGCATATCGTGTCGACGGCCCTCGTGGGCTCGCTGATCGTGGCGGCGGGACTGGCGCTGAACCGCTGGGTCGAGGGGTTGCTGCCGCACCTGTCGGCGGCGCTGCTGTTCCTGTTCGGCGCCTTCTACCTGGCCAGGGCCTCGCTGAAGCGTCCCGTCACGGCGGGCGGACCGGCGGCTGAACTGACCGAGCCCGCGGTGTCCGACAAGGCGGCCTTCTGGGGCCTGGTGCTGATGATGGCGGTGACGCCGGGCGAGGTGCTGCTGCCCATCTATCTGTCCTCGGCGACCGAGGGCGTCGGCGCCCTGGCCCTGCTGACCCTGACCTTCGCGGCGGGGACGGTGCTGGGCATGACCTTGCTGGCCGCCCTGGCGACGGCGGGCTACTCTATTCTCAGGCTGGAGCGGTGGGCGCGCTATGAAGGCGCCATCCTGGGCGGGGCGCTGATCCTGATCGGCTTCCTGGTGCTGACGCACCAGCACTGAGTTTCGATAGGTTATATATTTACATTCAAAGACTTATCTTCTGCGGGGCTTGACCTTCCCGCGCGGGAAGACCTAGCTGAGCGGACATGGCGCACGATCACGCACACGGCCATGACGGCCACGATCATCACGATCACTCCCACGCTCATGACCACGGTCATTCGCACGGCCATGGCCATTCCCATGGCTTCGGCGGGCACCACCATCATGGCCCGACCGACACGGGCGACTGGCGCTACGCCGTCGGCCTGATCGTCAACCTGGCCTTTGTCGTCGCCGAGTTCACGGCCGGCTTCATCGCCGATTCCACCGCCCTGATGGCCGATGCGGGGCACAATCTGTCCGACGTGCTGGGTCTGGCCATGGCGGGCGGGGCGGCCTGGCTAGCGCGGCGCGCGGCGGGGCCGAAGCGCACCTACGGCTATGGCAAGGCGACGGTGCTGGCGGCCCTGGGCAACGCCCTGCTGCTGATCTTCGCCTGTGGGGCCATCGCCTTCGAGGCGGTGCGTCGTCTGGCCGAGCCCGCGCCGGTGGCTTCGGGCGTCATCATCGTCGTGGCCGGGATCGGCTTCTTCATCAACCTGGGCACGGCCCTGCTGTTCATGAAGGATCAGCACAAGGATCTGAACGTGCGCGGGGCCTATCTGCACATGATGGCCGACGCCGCCGTGTCGCTGGGCGTGGTGATCGCGGGCGTCGTCATCCTGTTCACCGGCTGGTCGCTGATCGACGGGATCGTCAGCCTGATCATCGTCGCCGTCATCATGATCGGCACCTGGGGCCTGCTGAAGGATTCGGTGAATCTGGCTCTGGACGCCGCGCCCAACGGGCTGCACGTGGGCGAGATTCGCGCGGCCTTCCTGGCCCTGCCGGGGGTGACGGCGGTGCACGACCTGCACGTCTGGGGTCTGTCGACGACCGATGCGGCGCTGACCGCCCACATCGTCCACCAGCGCCCCGACGGCGACGCCCTGCTGGCCGAGGCGCAGAGCCTGGCGCGCGGCCGATTCGACATCAGCCACACGACACTGCAGCTGGAAACGGGCGTCCTGCCGGATTGTCCGACCTGCTGAGCGGTTTCGCCTCTTCCCAAGGCGGCCCTCAGCCGCCATCTAGCGAGCCATGACCCAGAAGACACCCGTGACCGTCCTCACCGGCTACCTCGGCGCCGGCAAGACCACCCTGCTGAACCGCATCCTCACCGAGGATCACGGCAAGCGCTACGCCGTCATCGTCAATGAGTTCGGCGAGATCGGCATCGACAACGACCTGGTGGTCGGCGCCGACGAGGACGTGTTCGAGATGAACAACGGCTGCGTCTGCTGCACGGTGCGCGGCGACCTGATCCGTGTGGTCAACGGCTTGATGAAGCGCCAGCGCCCCGGCAAGCCCGCCTTCGACGCCATCATCGTCGAGACCACCGGCCTGGCCGACCCCGGCCCGGTGGCCCAGACCTTCTTCGTCGACGACGAGGTCAAGGCCAAGACCCAGCTGGACAGCGTGACCGCCCTGGTCGACGCCAAACACGTCATGGCGCGTCTGGACGACTCCAAAGAGGCGCGCGAGCAGGTCGCCTTCGCCGACCGCATCATCCTGAACAAGATCGACCTAGTGGACGAGGCCCAACTGGCCGCCGTCGAGGCCCGCCTGCGCGCGCTGAACCCCCTGGCCCCCATCGTCCGCGCCGAGCGTTCGAACGTGCCGCTGGATCAGGTGCTGGGCCTGCACGCCTTCGATCTGGACCGCATCCTCGAGGTCAAGCCGGACTTCGTGAACCCGCCCCACGGCGCCGAGGGCCACGTCCACGACGAGCACTGCGGCCACGATCACGGGCATGACCACGTTCATGACGAGCACTGCGGCCATGAGCATCACGACCATGGGCACGATCATGCACACGGTCCGCGCGGCCACGCCCACGAGGACGACATCAAGGGCGTCTCCCTGACGCTGGACCGCCCGCTGAACGGCGCCAAATTCACCGCCTGGCTGGACAAGCTGCTGGGCGAACAGGGCCAGAACATCCTGCGCGCCAAGGGCATCATCGACGTTCAGGGCGAGGATCGCCGCCTGGTCTTCCAGGCCGTGCACATGATCCTCGAAGGCGACCTTCAGCAGCCCTGGGGCGAGAAGGAGCGCCGCTGGAGCCGCGCTGTCTTCATCGGCCGCGATCTGGACGAAGCCGCCCTGAAGGCCGGATTCGAGGCCTGCGCCGCATGAACCCGCCGCCCCGCCCGCGCACCGAAGCCAAGCTGATCTACGGCACGCCCGAGTTCGAGATCGTGCAGCACGGCGACCACGTCCGCTGCGCCGTCTCAGGCGCGCCGATCCCGCTGGAGGCGCTCAACTACTGGAGCGTCGAACTTCAGGAAGCCTATGCGTCCGGCGAGCTGATGACGAAGCGCTGGGTCGAAACGCATAAGTAAACCCTCTCCCGGCGGGAGAGGGCTTGAGGCTCGGGGAGCGGCATTGGGTAGCAAACTCACCTAAATAAATTTCTGAATCAAAACGACTTTCTGTACATTCTGTTCTGCAGGTGACGCCTATCAGGAAGCGTCAAGCCGCCACGCATCTGATCCGGGAGCGTGCCGTAGGACAGGAGATATGCCGACAAACCAAGACCTGGTGCCTCTAGGCGCCGCCAACCCGCTCGCGCTTCATGCGCTCATTCGCAAATACGCAGAGATCGCAACCCAGGCCGATCAAGTCCGATCGGCTCTACAGAGATTGACGAGTGACCTGACCCACATCGAAGGGGCTATTCGACTTCTCGACTCTTCTGTCGACATCAGCGCGATCCGACTCAATCGTGCGGCATCCAGACGCTCGCAGAAGGGCGGGGTAACCAGCATCCTGTTGGATGTGCTTCGGGAGGCAGATGAGCCGCTGCCGCCAAGGACGATCACCACACGCATCATGAGACGGCGCGGAATATGCACCGAAGACGCGGTGCAATTTGACGCCACGCTGAAACGCGTCCGCGCCAGCCTGAGGAAACAAAGAATTCAAGGCGTGCTCCATCCCGTCGGAAAGGATGGGCTCGTCCAACTATGGGATATTGTTCAATGACCTATCCGTACCCCTACCCCATGGTTCTGACCAAAGGAGACAATCATCTGGAAATCACACGGGACCCTGCCGATAGCGCCAGCTTCGTCGGGCTCCATAATGGTCGCCCTGTCGTTCGCGGCAGCGAAACGGCGCTCGTGTTGCGTGCGTTGATCGGTTGCAACTGATCTCAACGGCAACGCGGCTTATTCGATCACGGGCATGCCCTTGAAGATCGCGGGCGACGGAGGTGGCCCGTCGGTCCAGTGCCAGGTCTCGCGGGTGCGCATCAGCTCCTGCGTGACCTGGGCGGGGACGGCCGGGATGTCGACCGGCGTGGGGGCGTAGGTCCCCGACGGCGCCAGGTTCAGTCGGAACCGATGAGGGAAGCCGCCGAAGCGCACTTCGATCACCATGTCGCGGACCATGCCCTCGGGGATGACGATCTGTTCCGCCAGGATGGCGCCGCCGTGGGCTGTGCCGGGGTCGATAGTCGTCGTCTCCAGCATGGTTCGGCCCAGGGTGGAGATGGTCTGGCGAAGGCGTCGTTGGATGTGGTCGTGCGACGCCTGTAACTGCCCTGAGGCGCTGCGGTAGGCGATGTCGTGGCGGCGCGGGTGATCCTCCATCTCCTGGAGAGTGAGGAAATACTCCACCGCCGCGTCGGCCCAGGCGAGGTTCATCTCCCGTTGGGCGGACATACGGGCGGTGTGGCGCAGATAGTCGAAGTCCTGAACGCTGTAGGGCTGCCCATCCAGATAGAGGCGCACGTCCTCTGAGCCGATGTTGATGGGATAGCCGGAGGTGTTGAAGGCGGCGATCGAGAAGTAGAATTTCTGGGTGTCGTTGTAACGGACCGGCAGCAGCATGATCGCCCCTGACGGCCCGTTTGACACCATCAGGGCGTTGCCGCGCGAGAAGCGCACGCCCACGCCGTGATCGGCGGTGGGGATCATCCGCACCTCCGCCGGCGGCGTGGTGGCAGCGCAGCCGGTCAGCAGGGCGCCGGCGCTTGCCAGGATAAGCAGCCTTTTCATCGGCGTTTCGCTCCTACGGCGCCCAGGATGCCGATGAGCAGACCGATGATCGCGCCTATCGGTCCTGCAACGAAAAAGCCGACCGCGCCGAACATCAGACCCGCCAGACACCCCATAATCGCCCCTCGTGAAGAATAGGACATAGATGTCCTAGAGAGGTTACCGCTCCGCTAACACCATCGCGCCGATGGAATGGGAGCAGATCGTCGGCGCAAATATCAGGCGCCTCCGCAAGGAACGCGGCCTAAGCCAGGAGGCGTTGGCAGGGGAAGCGGGATTGGCGATGCGTCATCTGGGGCGCATTGAACGCGGCGAGGGTAATCCGACGGTGGCGATTTTGGGCAAGTTGGCTGAAGTGTTGGGCGTCCTTCCGACGGATTTTTATGCCGTCGGCCAATAGGGCCGCTCCTGACTCGACGCGGTCTTTGGCGACGCCCGCTTTCGGGCATGTTCCTTCAGCTTCACTTGACCCGAGGCGGACGCTCTAAGCGGCAAGTCGAACGCGATGGAAGGGCCGATGCAAACGGATATGTCGTCATGTTGTCGTGAAGCGGTGATCGGACTGCCAAGCCTGGACGTTAGGGATCGCGCCTTGGCACAAGGGCGCAAGCGTGACGCACCACTTTGACGAAGAGAGGGCGCGTTGGCTGTTGCGAGAGATCCTGCCGCACGAACCGGCCTTGCGGGCCTGGTTGATGCGCCGAAGGGTGGACGGTCTGGAGCCGGATGATGTGATCCAGGAGGCCTATAGCCAACTGGCGGCACGGGACCGCGTGGATGATATTCGCCACCCGAGGGCCTATCTGTTCCAGACGGCGCGTTCGCTTCTGTCGCGCCATGTGCGGCGGTTGCGGGTCATTCCCCTTAAGGCGTTGGATGATGTCGAGGAGGGCGGCCTTTTTGACGACGCCCCGTCGCCGGAGCAGGCCGCGTCGGACCGGGACGCTTTACGCCGCCTGGCAGAGGCGATTGCGGCCTTGCCGCCTCAAGCGCGACGGGCTCTGATCCTGCGACGTGTGCATGATCTGCCGCAGCAGGAGATCGCGCGGCGCATGGGGCTATCCGAGAATACGGTCGAAAAGCATATCGCTCGGGGCATAAGGCTGCTGATTGATTGGCGGGCGAATGGCGGAAAGGTGCCGCCTCACGTCTCTTCCACTATCAAAACAACGACAGGCGCTCCCGATGGGCGAAAGACCGACCAGCCGACAGATCGACGATCAGGCCGCCGACTGGGCCGCCCGCCGCGACCGGGGTGCTCTGTCCGAGGCTGATCGCGTAGCCCTGAAGTCGTGGCTGGCGAGCGATCCTCGCGCGGCTGGCGCCCTGTTGCGAGCCGAGGCGGTGGTGCTGGAGACCCGGTCGGCGCGCGCACTGGGGCTGGATTTCGATCCCGGTGGTTTTTCTACGGTTCACCGTGCGGCGGCAGAAGGGGGGGCGCTGTCGCGGCGGCGTTTGCTGACCTGGGGCGGGGCGGCCGCCGCCTCTATCGCCGTCGGCCTTGTTGCGGCTCCGTTGCTGACGGCGGGAAAGGCGCATGCCACCGCTGTCGGAGAAGTGCGTCTGGTGCCTCTGGCTGGTGGCTCTACCATGACGTTGAACACCGACAGTCGGGCCGTGGTTCGCTTGTATGACGGTCGCTATGAAATCGAGGTGACGCGCGGTGAGGCCTTTTTCATCGTGACTCAACATACGGGCCGACCTTTGACGGTCAGGATCGGGGATCGGTCGATTGAGGCGGTCAGCGGCGGTTTCGTTGTGCGTCATCTGGACGGAGGTCTGTCGGAAGTCGCCGTTCAGAGCGGTGAGGTCCGGCTGGACGCTGGCGCTAGCGATCATGTGATTCATGCCAATGCGCGCGCGACCTTCAGCGACAAGGGTGGGGCGCAGATGGTCGAAGCGACGGCACGCGACATCGATCGTTCCCTGGCCTGGCGCGAAGGCAAGCTGGCCTTCGAAGGCGAGACCCTGGCCGAGGCTGCGGCCGCCTTCGCCCGCTATGGCGGGCCGCGTATCCGGGTGACGGATCCGGCGCTGGCGCAGGAGCCCATCACCGGCCTGTTCGCGGCCAATGATCCCGCTGGCTTCAGCCGAGCAGCCGCGCTGGCCCTCGGAGGAAAGGTCGAGCCTTCGGGCGAGGGGCTGATGATCATTCGGTAAAGTGACGACGAAAGTTTCGTGACGCATGGCGGAGGGCAAGGCCTGACGCCTCTTCGTCCCTGAAAGCGCCGTCGGCGCGTCGGGGAATTTCCATGCCTTCCAATCGTAGTCTTCTGTCATGCGGCGCGGCCGCGGTGGTCTTGTGCGTCGCTTCTCAGGCTGCCGCCCAGACGAGGACCTTCAATATTCCGGCTCAGACGGCCGTCAGGGCCATTCCTGAGTTCGCCCAGCAGGCTCAGATCCAGGTGGTGGCGCCGGCGCGTGATCTGAAGGGGGTGCGCACGCCAGCGGTCAGCGGCGATCTTGAGGTGCAGGTCGCGCTGTCGCGCTTGATCGCGGGCACGCCGCTCCGCGTGGCTGCGAACGAGGGCGGCGTCGTAACCCTGCGGTCTGTCCTGGGCGCAGGGCTCGTCGAGGCGGCGTCCTTCCAGGAAGAAGCGGCGGCCGTCACCGATATTGTCGTGACAGGTTATCGTCGGCAGAATGAACTGGCGGTCCAGCAAAAACGCCAGGCTGACATCGAAGCCGAATATCTGACCACGGACGAAACCGGGCAGGCGCCGGACTTCAACATCGCCGACGCTCTGCGTCGGGTTCCCGGCGTGGACACCATCTTCGATGAAGATGAAGGCCGTTACGTCACCATTCGCGGCATGGACCCTGACTACACCAGCGGCATGATGGACGGCGCCATGCTGGGGTCGTCCGAACGCAACAACCGTCGCCTGAACATGGAGGCCATTCCTTCGACGGTGGTGAAGACCGCTGAGGTCAGGAAGTCGCGTACGCCGGACATGGAGGGCAACGCCGTCGGCGGCTCGATCAACATGATCACCCGTTCGGCGTTTGACACCCGCGGCGCCTTCTTCGTCGCCAACGCTTTTGCGGGCGTCTATGACTCAACGGGGGTTCCGGGTGACGACGGCCTTTCGTACCGAACGGCTGCGACCTATGCGACGCGCCTTGGCGACAATGACCAGTTCGGCGTCGTGGCGGCCCTGACCTTTCTGCGCCGCAAGCGCGATCAGGAACGGAGCAACCCGTCCAGCTATGCCCTGCGTGACGGGGCCTATGTCCCGACCGGCTTTCAGACGAACGCCTATCCGTTGAGCTCGGACCGCTACGGCGGCTTCCTGAAGCTGGAATATCGTCCGTCGGATGCGTTCCGAGCCGCCGTCACCGCCTCCCTGTTTCAGCAGGATGAAGACGAACTACGCCTGACCAACCACTTCTATCTTCAAGGCCCGATCACGGTTGCGGACGGCATCGCCACGGCGCAGCGGGGACGTAGCTACGCGCGCTACAACGACTTCCCGATCGAAAAGCCGATGAAGACCTTCAACGGCACGTTCGAGTGGAACCTGACGGACCGATCGATGTTGGATATGCGCGCGTCGTGGTCGCAAGCCGCCTTCATCGAGACCTCGAACGAATTGCGCTTCATTACGCCGACCAATCGCGGTGAACTGGCGTCGACAGTCGATCTGACCGGGAATTTTCCGATCCTGACCGTTGTTGATCCAACCTATTATCACGACGCCAGCAAGTACGCCTTTGACTACTACAAGCCCTACATCGATGATTCCGTGGACACGGTCGCCGAGGTCGAGGCCAACTACGGCTGGAATATTGCATCGGGATCGCGCGGCTGGGGCTTCAAGGTCGGGGGAAAGCTGCGCCGTACCGATCGTGAGATGGATCGCTCCGAGTCCACCTGGAAGCTGGCGTCCGGCCAGAGCTTGTCGATGGAAGGCTTCACAGACGGCTTCTATCAGCCGATCGACAGCACCACGCCCATGCTGGTGCCGGATTTCGAGCCGTTCTGGGACTATTTTAGCGCCAATCCCGCCAGGTTCGTTGAAACCCAGAACAACCAGTTGGGCGACTATCGCTTAAAGGAAGATGTAGCGGCGGCCTATCTCTCCGCCACCTATGAAACGGATCTGTTCAAGGTCGTCGGGGGGCTTCGCTACGAAGAGACATCCACCCAGGTTCATCGCCCGCAAAGCGGTCTAGGCGAAGTGACCTTTGTTGACCATGAGGCCAGCTACGGCAACTGGCTGCCGTCGGTCACTGCCTATTGGAACCTGACCGACCCGCTGCGTGTCCGCGCTTCCTACTACAAGGCGGTTGGTCGCCCGAACCCCAGCGCTCTGGCGCTTGGCGAGGTGTTCAGCGTCAGCGTCGACGGAGAGATGGTCATCACTCGCGGCAACCCCTATCTTCTGGCGCGAGAGGCCGACAACTATAGCCTGGGTCTGGAATATTACTTCCCCGATAACCAGGGCATCCTGTCGGTAGGCGTCTATCGCAAGGAAATCGCCAACGAGATCTTCACCGGCCGCACGACGGGTCTGTACGAGGGCGAGGAAGTCACGTTCAACCAGTCCATGAACATGGCGGACGCCCAGGTCAGCGGCGTCGAGTTCAACGCTGTCAGGAACCGTCTCGACTTCCTGCCGGGGCGTTTGTCCAATCTCGGAGTTTCCGCCAATTTGACGCTGCAACGCGGCGAGTCGGAGGTCCTGATGGATGACGAGAGCACGCGTATCTTGAAATTCATGCGTGAGCAGCCGCGCCAACTGTTCAACGCCTCGGTCTTTTATCGCGAAGGCCCGCTTCAGCTTCGGGCCACCTATGCCGCCAAGTCAGCCTATCTGCACACGATCAATCTGGGGCAGACCGGGACGGCGGAAGATCGCTATGAAACGCCGTACGAGCAGGTGGATCTTCAGGCGCGCTGGGACGTGAATGATCGCATCCAGTTCATCGCTGAAGCCAAGAATATCACCGACGAAGCCCGCGTGAACATTCAGAATCTGGATGACCCGCTGGTCCGGGATCACAACTACACCGGCCGCTCATTCTGGCTGGGCGTTTCCTACAAGCTTTGATGCGATTGGGATCCTGAGCGATGAGGCACCAGCCCATCGCCTCGGCTCCCGTCGCCAATTCAGGACAGATCATGATCTTTGTATTGCGCAAGCTGGCGCCGGGGACGGCGGCTGTTTCTCTGGCGGCCTGCGCGGCCATGCCGCCGTTGGTCGGCGCCAGCCCCGGTTCCGACTATGACTACAGGCTGATCGAGCCGGGTGGCGAGGCCGCCGTGCGCGCTCACGTCCTGACCATCGACCTCACGCGCCCTGACCTTCGCTTCGGAGTGACGCCTGGAGACACCAGCCTCGGCATGGAATATGTGGCGCGCCTGACCAGTGCATATCTGGAAGAGACCGGCGCCAAGGTCGCGATCAACGCCAGCTACTTCCTGCCCTTCAAAGGGGGAAGCGAGGGCGGATCAGACTACTATCCCCATGTCGGCCAAGCCGTCAGTGTATCGGGCGCGGCGCTCAGCAATGGGCGGGCGACGTCGCCGGTCGAGACACATCTGGACGAGCGGGTGGATTCCATCATCTGCTTCGCAGGGGCCCATGTGGTGATCGAAGATGGGCAGGTTTGCCCCGACGGCTATGCCGATGGGGTCGCTGCGGGACCGCGTCTACTGGAAGCCGGTCGACGCCTGGATTTCCGCGACGCCCATGCCGGCAGCCGTCATCCGCGCACGGCCATCGGCGTTTCGGCGGATCGCAAGACCGCCTGGATCGTCGTGGTCGACGGTCGCCAGACGTCAAGTGCGGGACAGACCCTGCCGGAATTGGCGGATCTGTTCGTCGGTCTGGGGGCGGCGGATGCGATCAATCTGGACGGGGGCGGCTCGTCCACCCTGGCGGTTGACGACGGGCAGGGGCATGCGCGCATCCTGAACTCGCCGATTCATACGAAGGTGCCGGGACGAGAGCGCCCGGTGGCCAATCATATTGCCCTGTTTTGGGGAGATGACCGATGAAAAGGCTGTTGCTGCTGGCGCTGGTGGTCCTGATCGCAGGGCCGGCCATGGCGGATACCGACGCCATCGCGCGTCGCCTGTCATCGGGCGAAGGGGTCATGGTGGTGGCCCACCGCGCTTGCTGGAACGGTGCGCCCGAGAACTCCGTCGCGGCTATCGAGGCGTGCGTCCGCCTGGGCGTGGACATGATCGAACTGGATGTTCGCAACACCAGCGACGGGGCTCTGGTCCTGCTGCATGACGGTACGCTTGACCGAACAACGGACGGCACCGGTCCTTTGTCGGCCCTCCGGCTGGAGCAGGTCCGCGCCTTGCGCTTGAAGGACGGAGGCGGCGGCGAGGCGGTGTTGACCGAACATCAAGTTCCGACCCTGGAGGAGGCTCTCCTGGCGGCGCGGGGCCGGATCATGGTCAACCTGGACCTCAAGGTCGAGAGCGAGGTCGAGGTCATGCATCTGCTTGACCGGCTGGGCATGGCCGATCAGGTCCTGATGAAGTTGCGCGCGGAACCGAGCTCGGCGCGCCTACGCAACGCTCCCTTCCTTGGTCGCACGCATTTCATGCCGATTGTCGGACGCTGCGCTCGCGGCGGGCGTCCGCCTTGCGCCATGGAGTTGGAGGTCCCGTTGGCGGCTTTCGATCTCTACAGACCGGTCGCCTATGAGGTGGCCTTCTTGGGGGATCGGGTCTTTCTACGTGAAGCGGCCGGATCCAGACGGCTTCCTGGCGCCCGCATCTGGGTCAACAGCCTGGGTGAGGATGACCGCCAGGCCCTGGCCGATCCCGAAGGGGTCTGGGGCGGGTTGATCCGAGACGGAGCCAGCATGATCCAGACGGATGAACCAGAGGCTTTGATGAAATACCTCGGGCGAAGGTGATGCATGTACGAGAAGCGCTTGTTTGCGCAGCGCAACGTCTGGTTCTTAGCTCTGAACCAATGTCCACACATGGCGCATTGCCGTCAGGCGGTTTGCAGCCAGTCGGCCGCCCCAGCGCGAACCGCCTTGGTCAGGTCTTCGATCAGGCGTGTGGTGATGCGTAGGTGCTGCCAGAAAAGTGGTACGTCGACGATGATGCCGGGGGCAAGATCGACCAGACGGCCTGACGCGATCAACGGAGCGGCAAGGCGTTCCGGCGTCAGGGACCAGGCGACGCCAGCCAGAGTGAAATCCAGAAACCCCTGGGTGGACGGCACCCAGTGGGTCGACCCTTCGACCGGACTTCCAACGACCTTTTCAGTCCACTTGAGTTGCAGCCGATCACGGGGGCTGAAGCGGAGCACCGGCGCCTCCGTCAGCCGCGCCGTCGTCACGCCGCTCGGGAAATAGCGATCGCGATAGTCCGGCGTCGCGGCGGCCAAGTAGCGAAGCGACCCCAGCGGCAGGGTGCGGCATCCTGCGACGGCCTTTCCCGCTGTGGTCACGGCGGCGATCACCTCGCCTGCGCGCAGGCGCTCTGCGGTGTCGGCCTCGTCGTCGAGCACCAGGGACAGGGTGTTCGGCTGGGCGGCGGCGAAGCGGGCGGCCGCGCCAGGGAACCAGGTGCCGAGGCTGTCGGCGTTGAGGGCGATCTTCAAGGTCGGGCGCGCGCCGCCGAACGCGGCGGCCCAGACGGGATCGCCCGCCATCATGTCGTGCTCCAGAAGAGCCACCTGATCGAAGTGGGCCGCCAGCCGCGCCCCTGCCTCGGTCGGTCGGCACGGCGTCGCGCGAATGACCAAGGGCAGACCTAACCGCTCCTCCAATCCTTTCACGCGCTGGGACACGGCCGAGGGCGTGACCGACAGGGCTTCGGCGGCCGCATCGAAGGAGCCGGTGCGGATGACGGCGGCAAGGGCCGCGAGGGCGGGATAGTCTAACATTAGGACAGCTAATCTAGCCTAAGCAGGATTAGTTCGGCTACGGCCCTGCGCCATGCGATCAGCATCTCATGATCGTTTCCATTCTTCCGGCCCTGGCGAAGGGTTTCGCCCTGTCGGCCAGCCTGATCGTCTCCATCGGCGCCCAGAACATGTTCGTGCTGCGGCAGGGGCTGCGGCGCGAGCATGTCCTGCCGGTCGTCCTGTTCTGCGCCGTGGCGGATTCCGTTCTCGTCATCGCCGGCGTGAATGGTCTAGGCCGGTTGCTGGCGGCGGTTCCCGGTCTATCGGCGGCGTTGAGCCTCGGCGGCGCCGCCTTCCTGACCTGGTACGCCGTAGGGGCCTTTCGGCGGGCAATGCGCTCGGAGGCTCTGGTCATTGAGGACGGCGCAGGTCTGTCGCTCGGGGCGGCGCTGGCGGCCACCGCCGCCTTCACCCTGCTGAACCCGCATGTCTATATCGACACCGTCATGTTGATGGGGGCCGTCGGATCCAGCTTGCCCGAGAGCCAGCGCCTGTTTTTCATCATCGGAGCCTCGACCTTCGCCGCTGTCTGGTTCGCGGCCATCGGGTTTGGCGCACGCTTTCTGGCGCCGCTCTTCGCACGCCCGCTCGCCTGGCGCGTGCTGGATGTCGTCACGGGCCTGATGATGACCGTCATCGCCATCATCCTGGTGCGCGGCGTCTTCGCCTGACGCCATTTCAGAACATCGAGGTCCTCATGAACCCGCCCGTCATCACCCCGGAAATCTACGCCCTGCGTCCGGATTTCGCCGCGCTCAGCATCCTGGTCGCTGGCGCGCGCAATGGGCCGAGCGCTTCTTATTACGCCGAACAGTTGCGTCTAGCGTGTGAGGCGCACGAGCCTGAGTGGGCTGAGGCGCATCTGGACGCCTGGCGGGGCGCCTACCGCGCCTTCGGCGCCAAGCCGCAGCGGACGCCATGCTCCGTCGAGGCCTTGCGTAAGCGGGCGCAGCGGGATGGGGCCTTGCCGCCGGTGAACGCCGTCGTCGATCTCTACAATGCGATCAGCCTTCGTTACGCCCTTCCGAGCGGCGGCGAGGATGCGGACGCCTACGCCGGGACGCCCAGGCTGGTCGTCGCCCAGGGCGGCGAGGCCTTCGACACGGCGCAGAACGGCGAACCGAAGACCGAGATGATTGATCCCGGCGAGGTCATCTGGCGCGATGATCACGGTGCGACCTGCCGGCGATGGAACTGGCGGCAGGGAGTACGGACGCGGATCACCGACGACAGCACCGCCATGTGGTTCATCCTTGAGCGCCTGGACCCCATGCCGATACCCGCCCTGCTGCAGGCGGGCGACGACCTGATCGCTGGGTTGAAGCGTCTCAGTCCGTCGCTGCAGGCGAGCAGTCTTCTCCTTCAACGCGCAGACTGACCGACCGTCCGTCACAGACTGAAGCCAAGCCTGATTTGAGCCGACCGCTGCGTCGGGCCTCACTGGGGCGATATTCTGGAGCAGAAGCATGGCGCTGTTTTCGGGCCTTTCAGCCTTTCCCATCACCCCGATGACGCCCGAAGGCGAGGTCATTGCGCCTGACCTGCAGCGGTTGGCCCGGCGCATCGAGGCGGGCGGCGCCGATTCCATAGGTCTGCTCGGCAGCACCGGGACCTATATGTTCCTGAGCCGCGACCAACGGCGACGCGCCGTGGCGGCGGCTGTTGAAGCCGTCGCCTCAATCCCGATCATCGTTGGCGTCGGCGCCATGCGGACCGACGAGGCCCAGGCCCTGGCGCGGGATGCGGCGGCAGAGGGCGCGTCCGGCCTGCTCCTGGCGCCGGTCAGCTATACGCCGTTGACGGAGGAGGAGGTCTTTCAGCACTTCCTCGCCGTCGCTTCCGCCACGGACCTGCCGCTATGCATCTACAGCAATCCCGGCACGACCAACTTCACCTTCAGGCCGGAACTGGTCGCGCGTCTGGCGGCGATCCCGACCGTGGCGGCGATCAAGCTGCCGCTGCCGGCGTCCGGCGACATCGCAGCCGATCTGGCGGCCTTTCGGCAGGCGGCGCCGGGCCTGTCCGTCGGCTACAGCGGCGACTGGGGCTGCAAGGCAGCGCTGCTGGCGGGCGCCGACTGCTGGTACAGCGTGGCTGGCGGGCTGTTTCCTGAACAAGCCGCCGCGCTCGCGGCGGCGGCTGTCAGAGGCGATCGCGAGGAAGCGGACCGATGCGACGCCGCCTTCGCCGGCATGTGGAACCTGTTCCGCGCCCACGGCAGTCTTCGACTGATATACGCGGTAGCGAACATGCTGGGGCTGACCGAGACCCAGCCGCCGAAGCCGCTTTTGGGGCCCGATGCGATGCTGAAGGCCAGTCTCCTGAAGGCGTTGCCGCGCTAGGACTACAGGGAGCATCCAATATCCGCCTTCGGCCAGGGCTCTATCCGTTCGGCGTTCAATCAAATCGCACCAATTCGATCAGGCCTTTTCGTCCTTCCAGTTGTCATCAACAGGGGCGGCTGCTTAGCAGGGTGTTGCCGCGCCTCAGGACGCTGCCTGTCTGGCTTCGCGAATGTCGATTCGGGCGCGGCGGCCGTGCTTGTCCATCAGGTGGAGAAGGTTGGCACCGTTGAGCAGGGTCAGGGGCTTGCCGTTGGCGAACTGATAGGCGTCGGGCCCATAGTCCGCAGTCGTGACCAGAATCCCCTTGGAGGCGCCTTCGTTCATGACTGTGCCGTAGAGGTCGCGCACTGCGGCGACGCCGACCGTGCGGGTATAGCGTTTGGCCTGGATGACGATCTTGCCGCCGCTGATGGGGTCGGGATCGAAGGCGACGGCGTCCACACCGCCGTCGCTGCTGGAGCGCGTGACCTTGACCTCGCCGCCGCGCGAGCGGAATTCCTCCTCGAAGAGTTCGCGGACCAGATGCTCGAAGTCTTCCCACGACATGCTGGCGAGGTTCGTGCCTTCATCAAGGGTCTGCGCGACGTCCCGGCCCTCGATGAAGCGACGGTCTTCGCGGTCCATCTCCATGACAGGCGGCACGGCGGTCAGCGAGGCCAGGCTGGCGGCGGACACGCCCTTGAGGCTCTTGAAACAGGCCTTAGGGTCGACGCGGGCGAGATCGATCGCCTCAAGGCTGGCGCGGTCCACCAGGACCGACAGCAGGCAGACGCGGGCTTCCTGACCGGTGCGGGGATCGACGTATTCGACCTGGCCATTGAAGAGGATGCGACCGATATTGTGGTCGACGTCTGCTTCGAACAGCTCGTGCAGCGTGCGCAGGCAGATCTGATAGGCGACGCTTTCGAAATTGCCCTTGCGATCGCGTTCGGAGATCAGGGTCTCCTTCATTTCTCCGGTGGCCTTGACGAACCGCACGTTTTTCACGCCCGGCAAGGCGTCCGGCGCGGGCAGATCGTAGCTGACGAGCAGCAGGCGATCCTCAGGCCGGTACTGGACTTCGTAGGACTTCTCGAAAAGACCGTCGTAGTCGGAGGCCTCCAGAACGAGGCTGGCATGTTCGACCACCGCTTCGGGGTCGCCCGCCGACACCGACATGCGCAGGGCGTCGACCTTGGCGTTGGCTTCGGCCTGTTCGGCGAGGAAGGCGTTGTTGGCGACCTCGTGCTCGTCCCAGAAGTCCTTCTCGGCCTTCTGCCAGTGACCGACCTCGGCGGCGTGGCGGGCGCGGCCGAGCGCTTCCTGGGCCTCCCAGGCGGCCACAGCTTCGCGATGCTTGCCGGCTGCCTCTTCGCGGATGCGCTCTGCCTTGCCGATCAAACGGCTCCAGAAAGAGATGGTCGGCGCCGTGAAGGTGGGGGCGGGGAAAGGGGTGAAGACGGGCTTGGCCTGCGGGAAGCGCAGAGGCATGGGATAGGCGCTACGGTCCTTCAGCGCCTCCCAGTCGACAGCGTCATTGACCGAGAGAGTGTGGGCCAGGATGAGGCCCAGGCTGTCGAGCCGCTGAAGGGCGTCCGCCGTCATCTCGTCCGCCGACTCCTTGCCGGACTGCAGCAGGGCCTTGATCTGATGCTGCTCCCACTTCTCGTCCCAGGCGGCGAGGAGGGCGTCGACCTTGCTCTGGAGAATGAACCTCTCCGGCGCGCTGAGCTCCCGATGCAGGTTCATCTTCGAATGGCGCAGGTCGATGTAGTAGCGAAGGATCCGCGTGCCGGCGGCGTTCCAGCGCGCGGTGAGAGGACCGGCGACGAGATTATCGAGGTTGGATGATCTAAGAACGAGGTCCGCCACAAATCCCCCTGGAAGAACGCGAATCAATGAAAGCCGTGCGTTGGGACATGTACCCCTCGCCTACTCAGGCGCAACCCTGGATATTCCACGTCAGGAGGGGCGCGTACGCAGGGTGCCGCGTCCGCGATCTGCACTTCGCCATCGAACAGGTGCGCGATCTGCTGGCCTTGGCGGACCGCCGCGATCAGTCGTGCGCCACAGTGGACGAACTGACGCGCGCGCATCTGACCGAGGTCGAGCGCAAGATCGCCGACCTAGAGGGCCCGCGTCGTGGAACCTACAACCTGCTGTCGCGATGCTGGCAGGGCACAATCTCGACCTGTCTGATCATCGAGGCCCTGGGGCCAGCGCAGGCCGAATAGATGTTGGCTTTCAGGAGAAGCTGCGAAGCCGGACCGGAAAGGTCCTCCATCGTGAGACGATCAAGCGCTACGGCTTTATCTTTGATGAAACAGCTCAGAGGGCGGCTGAACCACATTGACGTGACCCCCTGAAACTCCTCCAGGAATAGCTAGAGTCCGCCCTAACGAAGGACGGACAGAATGAAGCGATCAA
>NZ_JBDGLE010000016.1:0-24590 GCF_057655995.1 Brevundimonas sp. Soil_N_31
TCGAACCGCTGGGCGAAGGATTTCGCGGCGGCTGGATCATGAACCCCGCCAACATCGTGCATATGGTCCGCGAACCCGACGCCTGGTGATCGAAACAGGAATCTGACGCAGGACGCCGCCACCCGTGCGAGCCACATGATTTATCGCTCGATCACTGGAGAGCCGCCTTTGGCATAGCGGCTGTTCGGGGCCTCATTCTCCACCCTGTCGAACACGGTCGGGCACGCTACGAGCAGCATGTCGTCGTGGGCGAAACACCGTCCGATCAGACTGTCGTCCGGGGCGGGGTTAACCCGGATGGCCAGGTCGAAGCCTTCCTCGACCAGTTCGACCTCGAAGACCGGATCGGGGGATATGGACGACATCGGGACGAGCGGCCCAGAAGCCACCCGCGATCATCAAGGGCGCCGCATGCAGAAGCAACGACGCCGCCCCGGCCGGAACCAAAGGCCCACGCAAGGCCGCTTCAATCCTTCTTGTAAGCGTCCTGCGGACCGACCATTCGATCCAGAAACGGCTTGGCCGTCAGGGCGGCGACAGCCGCGCGTAGGACGGGCTCCAGCTCAAAGGACAGATCCTCGTCCAGCGACGCGGCGGCGCGCGCTGTCGCCGCCCAGCAGCGCTCAAGGTCCGGCGTCATAGCCAGGGCGCGCGGCGTCAGGCCGACCAGGCGTTCACGACGATCGCGCCCCATTTCGATTTGAACCAGATCCTCCCGGGTCATCTGCGCGATCGTCTGGCTCGCTGCGGAGTGAGTGACGCAGGCCAGGTTCGCAACATCCTTAATGCTCAAAGCGCCCTCCCTGAGGAGCGCCCGGAATATCGGCGTGTATCGCGGACGAAAGTTCAGGCCGGCCCGGCGGTAGGCCGTCTCGACGTCGCCGTCGAGCAATTCGAGGAGACGCCGCAACTGGGCGCCGAGAGTGATGCTGTTAGCCATGTTCGACTCAATATATTAGCGCTGTCACATTATCAACACAACCGGGCACGCCGCCTGACCGCCCCAACAAGAACAAAAGAATATCGTCTCGTCGAACCCTGACGGCTTTCTGCACCGCCTTGCTGCTCCTGTCGCCGGTCGCAGCGCAAGCACAAGACCTCAGCGCACAGACCGAAGCCTCGCGCGCCTGCGTCGCGGCGCCTTCAGCACGGTTGAAGATCTGGAACGGTTCTTCTCCGCGCTTCAGTCCGGCCGTCTCGTCAAACCGGAAACAGCCCGCCTGCTTCAGCAGAAATAGATCGTGTCGGGCCCCGCCCGCGGAAACCTTCCAGACCTGGGTTACGGCTTCTGCTTCAGTACCGGCAGCTTCGAGGAGCATCCCTGGTTTGGCCACAGCGGCGGCACGCTCGGGGTCAATTCCGAAGTGGTCGCCTTCCCTCGGTATGACGCCGTCGTGGTCGTGGTCGGGGCCGTGCTCGCGAACCGCGACCCGCCCATGGCCGCCGAACTCCTTAGGATCGAACTCACAGACCTGTCCGGGCCTGCGACCGCGCTGAGCCCGCAACACTCGGTTCCCGCAACAGCATCACCAGTCCGCGCGGCGTGATTGGAAATGGATGAAAGAGCCTGCGCTCGGCTGACTCTCCAGGTAAGCGGCCCAACCCATCCGTACAGAACCAAGCGCGGCTTTCAGTCTCGCTCTCGCAAATAGAGGTAGAGCGGCAGCGCCAGCGACAGCCCCACGAAGGCGCTGGCGGGAAGCACCAGCCACCATCGCGCCACCCCTTGCTTGGCGGCGTCTCGCCATGACCACGTCAAGAACACCAGGATGGAAATCAGCACATCGGCCGAAAAGCCGCCTGCCGCTCCATTCACAAACAACGAGCGCAGAAAGAGCGGAACATCAATTCCGTTCAACGCAAAGAAAGATCCAAACAGCGCCCAGGGAATGATCGTCCCGATCAGCGCCATCAGCAAATAGAAGGTCTTCATTTTCAGCCACTCTCAGCTTCCGCTACCCCAAACAGCCCTTTGAGCTGAGATCGTAATCTCATGCGCCACCTCCTTTGAAGCCCTCAAAGATGAAGCCCCGCCAACTGATCGTAAATGGAGGCCTGCTCACCTGCTGGCTCCACACGCGGCGTCAGGCCTCGTCAGGTCATCCGACGTCGGAAAGCTTCAGAACGGATCGTTCCGGCGGCATGGCTCGGGCCTGTCGCTCAAAGAATGGGGGCGATGAGGGGTTGGCGCCTCATTCAGATCGGACCGCCTGGACTAGACGGCTGGACGCCAGACGCGCCCACCGAAACTGCTTCTGATCGTCCATCAGCGCGGCCACATTGGCCGACGCCCGATGGGCGATGAGCTCGAAAGCAACCTGATCGACCTCGACGCCGCGTCGGATCGCCCCCTCGCTAGGCGCATCGTTCAACAGCGCGATCATGTCCCCGCACCTGACGCCTGCGCTGACGTTGCGCATTTCGTCCGCTCAACGGATCAGATAGTCATCGACCGGCGCTCGCTCACTCGAATATCAGAGAACCGATTTTGACATATGCCGTCGTGGCGTCGATTTTTGATATCGGCTTCGGTCTCTTTCACTTGATGTTCTGGCGGCTGTTCGGCTGGCCCTCGACGCTTGCGTCATCCGGACCAATCAACACCGCCGTCACTCAAACGCTCAATGTGATGCTGACCTATTGCTTCTTCGCCTATGGCGCCGCTCTGTTCTGGTTGAGAGCAGACGAGAACATGGGCGTGCTGGCCTTGGCGGGCGCGGGCTTCTGGTTGCTCAGGGCCGCCCTGCAACCCGTTCTGTTTTCCGCCAGGAACCGCGTGTCCATCGTGTTGACCATAGCCTTCCTTGTCGGCGCCGCCTTGCACGCGACGGCGGGCCTGGCTCATCCATAAGCTCGCGCCGCCAGGCGCACAGCGCGTTCACGCCTCGGTCCGTCAGGAGCCGTCTTGGGCGCATTGAAGCGACTCATTCCCGACATCAGCGAGAAAATACTGATCCAGCAATTGCGCGAGATGGAGGCCGACAGCCTGGCCCGCCCGCTGCGCCCTGGAGAGAGGCTGCCTGAAGCTTCGCCGGCGCAGCGACGAAGATATGCTTCAGACGCCCGGCAGGACGCGCCGCATCCACGGCGTGGCACTCTGCGAATAGTCCTTATGCCCACGCATAAATGGACGTTTTTGCAGGTACAGGGCCAAACGAGGCGCCGGAAGCCATACAAGCCAAAAACCAGCCCCGCGGCGGGTTCCAACATCTGGCCGTTGCCGCCTAAGACAGGCGGCGCCAGCAGGCGCTGTCAGCTTGACCGGGCGCCGAATTCGTGGCGAAGCGTGGTTCGGCGCCGGGGACATCGCATGGATGATCATCGCTGGTCGCGCCGTCCATGGGAGATCGCCTAATGAAACAATTTACGCTGATCCTCTCTGCGGCGCTCGCCGTGACGGCCTGCGCCTCTGCACCCCCGCCCGCGCCTTTGCTCGTGGCGGCGACGAAGCCGGAGGCCCGCTCCTATCATGTGAGCGACGATGCGTCGGCCGACGTGGATCTCGCGCTGGCGCGCGCCAGGCAATCAGGAAAGCGGGTTCTACTGGTGATGGGCGCCAACTGGTGCAGCGACAGCCGCGCGCTTGCCGGTTGGCTGGAGACCAGCCGTTTCGCCGATCTCATCGAACGCAAATACGAACTGGTCTTTGTGAACATCGGGATGCCGCGTAGCGGTGACGGCCACAATCTGCGCATCGCGCGTCGTTTCGGGCTGCCGGAGTTACCCGGCCTGCCGAACGTCCTGGTGCTTACGAACGACGGAGTTCTGGTGAACCCCACGACAGCAACCAGTTGGCGAAATGCCGAAAGCCGGACAGGCGATGCGATCTACGATGAGTTGTCGAGTCTGGCGGATCTTCCCGCCTGAGCCGACCAGACCCATCAACACGGCGACGACTTCCTATTCTCGAGCACTGGTCCTGCGCTCATTCCACCGAAACATGCTGATAGACGATCTACGTCTGCGGCTCGAGCAGCCAGTCCTCTTTCCAGAGCAAGGCCCGTAGTGTCCCAGACAGCAGAAAGCCCGGGGCGTATGCCGTCGGGGCTTCGTAAGCTTGGGTGCGGGAGCTGGATTTGGGCGATTCCTCACACTTAACTTCATCGCCTGAGCTTCGCCGACAGACTCTAAAACTGGGCCGATGCGGCCGCGAGGTCCGCCAGAAATCTGGCGCGTTCGCTATCCCTCCTAGCCGGATCAGGCAGGCGCAGCAGATATGCGGGATGCACCGTAAGAAGCACATGCGCGCCGTCTGCCGTCGTCATGACCCGACCGCGCTCGGCCTGCACGGCCGGTTTTCGGCCAAGCACCGCCAGACCCGCCGTCGCGCCCAGCGCCAGGATCAGCCGGGGCCTCACCAGACGCCGCTCGTGATCCAGCCACCAGCGGCAGGCCTGGACCTCGGCTGCATTGGGCGTCTTGTGCAAGCGACGCTTGCCGCGCGGCTCGTGCTTGAAGTGCTTCACCGCATTGGTGAGGTAGAGATCGCGTCGGTTCAGTCCCACCTCTTCAAACGCCGCGCCCAGAAGACGGCCCGCAGGCCCGACGAACGGTCGCCCGACCAGATCCTCCTGATCCCCCGGCTGCTCGCCCACAACCATCAAAGCAGCGCGCTTCGGCCCCTCGCCGCAAACGCCCTGGGTGGCGTCACGCCATAGCGGACAGCGGCGGCACCCCTGAACGCCGCGCGCCAATTCATCCAGGCTTTCGGGAGCCAGATCGTCAGTCGCCGCGCGATCGACCACCGGCGCGCGGACGCGCTGGAACCTGTCGTTGGGTCGAGACGTGGGGCGGGTCACCATGGCTTCGGTGCGAACCGACGCGGCGGCCATCAGTTCCGGGATCAGCGCCGCCTCAGGCAGGTTCTTCCAATAGCGCTTGGGCATTTCCGACTGCATCGCCTGAGGCCGTAGCCGCGCCGGATTGAAGGTCGAGGCGTAGTAGGTGCGCCAGAAATCCTCCATGGCGTCCTCGGTCGGAGCCTGCGCCTGCTCGGCGGCGGGGCGGCAGGCCAACGCCTCGCCGTTCCAATGAGCTGAGCCGTCCGGCGTCAGGATCGTCCATCGCATGGCGCTGAACCGACGGACGAAGAAAGGAGCTGTCGCCTGCAGCACGCGATGCGCCGGCTCGAACCAGGCGACCCAGTGTTCGCCTGCCTTATCCTCGGCCTGTCGGAATCGGACGAAGGCCTTCATCTTGTGGGCGGCGCGGCGCACCGCCTTCACCCGATCAGCCGCCTCGGCCACGTCCCGATCAGACAGGACGTTCAGCAAGTCAGGCTGATCCTTCAAGCGCCACAGCAGGCGATACATCAGATCAAAACGATCCTCGGATCGATGCTGGATCAACTGCGCCGCCGTCTCCATGAAGGCGCGCGGGGCGTTGAATGCGCCCTCGACTTCGGGAAGAGCCGCCGCCTCGTCGAACAGGTCGCCACGCGAATGGCCCACGACAAACCGCACCTGTGCCGGCTCAACGCTCGCCAACCGCAAACGCCGCGCCGCCTCACGCCAGCCGTCGAAATCAAGCGGATCGGCCAGGACAAGGGTCCGCATCAGAACAGGCTCAACTGTTCGGCCTTGCGCCGGGGGGCCAGGCGCGCACGCAAGTCCGCCGCATCGGTCAGGCCGCCGGGCGTCCAATCCAGCGCCGTGATCCACGGCCGCACCGCCTCGATAGAGCGCGTCAACCGCCCCACGTCCTCCAACCGCAAGGTCCGATGCCGCCGCACGGACAGGATGCGGTCGACCGCCTTCACGCCCAGTCCCGGCACCCGCAGCAGCGTCTCACGCGCTGCACGGTTCACGTCGACGGGAAAGGCCTCGCGCCGCCGCAGGGCCCAGGCCAGTTTGGGATCGACGGCCAGATCCAGCATGCCATCGTCCGTCCCCTCCCCGATCTCGGGCGCGGTGAAGCCGTAGAATCGCATCAGCCAATCGGCCTGATAAAGTCGGTGTTCGCGCATCAGCGGCGGCTTGGTGGGCGGCAACAGGCTGGAGCCGTCGGGAATGGGGCTGAAGGCGGAATAATAGACCCGGCGCAGGCCGTAACCGCCATACAGGGCGGCGCTGCGCGCCATGATCTCCGTGTCCGGCGCCCCGTCGGCGCCGACGATCAACTGGGTCGACTGCCCCGCTGGGGCGAAGACGGGCGGGCGTTTGCGGTCCTTCTTTTCGGGCCGGGCCGCTTCCAGCTTCAGCCGCACCTGCCCCATGGCCTTGCGGATTGTCCGCGCATCCTTTTCGGGCGCCAGTCGGCCCAAGGCCTCGTCGCGAGGCAGTTCGATGTTGGCGGACAAGCGATCGGCATAGAAGCCCGCCAGCTCGACCAGCCGCGCGTCCGCCTCCGGGATCAGCTTCAGATGGATGTAACCGCGAAAGTGGTGGTCTTCGCGCAATCGCCGCGCGACCTCGACCAGCTGCTCCATGGTGTAGTCGCCGTTGCGGATCACCCCCGACGACAGGAACAAGCCCTCGATATAGTTGCGCTTGTAGAAGGCCAGGGTCAGGTCCACGATCTCCTGCACCGTGAAACGCGCCCGCTCGACGTTCGATGACACCCGGTTGATGCAATAGGCGCAGTCGTAGATGCAGAAGTTGGTCAGCAGGATTTTCAGCAGGCTGACGCACCGGCCGTCCGGCGTATAGGCGTGACAGATGCCCATGCCCTCGGTCGAGCCGATCCCGCGACCGCCCAAGGAATCTCGTTTGGCCGAACCCGATGAGGCGCATGAAGCGTCATACTTCGCCGCATCCGCCAGCACCGCCAGCTTTCGTCTCAAATCAATCTGCGCCATTTGTTCATGATATGTTCCAGCCGTGGAATGATCCAGCTTGGCTGGAGCGATTTCTCAGAACGCCAGCGGTGCGGTCTGCCAGGTCACGCCGACAGCGGCGACCAGAGCGCCGGTTAGGGCGACGCGCCGCTCCCAAAGAGCCGGCTCATCCGGCGCCGGACGCCGCGCCGTGGCGAAGGCCGCGACGGCGATCAGCGTCAGACACAGAAGGCTGAAACCCAATCCGATCCAGCGACCAGCGGCCGCCTCGGTCGAGGACCACACGTCTGCGGCGCTGGCCAACAGGTAAAGCCCCAGAAAATGCGCGGCCCAGATCAGCAGCCCCGCCGTCATCGCCAGCCAGCGCCTCATGCGCCGGAGCTCGGAAACAGTCGGATCAGCAGCACCACGATCACCGCCTGCGCCGCCGTATAGGTCATGAAGAGGCCGATCAGGTCTACCGTCGACGGCCGCTCGGCCGACAGCCGCCTGAACGCCCGTCGCAGCAGGATGTAGAGTCCCATCAACATCCCGATCCCGGCGAACGTCGCCGACCAGCCGAGCAGGGCGAAGACAGCGGCGCCCTGGCTGGTGGCGTCAGGCTTGAGCCCAGCGGTCCACCAGGCTTGGAGCTCAAGCCCTATCGCCGTCGCGGCGCCGATGGCGCTGATGACCAGAAGAACCGTAGCGAGCGTCTCCGCTCCCTTCCCGGTCCGGCGCAAAACGTGCGGCGCCGCTGCGGCGCAAAGCCCCCCCAAGGCCAGAACGCCGAGGTGCAGCATCATCGACGCCGTCTCCGGCGGTGCCTGCCACAGATCCGGCCGCCGGCTCCACAGGAAGACATAGGAGAAGCCCGCCAGCAGGCAGACCATGCCGCCGACAATCAGCACGATCACCATGGCCCACCAGCCGTGGCTGGACGGACCCGAAACATAGTTGGGTACGCGGACGCCCGCTCCGATGTCGGTCGTCTTGCGGCTGTGCGGCGCATCCAGAAACCAGCACCAGCGCATGATGCAGTAGATCGCCAGCACGCCGCTGACCACGGCGGCGACATAGGCCTGGATGGTCAGGATCAGGAAGAAGCCTGCCGTGAAGAGGGCGCCGAACACGTGCCAGGGTGACGGACGCGGGAGGCGCAAGACATACTGCGGCTCAGCGTTCAGAGGGCTGGTGACCAGGGTCTGGCGCTCGCCTCCCGCCGCGCCGGGCAGGAACCAGCGCCCCTCCTCCACCTCCTTCGCCAAGCTCTTCTGTTCCCACAGCGGATAGAGGCTCTTCACCACGGGGACGGAGCGCACGGAATAATAGCCGCTGGGCAGCCACTCCAGTCCTGGGCCGTCGTGGATGTTGCCCGCCTCGCGCGGGCCGAAGGGGCGGAAGTTGCGGATCATGTCGACGACCCACAGCAGGACCGCGAGACCGAACAGAAAGGCGCCGACGGTGGAGATGAAATTGGGCAGATCCCAGCCCCGCCCCGGCAGATAGGTGTAGACCCGACGCGGCATCCCCATCAGCCCCGTCAGATGCATCGGCATGAAAGCGATGTTGTGCCCGGCGAACATCAGCCAGAAGATCCATCTGCCCATGCGTTCGCTCAGCGGCCGGACGCTGGACATCGGCAGCCAATAGTAGATGGCCGCGAACATCGGAAAGACCATGCCGCCGATCAGGACATAGTGCAGGTGGGCGACGATGAAATAGCTGTCGTGGGCCTGCCAGTCGAAGGGCACCATGGCGACCATCACCCCGGTCAGCCCGCCCATGACGAAGATGATCAGGCCGCCCACGGCGAACAGGCCGGGCGTGGTAAAGCGCATCTTTCCGGCCGCTATGGTGGCGATCCAGGCGAAGACCTGCACGCCCGCAGGGACGCTGACCGCCATGGAGGCGGCGCTGAAGTAGTTGATGCTGATCTGCGGCATGCCGGTGGTGAACATGTGGTGCGCCCACACGCCGAAGCTGATGAAGCCGGTCGCCAGCATGGCCATGACCACCAGGGGATGCCCGACCAGCCTGGTCCGCGCCATGGCGGGTATGATGGTCGACATGGCGCCCGCCGCCGGCAGGAAGATGATGTAGACCTCCGGGTGGCCGAAGAACCAGAACAGGTGCTGCCACAGCATGGGATCGCCGCCCTTCAGCGGATCGAAGAAGGGCCAGCCCAGCGCCCGTTCCAGCTCCAGCAGCAAGGTCGCCAGGATCACCGAGGGAAAGGCGATGATGATCATGCAGGCGAAAATCAGCATCGCCCAGGCGAAGACCGGCAACTTGTCCAGCGTCATGCCAGGCGCGCGCGTCTTCAGCACCCCGACGATGATCTCGATCGCTCCGGCGATGGCCGAGATCTCGATAAAGCCGATACCCAGCAGCCAGAAGTCGGCGTTGATCCCCGGCGAATAGGTCATGCCCGTCAGCGGCGGGTACATGAACCATCCCCCGTCCGGCGCCAGGCCGAAGAACAGAGAGCAGAAGAAGGCCAGGCCGCCGATCAGATAGGCCCAGAAGGCGTAGGCCCCCAGGCGCGGAAACGGCAGGTCGCGCGCCCCCAGCATCTGCGGCAACAGCAGCACGCCCAACGCCTCGACCGCCGGCACGGCGAACAGGAACATCATCACCGTACCGTGCATGGTGAAGATCTGGTTGTAGGTATCCTGCGGCAGGAAGCCCGTCATCGGCAGGGCCAGCTGGGTGCGCATCAACAGCGCCAGCACTCCTGCCAACACGAAGAACAGCATGGCCGCGCCGACGTAATAGACGCCGATGATGTTGTTGTTGATCGCCGTGATCCACTCGCCGGGACGGCGCGGACCGCACCAGGCGGCCTCCAGCTGCTCCAGCTCACCGTCCGGACGCGGCTCCTCGGTGGGAAAGCGATCGTATTTGCGGACGTCGAAGCCGGTTTCCGACGTCATTTCAGACTGTCCAGATAGGCGGCCAGATCCCGCAGCTCGCGCCCGGTCAGCACCGGATAGGACGGCATCCGATTGCCCGGCTTGATCCCCTGGCTGTCGGCGATCCATCCCGCCATCGTCCCCTGATTGTTGGGCAGGATGCCCGCGCCCAGCGTCTGGCGCGAACCGACATGGGTCAGGTCCGGCCCGGCCAGGCCGTTGGCCTCGGTTCCGCGTATGGTATGGCAGGCGCCGCAGCCCGAGACGCTGAACGCCCCCGCGCCGGGCAGGGCGGACGGCGCGGCGGGCGCGGCTTGCCTGGCCCGCCAGGCTTCGAAGTCGGCCTCCGCATGGGCGACGACGACGAAACCCATCAGGGCGTGAGGTCCGCCGCAATATTCGGCGCACTGTCCCGCATAGACGCCCGGCTTGTCAGCCTGCAGGCGCATGAAGTTGCGGCGGCCCGGGATCATGTCCGTCTTGCCCCCCAGGCGCGGCACCCACAGGCTATGGATGACGTCGGCGCTCTCCAGCTCGATCACCACCGGACGGCCGACGGGGATGTGAACCTCATTGGCGTCCTGGACCGTTTCGCGGCCCTGGTCGTCCAGATAGGCCACGCGCCACCACCACATCTCGCCGGTGACGCGCACGCGCATCTCGCCGTCGCGCGGCGCATCCGACACGCGCGCGGTGACGCTGAGGCCGTAGATCAGCAGGCCCGTCAATACGACCACCGGAAAGGCCAGGCCGCCGATCCAGACCAGCCGCTCGCCGCCAACGCGACGTTTCCACGTCCTCGGCCCGAACAAGGCGACGCCCAGGGCGATCAGGACAACGGCCAGCACGACCGCGCCCATGACGAACAGCACCCAGGCGACCACCGTCACCGGCCCGGCGAACGGTCCGGCCGGGTCCAGAACCGGCGGCGGCCAGCCGCCCAGCATGTCCGGCGTCTCAGTCGTCATCGAGCGTATAGAGATAGGCCGCTATGTCGCGGGCTTCGGCTTCGCTCAGGGGCATGGGCGGCATGCCGGTGTCGGGCAGCAACGACGGCGCGTCGCGCACGAAGGCGGCCATGACCGCGGGCTGGTTCGGCAGCCTCCCGGCGATCATCGGCCGCGCCCCCACGCCCGCCAGCGATCCGCCGGTCCGCCCCTCGGGCCAGGCCACGCCGGGAATGACGTGGCAGGCGCCGCAGCCCTGCGTCCGGATCAGGCGCAGCCCCTCGACCGCGTCGGCGCCCGCCAGGTCGCGGGGCGCTCCGGCCTTGTCCGCGCAGGCGGCCAGGCCCAGCAGGCCGGCGGCCGAAACTGCAGCGCCTATCTTCCCCATCGTCGCGACATGACGGCATACGGCCCCTTTCCGCTTCGCCAGAACCAATCCGCCGGGCGGCCAGGGGTTCCGAGGCGGAACCGGCGGCGCAAAGCCGGTGTTGGACCGGGGTGCGCGCCCTGCTCCTCGCTTTTCTGGGACTGACCCTCGCCGCCTGCGACGCGACGCCAGGCGCGACCGACCGCGCCTTTCAGGCGTCCGGCGAGGTGATCGCCATGAGCGGGGGCGCAGGCGGCGCGGCCAACGCCTGCTTCACCTGTCACGGCCTGAAGGGCGAAGGCGACGGCGTCTCGACGCCCCGCCTCGCCGGTCTGGACCAGGGCTATCTGCAGAAACAGATGGAGGATTACGCCAGCGGCCTGCGTCCCGACGACGTGATGACCCGCGTGGCCAAGGGCCTGGATCAGGACGCGCGCAGGGCCGTCGCGGCCTGGTACGCCGGACTGCCCCCGCCCGCCGTTCAGACTTCAACCGCCTCTCCGCCCCAGATCTGGTTGACCGGCGACACGGCGCGCGGAATCACGGCCTGCGCCGCCTGTCATGGCGTTGAAGGCCAAGGTGCGGGCGAAGGGCAGCCGATCGTCGCCGGGCAGCCCGCCGCCTATACGCTGGAACAGATTGACCGCTGGAAGTCCAGCGAGCGGCGAAACGACCCGCGCGGCGTCATGGCCGCCGGCGTCCAACGGCTGACGGACGACGAAGCCCGCGCCATCGCCGCCTGGCTGTCGACCCAGCCGCCCTCCCCGGTCCGCGCCGAAGCGTCGGTCGCCCGCGCCGCCTCGGTCGCCGCTGCGGCGCGCCCGGCCGCGTCGCGCGAAATCCGCCGCCCCGCTCGTTCCGACGGCGGCTGAACTCCTCGGGAACAGACCACGCACACAGCGATTGGTTGTCTCACGACTAGAACAACCCGGTGGAGGCCGCTGATGCACGCCCACAGCTATCGCAATCTCGCATTCGAACTGCTGATCGACTTCGTCATCATGTATCTGGTGATGTTCACCATGATCGCGACGCTCGATCATTTCCGCTTCAACCTGAACAACGTCTATATGACGCTGATGATGGTCGCGCCCATGGCCGTGGTGATGCTGCTGTCGATGCGCTCGATGTTTCAGAATAGGCGCGCCAACTGGATCATCATCGGGATCGCCGCCGTCGTCTTCGCCGCCAGCCTCTACGCCATGCGCGCCCAGGCGGCCATTAACGACCAGGAGCTGATCCGCGGCATGATCCCCCATCATTCCGGGGCGATCCTGATGTGCGGAAAGGCCAAGCTGACCGACCCTGAGCTCATCGCCCTGTGCGACGAAATCATCATCGCTCAAGAGCGGGAGATCGTCCAGATGCAGGCGATCCTGGACCGACTCTAGACCTGGAAGCGGGTGCGGCCGCGCCGCAGCCTCCGAACGGTCGTCGCAACCCTTTTCTCCAGCGCCCGCCATCGCCGCTGCCATCGCGTGCGTCGGGGCCGTAGCTGCGGAACAACCGGCAGCATGGCGTGGAAGACGTCGTCGCGGTCGATCAGATGGTGCTTCAGCGCGGCCCCTGCATGGATCGGGATCATCAGCAGAAGGGCGATGACGAGGCCCCAGTGCATCCACTCGGCCGCCGCCTCGACCGCCCAGAGCTGACGATTCGACAGATCCTGCATCGGCAGCATCGGCCAGGGTATGAAGCCCGCCGCCGCCAGTTGGGCGTCTCGCGCTGTGGCCGATATCATCGTCCAACCCGACAACGGCAGGCCGAACAGGCAGAGATAGAAGACATAGTGGGTGACGTGGGCGGCCGTGCTTTCCCATCCCGGCTTGTCCGCGTCATTGATCAGATCCGGCGCGACCAGCCGCCAGGTCAGGCGGCCGATCACCAGCAACAGCATCAGCACGCCGACGGCGAAATGGACCTCATAGGCCGCGACCTTCTCGCCGCCGACCGGCAGCCGGCCCATCCACCAGCCCCAGCCCAACTGGAACACGACCAGACCTGCCATGATCCAGTGAAACCAGATGGCCACAGGGGAATAGCGCCCCTCGTCATGATGGCCGGCGGCCCACTCCAGCGCCTGGGCGATCAGCCGGTCGATCATGCCGCCGCCTCGCCCGCCGGCTTCAGCAGACCGTGAATCCGCCACAGTGCGGCCAGCAGGTAGGCCGCCGCCGCCGGCGCCCACATGATGAGCCCGGCCGCCTGCTGGTCCTCCAGCGGCGTCATGTTCCAGGCCATGGTGCTGGCGAAATGCGGCGCATAGAGCGGCTGGCCCGCGAACACGATCAAGGCGCCCAGAAGCCCCATCAACAGCATGGCCGCCAGCAGGGCCGCGACGGCCGCATGCCCCCTTGCGCTGCGAACCGCCGCCCAGAACCAGACGGCGCTTCCCAGGATGCTGATCTGCATCAGCCAATAGATTCCGTCATGCGACAGAGCCTGAGCGTAGGGCTCCGGCGCATGCCAGACCCAAAAGACCACCGCCTGCACCGCCGTCGCCGCCGCCAGACGCGGCGGTTTCAACCGAGGCAGGCACAAGGCCAGCAGGGGCGCCGCCGCCAAAACCAACAGCAGATGATGCAGGGTCCGCGCCATGAACAGGGCGGAGCTCAAGGCGCATAGCGGCGAGATGAAGCCGACCGCCAGCACCGCCATCGCCGCGCTGAAGCGTCCCCTCTGCTGTTCGCGCAGCAGGATCAATCCGGCCGTCGCCGCCGCCGCCATGACAGACAACAGGATCAGATCGCCGTTCCAGCGCCCAAGCGCCTCGGCGGGATCGGGCGCAGGCCCGCAATAGGGTGTCCAGGCGACGTCGATCATCCTGGGCCAACGCCTCCACGCCGCGACGGTTCACCGGCGTCCGGTCGCGCACAGGAACGGAACCGCGTTTCTCCGCACGCCGTTTCCCTGCCCTGTTCAGGAACTTGATCCCATGTCCGACACGGTCGCCGACCCCGCCTTCGAACCACCGCCCGAGGCCCGCGCCTTCTATGAGGAAGCCCTGCGTCTGCTGAAGGAGTCCGGCGTGCCCTTCCTGCTGTCGGGCACCTACGCCGTCACGGCCTACACGGGCATCCGTCGTCCTACCAAGGATCTGGACGTCTTCTGCAAGCCCGGCGACTACCCCCGGATTCTGGCCTTCTTCCAGGCGCGCGGCTATCGCACCGACGTCGAGGACGAGCGCTGGATCGCCAAGGTCTGGCAGGACGACAAGCACTTCTTCGACGTCATCTTCGCCATGTCGAACGGCACCATCGCCGTGTCCGACAGCTGGTTCGGGCCGGATCGCATCACCGTCTACGGTCATGAGGTGACGATCACGCCGCCGACCGCCCTGATCCTGTCCAAGGCCTTCATCCAGGACCGCTATCGCTACGACGGCGCCGATGTGAACCACGTCATCCTGAAACAGGCCGACGCCATCGACTGGAAGTCGCTGCTGGATCAGATGGATCTCTATTGGGAGGTGCTGATGGCGCATCTGCTCAACTTCCGCTTCGCCTATCCGACCGAGCGCGGCCTGGTGCCGGCGTGGCTGATGACGGAGTTGATCGGCCGCCTGCAGGCCCAGGTCGATCTGCCGGCACCGCGCGTGAAGGTCTGCCGCGGCCGCCTGTTCAGCCCGCGCGACTACATCGCCGACATCTCCGAATGGGGCTTCGGCGACGTGGTGGGCAAGGGCCTGGAGGAACGCCATGACCCCGTCGCCTGAAACCGCCGCCTCCGCCGCTGAAGGCCAGACGCCTCAACCGGGCATGGAAGCCGGACCGAAGAAGAAGCTGCGCGTCGCCGCCGTCGGCGACCTGCATGTCGGCGAGACCTCGCATCGCGCCTATCGCGACCTGTTCGACCGAGTGCATGAAGACGCGGACGTGCTGTGCCTGTGCGGCGACCTGGTCAATTTCGGCAAGACGGTCGAGGTGGAGAACCTGCTGGAGGATCTGCGCGCCTGCCGCATCCCCATGGTCGGCGTGCTCGGCAATCACGAGCATGAGTGCGGCCAACCGCAGGAAGTCATCCGCATGCTGACCGAGGCCGGGGTCAAGATGCTGACCGGCGAGGCCTATGAGATCGACGGCGTCGGCTTCGCCGGAGGCAAGGGCTTCGTCGGCGGCTTCGGCCGCTACATGCTCAGCTCCTTCGGCGAGGCCTCTATCAAGACCTTCGTCAATGAGGCGGTTGAGGACGCCAATCTCATCGAAAATTCGATCCGAACGCTGCGGACCGAGCGGAGCGTGGTTCTGCTCCACTACGCCCCGGTGGTGGATACGGTGATCGGCGAGCCGCCGGAGATCCACGCCTTCCTTGGCTCGTCGCGCCTGGCCGAGGTCGTCGATCGCTATGAGAACGTCAAGCTCGTGCTGCACGGCCATGCGCATCGCGGCGCGCCGGAAGGCCGCACGGCGCGCGGCGTCCCGGTCTACAATGTCGCCCTGCCCGTGCTGCGGACGATGGGCGATACGCCCTATCGCGTGTTCGAGGTCTGAAAGCTCAGGCGATCCCGGCGCCGCCGGTGACGCCCCAGACCTCGCCCGTGACGAAGCTCGCCTCCTGCGAGGCCAGCAGCACGTAGACCGGCGCGATCTCGACCGGCTGACCCGGACGTTCGAAGGCGCTGTGAGCGCCGAATTTCTCGACCTTCTCCTGCGGCTGGCCGCCGCTGGGCTGCAGAACCGTCCAGAAGGGGCCCGGCGCCACGGCGTTCACCCGCACGCCCTTCTCGATCAGCTGCTTCGCCAGGGCCTTGGTGTAGGTGACGATCCCGCCCTTGGTGGTGGCGTAGTCCAACAGGATGTCCGACGGCTCATAGGCCTGGATCGAGGCGGTGGTGATGACCGCCGCGCCCGGCGGCAGATGGGGCGCCGCCGCCTGACACAGCCAGTGCAGGGCGTAGAGGTTGGTCTTCAGCGTAGCGTCGAAATCCTCGGTCGAGACTTCACCCACGTCCTCGCGAAACTGCTGTCGGCCCGCGTTGACGACCAGGATGTCCAGACCGCCGAAGGCCTCGAGCGTGCGCGCCACCATGGTCGCATTCCACGCCTCGTCACGCACGTCGCCGGGCAAGGCCAGCGCCTTGACGCCTTCGGCCTCGATCAGGGCGATCACCTCGCGCGCGTCGGCCTCCTCTGAGGGAAGATAGGAAATCGCGACATCGGCGCCTTCGCGGGCGTAGGCGACAGCGATCGCGCGACCGATGCCGGAATCGCCCCCCGTTATCAGGGCGCGGCGCCCCTTCAACCGCCCATGGCCCCTATAGCTTTCCTCGCCATGATCGGGCTTCGGCTCCATCTTCGCGACCAGACCCGGCGCCGGCTGCGGCTGCCGTGGAAACGGCGGACGCGGATACTGATGGCGAGGATCCTGCATTGTCAGGCGGTCGGACATGACGGCTCCTGTAGACGTGTGAAGGGCATGCCCTCCTAAGTCGCCCCCTGTCCGCGCGTTCCCCTCCTGCGGCGGAACGTCGTGTTCAGCCGCGACGTTTCCGACGCACCCGAGCCGGAGAAGCCGCATGCCAGATCCCGTTCCCCAAGCTCTAGCCGTCCCTGAGCCGCGTAAGGGCATGCCCAGCCCAGAACTGGACCGCACAACCTTTGAAACCCGCTTCCGCAGCCGGTTCGCGGACCCCGCCTTCGACCCTCTGCGCGACGAGATCGACCGCCTAGCCGCCGCAGCCTGGGACGGCTACATCGGGGGTCGAAAATCGCCGCTGACACGCCCCGCCGGTCCGAGCTTCGCCGAGCCGGACTATGAACTGGCTCTGGACGGGCTGGACGCTCACGCGGCCCTCCGCGCCGCCGAGGCGCAGCATGACGACGCCGCCGGGCCCTCGCGCATCCTGATCATCAACGCTTCCAGCCGTTCCGAGCACACCTGCCCCGGCGAAATGTCCAAGAGTTGGCGCCTGGTCCAGATCGCTCGCGAGGTGGTTGAGAGGCGCGCGGGCATGGCGGCAGAAATCCTCGACCTGTCGCGGTTGGCGTCGGAATACGGCCGGGAAATTCATCCCTGCAAGGCCTGCTTCTCCACAGCAGCGGCCCTCTGCCATTGGCCGTGCAGCTGCTATCCCAACTACAGCCTGGGCCAGGTCCACGACTGGATGAACGACATCTATCCGATGTGGGTCCGCGCGCACGGCGTCCTGATCGTCACCCCGGTCAACTGGTATCACGCCTCCAGCCCTTTCAAGCTGATGATGGACCGGCTGGTCTGCGCCGACGGCGGCAATCCAGATCCCACGACGACGCACGGCAAGACCGTCGCCCTGGCCAAGGCGCTTGAACTGGCCGACTGGCCCTATCCCCGTCACCTGGCGGGTCGGCGTTTCGCCCTGGTCGTCCATGGCGATGTAGAAGGCGCGGAAAACGTGCGCCGCTCCCTGTCCGACTGGCTGGTCTCGATGAAGCTGTCGCCCGCCGGCGCCGACGCGGAGATCGACCGCTACATCGGCTATTGGGAGCCTTACGCCACCAGCCACGACGCCCTCGACCGCGACCGGGCCGTTCAGGATGAGGTGCGGCTGGCGGCGGAAGAGCTGGCGAGGGCTGTTCTGGCCTGGCGCAACAACGCCTCGAAGCCCCCTGAGCCCGCTCACGAACCGCCGCGCCAGAAATAGAGAGCCGACCGGGGCCGTATGGAACACGCACCGCTCCTCTTCCTTCTCCTTCCAGTACGAAAGGAGTTCGCCCTTGCCTCTCGCGAACAAGGAAAAGCCCCCGATCCTGCGACGCCCCAGACGGCTGCTGATCCTTGTCGGCGTCCTCTTGGTCCTGTTGTTCATCGTCTATCTGGCCACGGCGGCGACCGGCTTTCTCCGCACCGAAACCAAGGTTCCTGATCCACGAATGACGGGAGCCGAGGCGCCGCTGGAGCGTGTCATGTGACGGCGTGTTCAGGCTTGAGCGTTTGGAACACCCCCGCGCCCCGCCGCTTAACTTCCTGTCACAGGGAGGAAAAAGACATGACCGATCGCTCTCGTCGCCCACCGCGCCCCCTCACCCTGGGAGGCCGACATGCGTTTCTATGAAGTCGTGGTCGGCAGCGACAGCGGCCCTCAGCGACGCCTGCGGGTCGCTTCGCCCACCGATGTCCAGGCCGCCGACGCCGCCGCGCCCCTGATGCGCGCGCAGGAGGCCATTCTATCAATCCGCGAAACGCCGGACGGCGGCCTGCAGCAGGTCGATGCGCCTCCGCCTCAGACCCAGGCTCAAGAATTGGCGCCCGTCACCCCCGGCGTGGCCGCCAAGCCCTGATCTTACCCAAGGAGTTCAAATGATGATGAAGCAAACCGTCGCCGTTCTGGCCGTATCAGCCGCCGCCCTCACCCTCGCCGCCTGCAACCAGCAGCAAGGTTCCGAGGCCGTCGATAAGGCGCAGGACGCCGTTTCCGAACCGGTCGGTCAGACCTCCGCCGCGACCATGGGCGCCAATATGGTCAGCGCCTATGTGCCCAACGCCGCCATGGGCGACATGTACGAGATCCAGGCCGCCGACATCGCCATGGAGCGATCGAAGAACGCCCAGGTCAAAGAACTGGCCCAGATGATCAAGACCGACCACGCAGCCGCCTCCACCGCCCTGAGAGCAGCCGCCGGACAGGCTGCGCCTGACACGACCTTGACGACCGAACTCGACCAACGCCGCAAGGGCCTGATCGACAACCTGCGCTCAGCCTCGACTGCGGACTTCGATAAGATCTACGTCGATCAACAGGTCGCCGCCCATGAGGAGGCCGTCACCCTTCACCGCGGCTTCTCCGACAAGGCGGACGTTCCCGCCTTGGCGGAACATGCGCGCAACGTCCTGCCCAAGATCGAAGCCCATCTTGAGCGGGCCAAGCAGTTGCAGGCCGGCTTGGGCCGCTGACGCCGGGCCTTGGTGCATGACGCTATCAGGGGCGGACGACAGTTCGCCCCTTATTCCTATTCGACAACGGGCTTCCGCACCGCATAAGGCGGGTCCAGATGAATGCTCGCGTGGCCGTGACGACGCAGATGGCTGGCGTCGATCTCCTCAATCAGCGCCGCGCCGCGTTCTTGATCGACCAATTCCAGCAGAGCGTCGATCTTGGCCTCCATCCGGTCGTCGTTCTCCTTGGACGACGGCGAGCCGACATAGAGAAAGTAGGCCAGCCCCACGACCTGCCAGATCAGTTGCAGGAACTCGGACTGCCAGTTCTCGAAGGTGTCCCGCCCCATCTCCACCAGATAGGGCGTCAGTTGCGCCGCCTGTCCGTGGTCGCGGGCCTCGTTCACATAGGCGGCCCAGCCGAAGCCCCAATGCAAGACGATGGAAATGGTGAAGAAGGCCAGAGTGATCCAGCCATAAGCGTACTTCTTCATGTCGCGCTCCAACACTCTGAAATCGGCAGAAGAGTTCGTGGGCCTGTGCGTTCCGTGGCGCTCAGCCCTGTCCATATCCGAACACTAGGAACGCGCTTGTGCGCCCGCCGCTTCGCAGGCTCCCCATTCTTTTTCAGGAGAGCCCCATGCCCGAGAAAACGCTGCAAACCCTCTTCCACGACACCTTGCGCGACATCTATTACGCCGAGCGCAAGATCCTGAAGTCCCTACCGAAAATGGCGCGCGCCGCCCAGTCGCCCGACCTCAAGGCGGCCTTCGAAAAGCACCGCGAGCAGACTGAAGGCCAGATCGAGCGCCTGCAGCAGGTGTTCGAGATCATCGGCAAGCCCGCGCGCGGCAAGACCTGCGACGCCATCGAAGGCATCCTGGCCGAAGGCGACGAAATCGCCGAGGAGTACAAGGACACGGCAGCGCTCGACGCCGGTCTGCTGGCCGCCGCCCAGGCGGTCGAACATTATGAGATCACCCGCTATGGCACGCTCAAGCGCTGGGCCGAGGTGATAGGACTGAAGGACGCCGTCAAACTGCTGGACGAGACGCTTCAGGAAGAAAGCCAGACGGACGAGGATCTGACGGCCATCGCCGACGCCGCAATCAACGCCGAGGCGTTGCAGCCCTCCGCCTGAGCTCCATCCGGCCCTGCCGCCTGATCAGCGGCGGGGCCGTAACCCTGCGCTAAACCGGCAGTCGCTCCAGCCGCAGATAAGAGGGATTGAACTCGGCCGCGCTCGCCAGACGATCCCACTCGAGAATACGAACTTCCGATCCGGTCCACTCCAGCCAGCCCGCCTCGCGCATGACCTTCAGCGTACGGTTCACGTGCACGGCGGACATGCCGAGCAGATCCGCAATCTCCGCCTGAATAATGGGAAAACGAAAGACGCCGTCGCGCGCCAGGCCCACGGCTTCCAGGCGCGCGTAGATTTCACAGACCAACAGGGCGGTCCGCTCCAGCGCCTCCTGTCGACCTAGGGCCAGCAGCCATTCACGGTGCATGGCGGCGTCCACCACCGTCTCCAGCCATAACAAGCGCGTCAAATGCGGGTGCTCTTCCGTCAGTTTGCGCAGGCGTTCATGCGGCGCCTCGGCGATGAGACAGTCGGACAGCGCACGCACGCCATGGTCGACGCGCTTCAGAACAAAGCCGTGCAGGTCGATGAAGTCTCCGGGCAAGTTGATCTGAGTATACTGCCGCCGTCCGTCGCTCAGATCGCGATAGCGCGCGCAGAAGCCGTCGATGACGAGGCTGGAATGATCGACCAACGCATCCTGAGTGACGATGTCGCTGCCGGCGGGCTTCAACACGACATGGGTCAGCACGTTCCTGAGCGCCTGCCTTTCGCCATCCGTAATGACGTCGCGTCGTTGCAGCTTGTTTTCCAGCAAACGGCTGTGGTCGTGCATTGCGGTTCCCTGAGGCTTGGCGCGACCACAACGCCGGATCTTCGCGAATGTTGCCATCGGCTCGAACAGCCGAGGTTCCACAGCGCCTCAAAGGCGACACAATGAACCCATCAGGGCGCAACCGCATTGCCTTCCCGTAACAGGGGAGTTTGTACCATGAATAGAACACCAGTCATCGAGCGGGCCTTCGAACTCGCGCGCAGCGGCCGCTTCCGCATACCCAGCGAAGTCCGCAAGGCCTTGATCTCGGATCGTTATACCCAGGCCGAACTTTTTCAGCTCGAGGGCAAGGCCACGTGGCGCCAACTGCGCACCCTCTGCTCGGATTCCTATTACCGCGCCTGACGGCTTCCGGTCCCGACGCCGCAAGCGTCACCGTCAAGCCCTTGGACTAACCTATGTAAAGAACGAAACACCCTCGGCCGTGCTGTTGGTCAGAGGGATGAAGAATCAGTCTTATCAAGATGATGTAGACATAGCCGCGGCGTCGCTGGAGCGGATGCTGTTCAGCTTCGCCGTGCTGTCGCCTGGCGACATCGAACGCATCCGTAGCTGGTTTCACGGTCCTGCCATGGTTCACCCGCCCGGCGGCGCCGTTTCCCTTCATCCGGAACGCAAGGACGCCCGTGTGGTGGCGCGCGGCTGGATCGCCCGCGGCGCCATGCTGGAAGACGGCCGTCGTCAGATCGTGGGTCTCAGCCTGCCCGGCGACGTCATCCTGGCCGCCGACGTCGTGGACGCCGACATGGCGGTCTGGGCCCTGACCGAAGCCTCCACCCTTGACGCCTCCCTGCTGTGGGCGGCGATTTCCGAAGGCGTAGACGTCAGCCCGCGTCTTCTGGAAGCCTGGCGGCATTTTCGCTCGGCGGAGCGCCTGCGGCTGGCGCGGCATGTCATTCGGCTGGGTCGGCTCAGCGCCTATGAGCGAACGGCGCACCTTCTGTTGGAGTTGTACGAGCGGCAAAGCCGTCTCGGCGCGGCGGAACCCGGCGTCCTTCACCTGCCTCTCACCCAGGACATGCTCGCAGACATCCTGGGCCTCAGCGCCGTGCACATGAACCGGACGCTGCAGCAACTTCGGCGAGCAGGCCTGGTCGACTACCGGACGGGACGGGCCGTCCTGCCTGACCTGCAGGGCCTGGCCTTGGCCGCAGGCCTCAGCATCGCCGACGATCTCGCGGATGCGCCGCCCAGCCGCGACTAACCCATGTGAGTGGCGATCTGCGGCAGCCATGGCAGGGCTTCTGGTCAGGAGGCCCCATGCCTGCAGATTCCGCCGCCATTCTATCCCCCTCCGCCTCACCTCACGGCCGCCCCCGGCCCAGCATCCGTGATCACCCGGTCTATCGCGTCCTGCCGCCGGATGCCCAGCAGCGCCTGACCGCCGAGGGAACAGAGGTTGATCTCCCAGGCGACGCGCAGCCTCCTCTGGACAGGGAGCATCTCTGGTTCGTCCTGTCCGGGGTTCTCGGCGCCTTTCCAACCGGCAGTGAAGTCTGTGTCGCACCTATCGTATCGGGCGCCGTCTACGGTTGGGATCACGCTCTGGGCTCTAGCGGCAGCCGCGCCGACGTGCGGCCGCTGCTGGATGTTCGGCTGTTCCGCGTTCCCGCCGCCGCCGCCCGCGAGGCGCTCGGCCATGATTGGCTATCGCGCTTCATCGCCCTTCAGGCGGTTCAACGCCTGACGCTTCTGGAACAGGAAGCCGCCTGCAACGCCTCCCATCGCGTGTCGGAGCGTCTGGCCAAGTGGCTGCTTCGTCTGCACCATGGCGGCAACGGCGCGCCGCTTCGCCTGAAGCAGGCCCAGCTAGCCGCCATGCTCGGCGTCCAGAGAACCAGCATCAACGCCGCCGCCAGCAACCTGCAAGCGATGGGCGCGGTGCGCTTCAGCCGCGGCAAGGCGTCGATTCTGGACGCGGGAAGTCTCTCCGACCTTTCATGCCGGTGCGGCGCGATGAACTGAGAGCACGGCCGCGCGCAGAAGGGAGCCGGAGGCAGGGCCTGGCGTTGCCTAGACTTAGACCCAGCAAGGGCCGTGACGATGTCGACAAACGTGATCAATCCGCCGCCTTCCGGCGGACTCGTCTGGTCCAGCAACGAGAGCCCAGGCCTTACGCGCCGCCGGAGCGGGAGGGGTTTTTGCTATCGTGATCCAAAGGGGCGCCTGATCCGTGAGCGGAACATCCTGATGCGGATCGACGCCCTAGCCATTCCGCCGGCGTGGCAGGACGTCTGGATTTGTCCCGACCCAAACGGCCATATCCAGGCGACTGGGCGCGATACGCGCGGTCGCAAGCAGTACCGCTATCATGCCGACTGGACGGCCCGCGCCGCCTCGCACAAATTTGCGCGTTTGCCAGATTTCGCCCGACGCCTGCCGCGACTGCACGACCGGGTGGAGAACGACCTTTCGCGACGTGGGCCGTGCAAGGAAAAGGTGCTGGCCTCGGCGGTTCGTTTGCTGGAAATCACCCTCATCCGCGTCGGCAACGCCGCCTATGCCCGCCAGAATCGTAGTTTCGGCCTGACGACCCTGCGCAAGCGGCACTTGGAGGTCGACGGCTCGGCCCTGACCTTCGAGTTCAGGGGCAAGAGCGGCAAGGAACACCGGGTCAAGGTCAGCGACCGTCGACTGGCGCGCGTCATGCGCGGCCTGGAAGGCCTCCCGGGCCAGCATCTGTTCAAATACCGCGACGCAGAGGGCGAGCTGTGGGCGATCAGTTCAGACGACGTGAACGCCTATATCCGCGAGGCCATGGGCGATCAGTTCTCCGCCAAGGACTTCCGCACCTGGGCGGCCACCGTCGCCGCCGCCCGCGCCTTCTACGAAATGGCCCCGCCCACGTCCCAGACCGAGGCGCGACGAAACATCTCGACCTGCATGAAGGCGGTCGCGAGCCTGCTGGGCAACACGCCGCCGGTCTGTCGGGCGTCCTATGTCCATCCGCGCGTGATTGAGCTTTATGAATCCGGAACCATCACGACCTGTCTGCCGGATCCAAACGCCCAGAGTTTAGATTCAAGGCTGGCGCGACTGCTGAGCGAACCTGCCTAGGCCCACATCTCGAGCACCTCGTCGCACTCCGCCGTCTCGATCTGCTGGCCGAAGCGGTCATGATAGAGAGCCAACAAGGCGTCGTGCGACTGGTCCGAGGAACTGCACAGGGCGTCCGAAACCACCACCACGCGAAAGCCCATATCCACGGCGCCGAGGACAGTCGCCAGCACGCACATATCGGTTTCGGCGCCCGTCACCACCAGGGTGTCGACCTGGCTCGCCATCAGAGCCGACGCCAGACCCGTGTTGAGCCAGGGGGAATAGCGGGACTTGTCCAACACCCTGGCGGGCGGGGTGAAGACCTGCAGTTCGGGCAGAAGCTCCACACGTTCTTCACCCAGATTCTCAAGCGTCATCGACGCCCATCGCCGCCAGTACCGCCTCCACGCCCCCTCCCCCTCTCTCGGCGAACGGGCGGGGATGAACCGGGTGAAACAGGTGCGTTCGGCCTTGCGCTCGCACAGACGCACGACGACTGGCAGGACACGCGCCATCCACGGCGTGCGCCATGCCGTGTCCTCCGCGAATAGTCTTTGCATGTCCACGCACAGATGGACGGCGTTTGCGGCTATGGGGCCGAAATGGATACCGGAAACCATACCGGCCCAAAGCGCAGGCCTCTGGCGGGTTCCCCCGTCTAGTCGCCGGCTTTCCACGTTCAACGCGACCTGATCGCCACCGGAAGTTTGATGTTTAGGCGCAGACAGCAGAAAGCCCCGCGGCGTATGCCATCGGGGCTTTGTAAGCTTGGGTGCGGGAGTAGGATTTGAACCTACG
>NZ_JBDGLE010000017.1:0-10188 GCF_057655995.1 Brevundimonas sp. Soil_N_31
TGATCGCTTCATTCTGTCCGTCCTTCGTTAGGGCGGACTCTAGCTATTCCTGGAGGAGTTTCAGGGGGTCACGTCAAAACCGAAGCCGGAAAGATAATCGGATATCCCCGAGCGGATGCCGGCGTCGTCATCGACGACGAGGATTCTCGCGTCACTAAACGTCATCCTATCTTGTCCCCCGTGAATGTATCGCGATTGTGTCCATCGACCCGCAAGGCATTACGGATCAGACAACCTCAAGATACACACTTGCGACAACTTTCTCCCGCCGAAGTTGGTTCGGCCATCTGGGAGGAAAACACCATGAAAACGCTTCGCACCATCGCCGCCATCACCGCCCTAGCCGGCGCTTGCTTCAGTTTCGCCGCCCCCTCCATGGCGGAAATCCGTAACGGAGAAGTCGTGCGGATCATCGTCTATCCGGACGGCACCACCGTCTATTGATGAGACGGCGCGCCGACGATGTCGGCGTGCCACATCACCCCAATCCGCAAATCTGGAGCCTTGCGACATGTTCGCCTCGATCATCGCTTCCGTCGCTCTTGCTCTCGCAACACCGCCCAACTTCCAGGATGCATCGCGGGACATCTCAGCCAAGCATGAGCAAGCGCCTCTTGCCGGCCGCTGGACGGGCGTCATGGGGCTGGGCGACACTGAGCATCCCATCAATCTATGGTTCGACCCTGACGAACGCGCAGGCCGTTTTCAAATCATCGGTCTCACCTCGGACCGAAATCCGATCCAGAGCGTGACGCGCCGCGGCGATATCGTGACCTTCACCCTGCCATCAAACCCGGTTCACGAATTTCGGGGCACGATCAACGGCGTACGTCTAACCGGAACCGTGCGCATCGGCGGATCAAGCAATCGCTTTTCTGTCCAGCGCGTCCGCTAAGCATGAATCGAAGCCTCGGCATGGTGTCTCTTGCGGCCGCAATACTGGTGAGCGACCCCGCGACGCCGGCCGAGCCGACAACCAGGCTCGCTCCCATTCCCTCTCCCGTGTCGATTGATCTCGACGACGCCGTCTGGTTCTCGACGGGGGAAGATTATCTTGTCACCCCAACTGCGATCGATGCTGATGAGATCGCGCAAGCCATGATCACTGCGCGCCATTGTTTCAGCCGGCGCTTCAATGCGGCGGCTCCGCCCGGCGCGGTCATGACCACCGGCGCGGTAGGGCTGTTCGAAGCCCTCCCTGAAGATCGGCGCGGCTGGGTGCTGCCCTGGAATTTCGATCGATCCGGGGCGTCGCGCGAGGCCAGGAGTCATGAGCAGTCCAAAGCCGAAGCCGCATCTTCGATCCAACATGAGTTGGGCCATCTGTTCCTACTGCACGCTCTGCTTCCAAACGTGAACAAGCCTCAGTACGGCGGCGACGCGCCCGATTGGTTGGATGAAGCCGCCGGCGTCGCTCTGGAATCCCCTTCGTCTCGCGCAGATCGCCGTCGACGCTTCGCCGCGCTCGTCGACGACGGGCGGTTGACCCCGTTCAGCACCTTCGTTTCGCAAGCCCACCCCGTGTTCGCCAGCCAGCGACTGCAGGCCGAGGTGGCGAGCGCCCGAGCCGCATCTCCTGATCAACCGATCGTGCTGGAGTTCACTCTGGCTGAGCTTGGCCTCACATCGACGTCGGCTGACGATTTCTACGCACAGACGAGCGCCGTTATCGATTTCCTGGACAGCCTGGAAAAACCCGACGCTCTGGGCTTGATCGCCAGAGACATCCAACAAAGCGGCGCCCCCCTCGGGTGGATCGCTCGACTGGGCGCCGATGTCGGCATGGCGACCTCGGAGGACTGGGACAGACGCTTCGAGGCGTGGTCCAGCGACGCCGACGACGCTCCCGCCCCGAATGATTGCCGAAGCAGCCCGTTATGAGTCTACCCTTTCCCACCTCACCAGTCTCCGGAATGGATGAGCCCCTCTCAGGGCGTGAGAAGCGTTGGCGACGCTGGCGGCGTTTATCCATCTTCGCCGTTCCCAGCGCGGTCCTGCTAGCGGCGCTTGTCTATCTGTCCCTCCAGCGCGCCAGCGATCTCTCCGTATCCGCCGCCAGCGTGCGCACAGCCGAGGTTGAAACCCGCCAGATCACCGAGGCGGCCGCTTTCGTCGGCCGCGTCGTGCCCATGGATTTGGTTCAACTCACAGCCCCAGAGACCGGTCGCATCGCCACAATCCACCTCCGATCCGGCGATACGGTCCAAGCGGGAGCCCCGATCGTTACCCTGTCCAATCCGGAACGTGAACTGGCCATCAGCGACCGATTGGCGCGGATACAGGCGGAGATGTTCACGACCTCCACGGCGCAGACCGGCCTGTCAGATGCCGGGAACCAGGATCGGCGCGCCTATCTCGAAGCCGCCCACCTGCGTGACGAGGCTGCGGAGCGGCTGAGACGTCAGGAAGTCCTGCTGGAGCGTGATCTGGTCAACGAGGCCTACGTCGCGCCCCAACGAGAGCAATTGCAATTCCGCACACGGGTAGCCGAGGAGCTGCGCGTGGTAATGGAGCGCAACGGCCCCTCGCGACGCAGCCAGGAATCGGCCGCCAGCGCCTATCTCGCCCAGCTACGGGAAAATCAGGCGGCGACCCTTGGGCAACTGGACGGCTTCGTTGTGCGCGCGCCCGTCGCCGGACGCGTGCTCGGCCTGGACCTCCAGACTGGCGAAGCCGTCTCGGCGGGCGATCCGCTCGCCCAGGTCGATCCGGGCAAGGGAGTTCTCATCGTAGCCCAGCTCGACGCCTTCTACGTTTCACGAGTTCGCAAAGGTCAACCAGGATCGATCGAGATCAGCGGTCGGGTCGTGCCTCTTGAGGTGGCCCATGTCTCGCCGGACATTCGAGACGGCGGCTTTCGTGTCGAACTGGCGCTACGCGAGAACGTCCAGCTGAACCCTGGCCAATCCCTGCAAGGACGCATTGATCTCGCGGCGTCCGGCGCCTTTCCCAGCATACCGGCCGGGCCCTTCCTCGAGCAGACGTCGGGTTCATGGATATTTGTCATCGACGCCGATGGGCGCACCGCCCGACGTCGCAACATTCGCACAGGCATCCGCGCGCCCGACCGCGTGGCCGTCATCTCCGGCCTGAAGACCGGCGAGCGGGTCATCATATCTAGCTACCGCGACTTCGGCGACGCCAAGGTCATTGACCTGACGGGAGAAACGCCATGAGCGAATTGATCCGTTTCGAAAAGGTCTCGAAGGCCTATACATCTACCGACATTCGCACCCATGCGCTTCGCGATGTCGACTTCAGCATTTCGGCTGGCGAGTTCGTTTCCGTGTCTGGCCCTTCCGGCTGTGGAAAATCGACCCTCATGAACCTGCTGGGACTGCTGGACTTCCCAGACAGCGGCACGGTCACGGCGTTCGGCTCGACCTTCACCCATCATGACGAAGCCCAGTTGACTCGACTGCGACGCGGCAACATCGGCTTCATATTCCAAGCCTTCAACCTAATCGAAGACCTCACCATTCTCCAGAACGTCGAAATGCCGCTCCACTATGTGGACCGATCAGCGGGCGACCGACGCTCACGCGCGACAGATCTGCTCGAGCAAGTCGGCCTCGGCGGTCGCTTGTCTCACCACCCCTCTCAGCTATCGGGCGGCCAACAGCAGCGCGTCGCTATCGCCCGCGCCCTCGCGCCCAAACCGAAACTGATTGTGGCAGATGAACCGACCGGCAATCTCGACAGTCAGAACAGTCTCGCCATCATGGAGTTGCTCGAGCAACTCACCGACACCGGGGCCGGCGTAGTGATCGTCACTCACGCCCCAGAGCTGGCCGAGCGGGCTCAGCGGCGCATCAGCATGAAAGACGGTCAGGTCATCGGCCTGGATAGGCGTCCCTAGAAATGAGAAGCCCCTCGCCGCTTCGCCTGCTTACACTCGCGGCCCTGGCCGTAGCCTTCACCGCCTTCAGCCTTGTGGCCGCCGCCGTCCAGCACGAGCGTCGATACAACGCAAGTTTCGACCCCGCGAACGAAGTGTATCAGATTTACACCCGTGTCGGTCGGAGCGGTCAGGACGCCGTCGCCATGGCCTCCGGGCTTTCAGATCTGGCCCCTGCCCTGACCGCGAGCGAACAGCGCCTGGCGGTCGCTCGGGTTGCTCGCGACAACGACCCGCGTCCGATCGAAATCGACGGGAAGACCTACTGGGTCGCCATCACCGAAGCAGATCCGAGCATCGTCGATGTCTTTAATCTGGGCGAAGACGCCTCTGCGTTCCAGCGCGCCCTCGCCCGCCCGGATGGGCTGATCATAACCCGCAGCCTCGCGAGAGAGCTGTTTGGCGCCGATCACCCAAGCCAGACAGTGATGATCGGCAGCCAGGGCTATTCGGTCGTCGCCGTCATTGACGATCTCGACCGCAACTCCAGCTTCTCGAGTGATCGCGCTTTCATCTCGAGCAGGGGAGCGGCCAGCTCCCTGCGGTTGTCCGACGCCGTCACTGCCGGCCTGACCTTTTCGATCGGCGGGGCGACGACTTTCGTCCGGGCGAGCGACCCCGATCAGATTTCACGGATCGCCGCCATCGCCAATCGCCACGCCACGGCCGCCATCGGCCGCTTCGTCGCCGCCAACCCTGGCGCCGGCGGCGTCGGCCTGCAGGTGTCGCATCACCTTGTACCCCTTCGGGATCTTGAACAGGCGGTCGCCCTGGGCGCCAATCCCGACGGCTCGCGGCTGGACCAAGGATCACTCTTCCTGCTGGTCGCCGTCGCCCTGGTGATCGTACTGGTCGCCAGCCTCAATGCAGCCAGCCTCAACCTGTCGCAAACCCTGGTTGGCGCCCCGGCCATCGCCGTACGCCGCGCATTCGGAGCGGGTCGGTCCCACATCGCCAGGGGCGTCATCGGACAGGCCGTGATCTCGGGTTTGGCCGCAGGCCTGATCGGTCTGGCGGCCGCCTTTCTGCTTTCCGACGCCTTCGGAACCCTGATCAATCGTCCTTTGCCGCGCTGGCCCGACCTGACAACGCTGGCGGCGGTGCTGGCGGCGGGCTGCGGATCCGGGCTGATCGCAGGCGGATACGCCGCCTGGATCACGACACGCATGCGGCCTCGCGAAGTTCTAGGCGCACGCGACGTCAGTCTGCCCGGAATGAAATGGATCCGCTCCTCTCTCGTCGCGACCCAGATCGCCGGTAGCGCGGCCACGCTGATCTTCGCGGTCGCCGTCAGCTTGCAACTGGCTCATCTTGCAAGCGCCACACTCGGTTTCACTCCCGACGGTCTCAGCGCCTATCGGCTTCCCGAAACGCTTGCAGCCGAAGACCCTCGTCGAAACTCTCTGCTCGCTCAGTCCCGCGCCGTCTTGGGCGCATCACACGTAGCCTTCGCCGGCGTTCTGCCGACGGAAGGAGCAGTATCGCAGCGGATCGTCATTATGGATGGCCGGTCGGTCGAAATCGCCACCGCCAGTTGGCTTCCCAATTCTCTGGAAATGCTGGGAGCCTCGCTGATCGCCGGCGCCCCCCCGAAAAACCTGGAAGACGCCCAAGCCGGCCGGGACGCACGCAACCAATCTGCGGCCATCAGCGAAACCACGGCGCGACGCCTCGGTTTCCAGGCGCCCTCAGATGCGATCGGCGCCCTTTTGTCCACCGACCGCCCTGGCGTCACCTGGAGCGTGTCGGCGGTTGTGGCCGACCTGCCCATGGGGCGCATTCGAGGCGGAAACGCCGCGGTCGCCTTTGTGCACGACGGGGGGCCTGCAGGTTTTCTGATCGCGCCGGCGGAGGCTGTTCAAGTCTTGGACCCCATCATCTCCACAGCCTTCCCAAGCGCCCCCGTGGACCGCATCTCCCTACGCGATCAGGTCAATATCGCCTTCGCCGATCTCATTCGACTCCGGGGGCTGATCCTAGCCTTCGCCGCCGTGCTCACCGCGACAGCGGCGGTAGGCGTGCTGGCCATGACCCTCGATCGGGCGAGGCAGATGCGCAAGGAAGCGGCTGTGCGGCGCGCATTCGGCGCTCAGACCTCGGACATTGGCCGGTTACTCGCGCGCCGCATCCTCATGCCCGTCGGCGCAGGGTTTATCCTTGGAGCCGCTGCAGGCGTCATCGGCACGCAATGGTGGCTGTCCGCCTATCCCGACAAAGTCAATTTCGCGCCGCCATCGATTCTGGCGGCGACGGCCGTCCTGAGCCTTGCCTCAGTCCTTGCAGCGGTCACCGAAATCTGGCGATTGTCCGTGGCTCGACCGGTGAACGCCCTCCGCGAAGACTAACCCCCACCTGACGCTCCGACTTCTGAGACGCCTACAGCGGAACACCGCCATATCGCCAGCGATCAGGAAAGCAGGTCACGGCTCGAGCCCGCCATAGCCGTCGGCCAGTTCATCCATGACCTGGATGAGGTTGTCGCCGCGCCCGATAGTCGCGACGCGCCAGGATATGCTCGCGTTCAGCCCAGCTTCGCATCGCAGTGCATATATAATCCGCAAAGCCTGGCTCTACGGCTTCGTATCTCAGCTTGAAGTCCGGGTGCTCATAGTTGTCGGCCAGTGCTGCGTACATGCCGGGTGAAAGCGTCCGCCCCCAACTTGAAGCGACCCAAGCATGGTGGCGCCTTATCAGGGCATCCAGCGACGGAGCCTGGGGCGGCGCGCCGCGTCGCAGGGCGTCCGCCAAGCCTTCTTCGATCGCGGCCAGTTCCCGCATATGGGCTTCGCGCTCGTCGCGGGTCATGTCCTTGGCCCGCTTGCGGCTATGGGCGATCATCGCCTCGGTTTCGGGCCCGTATTTGTCCGTCAGCCAAGCCTCATACTCAGCCTGCTTTTCGGGCGAAACAAATCCCGCATACAGGTTCGCGTCCTTCATGGCGCGTTCTCCTTTGAGTCGAGAGATCGTGCGGTCGATCGTTCTCACCATTTCGGCATAGCGCGCGGCCTGTTCTTGCAGCCTGCCTCTCTGCTTCCGCAAAGCTTCCAGACGATCAAAGCTAGGCGCATCCAGAATGGCCCCCACCTCAGCCAACGGAATTCCCAGCTCGCGATGAATGAGGATCTGCTGCAATCGCAGAAGCTCGTCTTCGCTGTAGTAGCGATAGCCGTTCGCCCCGATGAAGGCGGGTTTCAGCAGACCGATCGCGTCATAGTGGTGCAGGGCGCGCACCGACACGCCCGCCATTCTCGCCACCGCATTGACCGTATAGGCCTTCATCTCGCCATGCCTCCGCAATTGGCGGTTTGCGCCCTCACGCCACGTCAGGGTCAAGACGGCGCGTCACGCCGCCATCTGCTCCGCGAGGAAGTCGACGACCGCGCGAACGGAAGGCAGTTGCCCCCTGCGATGAGGCATGAGGAGCGTCGTCGTCGCCCCCTTCATTTCCCACAGCGGCAAAAGACGCACCAAGCCGCCGCTTTCAATGTGGGGACGGGCCAGGCGATGAGGCAGGCTTGCGACGGTCATGCCCGCCAGCGCCGCCTTCACGATCAGGACAGGGTCGTCCGCAAAGAGCTTCACAGCGGGCTGAACGCTCACAACCGCGTCTTCCGGCCCCAGCAAGGTCCAGGTGAATGGGGCGGCCGACGTCTCCGGCGCGACGCAGGCGTGCGCGGCCAGCGCCTCGGGCCGCGCCGGATTTCCATGCTCGGCCAGATAGGACGGCGACGCCACGAGGTAGTTGGGAGCATAGCCGAGCCGGCGCTGGACCAGATCCGAGTTCGGAAGCACGCCCCGATGAACGCGGATCGCGACATCGATCCCTTCCTGAACAAGATCGACATATCGGCTGGTGACGACGACCCCGACCTGAATTTTCGGATAGCGGCGCGTCAGCTCCGGCAACAGATCGGCGAGATCCGTCTGAACCGTCGTGGACGACGCCGAGATGCGAACCAGGCCCTGCGGTTCCGACAGCCGACGCCGTACGGCGTCGCCAGCGGCCTCGGCTTCTAGCAAGGCGGCTTTCGCATGGCGAAAGAAGCTCTCGCCGACGTCCGTCAGGGCGACCTGTCGCGTGGTGCGGTGAAGCAGTCGCGCCCCTAGATCAATCTCAAGTTCAGCCACGCGCTTGCTGAGCGTCGATTTTGGGACGCCCAAAGATCTGGACGCCGCCGCAAACCCCCGGCTTTCCACCACATGAACAAAGAAGAAGAGGTCGTTCAGCTTCAAGTTTCCTCACTGTCCATACTTATAGACAATCAGTCCATATTCCAGAGACTACCGCGATATTGTCTCGGCAATCATTCCTAATGCACGCGCAAAAACGAGAAAGCGACGTTGCATGCCCCCTCCCTCCATCATTTTCAGACAGAGACGTCGGAACGCCTCCGCCCCGGCGCGCAACGGAGCCCTGACCGCCCTGATCGGCGCCAGCTGCCTCACCGCCATGGCGGCGACGGCGATCACGCCCGCCCTGCCCGGCATGGCGGAAGCCTTCGCCGACACGCCCAACGGGGCGTTTCTGGTCAAGATCGCGCTGACGCTTCCGGCGCTGATCATCGCGTTGCTGGCGCCTTTCATCGGGGCGCTGGTCGACCGACTCGGCGCCGGCGGGATCCTGGTCGTTTCCGCCCTGACCTTCGCCATCTCTGGCTCCGTCGGCCTCTACGCGCCCGACCTCGCTACGCTCCTCGTCTCCCGTGCGGCGCTCGGAGCGGCCATCGCCGGCATGAGCACCGCCAGCCTCACCCTGGTCGGCGCGCTCTACGCCAATGAGCAACGACAGCGCGTCATCGGCCTGCAAGGCTCGGCGGCGTCTTTCGGAGGCATGCTCTTCCTGCTTCTGGGCGGCCTGCTCGCCGCCTGGGGATGGCGGCTGCCGTTCGCCGTCTATCTGTTGGCCCTGGCGCTGATCCCCATAGCGCTGCGGCATCTGCCCCGCTCGTCGTCGCCCGTCGCCGCGTCGCCCTCAGGCGAACAAGCCGAGACGACCCGATGGCGGCCGCTGATTCTCGCCTATGCCTCAGCCTTCCTGGGCATGGCGTTGTTCTACGTCATCCCGGTGCAGTTGCCCTTCCACCTGGCGTCGAACGGCGCGGTCGATCCCCGGCTGGCGGGATACGCCCTGTCCCTGTGCACCTTTTCCGGCGGCGTAACCGCGGCGTTCTACAGCAGGATCCGCAGTCGCCACGCGCCGTCCGCCATCATCGCGGCGGCCTTTGCGGCGATCGCTGCGGGCCAAATGTGCGCGGCTTTCGGCGACTATCAGCTGGTTCTGCTGGGCATGGCGATCGCCGGCTGTTCGGCCGGCCTCCTTCTGCCCACGGTCAGCGGCCTCGTGCTCGCCTCGGCCCCGGCGCACAGGCGCGGACGCTTCACAGGTGTCGCCGGCGCCAGCCTCTTCCTAGGCCAGTTCATTTCTCCGCTCAGCGCCGAAGCCGCCGAACATCTGGCGGGAAACATATTCGTCGGCGTGTCGCTGGCGGCCGCCGCGACCTACCTCGCCGTCGTCGCCTCAAGCCTGTTCATCTCATCCGCTCGCCCGCGCCGATGATCAGAACCCCGGAAGGACGCCTCGCCATGAAACCGTTTCGCCTCGGCCTCATCATCAGCACCACGCGCACCGGCCGTTTCGCCGACAAGCCGACGCAATGGCTTCTGCGTCGTCTGGCAGATCGCCCCGAATTCGCAGCCGAAACGATCGATCTGAGGGACTATCCCATGTCTCTCTTCGATGAAGCCGCCGCCCCCGCCTATTCGCCGCCGCAATGCGTCCATGCGCGATGTTGGGCGGACAGGGTCGGCGAGATGGACGCCTTCATCTTCCTCACGGCCGAGTACAATCGCAGCATTCCCGCCGCGCTGAAGAACGCGCTCGACCACGCCTATGTTCAGTTCAACCGCAAGCCCGCCGCCTTCCTCGGCTATGGCGGCGTGGGCGCCGCACGCGCCATCGAGCACCTGAGACTGATCTGCATCGAGCTGCAGCTCGCGCCCCTGCGCTCAGCCGTCCATGTCGGCATGGAGGCTTATCTGGACATCGCCGCGGGCCGACGAGGGTTCGAGGATTTCGACCACCTGAACACCTCAGCGACGGCCCTGTTCGACGAACTCGCATGGTGGACGGCGGCGCTGGGCGTCGCGCGGGCGGAACTGCAGGATCAGCCCGATCCTTTCAGGCCCGCCCCTCCAGATCGCCTTTCAGTCGGCCAATCAGAGACAGGGCGTGTCCGGCGTATTCGCTGATCCAGCGGTCATGGATGCGTTTGATCGGCAGGGCGTCGAGA
>NZ_JBDGLE010000018.1:0-8238 GCF_057655995.1 Brevundimonas sp. Soil_N_31
CCTGCTTTTCTTCACGTCCGTCTCCTTGATGAAACGGACTCTCACTCAAATCGGGGGATCAGGAAGGGAGCACGTCACCGCGACAGCGGTGAGCCGCGTTAGACCGCGCGAACCCTTTTACGCGAGCGGCCAGCGCAGGCACCATCGGGATGTGCTCTCGCAAGGCAACCATCGCTCGCCGTGTCAGCCATCCCCAAACAGCTTGCCTTCACCGGCCCAGTCGCTGGCGGCGACGTCGTCGAAGATGACGTAGATGTATTTCGGATCGCCTTCCGGGAGAGCCGCTAATGTCTGGTCTTGGCGCATTTAGGACAAAGGAACCAGGATAACTGCGGACGCCGAGACACTGTCCATTGGTCGTGCGGCAGCGAAGGGATTGTCATGAGGGGGAGAGCAAAAAGAGGGTCCGTTCTGCCGTTTGTCGCGATGGTTCTCGCTCTTGCCGCGTGCGTCCCGACCCCAGAGTCGGTGAGTGAAACAGCAGGCCGATCGGAGGACGTACCGACAGAACCGGCTCGTCCACTCATGCCGATTTCGACCACAGCGGATGTCACTGGCCAATGGGACGTCGTCAGTTTCGAAGGCCATTGGCCGCGCCGGCTATCCGGAACCGTTCGCGCCGCTTACGCCGACTTCGGCACGGACGGCGTCAGCCTGAGGATGGAGTGCAACTACACTGGCCGATCGGGTCGCGTTATTGGCGGGCGCTTCGTTGCAGAGCCGGGTGGCGACGGCCTCCAGACGCAGATCGGGTGCGGACCGGAGCGTGGCCCACGGGAGGTGCGCTATTTCGGTTTTTTCGAGCGGAATCCGAGCGTCGAGTTCATCAGTGTCGACCGCTTGCGCTTGCGCGCGGGTCATGACGAACTGATCCTCGAGCGCCCGTCGGTGCGTCGCCTCTCTTACCTCGCTTCGAGCACCGAGCTTCAGGGCGAGTGGGAAATGCTCCAGGTTTCATGGTTTCCACCGGACGGGGGCGTGGCCGGGATCGGCCTTTCCGAAGGATCCAGCCGCATCGTCATCGAGGGAGATCGGCTCCGGGTTCGGACTTGCCGAGAGGTCGACCTGACTTTCCACTACACCGAACAGGGTCAGCTGCGAAAAAGCGGAGGGGCGATGCTCCAGGCCGGGCCTCTCGGCTGTCCGGGCTTGAGCGACACGGCAGATGGCTCCGGCTTGCCCAAAGCGTCCGACGCGGTCCGTCTTCTGCACGCCGATCCTCTGGTGGAAAAGGTCGGAGATGGCACCTTGTTGCTTTCTAACGGCGAGTACGGATTGCTGATATCGCGGGTCCCCGATTGACCGCTGGGTGTCTCCACCGGAAGCGCTGTCAGCTTAACTCAGCCAGGTTGAGAAGCGCCCTACCCGGCCCTGATCTAGGCGACAGCCGCCGTCCAAGCAGACGCCGCATCGGCACGAAAGCGACGAAGGGTGGGCCGGCTTATGAGATGTCGTTGGGTGTAGAAGGTGTTGTAGATCGCTGCGTGGGTGGTGAGAAAACGCTGGGCTGAGGCCTGAGACTTGAAAAGCTGCTGTTGCCGTTCTCGTCGTCGGATGGGGAGGTGGGAGTTCTCCGCGCGGTTGTTCTCTCGAAGCCGGCCCGGCGAATGCAGGTGCCGCAGGCCGAGCTGATCCAGGGCTGCAGGATAAGACCCCAACCCGTCGGTGACGATGCGCTCTGGCTCGATGGGCTGGTTTCGCAGCAGCCGCTTCAGTAGCGTCAGCGCGGCTTCTGTGTCCCGGCGACGCTGAACCACGAGGTCCAGAACCTCGCCTTCATCATCGACTGCGCGCCACAGGTACATCCGCTTTCCCCCGATCGAGCAGACCATCTCGTCCAGGTGCCAGCGCGGTGACGGAGACGGCCTCTGGCGCTTCAGCCGCCTAGCAATCTGAGGCCCGAACTTGATCGTCCAGCAGCGGATCGTCTCGTATGCGCCACAAGCGGTCATTGGCAGGACGCCTACATTCGGACATTGGGCTCGCCGCTCTCATGCTGCTACCGACCCGCTGCCGCGGGCGCCGACCGGCTCGCCCTTTCCTATTCGGCTTTGAGCAACTAGTCAGAGCGCGTTCTTCACTGTCGAGCTGCGAATGTCCCTTCCAAAATCCGCCGCCTCGCCCCTGCGCTCAAGAATTGAAGCCTGGGCCGCTGTGGGATTGGCGACCGTCTTGGCGTTCTTCCTGATCAGCGGTCTGATCGCCTACAGCAACATCCAGCAACTGCGATCGAACAACGCCCGAGTGGTTCACACCCACTCGGTCTTGGTCGGCGCTGATGAACTGCTGTCGACTGTCCAGGATGCAGAGACCGGCCAGAGGGGATTTCTCCTGACCGGCGACCCTCGCTATCTCCAGCCTTACGACCGCGCCGTGGCCGCTCTCGACTTGCGCATTGACGGCTTGCTTGAGCTCACGCGCGACAACCCGCGGCAGACCGCCAACATCGGCCAGCTTCGTCGACACGTCGACGCGAAGACAGCGGAGCTTCGCCAGACCATTGCCCTTCGCCGTGCTGGAGACCGTGAGGCCGCGCTCGCCATCGTCACCACCGATCGCGGAAAGCAGGAGATGGAGGCTATCCGCGAACAGGTCGCGGCGATCCGGGCGGAGGGTCTGCGCCAGCGCCAGGACTGGCTCGCCCAAATGGAGACCGCCTATCGGACCGCCATCGTCAGCGGCGTTCTTTCGGCGGCCCTGGGAGCCATCCTGACGATCGCCGTCTTTTTTCTGATCCGGCACAGCGCCCGGGCGCGGGCCCGGCAGGAATGGCTCCAGTCCGGCCAAGTGGGTTTGGCAGACGCGTTGAGCGGCGATCACACCGTCGAGGAGTTGTCGGAAAGGGTGCTGGCTTTCCTGGCGCGCTATGCGGGCGCCCACGCCGGTGCTCTGTTCAAGGGCGAGGCTGGGCGCTTCCGCCGCACGGCCACCCGGGGCGTCCCAGCCGACGCCCCGATTCCGGTTGCCTTCGGGCTCAAGGAAGGATTGCTCGGCCAAGTGGCTCACGAGGGGCGCGCCCTCCTGCTCAACGATGTGCCCGAAGGCTATATGACGCTCGGGTCAGCCCTGGGCCGCGACATCCCCCGCCATCTCGTCATCACGCCGGCGCGGGTGGACGAGGCGGTCAACGCCGTCATCGAATTGGGCTTCCTGCAGGCGCCCGGCGACCTTGTGCTCGAACTGCTGGACGCCGCCTCGGCCTCGATCGGTGTGGCGCTTCGCTCGGCGCGATATCGAGCCGAATTGCAGGACGCGCTGGAAGAAACCCAGCGGCAGTCTGAGGAGATGCAAGTCCAGAGCGAGGAACTTCGTGTTTCTAATGAGGAGTTGGAGGAACAAGGTCGCGCGCTGAAGGAGTCACAGGTCCGTCTCGAGCAGCAACAGGTCGAATTGGAGCAGACCAACAGCCAGCTGGAGGAGCAGGCTCAGACCCTGGAGGCGCATCGTGACGACCTGGAACGCGCCGGCGCCGACCTGACCCAGAAGGCGCAGGATCTGGAGCGGGCCAGCCAATACAAGTCAGACTTCCTGGCCAACATGTCTCACGAGCTGCGCACGCCGCTGAACTCGCTTCTGATCCTATCCAAACTCCTCGGCGACAACACCGATGAAAATCTGACCGAGGAGCAGGTGCGCTACGCCCGCACGATCCAGTCCTCGGGCGACGACCTGCTGACCCTGATCAACGACATCCTCGACCTGTCCAAGATCGAGGCCGGCCATGTGCAGATGCGAGCCGAAGGGGTCTCCCTGCAACGCGTGACCAGCGACCTGCGCCATCTCTTCCAACCGATCGCCGACGAGCGCGGCCTCGACTTCACGATCAACCTCGACGACGACCTTCCCGACATCGTCGAGACTGACCGCCAGCGGCTGGAACAGATTCTCAAGAACCTGCTGTCGAATGCGTTCAAGTTCACGGAGAAAGGATCGGTGCGCCTGGCCATCGCCCCGTCGGGCGATGACATCGCCTTCGCCGTGACGGACACGGGCATCGGCATTTCGTCCGACCAACAGGCCGGGATCTTCGAGGCCTTCCAGCAGGCGGACGGCACAATAAGCCGCAAGTACGGCGGCACAGGTCTCGGCCTGTCGATCTCACGGGAACTGTCGCGCCTGCTGGGCGGGTCGATCATGCTGGACAGCCGGCCCGGCGAGGGCAGCACCTTCACCCTCGTCATGCCTCGAGTCTATGACGCCGGCCAGATCGCGCCGCGCATTCCCGGGGCGCCAAAGCCGATCGACGGCCCGCGACCGGCGACGCCGACGAAAAAAGACGCCGCTGCCTCGCCCCCTCTCCGTCGCGCCATCGCGGATGATCGCGAGCAAATCGCCGCGGCGCGACGGTTGCTTCTGGTGATCGAGGACGATGACAGGTTCGCGACCATTGTCCGCGACCTCTCGCGCGAGCTCGGCTTCCAGTGTCTGGTCGCGACCACCGCGGAAGAAGCCCTGAAGCTCGCTCGTCAGCACCGGCCAAGTGCGATTGTTCTCGACATCGGCCTCCCCGACCAGTCGGGCCTGACGGTGCTGGACAGCCTCAAGCGCGACGACCAGACGCGTCATATCCCGGTGCACATCATCTCCGCCGAGGATCACAGCCGCACGGCCATGGCGCTCGGCGCGCTGGGCTATACGATGAAGCCGGTCAAGCATGAGGATCTCGCCGAGGTGCTCGGCGGACTGGAGAATACCCTGGCACGAACGGTGCGCAGGGTTCTCGTGGTGGAGGACGACGACGTACAGCGCGAAGCAGTCCAGGCCCTCCTCTCCTCCGGCCACGTTGAGACGGTGGGAGTCGGCACGGCGGCGGAGTGTCTCAATGCCCTTCGCGAGCAAACCTTCGACTGCATGGTGCTGGACCTGACGCTGCCCGACGCGTCCGGCTTCTCCTTGCTGGAGACGCTCAGCCAGGATCAGGAGCACGCCTTCCCTCCGGTGATCGTCTACACCGGCCAGGACCTCACGCCGGACCACGAACAGCAGCTTCGGCGCTATTCGAACTCGATCATCATCAAGGGCGCCAAGTCTCCCGAGCGACTGCTCGACGAGGTCTCGCTCTTCCTGCACCAGGTGGTGTCCGAACTGCCCGCCGAGCAGCAGAAGATGATCCGCCAGGCGCGCAATCGCGACGCCCTGCTCGAGGGCCGTCGGATTCTCATCGTCGAGGATGACGTCCGGAACGTCTACTCGCTGACGAACGTCCTGGAACCGCGTGGCGCCGTGGTCGAGATCGCCCGCAACGGCCAGGAGGCGATCGACCTGCTGCAGGCCTCGGCGGATCAGCCGGACCGCGCCATCGATCTGGTGCTGATGGACGTGATGATGCCGGTGATGGATGGTTTGACGGCGACGCAGACGCTGCGCGCCGATCCCCGTTGGTCGGATCTGCCGATCCTGATGCTGACGGCCAAGGCCATGCCCGACGACCAGGAACGCTGCCTCGCGGCGGGCGCTAACGACTACATGGCCAAGCCGATCGACGTGGACAAGCTGCTCTCGCTGGTTCGGGTCTGGATGCCGCGTTGAGGATGGTCCGTGCCCGAACGCCTTGAAGATCTTGAGCTCCAGCTCCTGCTGGAGGCGCTGTACCAACGCTATCACTATGATTTCCGGCATTACGCGCGCGCGTCGATCAAGCGCCGCGTGGTGCAGGCGCGCGATCAGATGGGGTTCGCCACCCTCTCAGCGTTACAGGATGCGGTGCTGCATGACCCGTCCATGCTGCCGCGGCTGCTGGGATATCTCACGGTACAGGTCAGCGAGATGTTCCGGGATCCGACCTATTTCAAAGCGCTGCGGGAAAAGGTGCTGCCGCATCTGCGCACCTATCCGTCGCTGAAGGTCTGGATCGCGGGCTGCAGCCACGGCGAAGAGGTCTATTCCCTCGCCATCCTCTTCAAGGAGGAAGGTCTTTACGACCGGACCCTTTTCTATGCGACGGACATTAACCCCGACGCGCTGGAGGCGGCTGAGGCGGGCGTCTATCCGATGGATCGCTTGCGCAAATTCACTGAGAACCATCAGAAGGCCGGCGGGCGGTCGTCACTCTCCGATTATTATACCGCTGACTACGGTCGCGCCGTCTTCGATAAGAGCCTCAGGAGCCGCGTGGTTTTCTCGGACCACAGTCTGGTGACGGACGCGGTCTTTGCCGAGATGCAGTTGATCTCGTGTCGCAATGTGATGATCTATTTCGATCGCGCCCTCCAGGATCGCGCCATTGGCCTGTTCAGCGGCTCGCTCCCGAGAAACGGATTCCTGGGACTGGGCTCCAAGGAAAGCCTGCGCTTCTCCAGCTATGCCTCAGCCTTTTCCGAGTTCGTCCGCGACGAGAAAATCTACCGGAAGCTGGCGGCATGAGCGAGGGCGAAGCGAAAGCCGTGGCGATCGGCGCCTCGGCCGGCGCGGTCCAGGCGCTGCTCGAAATCCTGCCCGCCCTGCCCGCCGACTATCCGCTCGCCCTGTTGATCGCGGTGCATGTGCCGCCCGACCGCGACAACGTTCTTGTACCGCTACTGCAGTCGCGGTGCCTCCTGCGCATCAAGGAAGCGGAAGACAAGGAGCCGATCAGGACGGGCACGGCTTATGTCGCCCCTTCCGACTATCACCTGCTTGTGGAAGCGGGCCGGACTCTCGCCCTGTCGTCGGATGAAGCCGTGAACTATTCCCGGCCGTCCATCGATGTTTTGTTCGAAAGCGCCGCCGACGCCTTCGGCCCGGACCTGATCGGCGTCATTCTCACCGGCGCCAACGAGGATGGCGCCGTCGGCCTTCGGGCGATAAGCTTCGCTGGAGGGCGCGTCATTGTAGAAAATCCCGATCATGCCCACGCCTCGGCCATGCCTCAGGCGGCGCTGAAGACCTGCCCTGGCGCGCCGACGATGCGTCTGGAAGAGATTGTTGAATACCTCGGGGGGCTTGCCGGATGACATATTTCGAAGCTCCGGCGACGCTGCTCCTGGTCGATGACCTGGAGGAGAACCTCCTTGCGCTCGAGGCGCTGCTGCGTCGTGAGGGCCTGACTTTCCTGAAAGCCCGCTCCGGCGATGAGGCGCTCGAGTTGCTGCTTTCCCACGACGTGGCCCTGGCGCTGCTCGACGTCCAGATGCCGAGCATGGATGGTTTTCAGCTGGCCGAATACATGCGCGGCAACACCCGGACCCATCATGTGCCGATCATCTTCGTCACGGCTGGCAGCTCCGACCAGCAGCGGCGCTTCAGGGGTTACGAAGCCGGCGCGGTGGATTTCATCCAGAAGCCGATTGAAGCTGACGTCCTGCGAAGCAAGGCGGATGTCTTCGTCGATCTCTACCGCCAGCGGCGGCAGATCCTCGCGCAGCGAGACGAACTCGAAGCCCACACCGCCGCTCTCAGAACCGCAGACCGACGCAAGAACCAGTTCCTCGCGGTGCTGGGCCATGAGCTCCGCAACCCGGTGATGGCCCTGAGCGCAGGCCTGCAGCTGGCCGAGCGAGAGGTCGACCCGGTCAAAGTCGGGCTGATCCGGGAACGCATGGCCACCCAGGTCTTCCACCTGTCCCGTCTGGTCGAGGACCTGCTCGACATCTCGCGCATCGACCAGGGCAAGATCACCCTCCGGCTCGAACGGGTCTCGCTCCAGACCGTGCTCGATTCAGCCATCGAAACCAGCCGGCCCAAGATCGACGCCGGACGCCACACGCTCAGCGTCGATCTGCCTCATGAGCCGATCTGGGTCACGGCCGACTTCACGCGGCTTTCACAGGTGGTGAGCAATCTTCTGACCAACGCCGCCAAATACACACCGCCGGAAGGGCAGATCGGACTTGTGGCCACCGCAGGGGCCGACTTCGTCGAGATCGCGGTCACCGACGACGGCGTCGGAATATCCCCTGAAATGCAGAGCAAGGTGTTCGAACTTTACACTCAGGTTGCAGGTCCAGACGCCCGATCGTCTGATGGGCTCGGGATCGGTCTCTCGCTGGTGAAACAGTTAGTCGAGTTGCACAAAGGCAGCATCTCCGTTCACAGCGCCGGGACGAACCAGGGCAGTTGTTTCACACTGAGGCTGCTGCGGTCATTCTGAAGCCGAGACTTGCGGCCGGCCACGACCGAGATGGACCGAGACGGGCTATCTGATTGACATTACCGTCCTCCGGTAATCGGCTAGCGTCGTCAGAGCGCCATGTGTGGACGGCTCCCCGTTGGCAAGGGTTGATCTGATGTTCTGCTGAGCCTGGTCGGTGCGGCCATGTG
>NZ_JBDGLE010000019.1:0-6781 GCF_057655995.1 Brevundimonas sp. Soil_N_31
TCGAACCGCTGGGCGAAGGATTTCGCGGCGGCTGGATCATGAACCCCGCCAACATCGTGCATATGGTCCGCGAACCCAACGCCTGGTGATCCGCGGCTACAACCAGCGCCGCCCCCGTCGGCACGCCGACATCCGCGCGATGGCCGCTTCCCTGCCGGGTTTCAGACGGCCGGTACGCCCCTCCATCTTCAGCGAACGCGCCGCGTCGCTGCTCGCCATCACCAGCACGCCCCAGGCCGGAATGCCGGCTTCAACGTGCAACTCCGCTTCACGAGCAAGGGTGGCGCCCGGCGCTATGAAGGGATTGTTCACGTCGGCGCCGAGGGTCAAAGACACGCCCGCTTCGTGCAGCATCCCGACAAAGCGCTGCGGCTTGGGCCAGACCGCTTTCGCCCACCTATAGTCTTCCGGCTCCCAACCCAGATCGAAGCGGAAGGCCGTGCGCCAGTTCTCCACTCGCCTTCGCGTCGGTCAGGCGTCAGCAGGCCCGCCTTCTCATAGACCCGCAACGCCTTGATCGACGTGTTGGCCTGACGCGCCAGTTCGCCTGGCCCGAGCCAGCGCGGCCTCGTCAGAGATAAAAAGCTGTTCGACATGAGGGGATTTTGGGACCGGACCCAGAGGCCAGTGCAAGAGCTCAGTCCATTTCTTCGTCGCGATGGGCGCAGCCTGCAACCTTGCGTTTCAGAGCGTCACGTCCACCGCCCAAAACGATCAAAGCTGAAGCAGACGGTACTTCTAGGAGGTCACCGTGGCGCCAGTACCGACTTTGGCGCCTCGCCGGAAATGCGACATTGCAGCCTTCGTGCGGGCGTGGGCCTTTTGGGAAAATTCGCGTGGCGATCACAAACGTCGGGATAGAAAATCCCAGCGAGCGCCCCTTACCCACAGCATCGCGCGCGCCCCGCCGTTACCAGTTTATGCGTAGACCCAAAACGGCTTCGGTAGCCGTCTGGCGACCCCGGTCGCCGTCTACCGTCCAGCGATGGCTGGCCTGACCATAAAGGCTCACGTTCGTGCTCACACGGGCGGTGAGACCGCCGCCGACTTCTAGTGCCGTGTCGCCAAACCGAGTCTCAATGGCGGGAGAAGATTGCCCAAGCAGCACGCTGTCCTTGCCGGAAAAGGCGTGCCAGAGATTAATCCGTCCATAAGGTTGCCAAAGGATCCCGCGGGCGTCGCGCCGGGTGTGTTGCAGACGCGCCCCGAACCGCCCGGTCCAGGCCACGCCCTCATCCCAGTCTACGCTCGAGTACTGATCCTGCGTCCCGTCCACTCGCACGTCCTGGTAGACGATCTGCGCTTGCGGTTCGATCAGCAAGCCTTCTTGGAGGTTGATGGGGTAGCCGGTCTCGAGCGACACCGTGTATCCGGTCGTCTCGGTCGAGGCCCCGGAGCCATAAAGGGACGTCGCCTCCATGTCGTACCAGCTCTGCTGCAGGACCGTATCGACATACCAGCCCGTCGGGCCGAAATGCGTCCAGTAGGCCCCGACAGACGAGCCGTCCGTTTGCAGGCGGCCCGCCTCCAGATCCCGCATCCCGCGTGCAAGACCGCGCATCGACGCGTCATGGTCGGTATAGGCCACATACAGGCCGACGTGATCGCGGCGGCCGCTGTCCGTCGTCCGCCGGAAGAGGTCGAGCCCGGTCTGGAATCCGACCAGATCGCCCTCGGCCCGCGCCTCGGCCGGTCCGCCCCATCGATTGTCCAACCGTCCCCCGAACAGTCGCCCCCAGGCGCCGTTCACATAGGTTCGCCGCTCCGCCGAGCTTCGCAGGTTTTCCTGATCGCCGACGCGCTCGTGCAGCGTCCCCAGGGTTGAAAGGGCCATCTGTCGCGCGATCGCAGGAATGGGCGCGTAGAGCGGCGTCTCGGGACGATAGATCGGAATGTCGGGCCCGTTCGGATCCTCGCTCTTGATATGAGACCTGAGGAACCAGTCGTTCGGATCGGATTCGCCGCCCCGGAAGAGCTGGTACTCATAGGCGCCCGCCACGACGCGCTGACCCAGCGTGAAGGCATCGACCGTCGTCGCGCCGCCGCCGGTCACCTGGACCAGCCGAATGCCGTCGTCCACGGTTAGCGCGCCGGGGCCGCCGGTATTGTTGACCAGGATGGTGGTCGTGCCGCTGGCCTGACCGCCATTGATCACCAGCAGATTGGTGGGCGAGGCGTCGCCGCCGAGATAGGTGTTAAAGCCGATGCGGCTCCCTGCGCCGCCCGCATAGCCGCCGACCGTCACCGTGCTGTAGCCGTCCTGTCTCGCCAGGAACTGGATCACGCCAGCGTTGGTCACTGGGCCGTTCGCGCTGGAATCGCCGGTCAGGTTCCAGGCGCTGTCGGCGTCGATCGTGATGTCGGCCGCATTTCGCCCCAGGCCGGTCCAGAGACTGCCCTGCGTCAGGGACACGTCGGCGGTGTTGCCGGGGTCGGCGAGCAGGTCGCCCGTCCCATTGCGAAGCGATCAGGCTGGCGCCGGTCGCGCTTCCGGAGCCGATCAGACGGTGATTGCCCGTCCAGCGGCTGTTGCTCAGATTATAGGCGAGGGTCGATGCGTCGATGACGATGTCGCCCGTCAGGGACGGCATGTCGGCGATGTTCAGCGTCAGGTCGCTGGCCACGCCTGCGGCGTCCTCGCTCACCTGCGCCAGCAGGGGGCGGCCGTTGACGACGGCGGGGTCGAGCACGGCGCCGCCCCCGATCGAGACCACGCCCGTCCCGCCTTCGGAAAGGACGATCGCGCCGTCGGCGGCGCTCAGACTCCCGCCGGTGATCGACACGGCGTTCGCCTCGCTGCCCGCAAGGTAGATCGCCGACGATCCGGCGCCGTTCACCGCGACGGCCGCACCGGAAATCGTGAGATCGCCGCCGTTGACGGCGGCGACGCCGTGCGCGGCGGCGCCGGTGGTTTCGATCGAACCGCCCGCGATCTGCACCGTCCCTGCATCGCCGACCCGAACGCCGAACGCAGCGTCGCCCGAGGTGGCGACAGCCGTATTGGTCAGGGTGACGCCGTCGGCGTCCCGCGCGGATACGCCGAAGGCGTTCGCCCCTTGGGTCGCGACCGCAGCGTCCGTCGCGGCGATCGCGCCGCCCGTCATCGCATGCAGGCCCACGGCGTTGATGTTTGTCGTTCTGACCGAGGTTCCGGACAAGGAGATGCTGCTGTCAGCGTCGGTCGCCCGGACGGCGTCGGCGCCTTCAATCGCGGCTGTGTCGGCGCCGTTGGTCGTGATAGAGCCGCCGACGATCGAGGCCGAGGCGCCCTGGCTGGCCTTGACGCCGATGGCGCCGTCGCCGTGCGTGGTGATGCGGGCGTTCTGCGTCTGCAGTCGGCTGCCGGCCCCGACCAGATCCGCGCCATGAGCTTCCAAGCCTATGTCGACGCTTGGAAACTGAAGTGCCGGAAGATTGCTTCCGCCACTTCCATAACCGGTGGTGATCTCCGTGGTGCTTGCCGTGATGGCCCCCGGCAGTGACGAGTAGGCCCGCGCTGGACGGGCCGGAAGTGCGGACTATGGCGTCGGTCAAGGCGACCGCGCTGCCCGCCCCGCTCGCCGCCGCACCGACTGAATTTGGCTGATAGGTGAAGACGCCGTAGCCCGCGAAATCGATCCGGCCGTCGGCGTCAGCCCATAGGCCCGGGCTGTTTGCGCCATAGGTGGCGGACGTCGCGCCGTTGACCACCAGAATCCGACTGCCGACGCCACGGGGCAGCATGCCGGGAGAGTCGGCCGTGATCGTGCCGCCAATAGTCGCCGGACGCGATCGCGCCGCCGCTGATGGTGATCAATCCGCCATCGGCCGCAAGCAGCCCGGCGCCGCCGTTTCCATAGACGTTTACATAGGCGTTGTTCAGGGTCAGGCTACTGTCAGGGCCCGAGGCGACCGCACCGGCGGCGCCATCTCCATAGCTGTACGTACTGAGGTCGTTGAGGATGATCGATCCGCCCACGTCCGCGAAAACGGCGGAGCCCCCGCGCCGTAAGTCGTGACATTGGTGCGGATCAGGGCGATCGTCCCGCCTCCAGACGCATAGGCGCCGTGCGCGTTGTCGAGCTCAGTGCTCACTCCGCTGTCGGTCAGCGTGACGCGGCTGCCTGTCCCGATCGCCTCGACGCCATGAGCGCCGACGCCGTTCGTATAGACCGAGGCATAGCTGCCGGTGATCTGTCCCCCGTTATCGGCGTAGAGGCCGCGGCCGCCGTCGCCATAGGTGCTGATCAGGGCCCCGTCCGACGGCGTGCCGACCAGGGAGATCGTACCGTCATCAGTCGCGCGCGCGCCGTGGCCGCTGCCGAGCGCAGAAAGATCGACAGAGACGCCGCTGTAGGCTCCCGAGCCGGAGACCTCGACCACCGGGGCGGCGTCTGCGCTTTCGCGTAAGGTGAACGCAGGATCAGCGCAGTCGCCGGAGGAAATGCTGAGCGCCGCCGGCGCAGCAGCGCATTGCGCAAACGCTTGCGTGGAGGGCAGCAACACCGTCGCCGCTGCGGCCCCGAGGGCGCGGTGGCGACAGGCTGAGCTCAGAAGCGCCTTCTTCCGCGATTCGCCAAAACCACGGCCGGAAATCGAAATCGGCGTCTCCCCCTGGACTGCACGCAAGCGCGAACTCCTTTCCCCACGGACATTTAAATCAGAAGCGGGCACGTTTGACGGAAAGGGTTAAAATACAACAAGATTATAGGATTAAACGACAGCATGAAGCGGAACCCTGAGCCCTTCAGGATTCCGCCGTCGATCCGAGGTTGCGACCTGCCGTTCCCGGCAGGCCGACCATGGTCTCACTTGGTCGTGTAGCCGCCGTTGACGAGAATAGTTTGGCCGGTCATCCACCATCCGTCGCTGACCAGGAAGCGAATATAGGGGACGATGTCCTCGATGTCGGCCAGCCCGGTCTTCGAGAAACCCGACAGCGCCGCCGCCGTCTTGTGATAGGCGACAGCGTCCTCTCCCTCGGCCGGGTAGAAGAAGGGCGTGTCCATAGGACCGGGCCAATGGCCGTCACCGAGATCCCGCGTCCCCCGAACTCTTGGACGCTGCACGGGTGAAATGCTCGACCGGGGCCTTGGTCGCGGCATAGGCCGCATAGAAGGGCGTATAGGCGCCGAGCAGCGAGGTGACGAGCGTACAGCCACCGCTATTCCCACTCAGGTCCAAGGGGCCTTTGCCGACCATTCGGCCCGGATGTGATCGATGAACATCCGCACCTAGGGCGAGAGATGCCGACGAGTGGGATAGACGGCGCTGACCGGCGCTTCCTCACGACGATAATCTATCAGGATCGGCTTCAGACGTCCCTCGCGGATGTCTTCACTGACCAGAAAGACGCCCAATTGTACGAGTCCCAGCCCGGCCAGGGCGGCGTCGCGCACGGCTTCGCTGTTGTTGAGCCGCAGGGATCCGTTGACGCAGACCTCTCGATCCTCGCCATTCACCTTGAAGCGCCAGGGCGTGACGCCGCCGCAGACCGTGAAGACCACCTTATCGTGATGCTGAAGATCGTCGATGGCGGCGGGCTGCCCCCTGGCCTCCAGATAGGCCGGCGCCGCGCAGGTGATGAAGTGGTGTGGGGCGAGCACGCGCCGGATCAAGCCGCTGTCCGTCGGCCCGCCGACACGAATGGCCAGGTCGACGCCGTCCGCCGCCAGATCCCGGTAATCATCCGACAGGGTCACATCGGCCTCGAGTTCGGGCCATTTCGCCAGAAATCGATAGAGGGACGGCAGGATGTGACTGCGCCCCAGAGCGATCGGCGCATCAAGTCGCAGCCTGCCCTTGGGGGCTTGATGTCGGTGAGCCAGCGCCGCCTCGGCGTCCTCGACCTCGCAGAGAATCCTGACAGCGTGATCATAAAAGAGCCGCCCCTCTTCCGTCAGGGCGACGCTTCGCGTGGTGCGGTGTATCAGGCGAGTGGCCAGACGCTCCTCCAGCCGAGCGACGCATTTGCCGACGGCGGACCGTGACAGGCCCATACGCTCGGCCGCCTGAGTGAAGCTCCTTGCATCGGCGACCCGCACAAAGGCCGTCACATCGCTCAGTTGATCCAGCATCGTGCGCCTCATTGGGTCCATTTCGTCCCAAGACCCTCTACGAGAAGGCGGTTTATCGCGCCAGAGCGCCCAGCCATGTCTCCGTAACCGCAGAACGGAGACGCGACGATGCCGCATGGAACAACAGAGATGATGCGCATTGAAACTGATGCGCCCAGATGGGCGCCCGTGATCGCCATTGGCCTGGCGACCGCCGTCATCTTCGGCGGCGTCGCGGCCGCCTCCGTCCTCGGCGTACCCATAGGCGTCCTGATCGCGGACATCGCCGACTGGCGCACAGCCTTCAGCGCCATGGCCGCTTTCAGCGGCCTGGTGCTTTGGCTGAACCTTCAGAGTCTTCCGTCTCTCCCAGTCAAACAGACGGTCCGGCCCGAGCAGTTCCTGAACCTTCTGGCGCGCCGTCCGGTCTGGCTGGGGCTGAGCATCACTCTTCTGCTCGTGGCCGGTCACTTCATGGCCTACACCTTTGTGAGACCTCTGCTGCAAGACCTATCCGGCGCCTCCGCACGATGGATCGGTCCACTCCTGTTCGCCTATGGGGCGGCCGGCGTGGCAGGCAATTTCATTGCGGGCGCCATGGCCGCTCGACGGGAGGGCGCCGCATGCGCTTCATTTGAGACGGAGCATTGGAGCCGGCCCGCGGTGTCCCAGACAGCAGAAAGCCCCGCGGCGTATGCCATCGGGGCTTTGTAAGCTTGGGTGCGGGAGTAGGATTTGAACCTACG
>NZ_JBDGLE010000020.1:2500-5929 GCF_057655995.1 Brevundimonas sp. Soil_N_31
GCAGGATGTCATCGGTTCGAATCCGTTAGGCTCCACCAGGTTTCAAGTGTGCTACCGCCCTGCGGGCTACTTGAGCAATTCGCGATCATATCAAGTTTGCATCCGGTCGCATGATCGGCTGCATTGACATTGTAAAGGAAGAATTTGACCGGCTCCTCATAAGCTTTCAGGTCAGGTTCGAGAAGATATTGTCTGACAAAGTAAAATCAGACGCAGGTCCGGCGGATACCTCTTTCCATCTCCCGGATAAGCCTGCGTATGAGTTTTGCTGAGAAACGATCAAGCGTTGAAGGGCTTCTGACGGATGCCTTGGCGTAGAGAGGCGATGAAAGACGTGGCAAGCTGCGATAAGAACCGGGGAGGCGCTAGCACCCTTTGATCCGGTTATCTCTGAATGGGGAAACCCACCTTTGCAGTCTTCCAACTCTGCTTTTCGGAGCAGCGATTGGATGATTGTTTAAAGGTACAATGAGCTGAATACATAGGCTTCATTGAGCGAACCCGGGGAACTGAAACATCTCAGTACCCGGAGGAAAGGACATCAACCGAGACTCCCGTAGTAGTGGCGAGCGAACCGGGACCAGGCCAGTGCTCTTGTGAAATAAAGTCGAACGGAATGGAAAGTCCGGCCATAGCGGGTGACAGCCCCGTAGACGTCAAACAGCAAGAGACTCGAGTAGGGCGGGACACGTGAAATCCTGTCTGAACATGGGGGGACCACCCTCCAAGCCTAAGTACTCCTCTACGACCGATAGTGAACAAGTACCGTGAGGGAAAGGTGAAAAGCACCCCGACAAGGGGAGTGAAACAGATCCTGAAATCGGAAGCCTACAAGCAGTCGGAGCCGCCAAGCGCGGTGACGGCGTACCTTTTGTATAATGGGTCAGCGACTTCATGTGTCGAGCAAGCTTAAGCCGTTAGGTGTAGGCGCAGCGAAAGCGAGTCTGAATAGGGCGCTAAGTTCGACGTATGACGACCCGAAACCAGGTGATCTATCCATGAGCAGGATGAAGGTAAGGTAACACTTACTGGAGGTCCGAACCCGTGAATGTTGAAAAATTCTGGGATGACTTGTGGATAGGGGTGAAAGGCCAATCAAACCTGGACATAGCTGGTTCTCCGCGAAATCTATTTAGGTAGAGCGTCCGACGAATACCCTGGGGGGTAGAGCACTGGATGGTTGCGGGCTGCGCGAGCGGTACCAATACTAACCAAACTCCGAATACCCAGGAGTACTATCGGGCAGACACACGGCGGGTGCTAACGTCCGTCGTGAAAAGGGAAACAACCCTAACCATCATCTAAGGCCCCCAAGTCATGGCTAAGTGGGAAACGATGTGGGATTGCTTTGACAATCAGGAGGTTGGCTTAGAAGCAGCCATCCTTTAAAGAAAGCGTAACAGCTCACTGATCAAGCGATCCTGCGCGGAAAATGTAACGGGGCTAAAGCCATGCGCCGAAGATATGGGTTTGCAGTTTACTGCAAGCGGTAGCGGAGCGTTCCGTAAGCCTGTGAAGGTCAACTGTGAGGTTGGCTGGAGGTATCGGAAGTGAGAATGCTGACATGAGTAACGATAAACAGTGTGAGAAACACTGTCGCCGAAAGACCAAGGGTTCCTGCGTAAAGCTAATCTGCGCAGGGTTAGTCGGCCCCTAAGGCGAGGCTGAAAAGCGTAGTCGATGGGAAGCAGGTAAATATTCCTGCACCAGCTAGAAGTGACGGATGGCATAAGTCGTCGGGGCTTATTGGATTGTTCCCGGCGGTGGCGTTGTCCCTGGAAATAACTCTAGCAGAGACCGTACCCGAAACCGACACAGGTGGTCAGGTAGAGCATACCAAGGCGCTTGAGAGAACTGTGCTGAAGGAACTCGGCAAATTGCACGCGTAACTTCGGAATAAGCGTGACTCACCCTGGGCAACCAGGACTGAGTGGCACAAGCCAGGGGGTAGCGACTGTTTAGCAAAAACATAGGGCTCTGCGAAGCATCAATGCGACGTATAGGGTCTGACGCCTGCCCGGTGCCTGAAGGTTAAAGGGAGGAGTGAAAGCTCCGAACTGAAGCCCAGGTAAACGGCGGCCGTAACTATAACGGTCCTAAGGTAGCGAAATTCCTTGTCGGGTAAGTTCCGACCTGCACGAATGGCGTAACGACTTCCCCACTGTCTCCAGCACAGGCTCAGTGAAATTGAATTCCCCGTGAAGATGCGGGGTTCCCGCGGTCAGACGGAAAGACCCTATGAACCTTTACTATAGCTTCGCCTTGGCGTTAGCGACCGTATGTGTAGGATAGGTGGGAGGCTATGAAGCCGGGGCGCCAGCTCTGGTGGAGCCATCCTTGAAATACCACCCTTACTGTCGTTGACGTCTAACCGAGGGCCGTTATCCGGTCCCGGGACATGGCGTGGTGGGTAGTTTGACTGGGGCGGTCGCCTCCCAAAGTGTAACGGAGGCGCGCGATGGTTAGCTCAGACCGGTCGGAAATCGGTCGTCGAGTGCAATGGCATAAGCTAGCCTGACTGCGAGACTGACAAGTCGAGCAGAGACGAAAGTCGGCCATAGTGATCCGGTGGTCCCGCGTGGAAGGGCCATCGCTCAACGGATAAAAGGTACTCTAGGGATAACAGGCTGATTTTGCCCAAGAGTCCATATCGACGGCAAAGTTTGGCACCTCGATGTCGGCTCATCACATCCTGGGGCTGGAGCAGGTCCCAAGGGTATGGCTGTTCGCCATTTAAAGTGGTACGTGAGCTGGGTTCAGAACGTCGTGAGACAGTTTGGTCCCTATCTGCCGTGGGTGTTCGAAGCTTGAGAGGATCTGTCCCTAGTACGAGAGGACCGGGATGGACATACCTCTGGTGGACCTGTCATGGCGCCAGCCGTGCAGCAGGGTAGCTAAGTATGGAATAGATAACCGCTGAAAGCATCTAAGCGGGAAACTAACCTCAAAACAAGGCTTCGCTGAGGATCGTGGAAGACTACCACGTTGATAGGCCAGGTGTGGAAGCGCGGTGACGTGTGAAGCTTACTGGTACTAATAATCCGATCGGCTTGATCGTTTCTCAGCAAAACTCATTCGATCTTACTTGTCGAAATCATAGACAATATCTTCTCATTCATGTGTGTCGGGTTGACCTGGTGGCTCTGTCGGAGGTTCCCCACCCGATCCCATTCCGAACTCGGTCGTTAAGACCTCCAGAGCCGATGGTACTTCGTCTTAAGGCGCGGGAGAGTAGGTCGCCGCCGGGTCTACCCGACACACATGAATGACTTCTCGATCCTTCTTCCTTTACTCACCGCCTTGCCGCGGGATGGAGCAGCCCGGTAGCTCGTCAGGCTCATAACCTGAAGGTCGTAGGTTCAAATCCTACTCCCGCACCCAAGCTTACAAAGCCCCGATGGCATACGCCGCGGGGCTTTCTGCTGTCTG
>NZ_JBDGLE010000021.1:0-3644 GCF_057655995.1 Brevundimonas sp. Soil_N_31
CTGCTTTTCTTCACGTCCGTCTCCTTGATGAAACGGACTCTCACTCAAATCGGGGGATCAGGAAGGGAGCACGTCACAACGCATCAGCGTAAGGTTGGTGTCAGGAAATCAAGACCTTAGCTGTGGCGTGCGGGGCGGCGGATCAGTTGCGGAAGATCACATCCATGCCGGGATTCACCGCCGCCGCCAGCTGCTGTGCGTCCCAGTTGGTCAGGCGCACGCAGCCATTGGACGCGGTTTTGCCGATCAGTTCGGGATCTGGCGTACCGTGGATGCCGTAGGTGTCGCGTGACAGGTCGATCCAGACCACGCCGACCGGATTGTTGGGCCCGGCGGCGACCACCAGTTTCTGTTTCCCATCGCCATAGCTCAGGCGCGACGGGTCGTAGGTGTAGTCGGGCGCTTTGGCCACGCCGACCACCTTCAGGTTCCCCGTCGGCGCCGGCCGCTCGCTGCTGCCGATGGTGGCGGGATAGACGGCGAGGACGCCGCCCGAGCGATCGAAGGCGGTGACCCGGCTGGAAGTCTTGTCGACCTCGATCCTCACGACTTCGGCCAGCGACGGCGTCGCCACCGCCGGCACCACGATGGTCTGCCCGGCCCGGCTGAGATCGACGCCGGGATTGAGGGCGTCGAATAGGGCCTCGGTCATATGGAACCGCTCCGCCAGCGCTTCCTTCAGCGTGGCGTATCCGAGCGCAGTCAGCCGCGCCTTGCCCTCAAGGTCGTCCGGCAGGGCCCCAATGTAGGGACCTGCAAGGTCCTGGGCGGTGATGACGTAGTCGCTCAGTACGGGCCGGCTGTCCGCCGCCAGGCGGCTGAACACTTCGGCGTCGAGCTGCCCATCGACGGTCAGACCATTGGCGGTCTCAAAGGCCGCGATCGCCTGCCGCATGTTTTCCCCGTCCAGACCATCGATGGCTCCGGGCGAAAAGGGCGAGCGATCCAGGAGAATCTGCGCCCGGATCAGGGCTGCGGTCGGTGCTGGTGTCGTGGGAACGACGTCCTCACCCGCTGGGACCTGCGTCGGCGTGCTTGCAAAAGGCGGCGTCGACCCTGGCGTCGCCGCGGGCGCGTTAGAAGGCGACAGCTTCGCCGGCGGCTCGAATGTCGCGGCCTCGATCGCCTGCCGCGACAGGCCCGCGGCCATCGGGCGCTCTGGCGCAGCGACAGCGACGGGCGCAGGTTCCGGCCGAGCCGCTTGGTCAGGAGACGGCGCGCCGCAGGCGGCCAGCCCTACCAACAGTGAAAGCGGGATGACGCGAATGAACATCATAATCCAGAACTGTGAGCGACGAGTAGCGATCGACCAACCCGACTGCTTATGGGCGGTTCCCCGCGTGAAAGCCATCGCCAGGCGGAACCCCCTCAGCTTTGCACCGTTAGTTCGGCGACGCTTGCGAGGGAGCGTCGTGGAGGGTTGAATGCAAACGGCAAACTACGAGTTCATCGGCTGGAACGCGCTCATTTACGAATGGGGCCCCAAGGCGCTCGGAGCCCTGGTCATCCTGGTCGCGGCCTGGTTTATCGGCAAGGCCGTCAAATGGGCGCTGGCCAAGGGCATCAACCGCATTCCGGGCGCCTCGAAAGCGACCGCCAGCGATAATCCCAAACATTCTATCGGCGCTAGCCTGGGCGACGTCGCCTTCTGGCTGATCCTGCTTTTCGGCGTCGTCGCGGCGCTCGGCGTCCTCAACCTCGGCCAGGTCGTCACCCCCCTCAACACCCTTCTGACCCAAGTCGCCGCCTTCGTCCCGAGCGTGCTGGGCGCCGTCCTGATCTTCTTCATCGGTTTCGTCGTCGCCACCCTGGCCAGGCGGGTCGTCGAGGCCGCCCTGCAGGCCGCCAACGCCGATCGCTGGCTTGAGAAGGCCGGTCTGACAAAGGCGACCGGATCGACCGGTGTCAGCACGGCCATCGGTACCCTGGTGTTCGTCCTGATCCTCATCCCGATCACCATCGCCGCCCTGGAACAGCTCGGCATCGAATCCCTCACGGTTCCCGCCGTGGCCGTCCTCTCGACCGTCCTGGCGGCGATTCCCCACGTCCTCGCCGCCGCCATCGTCCTCGCTGTAGGCTGGTTCATCGGTCGCTGGGTCGCCCAGCTGATCGAACGCATCCTGCCGGCCACCGGCTTCGATCGCAGCATCTCCAGCCTGACCAGCCTCACGGCCACGCCCGAGAAGCCGGCCCAACCGACGCCTGCCGTCGCGCCCTATGCCGGGGACGTCACGCCGGCTACGGCGCGGGCGCTCGGGGGGGAGGCGCCGAAAGCCCTGACGCCGTCGTCCATCGTCGGCAAGATCGCCATGGCCGCCATCGTGGCCTTCACCGCAGTGGAGGCCGCCAAGCTGCTGCAATTCGGCACGATCGCCGTGACCTTGCAGGAAATCTTGGCGCTGGCGGGTCATGTCATCGTCGGCGGGATCGTCATCACCGCCGGCGTTCTGATCGGCGGCGTCCTGGCCAATCTGATCAACAAGGGCACCAACGGTGCCGACGGGTTCGCGTCGACCCTGGTCCGCTGGGCGACCATTGCGCTGGCGACCGCCATGGGCCTGCGCTTCATGGGCATCGCCGACGACATCGTCCTGCTCGCCTTCGGTCTGATCCTCGGCGCCGCCGCCGTTGCTGCGGCCCTGGCCTTTGGTCTCGGCGGACGCGATGCGGCCGGCAAGGTGGCTCAGATGTGGGCCGACAAGGTCACCAAGACCCCGCCACAATAAGTCGTACGGGTGCTGTCAGTCTAACGCTAGCTTGTCTCCACTTAAGGCCAGCGTAAACGGCTGATCGGAGACGCCTTTCATGAAGCCTCTATCATTCAAGCGCCACCGGTTTCCGGCGGATGTGATCCGCCATGCGGTGTGGCTCTATTTTCGCTTCAGTCTGAGCCTGCGCGACGTCGAGGAAATGCTCGCCGCGCGCGGGATCGAGGTTAGCTACGAGACGATCCGGTGCTGGACGCGGAAGTTCGGGCCGCTGATCGCCCGGCGTCTGAAGAAGCGACGGCCGGCGCCGTCGCCGCGCTGGCATCTGGATGAGATGGTGTGCTGGATAGGCGGCCGGCGAATGTACCTGTGGCGAGCCGTCGACGACGAAGGCGAGGTCCTTGACGTCGTCGTCCAGCGGCGGCGAGACAATGAGGCGGCGCTGAAGTTGCTCGGTCGGCTCCTGCGAAATCAGCCTGTTGGGCCGGAACGGATCACCACGGACGGCCTAGCGTCATATGGCTCGGCGCTTCGGGAGCTGGGGTTGAAATATCTTCATCGACCAGGCCGGCTACGGGAGAACAATCGGGTCGAGAACTCTCATCTGCCGATCCGACGACGAGAGCGACAGCAGCAGGGGTTCAAATCCCAGGCCTCCGCCCAGAAGTTCCTCACCACCCATGCCGCGATCTATAACACCTTCAACGTCCAACGTCATTTGATCAGCCGACCGACCCTTCGCCGCTTCCGCGCCGAGGCGGATGTGGCATGGGCGGCGGCTACGGCCTGAGCAGGGCGGGGTAAGGGGGCTTCTGATCCTGGGCCGCTTAACCTGACAGTACCCCCCGGCGGACAACCCATGTCCGCTTCTGATGCTGTGGACGGCTCTCCAACCCACCGGCGGCGTTAAGCCTCCGGCAGAGCTGGAGGAGAGCC
>NZ_JBDGLE010000022.1:0-3131 GCF_057655995.1 Brevundimonas sp. Soil_N_31
GGCTCTCCTCCAGCTCTGCCGGAGGCTTAACGCCGCCGGTGGGTTGGAGAGCCGTCCACAGCATCAGAAGCGGACATTGGGTGAGCACCCGGAAGCAGACGCTCAGCTCGAACTCGGGAACTCGCGTTCCGGGGGCACTGGCTCCAGTCCTAGCTTAATAAGCTTTTCGGATGAAACGGGCGTCTCGGCGGCATCGGAGGCGCGCTCGCGGCACCAAGCCGCGAACGCGGAATGCTCAAGCGAAAGCTCGCGTCGCTCCAACGAATCCAGCCGATAGGTGATCGCGCACTGAAGCGGGCCGAGACTGAGCGCGGTGTGAAACCCCGTGGTCTCACCTCTTTGTGTGTCACTGAGGAGAACAAGGCCGCCATGCGCGGCGTAGGGATGGTCACCCCATGCGCGCGTGTGCTCCGCATAGGTCGGATCCCGAACGATCGCGACCGATATGGGGCAGTCGTCGCTCAAGCCCAACGCGAACCGAGACAGGCGCTCCGAACGCGGCGCGGCGATCTCGGCGAGGTGCCCGCTTACCAGCTTGGCCAAGTAGCGCAGGACGTCCAGATAATGCTTGGAGTTGGCCGATCCGACGGGCGCGTATCGCTCCGCGTCGAAGGCGGTCACGGGCTCTTGACCGCTCGCGATCCGGTCCAACGCCGCGCGCCTGAACCTGTCCCACTCAAGATCGGCATCTTGCGTGCGCTCGTTGTTGCAAGACGAGCAGAGCGGGACGGAAAAATGAAACTGCCTAGATTTCGGGCCACGCGCTGATCGAGGCGGCTCGCCATCGCGCACGATGACCATGGGCTGGATGCCGAACTGGTCCCTCAGGCTTGAGGCTTTGATCTTGTGCTCGCCGCTTGGATCGGTGTGTGATCCGCAGAGGACGCACGCGGCAGCCTCAAACGGTTGAAAAAACGGAGCCATCAACAGCCTTGGATTTTGCGCGCGAGCGGAGTGGACGAAGCGTCGATCATGATAACGAACACCGCCGTGGGAGCAGCGTGAAAAAGCGTACTTCGATGCTAGGTGGGATATGCTTCTCCAGGCCGCCCTAGCGCCGAATCGCTTCCCGAAGCCGCCGAGACTGTCGGATGGAGTCGGATGTTTTCAACGGCCGGATGATCGACCCTCGCAGATCACGCCGTCTCGTGACAGGCTCCGCAGAGTCGGCGTCTCGACCGCGGAAATGGATCAAGCATGACTGATGCAGAGGCGGTAAAGCCTTTCCGCCCTGACGGCGGCATCGACAAGGTCCGCGCGTCAAAAGCCGGTCATGCCTTTCACGAGGCGTGGGCGGCGCGTTCCGCCTTGCAACTGCTGGTGCCCAACTCGAAGTTGGCGGCGATCACGCTCGAGGGCTTTGACGCTGTCGATGAAACTGACCTCGGGACGGGTGCCGTCGAGATCGCCGACCTTGTCCGCTATTATGACAGTTCGGACGTCGGCCGGGCGAGCCGCGTCGAGATCGTCCAGTTCAAATACTCGATCGCCAACGCCGACCTGCCCGTTCGGGCCGCGGACGTGGCCAAGACTCTCGCCAAGTTCGCCGAGACGGACAAGGAGCTGCGCGAACGCCATGGCAACGAACGGGTCGAGCGCGTCGTCAAGTATGAGTTCGCCACCAACCGACCCATCCACCCGAACCTGTTGGCCGCATTGGCTGAATCCGACCCCGACGCCGTGGATCTGCGGGACGTGGCCAAGCAGCGGCTGCAGCTTGCGAAGGCGCTCGAAGCCTATCCCTTCGACCATGGCTCCCTGCTGGGGCGGCTGACGCTACTCGGGACACGCGGATCGCTGAAGCATGCGGATCGTTCGGTGGCTCAGGTGCTCGCCTCGTGGAGCGAGGCCTCCGATCCGGACGCGGAACTTCGCTTGCTGAAACTTCGCAATCTGGTGCGGATCAAGGCCGGCCCGAGCGGCACCGGCGACAACCGGATCGACCGCGTCGCGGTGCTGGCGGAGTTGGGCGTCCATCATGAGGATCAACTCTATCCCACGCAGGATGCGTTCCCGCCGGTGGGAACGCTGATCGACCGACCGGTTCTCGAGCGGGCCGTGACCCTGGTCAAGGCCGTCGGCCCTCCGCTGCTGATCCACGGTGCCGGCGGCATGGGCAAGACCGTGCTGATGCAGGGACTTGCCAAGAGGCTGGGCTCTACCGACCAGGTCATCATCTTCGACGGGTTCGGCGGTGGCCATTGGCGAGATCCGTCGGACGGGCGTCATCGGCCCGAGCAGACCTTGGTGCACCTGGCTAACCTGCTGGCGGGCCGCACCCTGTGCGACATCCTCCTGCCGATCTCGGACATCACCAGCCTGCTTCGGGCGTTCCGGCGACGCCTGAAGCAATCCGTGGCAACAGCCCGTCAAATGGCCGCTGAGGCCCAAGTGGTGCTGATCCTCGATGCCATCGATCATGCCGCGATCGCGGCTGACGCCACCGGAACGACGTCCTTCGCCCATGTTTTGCTTGCCAGCCTGACGATTGATCCGATCGACGGCGTCGCCCTTGTCGCTTCCTGCCGGACGGAGCGGCGGCTCGAGGCTGTCGGCGACGCCGAGCATCGGGAACTGGAGATTCCGGCCTTTTCCGCCGACGAGGCGACGCGGCTGATCGCAAAGCGCGATCCAAGCGTGACGGGCGCCGAGACGGCCGCCCTGCATACCCGGTCGGGAGGAAACCCCCGCTGTCTCGACACGCTGCTCACCGACGGCCGGCCCTATGATCCTCCGTCAGCGCCCGGCGCCGTCGAAGTCTCGCCCGCCGCGCTTCTTGACGACCTGCTCAAGAAGCGTCTGGACACGGCGCGCCGGGCGGCGCGGGACAAAGGCGCCAGCGACGCGGATATCGATCTGCTGCTGACGGGCCTCGCCCTGCTGCCGCCCCCGGCGCCCCTCGAGGAACTGGCCGCCGCCCATGGAATTCCGCTCGCCCAAGTCGAGAGCTTTGCGGCCGACCTCGCGCCTCTGCTTGAGCGGACCGCCTATGGGCTGATGTTCCGCGACGAGCCGACCGAAACCCTAATCCGCCGGATAAGCGCGTCCGACGAGACTGTCCGTCGTCGAAACATTTGGCGCAGGTTTGGCGTGGCGTTAACGGAGAGCGGGCCTCGTCAGGGGTTGGCTTT
>NZ_JBDGLE010000023.1:0-2243 GCF_057655995.1 Brevundimonas sp. Soil_N_31
TGCCAACCCAACCAATCTCTACCCAGATCAACCTCGGACTCTTGTTATGGCTGGATGAGAAACGGGGGGCACGTCAGTTTCCGTGTCGGCGTCGCCGCTGACGGAGTGCAGATGGACCAACACCTGGCGTCCGAGCCAGTGAATCTGGTTGTCCTGGATGTGATGATGCCAGGCGAGGACGGGCTGTCGATCTGCCGCCGTCTCAGTGATCGCGGCATCCCCATTCTCATGCTCAGCGCTCTGGGTGATTCCGCTGATCGGGTGGTGGGGCTGGAACTTGGGGCGCTGGACTATCTTCCCAAGCCGTTTGAACCCCGGGAATTGCTGGCGAGGGTTCGTGCTCTGCTGCGCCGTCCATCCTCAGATACGATCAGCGCGATGTCGCGGACACGCCTCTATCTCGGCTGGCGGTATGACGGGGATAGCCGTCGTCTGACGCGCCCCGATGACAGCAGCGTTGTTCTGTCGTCGGGACAGGGCGCGCTGTTGAAGGTGTTTCTGGATCGCCCCGGCCGCTTGTTAAGCCGCGACCAATTGATCACATTGACGCGGGGAGGCGAGGCTGATGTCTTTGATCGCTCTATTGATCTTGCTGTCAGCCGGTTAAGGCGGTTGCTCGGCGATCATGGCGTGACGCCGCTAATCGAGACCATTCGAGGTGAAGGCTACCGCCTGAAGCCTGAACGGGAAGGCTTGTGATCGTCTGGCTGCGTTCGATTACGGGGCAGGTTTTCGGGTTGGCGCTTGTCTGCGTGCTGACGACCCTGGGCGTCGGACTGTTCGTAACGGTCATCATGCCTCCGCCTCCACAGGCCTCCATGCGGGTGCGGGATGTCGCCCAGGCGGTGAAGACCGGACAGGGGGGCGCAGAGTTGGCGATCCGGACGATGTCCATGCCTGCGGTCGCGCCGCAGACCACTGCGCAGCCCGCGCCGATCATCGCTGAGGGTCTGGCCCATGCCCTTGATCTGGACCTTGCCGATGTGCGGGTGACGATGAAGTCCAACGAAAGCCGAGGCTCCGGCACAAATCTCACTATCCTCAATCTTCCGCCAGGAACCCTGATGGCCGGCGCCCCTCCGCCCTCGGTCGCCGAACTTGTTGCGACAAGCGACATTACATTCCCGCCGTTCCAGGCGGCCGTGAGGCGTGGTTCAGAGTGGGTCGTCGTTGCGCCGACGTCGTCCTATCTTTCAGTCTGGCATATGAAGCTCGGTCTGGCCTTCCTGGCGGCGGCGACCATCCTGGCGATCCCCACGCTCTGGTTGGCGCGTATCTTCACCCGCCCTCTGCGCAAACTCGCCGCAGCGGCTGAGGCGATCGATTCCGGACCCAATGCGCCGTCCTTGCCTATCGGGGGCCCGACCGAAATCCGGACCGCTGCAACGGCCCTGCGCGCCATGCAGGAGCGTCTGAACGCCAATCTTGAGCAGCGGACCCAGATGCTCTTCGCCATTGCCCATGACCTGCGGACGCCGTTGACCAGTTTGAAGTTGAGACTGGAGGGCGCCGGTCCTGGCCTGAAGCGGGTGATGGGGCCGGAGATTCTTAGGATGCAGGCGATGATCGACCAGTTGCTGCAGTTCGCAGCGCGGCCGGCCTCAAAGAGCTTCGAGACGCTGGATCTGGCGGGGCTTGTGCGGCAGGCGGCCGATCGTCAGCCGAACTGTACGATTGTCGTGCACTCGCCCGAGGTTCTGATCTTTTCAGGAGATCCCCTCGATCTCTCTCGCCTGCTGGATAATGTGTTTTCCAACGCAGCAAAATTTGGCGGGCCTGGTCCCGTTCATGTCCATCTTGATCAGACCGGCACGCAAGCGCGCCTCGTCGTCCGGGATGCAGGGCCGGGGATGCCGGACGATCAACTCACTGATGTGCTGGAGCCCTTTGTTCGGATCGAGCGATCAAGGAGCGCCGAGACAGGCGGCGTCGGGCTGGGGTTAGCCTTGGCCAAAGCGGTGGTGGAGCGGCACGGCGGGTGGATTTCCTTATCAAATGCGAAGCCGCATGGTCTCATTGTCTCGATCCATCTGCCTCTTGGCCGCGGATGAAGCGCTTCGATATAGGCAATAGCGGTTGTGACCTGCGGCATTGAAGGAACGGCAGGTCGGTTGCGAATGCCATATCGGCAATCGGCGTCGGGACGATGGCGCATCGGTCGTTTGAGGTGACGTGCTCCCTTCCTGATCCCCCGATTTGAGTGAGAGTCCGTTTCATCAAGGAGACGGACGTGAAGAAAAGCA
>NZ_JBDGLE010000024.1:0-1373 GCF_057655995.1 Brevundimonas sp. Soil_N_31
AGCGCCATGTGTGGACGGCTCCCCGTTGGCAAGGGTTGATCTGATGTTCTGCTGAGCCTGGTCGGTGCGGCCATGTGTTCGACCTGTTGGTGCGGTACGCATGACCGCTGGCCATAATGCCTTCCGCGAAGCCGGGTCCCGACCAAAAGCACGCGCTCGAGGCGCTCTGGCGCAAGTGGGTTTTCCCGCCTTCCGGTATCGACCGGCTGTCGCATTACATCCTGTCCGCCCTTCCCAAGTTCGTCGGCCTCGGCGCTGCACCTCGACCTGTCTCTATGCCGCCAACGGCTCCCTGTAGCGCTTACCCGAGGTCATGATCGCCCAGACCATTCGCGCGGTCTTGTTGGCGAGAGCGACGGCCGCAACCTTCGGCGTTCGTCGGGCCAGCAACTGGACCAGCCACGGCCGGCGCGTGCCGTTCCTCACGGCGTAGCGCACGACCGCCAAGGCGCCGACGACGAGCATCTGTCGCAGATATCGGTCGCCCTGCTTGGTGATCCCGCCCAGCCGCTCTTTGCCGCCGCTGGAGTTCTGCTTCGGGACGAGGCCGATCCAGGCCGCGAGATTGCGACCGGTCTTGAAGGCCCGTGGATCGGCGATCGTGCCAACCAAAGCGCTGGCCAGCAGCGGGCCCACGCCGGGAATCTCCATCAGTCGGCGCCCGACCTCGGTCGATCGGGCGTTGGTCCGGATCAGTCGGTCGGTCTCCAGGACTTGCTCGTTCACCAGCTGAAGCTGCGCAGCCAGCATGGCGAGACACCCTCGAGCCTCGACCGGAACACGCTCGTCAGCCGCGTCGTGAACCACCTCGATCAGCGAATGCAATCCCTGCCTCCCGACGGCGGCGGCCATGCCGAACTCCGCCATGTGGCTGCGGATCGCGTTGGAGATCTGGATGCGCTGGCGGATCAGGATCGACCGGGTCCGGTGCAGCACCATCACGCTCTGCTGTTCCGGCGACTTCACGGGCACGAAGCGCATCGTCGGTCGGGTGACCGCCTCGCAGATCGCCTCTGCGTCGGCCATGTCGTTCTTCTGGCGCTTCACATACGGCTTCACATAGCTCGGCGGCATCAGCCGCACGTCGTGGCCGAGGCCGATCAGCTCTCGGGCCCAATGATGGGCTGTTCCGCAGGCCTCGATCCCAACGAGGCACGGCCCCAGCTTTTCGAAGAACTTCAGCAACCGCGCTCGAGTCAGCTTCTGTCGAATGACGACCCCGCCCTCAGCATCGACACCGTGCACCTGAAACACCGACTTCGCGATGTCCAAACCAATCGTGGCTACATGTCCCATGGCTCTCCTCCAGCTCTGCCGGAGGCTTAACGCCGCCGGTGGGTTGGAGAGCCGTCCACAGCATCAGAAGCGGACAT
>NZ_JBDGLE010000025.1:0-1257 GCF_057655995.1 Brevundimonas sp. Soil_N_31
TGACGTGCTCCCTTCCTGATCCCCCGATTTGAGTGAGAGTCCGTTTCATCAAGGAGACGGACGTGAAGAAAAGCAGGTTCAACGAGGCGCAGATCATCGGCGTGCTGCGCGAGCAGGAGGCCGGGAGCCCGACGGCGGAGGTTTGTCGTCGCCACGGGATCAGCGAACAGACCTTCTATCGGTGGAAGGCGAAGTACAGCGGCATGAGCGTGTCGGACGCCCAGAAGCTGAAGACGCTGGAAGACGAGAACCGGCGGCTGAAGAAGCTGCTGGCGGAGTCGATGCTGGACGTGTCGGCGCTGAAGGATCTTCTGGGAAAAAACTGATCGGGCCTGCAGCGCGCCGAGCGGCCGTGCTTCGCCTGATGGCGGAGCGCGGCTTCTCCCAGAAGCGCGCCTGCGGGCTGGTTCAGATCGATCCTAAGACGGTGCGTCGCGAGCCTGAACAGGGCGACGTGGAGGTGCGCGAGCGCCTGCGCAGCCTGGCGGCTGAGCGCCGCCGGTTCGGCTACCGGCGCCTGGGCATCCTGTTGGAACGGGAGGGCGTCAGCATGAACAAGAAGCGGCTGTTCCGGCTCTATCGGGAGGAAGGCCTGGCGGTGCGACGGCGACGGGGCCGCAAGCGCGCCACCGGAACCCGTGCGCCCATGGCCCTGCCGGACGGCCCAAACCAGCGCTGGTCGCTGGACTTCGTGGCCGACAGTCTGTCGTGGGGCCGACGCTTCCGCATCCTGTGCATCGTGGACGACTTCACGCGCGAGGCCTTGGCTCTGGTGGTCGACACCTCGATCGGGGGCCAGCGCATGGCGCGGGAACTGGATCGGCTGATCGCCCGACGCGGACGCCCGGCCATGATCGTCAGCGACAACGGGACGGAGATGACCAGCCGGGCGATCCTCGAGTGGACCAACCGCACCGGCGTGGCCTGGCATTACATCGCGCCGGGCAAGCCGCAGCAGAATGGCTTCGTCGAAAGCTTCAACGGCAGGCTCCGCGACGAGTGCCTGAACGAGGAGGTCTTCGCCACCCTGGCCGAGGCCCGCGCCGTCATCGAACGCTGGCGCATCGACTACAACCACGTCAGGCCGCACTCGGCGCACGGGGGACTGACCCCGGAGGCGGTGCGTCTGAACCCCGCGGCCGTTCGGCTGCGCAACTTGATCAGCTCCGCCGCACGGCCGCTCCCGCCGGCGACGCAGATCGGCTATCAACCCCCTGGGCTCTCACAATGATCAAGGGACCAGAGGGGGGCACGTCA
>NZ_JBDGLE010000026.1:0-1001 GCF_057655995.1 Brevundimonas sp. Soil_N_31
CCGCCGTTGACGCCTTGAGCGACCAGGGCGTCAGCCACGGTGCGCGCACGGCGGTTCGACAGGCCCTGGTTGTAGGCCGCGTTGCCCGAGGTGTCGGTGTGGCCGACGACCAGCACGCGGGTCGGAGCGCCCGACTTGGCGTAGTTGGCGGCTTGCGTCACCACCGAGCGGGCTTCCGCCGTCAGGTCCGAACGGTCGAAGTCGAAGTAGACCACGAACTGACGCGCAGCCGGCTTGGCCGGAGGCGGCGGAGGCGGCGGCGGGGGCGGCGGGGGAGGCGGCGGGGGCGGCGGCGGCGGCGGGGGCGGCGGCGGCGGAGCGGCCGGCTCGGCGCCGAACGCATAGCGCAGGCCCAGCGTCACGGTGTGCGACTGGTCGTAGTCGCCCGACATCGAACCGAACGGAATGGCGCCCGTACCCGAGGTGCGGGTTTCGAACTCAGCGTCGCCCGTCAGGTAACGATAGGTCAGGTCGACGTTGGCGCGGTCCGAAATCGACCAGGCCAGGCCGGCCAGAGCCTGAGCGGCGAACTTGGTCGAGGTGTCGTCAGCCGCGAAGGCCACGCCCGGCGTCTGGCGCAGGCGGCCGACAGTGTCGACGTTGACGCGGTTCACACCGACGCCCAGGCCGACGAACGGACGGATGGTCCATTCCGGCGAACCGAAGTCGTACAGCACGTTGGCCATCAGCGTCGTCGACGTGATGTCGCCTTCCGGCGAGTGGCACGGGCCGGTGGCCGGCGTCAGGTTGCACAGGCCTTGCGGGCCCGAGACGGCGCGCACCTTGCCGATGTCGCCCGAGCGGTAGCCGCCCTCGAGTTCAACACGCCAGTTCGGGTTGAAGCGGTAGCCCAGACGAGCAAAAGCCGCCCAGCCGTCGTTCACTTCCCAGTTCCAGTTGTGACCGGTCGCCGAGGCTTCCGTGTTGATGTCGTCGATGATGTGGTAGCCGGCGTCGATCGCGCCGTACCAGCCATCAGGCTCAGCCGAAGCAGCGCCGGC
>NZ_JBDGLE010000027.1:0-944 GCF_057655995.1 Brevundimonas sp. Soil_N_31
GTGTGACGGCCGCCTTCTTCCTTGTTCAGGATGTAGGCCTCGGCCACGAACTTGGTGTGCGGGGTGATCGAACCCGGCTTGCACAGCACCTGGCCGCGCTCGACGTCTTCACGCTTGGTGCCGCGCAGCAGCACGCCCACGTTGTCGCCGGCTTGACCCTGGTCCAGCAGCTTGCGGAACATTTCGACGCCCGTGCAGGTCGTCTTCTGAACCGGACGGATGCCGACGATTTCGACTTCTTCACCGACCTTGACGATGCCGCGCTCGACGCGACCCGTCACCACGGTGCCGCGGCCCGAGATCGAGAACACGTCTTCCACCGGCATCAGGAACGGCAAGTCGATCGGACGCTCCGGCTGCGGGATGTAGTCGTCAACGGCCTGCATCAGCGCCAGAACGGCTTCTTCGCCGATCTTCGGATCGCGGCCTTCGACGGCGGCCAGGGCCGAACCCTTCACCACCGGGATGTCGTCGCCCGGGAACTGGTACGAGCTCAGCAGCTCGCGCACTTCCATCTCGACCAGCTCCAGCAGCTCCTCGTCGTCGACCATGTCGACCTTGTTCAGGAACACCACCAGCGCCGGAACGCCGACCTGACGCGACAGCAGGATGTGCTCGCGGGTCTGCGGCATCGGGCCGTCAGCGGCCGAGCAGACCAGGATCGCGCCGTCCATCTGAGCCGCGCCCGTGATCATGTTCTTCACGTAGTCGGCGTGGCCCGGGCAGTCCACGTGCGCGTAGTGACGGTTGGCCGTCTCATACTCGACGTGCGACGTGTTGATCGTGATGCCGCGCGCTTTTTCTTCCGGCGCGTTGTCGATGTCGGCGTAGTTCATCGCCTTGCCGCCGCCGGCCTTCGCCAGCGTCATCGAGATCGCCGCCGTCAGCGTCGTCTTGCCGTGGTCAACGTGACCGATCGTGCCGATGTTCACGTGCGGCTTCGT
>NZ_JBDGLE010000028.1:0-940 GCF_057655995.1 Brevundimonas sp. Soil_N_31
GGGTTCGCGGACCATATGCACGATGTTGGCGGGGTTCATGATCCAGCCGCCGCGAAATCCTTCGCCCAGCGGTTCGATCGGGTCGCAGCGTACGGCGCCGCCGTCCTCCAGCCGTCGCAGGGCGGCGCGGTGGTCCGGAGCGAACAGTTCGAGCCAGACCTCGGCCTGGGTCAGGGTCTGCGACTCGTCGATCCAGAGCTGGTTCGGGCCGAGCTTGAAGCCGACCGCCGGCGCCTTTTCGGGGATGCTCTCAAGCCCGACGACGTCGCGGTAGAAGGCGACGACGGCCTGATGCTGGTGGCTCGGCGCCTTCATGGCGATGTTGACGCCGCCCTCGATCTTGATGGTCATGCGTGGTCCTCATTTCCGGTTGCTGTTGGTGGGCAGGACGCCGCGCATCTCTGAAGGGTAGAAGCCCTCGCGCAGATTGATCCCGTGTTCGAGCCAGGCCTTCATCGCCGACAGCATGGCTGTCCACCCTTCGCAGTTGGCGAAAGAGGCCTTCTTCCCGGCCGCGTCGTCGGCCCAGCCAGACTCGGCGATGGTGACGAAGGTCGAGCCGTCGTCCAGCGGCTCGAAGTCCATGACGATGCGGGTCTTGAAGGCGGGCTGTCCGTCAGCCGTTTCCGCGTCCCAGCGCAGCACGATGCGCTGATTGGGCGTGATCTCCTCGACGTCCACGGCAACGGAGCCCCACCAGATGACCACGGCCCCTGGCGTCAACGGCGCGCCGGCGCCGCCCAGGGTGGTGAAATAGCCGCTCAGCTTGGTCGGGTTGACCACTGCGTCGAACACCTCGTGAGGCGGCTTGGCGATGCGCCCCGAAACCGTGAAACCCAAGGACATGTCCGAACCCTTCGTGCTTGCAGGAGGCCAGTTTATGTTATAAAAAAATAACATGTCAAACGAGATAGAAGATGATCGTGTTTTCAAGGCGTTG
>NZ_JBDGLE010000029.1:0-802 GCF_057655995.1 Brevundimonas sp. Soil_N_31
CAGGCGATAAACCGTGGCCTCGCAGACAAAGTACTGCTTCTCATCGGTAAATTTGGTGGCCAACTCGCGGGGCGAGAGTTCGCTTTCCTCCAGCGCCATGTCGATGATCTGTTTGCGCACATTCTCGGGCAGCCGGTTCCATACCCGGCTTGGCGCCGAGGGGCGGTCTTCCAGCGCCTCAGGCCCACCATCAAGGTAGCGGGCATACCAGCGGGCAAAGGTGCGGCGTGGGATGCCCAGTTTCTCCAGCGTCTGTCGGGTGGGCAGATGGGATTGCTCGACGAGGCGGATGATCTCGAGCTTTTCTGCGGCGGGATACCTCATTCTTGGTCGCCCCCATCCGCGATCATGCTTTTTTTAAGCAGGCGGTTCTCGAGCGTCAGGTCGGCCACGCATTCCTTGAGAGCCAGTGCTTCACGGCGCAGATCCTTGACCTCGTCACTGGTGGCGGCACGGGCCGTGTCCCCGGCCAGACGGCGTTTGCCAGCCTCAAGGAATTCTTTTGACCAGGAATAATACACGCTCTGGGCGATGCCTTCGCGGCGGCACAGTTCAGCGATGCTCTCCTCGCCGCGCAGGCCTTCGAGCACGATGCGGATTTTATCCTCGGCCGAGAAATGCCGGCGTGTGGCACGGCGAATATCTTTCACCACCACCTCGGCGGGCTTCTTGGTGGGCTTGGCAGCCAATTTTGGGCTGGAGGGATTGGGTCTCATCTGCGTTCCTTACGTCACTGCGACGAGACCCAATCCCTCCATTATCCGCAACCCCAGATCTGTGCCAAAGGCGCTGACGCCGAACA
>NZ_JBDGLE010000030.1:0-800 GCF_057655995.1 Brevundimonas sp. Soil_N_31
CCCGACAGCGAGGTGTCGGCCACCAACGCCAGGCACTCGCGGGTGCAGTTGTCGATCACCGTCAGGATGCGGAAGCGCCGCCCGTCCGTCATCTGGTCAGAGACGAAGTCCAGCGACCAGCGCTGGTTGGCCACCAGCGGCAGGTCCAGCGGTCGCCGCGTGCCCATTGCTCGCTTCCGCCCGCCGCGCCGGCGCACCGTCAGCCGTTCCTCACGATAGATCCGCTGAACCCGCTTCTTGTTGACCGCATGGCCCTCGCGCCGCAGCAGGACGTGCAGGCGGCGGTAGCCGAACCGGCGACGCTCCTGGGCGAGGGCCCTCAGCCGGTCGCGCAGGGCGCCGTCGTCCGGGCGCGTCGCCTGATAGCGCACGCTCGTCCGATCGACGCCCAGAACACGGCACGCCCGCCTTTCGCTCATCTCGTAGGCGGCTTGCAGATGACCAGCCGCCTCGCGCCAGCCGGCGGGCGTCACCACTTTTTTCCCAGCAGGTCCTTCAGGGCCACGTTGTCCAGCATCGCGTCCGCCAACATTCGCTTGAGCCGGGCGTTCTCGTCTTCAAGCGTCTTCAGCCGCCGAGCCTCCGACACGTCGAGCCCGCCGAACTTGGCCTTCCATTTGTAAAAGGTCGCCGAGCTGACCCCGTGACGCCTACACACCTCCGCCGTCGTCACTCCGGCTTCCTGCTCCCGCAGGATCCCGATGATCTGCTCTTCCGTGAACCTTGATCGCTTCATTCTGTCCGTCCTTCGTTAGGGCGGACTCTAGCTATTCCTGGAGGAGTTTCAGGGGGTCACGTCA
>NZ_JBDGLE010000031.1:0-560 GCF_057655995.1 Brevundimonas sp. Soil_N_31
CCGTCGCTCACCGTATAGGTGATGGTCGGCACCACGCCGTTCCAGTTCGCCGCTGGCGTGAAGCTGTAAGCGCCATCCGCCGACAGCGTGAAGGTGCCGACGCCCGTGATCTGCACCGTGTCGCCCGCATCATGAATGCCGGTTACCCCAGCGATCACAAAGCTCTCGATGCTCAGCACATCGCCATCAGGATCACTGTCGGAGACGTCGCCTGCGCCAGCCCCCGTCAGCACATTGCCGCTAACCGGCGTATCTTCGTCGGTTGTTGCAAAGTCATCGTTCGCTGTCGGCGACGGGTTGCTTACCGTCCACTCGAACGTCTGATCCACCGTTCCGCCGTTACCGTCACTGGCCGTGATCGTCACACTGTGCACGCCGCCCGGGAAGGACTGGCTTGCCGAACGATCAATCGTGCCGCTGATCACGCCCGTTGCCGGATCGATACTCAGACCCTGCGGCAGGCCGCTCGCGCTGTAGGTCAGCGTATCTCCGTCAATATCGGTAAAGAAGCTGCTCAAATCCAAAGACGCGATCGTCTCAGCATCAGCATCGTTCTGAGG
>NZ_JBDGLE010000032.1:0-460 GCF_057655995.1 Brevundimonas sp. Soil_N_31
TCACGGTCAATCCGGTGATCGATCTGGTGGCCGCCGATGACGCCATCACGACCGACGAAGATACGCCGGTGAACGGCACGGTCGCGGGCAATGACAGCACGACGAGCGGTGGCACCCTTGAGTATGTCAAGGCGACCGATCCGTCGAACGGCACGGTCGTGGTCAATCCGGACGGCACCTATACCTATACGCCGAACGCCAACTTCAACGGCACGGACAGCTTCACCTATACGGTGACCGATCCGGCCTCGGGCGAGAGCCTGACACAGACGGTGGAGATCACGGTCAATCCGGTGATCGATCTGGTGGCCGCCGATGACGCCATCACGACCGACGAAGATACGCCGGTGAACGGCACGGTCGCGGGCAATGACAGCACGACGAGCGGTGGCACCCTTGAGTATGTCAAGGCGACCGATCCGTCGAACGGCACGGTCGTGGTCAATCCGGACGGCACCTA
>NZ_JBDGLE010000033.1:0-425 GCF_057655995.1 Brevundimonas sp. Soil_N_31
GACCCGACACCATCGTCAGCGACAACGGCACGGAATACACCTCGAACGCCGTCCTGGCGTGGGCCGACGACACCGGCGTCGGCTGGCATTACATCGCGCCGGGCAAGCCCCAGCAGAACGGCTTCAATGAGAGCTTCAACGGGCGCCTGCGTGACGAGCTGCTGAACGAGACGCTGTTTCGATCCCTGCCGCACGCGCGCGCGGTGCTCGAGGCCTGGCGGCGTGACTACAACGAACGGCGACCGCACTCGAAGCTCGGCTGGCTGACGCCGCAGGCCTACGCGCAAGCCCTTGCTGGAAACGCCGGGCGGCCTGCTGCGCTGGTTGACGGCTGCGCAGGCCGCCCTATTGCCAACCCAACCAATCTCTACCCAGATCAACCTCGGACTCTTGTTATGGCTGGATGAGAAACGGGGGGCACGTCA
>NZ_JBDGLE010000034.1:0-272 GCF_057655995.1 Brevundimonas sp. Soil_N_31
AGCGGTGGCACCCTTGAGTATGTCAAGGCGACCGATCCGTCGAACGGCACGGTCGTGGTCAATCCGGACGGCACCTACACCTATACGCCGAACGCCAACTTCAACGGCACGGACAGCTTCACCTATACGGTGACCGATCTGGCCTCGGGCGAGAGCCTGACACAGACGGTGGAGGTCACGGTCAATCCGGTGAATGACGCACCCGAGGCGGTGGGCGTAATCGGACCTCAGAACGATGCTGATGCTGAGACGATCGCGTCTTTGGATTTGAG
>NZ_JBDGLE010000035.1:0-201 GCF_057655995.1 Brevundimonas sp. Soil_N_31
CGCTTCCGCATCCTGACGGTGATCGACAACTGCACCCGCGAGTGCCTGGCGTTGGTGGCCGACACCTCGCTGTCGGGCGCTCGGGTGGTGCGAGAGTTGGACGCCGTCATCCGGCAGCGGGGCCGACCCGACACCATCGTCAGCGACAACGGCACGGAATACACCTCGAACGCCGTCCTGGCGTGGGCCGACGACACCGGC